>DATJZN010000036.1:0-71792 GCA_035499075.1 Myxococcota bacterium | reverse complement strand
ACGGCGCCAGACTCGACCGCCCACGCCGCGCACGCTCACAAGCCCGTGTGCACCAAGTGGCTGCGACCCCTAGTGATTTGCAGACGCGGCTGGACGAGGCTGGACGCTGCCAGACCCCCTGAGCGGCCTCCGGAGCAGAAGGTCCCGCGTTCGAATCGCGGCTGGGTCGCCAGCCTCCGCCCACGGTCGTTCGGCTGCTCGCCTCGAAAGAGCGGAGCACCAGGCCGCCGAGCCCTCTCGCGGGCACCGCAAGAATCGCCGAGAACTTCGCAAGTCTCGCCAAGAATGCGGGCTGCGCACCGCCTAACGTTCCTTTCGATGTCCAGCGGCCGTGAGCCGGGAGAACGGAAATGTCGAATCACTCTGGCGGTCACCTCTACATGCAGACGAACGAGCTCCGCAACGCCATCGTGCACTACCGCTGGTCTGCGAGCGGCGTGCTGACCGAGCTGGAACGCGTGGCCACGGGCGGCGCCGGCTCCGGGACGTTCAAGCCGATCAGCGGCCAGGAGAGTGCGCCGAACTCTTTCGAGGGCGCGGCGAGCCTGATCCTCGCGCAGGACCGCCAGCTTCTCTTCGCGACCAACGGCGGCGACAACTCCGTGTCGAGCTTCCGCGTGGGCAAGGACGGGCAGCTCACGCTGCTGGCCGTCGAGCGGACGGGCAACCCGGTGGAAGGAAGGAGCGGCACGGCGAAGTCGCTCGCGTTCGCAGCGGCCACCGGCACGCTCTACGTGCTGCACTCGTTCGGCCCCGATCACCTTCGGCTCATGTCCGTGGACCGCGACGGAAAGCTGTCCGCGCGGCCCGAGCGACACACCGTGAATACGCACGACAAGCCGAACCGGGTCTCGACGATGGTCGTGCTGTCACCGGACGGGAGATTCGTGTTCGTCGGTACGACGTTCGACGAGCCGGCCAGCGCGAATCCCGACGGATCGCCGATCCTGTGGGTCCGGCGTCCGGGCGGGTCACTCCGGTCGATCGCTTCGAATGCGCCCGACCCCGACGGTCTCGTCGTGTTCCCGGTCGGCGGGGACGGCTCACTCGGCACGGCGTCCTTCCACGACGCGAACGGCGGCTCGCCGTTCTACATCGCCTTCCTGCACGGGAAGCCCGACACCTTCGTGCTCGGTGAGGCGGTCGGCGACGGGTGCGTGATCGGGACGATCGACCGCGCCGGCAAGCTCGACATCGGGCCGCTCGTGAAGATCGACACCAGCGCGGGCCAGCCGTCCGAGCTGTGCTGGCTGGCCGTCTCGCCCGACGACCGGACCGTGTACGCGACGAACTTCGGCTACAGCAACATCAGCAGCTACCGCATCAACGGGCGGGGTCTGGAGATCGCGAAGGATCCCGCGTGTCCGAAGGTTCCGGGAGACGGCACCTTTCGCGCGCTCTGCGGCGACGTCAGCAGCGGGCCGAGCGATTGCTGGCTCACGCCGGATGGCGCGTATCTGTACCAGATCTACGGCAACGCCTCGCGCTTGGTGGGCTACGCCACGCAGCCGGACGGCTCACTCAAAGAGGTGAGTGGCGCGAGCATCCCCTACAACAGCCCGCAGGGCCTCGCGGGCTTCTGACGCGCGACCACGCGTCGTGAGCAAGCCCATCGTCTCCAGAGGCTTTCGCGGTCGCCGTCCCGGCGAGGCGACCGCGCGCAGGCTGCCTCCCGGCCAGTACGAGACGAAGGATTTCCCGGTTCTCGCGGCCGGCCCGACGCCGCGCACTTCGCTCGCCACCTGGGACTTCACGATCCGCGGGCCGGGCGGACCCGCAGCGCGGTGGACTTGGAACGAGTTCCAGGCGCTGCGCCAGGAGACGGTGGCAGCCGACATCCACTGCGTCACGAAGTGGTCGAAGCTCGACACCGTTTGGGCCGGCGTCTCTCTGGACACGTTGCTGGCGGAGTCACTCGCGCGCGGCGTCGTGTCTGCGCCGTACGTGCTTGCGGTGTCCGACGGCAGCTACACGACCAACCTGCCGCTCGCCGACGTCAGCGGGCGCAAGGCCTGGGTGGCGTTGCAGTATGGCGGTGCGCCACTCGAGCCCGAGCACGGTGGCCCTGCGCGCCTGCTCGTGCCCCACCTGTACTTCTGGAAGAGCGCGAAGTGGCTTCGGGAGCTGCGCTTCATGGAGCGCGATCAGGCCGGGTTCTGGGAGTCGCGCGGCTATCACAACTACGGAGACCCGTGGCGGGAGCAGCGCTACGAGGGTGACCCGTGAAGCGCGCTCCCTAGACGCCGGTCGGGCCGAAGCGTTCGGTCTTCACGAGAGCTAGATCGTGGCCGAGATCGACGAGCGCGGCGGCCGCGGTCTCGACGAGTCCCGTGGGGCCGCAGATGAAGACCCGTGGCTGCGCGCCCGGCGGCCACGCGATCTCGGCGAGCATCCCGCGGTCGATCCTGCGCCGAAAGCCGGTCCATCCGGGAGGTGGCTGGCTCGTGAACGTGTGAGTGATCTCGAGTGTCTTGTCGCTGTCGGCTAGCCGGCCGAGCTCGGCAGCGTAGATGACTTCGTCCCAGCGCCGGGACGAATACAGAAGGCGCGCCGGGACGCGCTGCCGGAGACCCGAGCTCTCGGGCGCCGCGGCGCGGTGTCTCAGCATCGCCATCAAGGGCACGATGCCCGAGCCACCCGCCACGAGGAGCAGCGGCCCGGGCTGCTCGACGCCCCAGACGAAGGAGCCGCCGATCGGCCCGCGCAGCTCGAGCAGATCTCCCGCGCGGAGCACATCGGTGAGATACGGGGAGACTTCACCATCCTCCAGCCGGTCGACGGTCAGTGCGATTCGAGCCTCCTCCGGCGCAGACGCGATCGAGTAGCTTCGCTGCGCCTGGTAGCCGTCTTCCGCCGTAAGCCGCACGTCGACGTGCTGGCCCGCGCGGTGACCCGGCCAGGCCGGGATCTCGAGGACGACCGTCCGCGTCCTCGGAGTCTCCGGTCGGACGTCGACGACCGTGGCGACTCGCCAGGGCGTTCGAATCACGGACTGACTCAGTCATCCAGCAGGCGATAGAACTGCGTCCAGACCTCGTCCTTCTTGGCGCTCGCCTGATGACAGAACGCACACTCCGAGATCGGCTTCAGCCGGGCGGTGGGAGCCTTCGGCTCGCTGTGGTTGAAGTTGTAATAGCCCCAGCTGCTCCCGGTCTTCGCGTAGCGCTTCGAATCCTTCACGGTAACGTCGGCGCCGTTGAAGGCGCCGGGGAAGTAGCCCCGGCCCGAAGGCTCCGCGCGCGAGCCGTCGGGGAACTGCTGGGGGAGGGTCCGCTGCAGCTCCTTGAACATGATCGTGCCGTCCGGGAACTCACCGGTGCTCTTGTAGAGCTCGTAGGACCCCGGCTCGATGTACACGTTGTGGTACTCCGGGAAACCCGCGTTGCCGTTGTTCAGCGCGTCGGGGGTCAGCGGCGAACCTACGTACACCCAGGAGCGCCAGTTCTTCGGCAGGACCAGGTCGCCGTCCTTGGTGTATTCCGGCAGATAGCGCTGGGTGGGCGTGGCGGTGTTCGTGCCCTGTCGCTCCGCGGAGACGAAGGTCGCGATCGCGCAAATCGCCAACAGCGTCCCGCGGAAGAGCATCTTCGGCTTCAGCATGACTCTTCGTCCCGGAGTGCTACGCGCTTGCACTCACGGCCTCGAGAATGATGTCAGTCACGAGTTCCGGCTCCGTGTACATCGGGGTGTGATCCACCGGCAGCGACCTGACGGTGGCGCCCATGCGATCCGCCATGAAGCGCAGCGTCTTGGGGTGGATCATGCGATCCTCCTCGGCGAGCAAGAACCACGAGGGTATCGTCTTCCAGCCTGGCCTCGGGGCCGGCTCTTGGATGCAGCGAGCCGCGATCGGCCGCTGCACGGCGGCCGCGATGCCCGTTTGCTCGGCGGACGCCTTGTGGGCGACCGCTCGGCCGAAGCCATCGTCTGGCATCCAGATGAAGCCATGGGCATCGGGAGCCAGCTTCGGCGCTTCCGGGTGCGGTGCCTCGCGATAGAACACCTGGGCGACGGTTTCGCCCTCGTCCGGTGCGAGCGCGGCGATGTAGACCAGAGACTTGATCCGGCTGTCGCGGACGGCTGCAATCACGGCGCCCGCGTAGGCATGTCCCACGAGGACGACCGGGCCCTGCGTCCGCTCCAGCGCCCGACTCAGAGCCGCCGAGTCATCGCTCAACGAGGTGAGTGGAATCGGCGCGCAGACGAGGTGGAGACCGCACCGGCTCAGAGGCGGAAGGATGTTCCGCCAGCACGAGCCGTCGGCCCACGCGCCGTGCACCAAGATGACGGTCGAGTCCGAAGGCGCGTCACTCACTGCGAGCTCCAGCCCCGGTGACCGGGTCGATCGGAGCGGGCGGCGTTCCCCGAGCCTCGATCGCTTCGCCGGCGAGCAGGCACAGATCCTCACGGTAGTGACCCGCCACGATCTGCACGCCGAGGGGAGTCCGACCCACGAGCGCGGTGGAAACGGTGAGCGCCGGAAGGCCGATCGCAGGCAACGCTCGCATCAGGAACTGGGCGTCCCAGACTCGTCGAAAGGCAGCTTCACCCTGCAGGTCGAGTCCGTCCGGGAAGGGCAGCTCGCTCGAGACCGGAACCAGCAGCACCGCGTACTGCGCCAGGAACAGCCGCCACTGACGAGTCACCGTCGCGCGCTGCACGAGGGCGCGTGGCACGACGTCGGCCGGAAAGGCCTCGGCGCGAGCTCTCACGGCCGCGACTACGGCCATGGCTCCTGGATCGCCGTCGCGCTTCACGGCGTCCGCAAACTCCGCGAAGCCCTCACCGAGCCACAGCCGCTCCTGGACTTCCGCCGCCTCGAGCAACGGCGGCGTATCCGCGATCTCCTCGACGGTCCATCCCGCGTCGACGAGGCGACGTCCGGCGTCGAGAACGGCCGCCTCGACCTCCGGCACGATCTTCATTCCTCCGGGCCGAAGACAAAGCGCCGCACGAAGGGGCACTGCGGGGCCGTCCAGGGGCGCCGGCACCGACCACGGGTCTCGCGGATCGGCCAGCGACATGGCGACCAGGCTGACGCGAAGATCCTGGACGGTGCGTGCGATCGGGCCCCGCACGTGCATCAGCTGAAGCCCGATGCTGTCCTCCGGCGACGAGGCGTTGTATGACGGCACGCGCCCGAGACTGGGACGGATGCCGTGGACGCCGCAGGCATACGCCGGATAGCGCACCGAGCCGCCGACGTCGGTTCCCAGCGCGACATGACCGATGCCCGCGGCCACGGCGGCGGCCCCACCGCCGGTCGAACCGCCGGGAGTGAGCCGCGGATCCCGCGGATTCAACGTTCCCCCGTAGAGGAGGTTGCTCGTGAACCAGCGCAGCGCAAACGTCGGCGCGTTGCTGCGTCCCAGCAGGACCGCACCGCTGCGCACCAGATTGTCGACGACGGGGTTGTTGAACTTGGCGATGCGGTCGACCTGCAGCTTGCTGCCGTCACTGGTCGCGAACCCCGCCTGATCGGTGTTGATCTTCACGGTGACCGGCACCCCGGCGAGGCCGCCCGGGTCGTCTCCCCGGCGCAGCCTCTCGTCCACCCGATCTGCTTGCTGTCGCGCCAGCTCCGGTCGCCAGTCGACGATCGCGTTGATCTGCGGGTTGATCGAGTCGAGGCGCTGCAGCGCCGAGTCCGCCACCTCGCGTGCAGAAACCTCGCGCGCTCTCACGAGGCGACTCACTTCGCTCGCTGACAGACGCCAGAGATCACTCATCGAGGCCGCTCCTTTCCGCGTTTCTTCTGGACGGTGAATCCCAGTGCTCCCAGCACTCTCACGGCGCCGGTCTTGCCGCCTTCGAAGTCGCCCGAGTCGAGCCGTCGCCCGACCGCGAGCTCGTAGGCGACACCCAGGATCGCCTTGGGCGGATAGCGGTGCTCGCCCGAGACCAGCTCGTAAGTCGTGGTGGGAGCGAAGCCGTGCTCGGAGAAGAAACGGTCTGCGCCCAGCCGGTCGTACTCGCGCATCGCACGCAACACGTCATCGCGGGTCACGCGATTCCAGGCCACCATAAGACGCCCTCAGTCCAGCCGTGTCATCTGAGTCACTCGTGACATGACTGTCTCGGTGACTTCCAGGTGGCGCTCGAGGAAGGCGCGGATCATCGGCGCCATCATGTCCAGCTTCTCTTCCAGAGCGAAGTGGCCGGTCTCCAGGAGGTGGAGCTCCGCTTTCGGGAGATCTCGGAGATACGGTGTCGCGCCCGCGGCTGGGAAGATGGGGTCGTTCTTGCCCCAGACGATCAGCATCGGAGGTTGATGCGAGCGGAAGTACTCCTGCCACTTCGGATAGAGCGGCGGATTGCTCCGGTAGCTCAGAAACAGATCGAGCTGGATTTCGGCGTTGCCGGGGCGATCCAGCAGGAACTGGTCCTCGGCGGACCCGTCGGGACTCACGAGCTCGGGGTGCTCCGCGCCGGTCTGGTACTGCCACTTGGTGGCTTCGTACGTCAGCATGCCGAGCATCGCCTTGCGGTTGTCGCTGTTGGTCGGGGCCTTCCAGTACTCTTTGATCGGCTTCCAGAACTCGTTGGCCAGCCCTTCCTCGTAGGCGTTTCCGTTCTGGACCACGATGGCGGTGATCCGGTCGGGGTGCGCGACCGCGAGCCGGTAGCCCACCGGTGCTCCGTAGTCCTGGACGTAGAGCGCGAACTTCTCGAGGCGGAGCGCGTCCGTGAACTCGTCGATCACCTTGGCCAGGTTGTCGAACGTGTAGGCGAACTCGTCCCTCGGCGGCATCGAGCTGTGTCCGTAGCCGGGGTAGTCCGGCGCCACGACGTGGAAGCGGTCTGCCAGCGCGGGGATCAGGTTGCGAAACATCTGCGAGCTGGTCGGGAAGCCGTGCAGCAAGAGCACGGCCGGAGCGTCCTTCGGGCCGGCCTCGCGATAGAAGATGTCGAGCTCGCCGACTCTGACGGTTCGATGCGCGACCTGGGGGGTCTCCATCGTGTGTCTCCTCTCGGGGACAGGATGGGATGCGCGCGGGCTGAGATTCTTGGCGAGCCTTGCGGAGTTCTATTCGATTCTTGCGGATCTGCGGAATTGCCTCGGCGTGATCCCGACGACCCGCTTGAAGTGAGTCGAGAACTGGCTCTGGTCGGAGAATCCGACGCCCAACGCGACTTCCGCCAACGAGACATCGTCGCTGGCGGCGAGCAGCTGCTGCGCACGCTCGATCCGGCGGGTGACGACGTACTGGTGCGGCGGCAGCCCGGTCGCCGCCTTGAACTGCCGCGCGAAGTGATAGGGGCTCAGGTGGACGGCGTTGGCCATGTTTGCGAGCGAGAGCTCGGCGTCGAGCTGCTCCTCGATGTACTCGATGACGGCGCGCAGCTTTGTACGCGGGAGCGCGGCCTCGGTCCGGCGCGCGGGCGGGCGGAGTGCCGAAGCGCGCCGCAGCAGGTGGACGGCCATGAGATTGGCCAATGACTCGATGGCGATCCGCTCTCCGCCGCCCTCCGCCGCCAGCTCGTCACGGACCGCCAACATCGTGGCCCGCAGCTGGGGGAACGGCCGACCGTCGATCGAGGGGATCGAAACTCGCGCCGGGTCGAGCTCGAACGCCTCCACCGCCACGCGCTCGACGACCCCCGGGTCCAGGAACACGTGCAGCACGTCCTTGAACCCGCTCGAGCGGGTACGGAGTGCGGTGCCGGCAGGCACGAAGACGATCGATCCCGCAGAGGGTGGAGTGTGTCGAGTGACTCCCTCGAGTCGTATGAAGAAATCGTCGCACGGCCGGGAAAAGAGAGTGAAACAGTGATGGGTCTGACCGTCGTACTCGACCTCGAAGGCGGGCGTCGCGCGATAGTGGGCGACCTCCATGCGGCCCCACCCCAGCGGGATGCTCGTGGACGTCGGCTCGAAGGTGAGGGAAGGGTCTTCGCACGCGTCCTGGGGGCTCAGCAGGGTGCTGGGGCTGGACCCTGCCCGGGCTTCTGTCGAGTCGGGGGCTGGCGGGACCTCGCTCGAGGTCGGTTCCTTGGTCATTGCTCTTCCAAGGCGAGGATAAGACGGTATCCCAAACCAGTTCGTGATGGCCAACCGGTTCCGGCAAGGTGAGAAGCTACTAATTGCCTGCCAAGCGAGGACCACGCATGCCCCGGACGTATTCCCGTGAGACGACGACGAACGAGCTGCTCGAGGGGGTGAGCCTGGCGGGGCGGCGCGTTCTCGTGACGGGCGGCTCCGAAGTACCCGCCACCGCTTTGGATTCCGTAGTGCCCCTCGTCGACTCTACACCGAGATGTGTTGTTTGGTGTCTGATGAGTGTCTCACCGCCCTCCCAGGGTCGGTGAAGCGGGCGAGACGGGGCAATGGACCCACGGCAGAAGGAAATGGCACGAGAAGACTTCCAGGACCGAGGCGTCGTCAAGTGCGAAGGAAGGGTCCATGGAGCAGCGACTGCCTTGAGCGCCTGCGCGGACAATCTTCCGCCCCCGGAAAGCCATGGCTTGCTGTGACCCGACCGAGAGAGTCTCCCCAGCAAGGATTCGCCACGGCGAGCTTGATCCATCGCCTTCGGCTGGTCGCTCGAGGCGCGGCCCAACACGCCGCTGCAGCAGCCGCGGCGCCTATTCTCGTCGAGGGCGGCGGTGGTAGTCTCGGAGCAATACCATTCGGGCGTGGGCTGACGTCGGGGGCAGGCGCCGCGCAGCTGAGCGACCGAGCCGTTGGGCGGCGTGAACAACCAGGAGCGCTCTGCGATGGATTTTCCGGTTGTCCCCAAGCAGATGGCACTGGTAAACGTCGATCTGCAGAACTGCTTCGTGGAGGGGCCGCTAGCACCCGCGGACGGCTTGGCCGTGCTGGAGCGGGTCAACCGCCTCGCGGCGGTATGCCGGTCGGCGGGAATCCCCGTGGTGCACACGAGTCATGTCTTCCGGCCGGATGACTCGAATGCAGGAGTGCTCCGAGAGATCGCACCCGCGGTCTTCGAGAACAAATGGCTCTACAAGGGAGAAGCTCTAGCAGCCCTCCATCCGGCGCTCCGCGTCGACTCTCGCGACGTTCTACTCGAGAAGCCGCGATTCGGAGCATTCCACGACACGGATCTCGAACTCGTACTTCGCGGCCGCGGCGTCGACACGATCATCATCTCGGGTATCGCGACCAATGTCTGCTGCGAGACCACCGCCCGAGAAGCGATGGTTCGCGACTTTCGCGTCTTCTTTCTCAGTGACGGTACATCGGGATCGGCGTTCCCAGGTGCATCGGCGGCAGAGATTCAGAAAGTCACTCTCGCTACCCTCGGTTTCCTATTCGCCCAAGTGCTTACGGTCGACGAGATGATTGCCAAGATCGAGCACGCGGCGCATGCCCGCTGAGCGCAGGCTCCTGTGCCGCGCCGCCCAACGCTGCAGCTGACGTGGCACGGCGTGCTTCAATCGACCTTGGTAGCCTTCTGGCATTGAAATGGGTGCCTCAGCGACCGTCCGCGGCCTGTGCCACCGCACCGCTGAGCGGCCATCCGTTAGGCGGCACCAGAACTCGGAGATGTCATGTCGGAGAAGCCTCGTGGCACGCTCGATCTCGCAAACACGATCGTCGGGCTCTATCGCAACGGCGAGGCACATCAGATCGAGAGCCGGCCCGGACCGCCCCCGAGAATCGACGGGCTCACCATCGGGGCCCCTCTCATGATCCGAGAACCACCCCACGCGGGCGAAATGCACCCCGACGGCGACGAACTCCTCTTCCTGCTCTCCGGGCGTGTCACCGTCGTGCTCGAAGACGAGGAACCGCCGAGACGCGTCAGCCTTGCGCCCGGGGAAGCCTTGGTCGTGCCTCGCGGTGTATGGCATCGCGTCCTCCTGGCCGAGCCCAGCCAGATTCTTCACATCACGCCGGGGCCCGGGGGCGATCACAGACCGCTGTCACCAAGGGGTGCCGCCTAACAAGCCGCTGAAGCTGACCGGCCGCGGGCTTCAGCTGCGCGAGGGCCGCGCTCGACACGCGGCGCGGTAGCATCACGCGCGGCCGCAGCTTGGCGGCCATCCTTCAGGCGGCGGGACCCCAAGGTTGCGCTCTCTCCATTTGTGCTCGGCGGCTGCCCGCTCGGCGCCGCCGTTCCAGCTTCGCGGAGCGCATCGTCGTCGCGCTCGTACACGTGGAGCGCGTGTCCCGGCTCGGGGATCCCGTGAGCATGTCACAGAAAAGGCTGGCGGGGTCCCACGGGCGTCAACCCCGCGTGCCTCGGCGCGCGCTAGTCTTCGCGCGAATGGCCGGCGAGAGTCCGAAGCCGTGGTTCCCCGCGCCTGCGATCCAGGCGACGGGCGCGCTGCACCTGTGCGGCGCGGTGGCGCTCGCGTTCCCCGGCGCGGACTGGCGGGCGGTAGCCGGCGCGCTCGTCGCGAACCACGCGGTGCTCTTCGCGGGCTGCCTGGTGCCGCGGAGCCGCCTGCTCGGGCCCAACATCGTGCGCCTGCCGGCGGCGAACGCGGAGCGCGGCGAAGTCGCGCTCACGTTCGACGACGGGCCGCATCCCGAGCTCACGCCGCGCGTGCTCGACCTGCTCGACGCGCGCGGCGCGAAAGCGACGTTCTTCGCCATCGGCGCGCACGCGGCCGCGAACGCGGGCGTGGTGCGCGACGCCGTGGCGCGCGGCCATGCGGTCGAGAGCCACACACAGCACCACTCGCACCACTTCGGCTGGTACGGTCCGCGGCGGCTGCGCCGCGAGATCGCCGCCGCACAGGCTGCGATCGCGGCTGCGGCGGGGCGCGCGCCCGCGTTCTTCCGCGCGCCCGACGGCGTGCGCAACCCGATGCTCGACGGCGCGCTCGCGCGCTTCGGGCTGCGCTACGTGTCGTGGCGGCGGCGCGGCTTCGACGCGGTCGACGCGAACGCGGACCGCGTGCTCGCGCGGCTGTTGCGCGGGCTCGCACCCGGCGACGTGCTCATGCTGCACGACGGCTCGGCGCTGCGCCGGCCGCTCGCCGAGCCCGCGGTGCTGAAGGTGCTGCCGCGGCTGCTCGACGCGCTCGCGGAGCGCGGGCTGCGCTCGGTCTCGCTGCGCCAGGCGTTCGGTGTCGCGGCAGGAGCGTGAGCGCCTGACCGCGGCGGTCTCGCGCCGCTTCGCGCCCGCTGGACATTTCGCGCGCTACTACGCGCGCGGGAAGCTGCGACACGATCCGGTGTACTTCGAATTGCTCGGGCGCGGGCTCGTGCCCGCCGGCGCGCGGGTGCTCGACCTGGGCTGCGGGCAGGGGATCCTGCTCGCGCTGCTCGCGGAGTCGGGCGAGGGGTTCGCGGCGCTGCGTGGGATCGAGCGCTCGGCCGCCGAGGTGCGGCGCGCGCGCGCGGCGCTCGGCCGCGCGGTGGAGCTCGACGAGGCCGACCTGTGCGAGGCGAAGCTGCCCGCGAGCGACGTGATCGTCGCCATCGACGTCATCCACTACCTGGCGCCCGCCGCGCAGGAGCAGCTGCTCGCGCGGGTGGCCGAGGCGCTGGCGCCGGGCGGTGCGTTCCTGCTCCGCGTGTGCGATGCGGCGGCGGGTCTGCGCGCGCGGCTGACGCGGCTCGGCGACCGGCTCGGCACGCTCTCGAAGCTGGGGCGCGCGGGCCGGCTGCACCTGCGCCCCGCGGCGGAGTGGCGCGCGCGCCTCGAAGCGCTCGAGCTCGCGAACGAGGCGCTGCCGATGAGCGCGGGGACGCCGTTCGCGAACGTGCTCCTGTGCGCGCGCCGGCGCGGGTGAATCCGCGGCGCGCGGCGCGGCGTAGCTCCCTCGTGCGCGTTCGCACGTTCGCACTCGGGCCTCTCTTCGCGCTCGCCTGCGCCGCGGCGGTGCCCGAAGCGCCCGGGCCGACCGCGGATCGTCCGCCGGCCGACCTGCACTCGGAAGCCATGGTGCGCTGTCTCGTCGACGCGCCCGACGGCTGTGCGGGCTGCGACCGGGGCGACACGTGCGTGTACAAGCAGATGAAGGAGTACGACTGCGTGTACATCGTCTACGGTACGAACTGCGCAAACTAGCCGCCGAGCCGCTGCAGCGCGGCGCGTGCGGCGGCGTGGTCGGGCTGTAGCTCGAGCGCGCGGTGCAGCGCGTCCTTGGCCTGCGCCAGGTCGCCGAGCCGCTCCGCCTCGACCGCCGTGAGATACAGGTCCATGGCGTGGTTGCGCCGGGCGCGCGCGGCGTCGGCAGGCCGACCCGCGGCGGTGTAGGCCTGCTCGAGGAGCTGCCAGCCCTGCATCGCGCCGGGCTCGGCCTCGATGTAGCGCTCCAGGTGCCCGAGTCCTTCGTCGAGGTGGCCCGTGGCGAAGTTCGCGCGTGCCGACAGGAACCAGAGCGGGCGCGCCTCGTTGTAGTACTCGGTCGGCTCGATGCGCGCGAGCGTCTCGCGCGCCTCGTTCACGCGTTTCTGCCGCATGAGCGCGCCTGCGCGCACGCCGAGCGCCGCGGGGTCGGCCGGGCGCTCGGAGAGCGCGGCGTCCAGGTCCTCGAGCGCGCCCGCGTCGTCGCCGCGCGCCAGGCGCAGGCGCGCGCGGATCATGCGCAGGTCGTACGAGCGCGGCTCCAGCGCGACCGCGCGCTCGATCTCGTCGGCGAAGCGCGCGTCGTCGAGGTCGCCCGAGGCGCGCGCGATCTGCGCCCGGACGGCCAGCGTCTCGCCGGCGGTCGGGGCCAGCGCGCCGATGCGCTGCGCGCCGCCGGTGTCGTGGCGCACGTTCAGGTAGGAGAGTGCGAGCTCGCCGATGCGTGGGGCGCCGGGCGCGCCGAGGGCGGGCCCCAGCAGGTTCGGCACCGAGAACGGCGCACGCGTCACCTGCTCGCGCGCGTCGGCCGCCGGGCCGACCACGTTCTCCGCGAAGCGGTCGGCGTAGAGCAGCCACGGCGTGCGCAGCTCGACGAACAGGTTGTCGTCGGTGTTCTGCAGCGGGGCGTCACCGACGAGTGTCGCCACGTCGTCCGGCATCATGCGCAACAGCGTCCACAGGTCGGCCGTCGAGTGCGTGCCGATGCGGTACAGGTCGGATTGCGCGCGCGGCGGCAGCGCCTCCCAGCGCGGCAGATCGCCGGGCGCGAGCGGCTTCGCGCACGCCACCAGAATGAGGTCGGCGACGCTGTTCCCGATGTCCACGGCGTACACGTTCGGCAGCTCCGCGCGCAGCGCCGAGAGCACCGAGCGCAGCGACGGCACGTCCACCGCGTACAGCGGGAACCACACCACGAGCCGGCCTTCGGGCGTGAGCGCGGCGTGCGCGGCCGAGAAGAACTCCCGCGTGAACAGGTTGGCGACGCCCGTGAACCAGGGGTTCGACGGCTCGGAGATGATCACGTCGTACTTCTGCCGCGTGGTGGCCAGGTAGTTGCGGCCGTCGTCCAGCACCACGCGCACGCGCGGATCTTCGAGCGGGTGGCCGTTCACGTGGTCGAAGAAGTGCGACGCCTCCAGCATGGCGGGCTCGAGCTCGACGGCGTCGATGCGCTCGAGCGGATGGCGCGCGACCGAGCCCACGGTCACGCCCGACGCGAAGCCGATCACCAGCGCACGCTTCGCGGGCGCGCCGAACAGGAGCCCGGCCTCGCCGAGCAGCACTTGCGTGGCCATGTCGAAGCCCGTTGAGGCGTCGGGCTTCGCGTTCGTGTGCAGCGAGACCATGCCGCGCAGCTTGTGCACGGAGACCGTAGCCGACAGGCCGTCGCGGTAGTAGAGCAGCTCCTCGCCGCGCACGCCTTCGAGAACCGTCGGGTCGGGCGCTTCGCCGAAGATGCGCGCCGCGACGAAGCCGCCGTCGGCCAGCGGCTGCACGTCGAGCGGCGGCGGCGCGAGCGCCACCAGCAGGCCCGCGAGCGCCGGCACGGCAACCAGGCCTACACGGATCGGTGTACGCTCGTGGCCGCGCCACGCCAGCACGGCTGCGGCCGCCAGGAAATTCAGCGCGATCGCCGTGGCCGCCGTGCCGCGCAGGCCCAGCGTGGGCAGCAGCAGGAAGCCCGCCGCCAGCGCGCCGAGCGCCGAGCCGAGCGTGTTCACGAAGTACACGTCGCCGACGGCCGGCGCCGCGCCCTCCGCGGCGGCCTGCGCGCGCGACAACAGCGGGAAGAGCGCGCCCAGGGCGAGCGCGGGCGGGAACATCACCGCGATCGCGACGCCGACCTGCGCGCCCACGAGCCACAGGCGCGAGCCGCCCGAGCGCCGCACGCCGGCCATGAACGCGTCGGGCAGGTGCGGCAGCAGTGCGAACGACAGCAGGGACAGCGCGCCGAGCGCGGCGATGCCCAGCGCGTACACCGCGAGCGGCCGGCGCAGGCGGTCGGCGAAGCGCTGCGCGACGAGCGCGCCCAGCGCGATGCCGAGCAGGAACGAGGCGAGCATACACGAAAATGCGTAGATCGATGAGCCCATCACCATGGCGAGCGCGCGGGTCCACGTGACTTCGTACGCCAGCGACGTGAAGCCCACGGTGCCGTACGCCAGCAGCGCCGGGTTCCAGCGGGCGAGCCCGCGGGCGCGTGTCTCGGCGGCGCCGGCGCGTGCCTCGCCCGGCGCCTCGCCGCGCGCCAGCCACAGCGCGAGCGCGCCCACCGCCCCGTAGATGCCCGCGCCCGCCAGGCACGTGCCGCGCACGCCGAGCCCCGGCAAGAGCGCGAACGTGGCCAGGAACACGCCCGCGACCGCGCCCAACGTGTTCAGCCCGTAGAGCAGGCCGATGCCGCGCCCGGCCGCGGCCGGGTCGCGCACGACGTGCTGCGTGAGGAAGGGGAGGGTGAGCCCCATGCCCACCGTCGGCGCGGCGAGCACCGCGAGCGACAGGGCGAAGCGCAGCCACGCCGCGGGCCAGAACGACAGGTCGGCGAGCCAGGCGCGTCCGAACGCGGGAAACAGCGCGAAGATCCCGGGCACCGCCAGCGCGTACACGCCGACCGCGAGCTCCACGAGCGCATACGCCCGCACCGGCCGCGCGAGCCGGCCGGCGAGCCGCCCGCCGACGAGGCCGCCCACGCCGAGCCCCGCCATGTAGGCGACCAGGATCGTGCTGATCGCGAGCGTGGTCGTGCCGAACACGAGCCGCAGGAGGCGCGACCAGACCACCTCGAGCACCAGGCTCCCCGCGCCCGACAGGAAGAAGCAGACCGCGAGCGCGAGGGGCAGCGCGAGCGCGCGCGGGCGGCGGGCCGACATCGGCGGAGTCTAGCGCGCGACCGGGCCGGCCCGGTCAGTCGTCTTCGCGGCGGCCCCAGCGCACGCGGCCCGCGGCGGCCTCGGCGAGCGTCTTCTCGCGCATCTCTTCCAGGTGCTCGGTGAGGAACAGCACGAGCGCCTCGCAGTCCTCGGCGGAGCGGCGCAGGCCGTCCGCCGAGGCGAAGTCGACGGGCAGGATCGCCTTGAACTCGGCCACGCCCGCGATGCGAACCACGGCCTTGGCTTCGCGCGGGGAGTCGTAGTGGTACTCGAACTCGAGCCGCGCCACGTCGCGGCGCCGGCGCTCCATGCGGTTGATCGAATGCCGCACTCCGAGGTCGTAGTCCTGCTCCAGGACGTCCAGCAGGAGCTCCTCGAACTCGCGCTCGAGCGTCCTGCGCTTGCCGGCCTTGCCCGCCATCGCTGCCACCCCCGCCACCGGCTGCCCGGCGGCCCGCACTCCCCTCGGCACCGTTCTTCGGCGGGAACGCGGCGGACGTTGAGCCCCCTGTCCATTGCTGGCTGCGCGTGACTTGCCTGCTCGTGTAGGCTCGCGGCGTGTCGAGCCCGCTCGTGTTCGCCGGAAGCCCGCTGGATCGCGCCGGTCTGCGCCGCCGCGACCCCACCTGGATCGCCGCCCAGCTCGAGCGCGAGGACAGCCGCTTCCTGCCGTTCTGGAAGCTGAACGTGCTGGTGAAGGCCGAGAAGCCCGAGCTCGCCTGGGCCACGGGCGCGCTGCGCGAGCTGGCCGAGAAGCGCACGGGCGCCGTGCTGCTCGGCGTGCGCGACGAGATCGCGCACTTCGCGCTCGACCTGTCGCCCGTCGCGGACCCCGTGACCGAGCTCGGCCTGGCGGGCGCGGCGTCGTTCGTGGAGCTGCGCGCGGCCGCAGCGACGCTGTCGGGCCTCGACGCCGCGATCGCGGCGCAGGGCCGGCAGATGCTCGACTGGCACGCGCGCCACCGCTTCTGCGCGGTGTGCGGGCGCGGCACGTCCGTGAAGGAAGCGGGCTACATGCGCGAGTGCGACGACTGCGACGCGCAGCACTTCCCGCGCACGGACCCCGTGGTGATCATGCTGGTCGAGTCGGGCGACCGCTGTCTGCTCGGCCGCCAGGCCGCGTGGCCGCCGGGCATGTTCTCGGCGCTCGCGGGCTTCGTGGAGGCGGGCGAGTCACTCGAGGAGGCCGTGCGCCGCGAGGTGCTCGAAGAGGCGGGCGTGCGCGTGGGCGCCGTGCGCTACTTCGCGTCGCAGCCGTGGCCGTTCCCCTCGTCGCTCATGATCGGCTGCATCGCGCACGCCGAGAGCTCAGACGTGACCGTCGACAAGGCCGAGATCCAGGAGGCGCGCTGGTTCACGAAGGCCGAGATCGCGCGGTCGCTCGCCACGCCGGGCGCGGGCGGCATGTTCGTGCCGCCGCCGCTCGCGATCGCGCACCACTTGATCCGCCACTGGGCGGAGAGCTAGCGCGGCGGAATCCGCAGGCGCGGGATCTCGAGCTTCGGGCAGCGGTCCATCACGACCTCGAGCCCTGCGGCGCGCGCGCGCGCGGCGGCGGCTTCGTTCACCACGCCGAGCTGCATCCACACCGTGTGTGCGCGCGCGGCGATCGCCTCGTCGGTGACCGGTCCGGCCGCTTCCGAATTGCGGAACACGTCGACCATGTCGATCGGCTCGTCGATGTCGGCCAGGCTCGCGCGCACGCGCTCGCCGAGGATCGTCTCGCCCGGGCACGTCGGGTTCACGGGAATCACGCGGTAGCCGCGCGACTGCAGGTAGGCCATGACCTCGTGGCTGTCGCGCCCGGGCTTCGGGCTCGCGCCCACGAGCGCGATCGTGCGGGTGTCGCGCAGGATCCGCGCGATGTCGGCGTCATTTGTGCGTTCGTCCATGCGGTCAGTCTGACATAATCGCGCGGGTGATCGACTTCGAGCCGACGGAAGAGCAGACCCTGATCGTGGAGACGGTGCGCGAGTTCGCGCGCGGCGAGCTGCGCCCGCGCGCGCGCGAAGCCGACGAGTCGGCGAAGACGCCGTCGGAGCTCCTGGCGCGCGCGCACGAGCTCGGGCTCGTGGCGAACGGGCTGCCCGAGGAGTTCGGCGGCGGCGGTGCGCGCAGCGCGGTGACCGGCGCGCTCGTGGCCGAGGAGCTCGCGTGGGGCGATCTCTCGCTCGCGCTCGCGGTGCTGGCGCCGAGCCTGTTGGGCTACGCGGTGGTGGACTTCGGCACGGCGGCGCAAAAGGCCGCGCTCCTGCCCGAGTCGATCGCGAGCGCGAGCTGCACGGGCACGCTCGCCGCGGTGGAGCCGCGCTTCGACTCCGACGTCTACCGGCCGCGTACCGCGGCGCGGCGCGCGGGCTCCGAGTGGGCGCTCGACGGCGCGAAGTGCCTGGTGCCGTGGCTCGAAGGCGTACGACACATTCTGGTGTTGGCGCAGGCGGAGGGCGCGCTCGGCGCGTTCGCCGTGCCGAGCGGCGCGGCCGGCCTGACCGCGAAGCCCGACGCCTACATGGGCGTGCGCGCGCTCCCGCTCGCGGAGCTCGAGCTCCGCGACGTGCGCGTGCCGCTCGACGCGCGGCTCGGCGGCGAGCGCGGCCCCGACGTGCGCGCGCTGGTCGCGCGCGGGCGCGTGGGACTCGCGGCGCTCGGCGTGGGCGTCGCGCGCGCGGCGTTCGAGGTCGCGCGCGACTACGCGAAGGAGCGCAAGGCGTTCGGCGTCCCCATCGCCACGAAGCAGGCCATCGCCTTCAAGCTCGCCGACATGGCGATCGAGATCGACGGGGCGCGCCTGCTCACGTGGGAGGCGGCGTGGCAGCTCGACCGCGGGCTCGACGCGACGCGCGAGGCGGCGCTCGCCATCCACCAGGTGCGGCGCGTGGCGCTCGAAGTCGCCGACGGCGCCGTGCAGGTGTTCGGCGGCCACGGCTACGTGCGCGAGTACCTGCCCGAGCTCTTCCTGCGCAACGCGCGCGGCTTCGCCTGCTTCGAAGCGCTGACGCTCGTCTAGGAGACCCGCTTGATCTCGTTCGATCCCACCGAGAACAGCAACCAAGCGCGCCGCTACTACCGCCAGATGGCGCAAGAGCAGATGCGTCCGATCTCGCGCCGCTACGACGAGGAGGAGCACGCGCTCCCGCGCGAGTGGGTCGACTGGTATTGGCAGAACGCACGCGGCGGCGCGCCCGGCAACCCGGGCGGGCCCACCGACGGCTTCGTGCAGGTGTGCATCCAGGCCGAGGAGCTCTGCTGGGGCGACGCCGCGCTCTACCTGCGCACGCCGACGGCCGCGCTCGGCGGCTCGGCCGTCGCCGCCGCCGGCACGCCCGAGCAGCGCGAGCGGTTCCTCAAGCCGTTCCGCGAGCCGGGCCAGCCGATCTGGGGCGCCATGGCGATCACCGAGCCCGGCGCGGGCTCGGACTCCGCCGCCATCCAGACCACCGCGCGCTTCGACGCCGCGAAGGACGAGTGGGTGCTGAACGGCACCAAGATCTTCTGCACGGCGGGCGAGGGCGCATCGCAGGTCGATGGCGGCTTCGTGGTCGTGTGGGCCACGATCGACAAGTCGCTCGGCCGCGGCGGCATCAAGTCGTTCGTCGTGCCCGCGAGGACGCCGGGCATGCGGCTCGTGGGGCTCGAGAAGAAGCTCGGCATCCGCGCGTCCGACACCGCGACGCTCGTGTTCGAGGAGTGCCGCGTGCCGGCCGGCAACCTCCTCGGCCGTCCGCCGAAGCCGAAAGCCGAGGCCGAGAAGGCGGGCGATCCGCGCACGGGCGACAAGGGCTTCAAGGGCGCGATGGCCACCTTCGACGCCAGCCGGCCGATCGTGGCCGCCATGGCCGTCGGCGTGGGCCGCGCGGCGCTCGACTTCCTGATCGAGGAGCTCGGCCGCCAGAACGTGCCGCTGCGCTTCGACGCGCCGCCGCGCGAGCTGACTGCGCTCGAGCGCGACGTCATCGACATGCAGGCCGAGCTGCAGGCCGCACGGCTGCTCACCTGGCGCGCAGCCAGCATGATGAACCGCGGCAAGCCCAACAACCTGGAGGCCTCGATGGCCAAGGCCAAGGCGGGGCTCGCGGTCACCAAGATCACGCAGAAGGCGGTCGAGCTGCTCGGGCCGGTGGGCTACTCGAAGAAGCTGCTCGTGGAAAAGTGGATGCGCGACGCGAAGATCAACGACATCTACGAAGGAACGCAGCAGATCAACCAGCTGATCGTCGCGCGCCGGATCCTCGAGTATTCGAGCTCCGAGCTGCGCTAGTTGCGCGAGATACGCCGGCGCACCTCATCGCTTGAAACTGCCGGTCCCACGAGTCGATAATCGCGGCTCACCCCGACCCCAAGGAGGGCAACAAGTGGCACAGGCGTTTCTGTCGGACGGGTGGTTTGCCGAGGCCGAGAAGATTCAGGCCGAGATCAACCCGCCGGTTCCGCCCGCGATCAAAGGTCTCAAGATCAACATGCAGGTGACCGGCGCACCGAATGGCGACGTGTCGTTCCGCATGGACGATGGCCGCATGGTGCGGGGTCACGCGCCCGACGCGCCCGCGAAGATCATCGTGCCGTTCGAGGTCGCCAAGGCGATGCTCGTCGACCAGAACCAGCAGGCCGTCATGAACGCGTTCATGTCGGGCCAGATGCGCGTCGAGGGCGACATGGCCAAGCTGATGCAGATGCAGATGGCCGGCCCTCCGGGTCCCGAGGCCCAGAAGGTCTCGCAGCTGATCAAAGAGATGACGCAGGCCTGAGACCGCGCTTTCGAAACTGAGCGGGGCGGCAGTGCGAACACTGCCGCCCCGTTTGCGTCTCTGGCTCGACTTCAGCTTCAGCTACGGGGCGTTGGGGTCGTTCGGGTCCGGCAGCGGGTTCTTGCACGCCGCGAGGTCGACGCGGAACTCGTCGCGGCACTGCTTCAGGCTTGCGAACAGCTTCACGTTCTCGCGGCACTGGTCGCGGCACTGGAAGTTCAGGAGCTGCGCGCCGTCGATGCAGATGTCGCGCTGCTGGCCGGGCGGATTGTCGGCCTTGCACTGCGCGATCTGCGTGACGAAGGGCGCGCACGAGTCGTCCTCGCACTGCTTCAGCGCGGCGAGCACGCCGTTCACGCACGACTCGCGGGTGTCTCGCGCGGTGTCCGCGCAGTCGTGATTCACGTTGCGGCAGGCGTCGACGGAAGCGAAGAACGCGTCGCGACACTCCATCTGACACGCGTTCTTCGTGGTCACCGCGTCGGCGACGCACATCTTGGTCGGGTTGTTCGGATCGCTGGTGCCCGCTAGAGCTGCCCCTGCACCGAAGAGAGTGACCGCCGTCACCAAGGCGGTCGTCCACAGCTTGTACATCCTGCTTCTCCTTCTCAGAGCGCCTCCCGGCGCCGAGTTGCTCCAGTCCTGGGACGAGGAACCGGCGTGCTGCCCATCGGTTGCGCCGCTACGTTCGGCGGCCGCATGCGCTTCCGCCGGGTGCTCGCGTGGCTCGCCATCGCATTCCTGGGATGTGGCCGGGACTCGCGGTTGTGTGTCGCGGTGATCGGCGACTACGGCGACGGCAGCGAGGCCGAAGGCGAGGTCTCGGAGCTCGTGCACGGCTTCCATCCCGACCTCGTGGTCACCGTCGGCGACAACAACTACCCCAAGGGCGCCGCCGAGACGATCGACGCACACATCGGCCGGTACTACGCCGATTTCATCTCGCCGTACCACGGCGCGCTGGGGCAGGGCGGCGCCGTGAACCGCTTCTTCCCCTCCCTCGGCAACCACGACTGGGGCACGCCCGGCGCGAAGCCCTACCTCGACTACTTCGAGCTGCCGGGCAACGAGCGCTACTACGACGTGGTGCGCGGCGACGTGCACCTGTTCTTCCTGGACAGCGATCCGCACGAGCCCGACGGGATCACCCGCGACTCCGCGCAGGCGCGCTGGCTGCACGATGCGCTCGCGCGCGCGACCGAGCGACACCGCTGGGTGTTGTTCCACCACCCGCCGTACTCGTCCGGCCCGCACGGCGCGAACCCCGAGCTGCAGTGGCCGTTCCGCGCGTGGGGCGCGACGGCGGTGATCTGCGGCCACGACCACCTGTACGAGCGGCTCGCGCGCGACGGCATGACCTACCTGACCATGGGCGCGGGCGGCGCGCGCCTGTACGAGTTCGGGCCGCCGCTGCCGGGCAGCGCGGTGCGCATCGCCGGGAAGCACGGCGCGCTCAAGCTGGAAGTGGCGGGCGACCGCGCGTCCGGGGAGTTCCTCGCGCCGAACGTCGCGGCGCTCGACTCGTTCGAGCTCGCGCCCGCGAGCGCGCTCGCCGCGCCGGTGCCGCTGCTCGCGGGCGGCTCGAGCTGGCGCGTGCTGGACGGCGCGGAGCCGAAGCCGGGCTGGCGCGACGCGAACTTCGACACCACGACGTGGGCGTCGGCCGCCGTGCCGCTGCGCATCTTCGACAGCGGCGCGGCCGCCCAGGCGCGCACGATCTACTACCGCACCGAGTTCGAGCTGGCCAAAACGCAGCCGGGCGCCGACCTCGAGCTCGGCCTGCCGCGCGACCAGGCAGCCACGGCCTTCCTGAATGGCCACGAGGTCGCGCGCATCGAGCCGGGCGAGGTGAAGAACTGGCTCGTGCCGCGCGGCCCGCGCGCGGACTCGGGCACCGCGCCCATCCTCGTGCACCGCCCGCTCGATCCCGCACTGCTGCTCGCCGGCACGAACGTGCTGGTGGTCGAGGTGCAGCGCGTGCCCGCGCAGGGCGGCGATCCGAGCTTCGATGCCGAGCTCGTGTCGTACCCCGGACCGCGACTTTAGCCCGGGCGCCTGCGCGCCGAAGACGAGGGCGTGGAAGAGTCGGTCTCGGTCGTGCTGCTGGACGACGGGGAGCTCGACCGCGTGCGCGTGATCCTCGAGCGCATGGGCGCCGAGTTCGTGCTGTGCAGGCGGCCGGGCGCGTCCTCCGAGGTGCCGATCGCTCGCGATCTGCTGGTCTGCACGGGGCGGCGCGCTCTCGAGCTCGGCAAGTCGGAGGCCGCGCGCGTCGCGGACGGCGCGCGCTGGCTGTGCATCCACGGCCAGGACTTCGGCGAGCTGCGCGCGCGCCTGCGCGCGCTGGGCGTCCACTATCTGGTGCATCCCTCGGTCGACCAGGAGACGCTGCGCCTGCTCGTCGCCATGCTGCTGCACGACCGCGACGAGCGGCGCACGACCGCGCGGCTGCCGCTCGGCGGCGAGGCGCGCCTGACGGTCCACGGCGACACGCACGCCGCGAAGCTGGTCGAGCTGTCGCCGACGGCCGCGCGGCTGCGCGTCGAGGCGCCGCTCGAAGCGGGCGACTGGATCTCGCTCGAGCTCCCGCCCGAGCTGCGCGGCGCCGCGCTCGATGCGCTGTCGGGCCACGTGGCGCGCGCGGAGCGCGAGGCCGGCGCGAAGCAGGGCATGTCGATCGCGGTCGAGCTCGACCCGCTGCCGCCCGACGCCACTGCAGAGCTCGAAGCGATCCTCTCCGGTGCGCACCCGGGCACGCGCGTGTCGGCGCTGTCGGACCTGCCGGTGAAGAAGTCGGGCGATAGGCGCCGCTCGCCGCGCCGCGCCTATCGCCGCCGCGTCGCGGCGCTCACGAAGGCCGACGCCGAGGCGCCGCAGGTGGTGCTCGGCCACGACCTGTCGGCGGAGGGCATCCGCATCGCGCGCCAGCCCGGCCTGGCGCTGGGCCAGCGCATCGCGCTCGGGCTCTACGGCACGGCCGGCGGCGCACCGCTCGTGCTCGAGGCGGAGATCGTGCGCGACCACGGCGCGCGCGGCTTCGGCCTGGTGTTCCGCGACCTGGGCGCCGAGCAGAAGGCGCAGCTCGAAGAGCTCGTCGAGACGCTCGTGCCGCTCGAGTCACTCGACACGCAGACGCGCATCATCGTCTCGCGCGTGCTCGAGCCTCAGAAGCCGTAGTCGACGAGCGCGCCGCGCGCGCGCAGTGCCTCGCGCAGCGTTTCGACCGGCACCTCCGCCACGCGGCCGCGCGTCTCGAGCGCCAGCGCCGCTGCGGTGCCCGCCGCCTCGCCGGTCGCGAAGCAGGGCGGGATCTCCTTGGTGGCGTTGTGCGTCTGGTGATCGGACGAGATGCAGCGGCCGGCCGCGAGCAGGTTCTCGAGCTCGCGCGGCTGCAGACACTCGTACGGGATCGCATACACCGCGCCGTACTTCGTCCAGTGGCCGGTGATCGCGATCGCGCCGCCGAGCGGCTTCTGGCGGTCTTCGCGGCGCAGCACGCGACGGCCGACGAGCCGGCGGCTCTCGGTCACGCCGAGGAGCCGCGCGATCTCGCACAGGTGCGCGCCCGCGAGCTCGGGGTGACGCGCCTGCATGTCGCGGAACTCTTCCATCACGCGGCGGCGGCACTCGAGCTCGGCGAAGGTGAGCTCGCGCGGATCCGTGGCGTCGATCCGGCGGTCCAGCTTCGCGGCGCTGCCCCATGGCACCAGCGCCTGGCCGGGGTTCGGCGTGGCGAAGAGCGGCGCGCCCGCGGCGATCGCCGCATGCACGTCCGAGATGCCGCCGATCCGGAACCACAGCCAGGGGTGCACGCGCTCGAGCTCGAAGGCGCAGCCGGCGGAGGCCAGCACGTGGCCGTCGCCCGTCGCGTCGATCACGACGTCCGCCGCGATCGCCTGCCGGCCCGCGCGGGACTCGAAGGCGACGCCCGTCGCGCGGCCGCCCTCGACCAGCGCACGCGCGCCCCACGCGTGCAGCCACAACTCTACACCAGATTGTGTCACGAGCTCGTTCAGCACCTCGCGCATGAGCTCGGGGTCGTACGCCACCGAGTAGCGCACCACGTGCTCGGCGCGCGCGCCGCCCCACACCAGGCCGAGCCGCTGGTAGTGCGCGACGAGCTCGGGGTCGGGCCGGCCCCAGTGCTCCCGCGGCGGCGCGAGCGCACCGCCGCGCGCCGTCATGCGCTCGGTGACTTCCTGGCACAAGCCGGAGATCACCTGCCGGCCGCGCCCGTCGTCGAGCGTCAGCAAGAGCGCGATGAGGCCGTTCGTCGCGAGCCCGCCGAGCGAGCTCGACGCCTCGGCGAGCACCACGCGCGCTCCTGCACGCGCCGCGGCCACCGCCGCGGCGACGCCGGCAGTGCCGCCGCCGACGACCAGCACGTCCGTGCGCGCCGCCACGGGGAGCTCGCGCGCGGGCTCGAACAGCCGCTCCACGCCGCCATTGGAGCACGAGCCGCCGGAGCGTGGGTAGCGGGCCCGCGGATCGCGAGACCCGCGCGTCTCGCGCGCGCTGCGCCGCTCCGCTATCTCGGCAGGCGTGGCCACGCCGCCGGCCCAGAAGGTGCACATCACTCCCGAAGGCGCGCGGCGCCTGCAGGAAGAGCTCGACCGGCTCTGGCGCGTAGAGCGCCCGCGCGTGACGCGCGAAGTCGCCGCCGCTGCCGCGCTCGGCGACCGCTCCGAGAACGCCGAGTACATCTACGGCAAGAAGCGCTTGCGCGAGATCGACCGGCGCATCGAGTTCCTGCGCAAGCGCTTCGACGTGCTCGTCGTCGTGCAGCCCGGCGAGGTGGCGCGCGACCGCGTGTACTTCGGCGCGTGGGTGACGCTCGAGGACGAAGACGGCGCCGAGCTGCGCTATCGGCTCGTCGGCCCCGACGAGAGCGACGTGGCGTCGGGCGCGATCAGCATCGAGTCGCCGATCGGGCGCGTGCTCGTCGGAAAGCGCACGGGCGACGAGGTCACGGTCGAGCGGCCGGCGGGCCGCGCGCGCTTCACCGTGCTCGAGATCCGCTACGAGGCCGGATGAACGAGCCCGACCCGCCGCGGCTGCCCCGGCTCTTGCGCAAGCTCACGCTGCGCGAGCTCGGCGGCGACCGCTTCATGGCCGACGCGGGCACGGGACGCGCGCGCCTGTTCGGCGGGCTCGTCGCCGCGCAGGCCGTGATCGCCGCGGGGCGCACGGCGGGCGAGCTGGCGCTGCACTCGCTGCACGCGTACTTCCTGCGCCCGGGCCGGCTCGACACGGAGATCCGCTTCGAGGTCGAACGCACGCGCGACGGCCGCCGCTTCAGCGCGCGCCGGGTCGTCGCGCACCAGGACGGGCGGCCGATCTTCCACCTGGCCGCGAGCTTCACCAAGCTCGCGACGGGCATCGCGCACGCCGATCCCGCGCCCGAGCGCCCGGGTCCCGAAGCGCTGCACGACTGGGAGCAGGTGCGCGCGACGCTCGCGGACGACACGCGCCCGCGCCGCGCGTTCGAGGCCTTCGAGGTGCGCGTCGTCGAGCCCGAGCGCGACGCGCCGGGCGCGCGCTCGGCGCCGACGCGCACCTCGTGGCTGCGCCTGCGCGGCGTGCCGCCCGAGGACCCGCTCGTGTGTACGGCGCTGCTCGTCTACGCGAGCGACCGCACGCTCCTGCGCGCGGCTGCGCGGCCGCACGGCGTGCGCTGGACGGAGCGCCCGCCGGCCAGCCTCGACCACGCGCTCTGGCTGCACAAGCCGGTGGACCTTTCCGACTGGCTCCTGTACGACAGTCACAGCCCGGCGGCGAGCGCCGGCCGAGGCTGGGTGGTCGGGTCCTTCTACGAGCGCTCCGGCGCCCGTGTCGCCTCCGTGGCGCAAGAGGGCCTCATCGACGCGTGAGCTAACCTGGCGGCGTTCGAGCGCCGATCCGAGGGAAGAGGAGACCGCGATGTTGGGACGCAGGCTCGCCGTGCTGCTCGCGCTCGCCGCGCTGGCCGGGTCCGCGTCGGCAGGGACGACGCGCTACAACCCGCGCCGCTCCGGCCACCCGCTGCGGATCATCGCGTACATGCTCCACCCGATCGGCGTGACCATCGACACGCTGTTCTTCCACCCCATGTGGTGGGTCGGCACGCACGAGCCCCTTCGCACGTTGTTCGGCGTCGACGTGGTCTTCGACGACTCGGCCGAGGTCGCGCGCCGCACCCAGGCGCTTCACCCCACGCCCGACGAGACGGCGATGCCGCCGGTGCACCAGTCGGCGCCCGACCTGCCCGCGCCGGACGTGCCGTCGCCGGAGATTCCGCCTCCGCCCGAGGGGACCCCTCCGCCGCCTCCGCCCGCACCCTGATCCGGCTTCGCGCAAGTGAGCGGCGCGCCCGCCCGGTGGAGGGTATGCTTCTTGCTACTACGCGCGCGCTCCAGCGGGGAGCGTGGCCAACCCCGAGGGAGAGCGAGCGTTGCAGAAGCCAGGAAGAGCAGCCCGGTGGCTCGTCGGCGCGTGCTGCGCCGCCCTGGGCGCATGTAATACGTCGATCTCCGACCTCGAGAACGGCGATGCGCGCCCGCAGATCGAGATGCCGCCGGTCGAGATGACCGGCGTCCTGTTCGAGGGCTACCACGGCGACCTGCGCGACCTGTCCGTGAAGGCGACCTCCGCCACCGTCGACATGAAGACGAAGCTCGCTCACCTGCACGACGTGCAGATCGGCTTCGCCGACGATCCGAACAGCAAGATGGACATCTCGGCGCCGGTCGGTGACTTCCACCTGGACGGCGACGACTTCGCGCTCTCGGGCGGCGTATCCGGCACGACCGCCGCCGACGAGCACTTCAAGAGCCAGGCGATCACGTACGTGTCGAAGACGCGCACGATCGTGAGCGACGTGCCGGTCGAGCTGCACCGCTCGAGCGTCGTCATGACCGCGAACCGCATGGAGTTCGAGGTTCCCACCCACAAGCTCCACCTGTGGGGCAACGTGCACGCGAAGGTGAAGCCGCAGTGAGCGTGGCTCGGAAGCTCGCGCCGTGTGTGCTCGCGCTCCTCGTCGGGGCGAGCGCGAGCCCGGCCGACGAGTCCAAGCCCGAGGCGCCGGCTGCGGCGCCCGCGGGTGCGCCGGGCGCAGCGCCCGCGCGCCCCCCCGACGCGGTCGATCGGCTCGGGCTCAAGTTCTCGAAGAACTCGGAGCTCGTGATCACCTCCGACGAGGCCGAGGGCGTGAAGGACCCGGACGGCAAGGAGACCGTCATCTTCACGAAGAACGTGAAGGCGAAGCAGGCGGACATGACGCTCGACTGCGACTGGCTGAAGGCGATGTATCCGGATCCGAGCGCCGGCCGCCCCGACCACATCTACGCGAAGGGCAACGTGGTCATCACGCAGGAGGGCAGCATCGCGCACTGCGTCGAGGCCGAGGTCGACAACGTCGCGTGTACGGCCGAGTGTCGCAGCCAGGGCAACAAGGCGACCTTGCACCGCGAGACCGACGACGTGGAGGGCAACACGATCTACTTCGACCTCTGCAAGGGCACCGTGAAGGCGGTGGGCGACGTCGTCGTGCGCGTGCGCCAGAAGGACAAGGACCCGAACGCGCCGCTGGACCCGAACGCGCCGGCGGCGCCGGCCGCGCCCGCGGACAAGCCGAAGGCGCCGCCGGGATGATGACGCCGACGCTCCACGCGCGCGATCTGTGCAAGCGCTACGGCCAGAAGGAAGCGGTGCGCGACGTGCGCATCGCCGTCGGGCCCGGCGAGGTCGTCGGCCTGCTCGGGCCCAACGGCGCCGGCAAGACCACCACGTTCAACATGATCGTCGGCCGCGTGCACCCGACCGCCGGGCGCGTGTTCCTGGGTGAGGAGGAGATCACCGATCTGCCGATGTATCTGCGGGCGCGGAAGGGAATCACCTACCTGCCGCAGGAGCCTTCGATCTTCCGGAAGCTGTCGGTGGAGGAGAACATCCTGGCGATTCTCGAGACGCTGCCCATGCGCCGCCAGGAGCGCCGCGAGCGCGCGAGGACGCTGCTCGGCGAGCTCGACCTGCTCTCCAAGCGCAAGCAGAAGGGGGCGACCCTGTCGGGCGGCGAGCGGCGGCGCGTCGAGATCACGCGCGCGCTCGTGCTCGACCCGCGCTTCATGCTGCTCGACGAGCCGTTCTCGGGCATCGATCCCATCGCGGTGATCGACATCCAGAAGATCATCTCGCAGCTGCGCGAACGCGGGATCGGCATCGTCATCACGGATCACAACGTGCGCGAGACGCTCAACATCTGCGACCGCGCGTACATCATCAAGGACGGCCGCATCATTCGCGAGGGCTCGCCCACGGAGATCATCGAGGATCCGACCGTGCGCGAGATCTACCTCGGGCAGAACTTCAGGCTGTAGCCATGGCGCTCGAGCTCAAGCAAACCGTCAAGCTCACGCAGTCGCTGGTGATGACGCCGCAGCTGCAGCAGGCGATCAAGCTGTTGCAGCTGTCGCGGCTCGAGCTCGTGAACACGATCCAACAGGAGCTCGTCGAGAACCCCGTGCTCGAAGAGGCGCTCGAGGAGGAGCAGTCGTCCGCCGAGCTCGCAGCGGACGAGAGCGAGCCCGGCGAGCCGCCTCTGCAGGCCGACGCTCCGCCGGCGACGACGCCCGAGGCAGAGACCGCCACGCCCAGCACCGACGACATGGTCGGCGACCTCGACTGGGAGAGCTACATGGAGTCGAAGCCGCAGACGAGCCTGTCGCGCGGCGACGACGACCGGCCCGCGCTCGACGCGAACCTGACGCCGGCGACTTCGCTGACGGACCACCTGATCTGGCAGCTCGGCTTCGTCGACCTGGACGACCTCGCCCGCGAGATCGCGCTGCGCATCGTGTGGAACTTGAACGACGACGGCTACCTCGAGGAGAGCCTCGAGGCGATCGCCGCCGAGACGGGCACCGACGTCGCCACCGTCGAGAAGGTGCTCGCGCGCGTGCAGGAGCTCGACCCCGTCGGCGTCGCGGCGCGCACCCTGTCGGAGTGCCTGCTGATCCAGATGCGGGTGGCGGGCGTGACCGACGCGCTCGCGCTGAAGATGGTCACGCAGCACCTCGACGGCCTGCAGAAGCACGATTTCCGCGGCATCGCACGCACCGAGAACGTCGAGCTGTCGGCCGTCGCAGTGGCGGCGAAGCTGATCGGCAGCTTCGAGCCGCGCCCGGGCCGCCAGTACGCCGGCGACGAGCCGGTCTACATCACTCCCGACATCTTCGTGCACAAGCTCGGCGACGAGTACCACGTGGTGCTGAACGAGGACGGCATGCCGAAGCTGCGCGTGTCGGCCGCGTACCGCGACGTGCTGGCCAACAAGGACGGCAGCGGCAAGCAGACGCGCGAGTACGTGCGCGAGAAGCTGCGCTCGGCCATCTGGCTGATCAAGTCGATCCACCAGCGCCAGCGCACCATCGTGCGCGTGATGGAGTCGATCATCCGCTTCCAGCGCGAGTTCTTCGACAAGGGCCCCGAGCACCTGCGGCCGCTCAACCTGCGCGACGTGGCGGACGACATCGGCATGCACGAGTCGACGGTCTCGCGCGTCACCACGAACAAGTACGCGCAGACGCCGCACGGCGTGTTCGAGCTCAAGTTCTTCTTCAACTCCAGCATCCGCACCTCCGACGGCGATGGCATCGCCTCCGAGTCGGTGAAGGAGAAGATCCTGCAGATCATCAAGGGGGAGGACCCGCGCAATCCGCTGTCGGATCAGCGGATCGCGGAGATGCTCTCGGACGCGAGCATCCAGATCGCGCGGCGCACGGTCACCAAGTACCGCGAGGCACTGCGAATTCTGTCTTCGACGCGGCGCAAGCAGATCGGCTAGAGTTCGCGCAGCCGCGGCGGCGGGGTGGGAAAGATGAAGCTCACCGACATCCTGGTGCGAGACGCGTGCCGCGTGGACCTGCGGGGCCAGACCAAGCTCGACGTGCTGCGCGAGCTGGCCGACTCGCTGGCGCGCCAGGTGCCCGGGCTCGACGCCGGCCAGCTGCATCAGATGCTGCTCGAGCGCGAGAAGCTCGGCACGACGGCCATGGGCGACGGCATCGCGATCCCGCATGCGCGCATCGAGAGCCTGTCCCGGCTGCTCGCCGTGTTCGGGCTGTCGCGCGCCGGCGTCGACTTCGACTCCCTCGACGGCCAGGGCACGCACCTGTTCTTCCTGCTGGTCGCGCCGGGCAAGGAAGGCAGCGCCCATCTCCTCTTGCTGGCGCGGCTCTCCCGGCTGCTCGGCTCCGAGGCGTTCCGCAACCGGCTGCGCCAGGTGCAGAGCATCGACGAGCTCTTCCGCGCCTTCGAAGAGGAGGAGTCGAGGCACTAGCATGGGCGAAGCGTCTGCCGCGCCGTCGCGCATCCACGGCAGCCTGGTGGAGGTCGCGAGCGTGGGCGTGCTTCTGCTCGGCCGCAGCGGCATCGGCAAGAGCGAGTGCGCGCTCGAGCTCGTGATGCGCGGCCACCGCCTCGTCGCCGACGACGTCGTCCTGGTCGGGCCCGACGCGGACGGCGCGCCGCTCGGCTGGAGTCCCGAGCTCGTGCGCCACTACCTGGAGCTGCGCGGCATCGGGATCGTGCACGTGCCCAGCCTGTTCGGCGAACGCGCCGTGGCCGACCGCGCGAAGGTGGAGCTGCTCGTGCAGCTCGAGGCGTGGGGCGCGGGCGAGGTCGAGCGCGTGGGCCTCGACCAGCCGAGGCAGCAGCTCGCCGGCTTCGAGCTGCCCGTGATCCGCTTGCCCGTCGCACCGGGCCGCAACATCGCCACGCTCGTCGAGGTGGCCGCGCGCAACCATCTCCTGCGCAGCCAGGGCAAGAGCGGCGCCGCGGACCTGGACGAGCGCGTGATCGCGCTGCTGCGCGGAGGCGAGCGGTGAGCCGCGGGCCGTCGCTCGTCGTCGTCTCGGGGCTGTCGGGCGCGGGCCGCACGACCGCCATGAAGGCGCTCGAAGACCTCGACTTCTACTGCGTCGACAACCTGCCCGTCGTCCTGCTCGAGCCGTTCGTCGAGCTGTTCCAGGCGGGCACGGACCGGCTCGCCGTCGCCGTCGACGTGCGCGAGCGCAGCTTCCTCGCGGCCTTCCCCGAAGTGCACGACCGCCTGCGCAACGGCGGGCTGCGCACCGAGCTCGTGTTCCTCGAGGCCAGCGACGAGGCGCTCGCGCTGCGCTTCAGCGAGACGCGCCGCGTGCACCCGGCGCGCGGCAGCGGCTCGCTGTTCGACGACATCGGCCGCGAGCGCGAGCTGCTCGTACCGATCGCGCGCCGCGCGGACCTGGTGATCGACACGAGTCACATGAGCGTGCACGACCTGAAGCGCCACGTGACGCGCCACTTCACGGGCGCCGAGCGCACGGCGCCGATGGAGCTCGAGCTCGTCTCGTTCGGCTTCCGCCACGGCGCGCCCGAATCCGCCGACTTGATGATCGACGTGCGCTTCCTGCCGAACCCGAACTTCGAGCCCGGCCTGCGCGAGCGCACGGGGCTGGACCGCGAGGTGGCGGCTTTCGTGCTCGAGGCGCCCGGCACGCGCGAGTTCATGGCAAAGCTCTGCGATTTCGTCGATTTTCTCGTGCCCCGTTACGAAGAAGAAGGGAAAGCGCGCCTCACCGTGGCCATCGGCTGCACGGGCGGGCAGCACCGCTCGGTCGCGATCGCGCGAGCGCTGGAAAGACACCTTCTGGAACGCAAGATTCCCGTGCGCGTGACTCATCGGGACGTGGCGCGGGCGCGAAGGAGCGAGGCGTGATCGGGATATTGGTTCTGTCTCACTATCGACTGGCCGAGGAGTTCGTCGGCGCGCTGCGCCACATCGTCGGCGAGCTGCCGCACGTGCGCGCGATCGGGCTCGACCCCGCCAGCGCCTCGCCCGAGGACATGCGCGGCCAGATCGACAAGGCACTGCGCGAGGTCGACTTCGGCCAGGGCGTGCTGGTGCTGGTCGACATGTTCGGCGGCACGCCGTCCAACTTGTCGCTGTCGTTCCTCGAAGAGGGCCGCGTCGAGGTGGTGACGGGGGTGAACCTCCCGATGCTCGTGAAGGTCGCGCGGCCGAAGCCGGGCATCGACATCCACGAGCTCGCCGAGACCGCGCGCGACTACGGGCGGCGGAACATCTCGGTGGCGAGCGATCTGCTCGCGGGCCACGACGCGGAGAAGCCCGGCGCATGAGCCGGGCCGTCCGCGACTGCACGATCTCGAACCAGCTCGGGCTGCACCTGCGCGCGGCCGCGGCATTCGTGAAGGTCGCGGAGAAGTTCAAGAGCGACGTCGCGCTCGAGCGCGACGATGCGCGCGCGAACGGGAAGAGCATCATCGCGCTCGTCACGCTGGCGGCGCCCATCGGCACGAAGGTGCGCGTCGTCGCCGATGGCCCGGACGCCGACGAGGCGGTGAACGCGCTCGCAGAGCTCGTCGCCGACCGCTTCGGAGAGAGCGCATGAGGACACATTCACGCGAGTACCGCGGACTCCCCGTGTCGCCGGGCATCGCGATCGGTCCGGCGTACGTCCTACGGCGAGAGCGCATCGTGATTCCGGAGCACCGCATCCGCGACGAGCAGGCCGACGGAGAAGTCGAACGCCTGCGCATCGCGTTCGCGCAGACGCGCACCAAGCTGGAGGAGATCCGGCGCGGGATGGCGGGCACGGGCCTCGTCCACACGATCTTCGAGGCGCAGTTCCTGTTCCTCGAGGACCCCACGCTCCTGCAGCACGCCGAGGCGAACATCCGCGAGCAAGGGCTGAACGCGGAGTGGGCGCTGCAGCGCGAGCTGCGCCGGCTCGAGGAGCTGTTCGAGTCGATGCCCGATCCGTACCTGCGCGAGCGCGCGAGCGACATCGGCTTCATCGTGCGCCGCGTGCTGCAAGCGCTGATGGGCCGCGAGCCCGAAGGGCTGCGCAACGCGCCGCCGGGCGTCATCGTCGTGGCCGAAGACCTCTCGCCCGGCGAGGTCGCGCAGGTGACACGCCACAGTGTCGCCGGCTTCGTCACCGAGACGGGCTCGCGCACCTCGCACGTCACCATCATGGCGCGCAGCCTCGAGATCCCCGCCGTCGTCGGCACGGGCGCGGAGCTCGCGCGCGAGCTCGCCGACGGCGTGACGCTGATCCTCGACGGCCGCACGGGCCGCGTGATCGTCGACCCCGACGCGCAGACCATCGCGGAGTACCGGAAGCAGCTCGTCGACCTGCAGACCTTGGCGCGCGAGCTCCTGCGCTACGTCGACCTGCCCGCCGAGACGAAGGACGGCGTGGCGGTGCGGCTGCTCGCGAACGTGGACCAGCTCGAAGAGGCGCGCGACGCGCTCCGCTACGGCGCCGAGGGCATCGGCCTCTACCGCACCGAGTTCCTGTTCCTGAACCGGCACGACCTGCCGAGCGAGGACGAGCAGCGCGAGGCGTACGCGAAGATCGTCGCCGCGGTGGCGCCGTACTCGGCGACGATCCGCACGCTGGACATCGGCGGCGAGAAGGTGCCGACGGGCCTCGAGCTCTCGGACGAGGCGAACCCGGCGCTCGGCCTGCGCGGCGTGCGCATGTCGCACCACCGGCCGGACGTGCTGCGCGTGCAGCTGCGCGCGCTCCTGCGCGCGAGCACCGCGGGCAAGCTGAAGATCCTGTTGCCCATGGTCTCGAGCCTGGCCGAGGTGGAAGAGGTGCGCGCGGCGCTCGACGACGTGAAGCGCGAGCTCGGCCGCGAGCGCGTGCCGTTCGACCGGGACGTGCCGCTCGGCGTGATGATCGAGACGCCCGCGGCCGCGATGATCGCCGACCTGATCGCGCCGCTCGCCGACTTCCTGTCGATCGGCACGAATGACCTGCTGCAGTACACGCTGGCGGTCGACCGCTCGAACGAGCAGGTCGCCTACCTGTACGAGCCCCTCCACCCGGCGCACCTGCGGATGATCCAGCGCATCGGCCAGGCCGCGCGGCGCTCGGGGATCGTCGTCGGGATGTGCGGCGAGATGGCCGGCGACCCGCTGCACAGCTGGATCCTGCTCGCGCTCGGCATCGGCGAGCTCTCCATGGCGCCGTTCGCGATCCCGCTCCTGAAGCGGATCCTGCGCGATTCCACGGCCGCCGAGGCGCGGGAGCTCCTGTCCCAGGTGCTGCGCCTGGGCGAGGCCCACGAGATCCGCGCGCGCGTCGAAGCGCGCATGCGCGCGCGGTTTCCCGTCGAGTTTGAGCGGATCGCCCTTCAGGGTTAGGATTCGCCGCGACTCGGGGGAAAGGGTGCACGATGGCGCGCAGGCTCTTCACTTCGGAATCGGTCTCGATGGGCCACCCGGACAAGGTGGCCGATCAGGTTTCCGACGCCGTTCTCGACGCTTACCTCGCTCAGGACCCGCAGAGCCGGGTCGCCTGCGAGACGCTCACCAAGACGGGCTTCATCTGCGTCGCGGGGGAGATCACCAGCCAGGCGACGGTGAAGATCCCCGACGTCGTGCGCCAGGCGGTGCTCGACATCGGCTATGACGACGCTCGGCTCGGTCTGGACGGCTCGAGCTGCGGCATCCTCGTCGCCATCGAGGAGCAGTCGCCCGACATCTCGCAGGGCGTCACCGAAGGCGAGGGTCTCTACAAGGAGCAGGGCGCCGGCGACCAGGGAATGATGTTCGGCTACGCCTGCACCGAGACCGAGGAGCTGATGCCCCTCCCGATCATGCTGGCGCACAAGCTGGTCGCGCGGCAGGCCGAGTGCCGGATGTCGGGAGAGCTCGACTTCCTGCGCCCCGACGCGAAGTCGCAGGTCACGGTCGAGTACGGCGGCTCGGGCCCGATGCGGCTCGACGCGGTCGTGCTCTCCACGCAGCACTCGCCCGACATCTCGTACGAGGGGCTGAAGTCGAAGGTCGTCGACGCGATCGTGCGGCCCGTGCTGCCGCGCCACCTGCTCGACGAGAACACGCGCATCTTCGTGAACCCGACGGGGCGTTTCGTGATCGGCGGCCCGCAGGGCGACGCCGGCGTGACGGGCCGCAAGATCATCGTCGATACGTACGGCGGCATGGGCCGCCACGGCGGCGGCGCGTTCTCTGGCAAGGACCCGAGCAAGGTCGACCGCTCCGCCGCGTACGCGTGCCGCTGGGTCGCGAAGAACCTCGTCGCCGCGGGCGCCGCGGACCGCCTCGAGGTGCAGGTGAGCTACGCGATCGGCGTCGCCGAGCCCGTCTCGGTGCTCGTCGACACGTTCGGCACGGGCCGCGTCGCCGAAGACCGCATCGAGCGCGCGATCCGCAAGCGCTTCGACCTCACGCCGCGCGGCATCATCGACGCGCTCGACCTCCTGCGCCCCATCTACCGGCAGACCGCGTTCCACGGCCACTTCGGCCGCACGGGCGACGCGTTCACGTGGGAGAAGACGAGCCTCGCGGACGATTTGCGCCGCGACCTCGGGCTCTAGGCTGCGAGCCCGATCGGAGACGCGATGGACCAGAGCGAGAACTTCAAGGTCAAGGATCTCTCGCTGGCCGAGTGGGGCCGCAAGGAGATCCGGCTGGCCGAGCACGAGATGCCCGGCCTCATGACGCTGCGGAAGCGCTACGGCGCGGCCCAGCCGCTGGCGGGAGCGCGCATCATGGGCAGCCTGCACATGACGGTGCAGACCGCCGTACTGATCGAGACGCTCGCGGCGCTCGGCGCCGACGTGCGCTGGTGCAGCTGCAACATCTTCTCGACGCAGGACCACGCGGCGGCTGCGGTCGCCGTGGGTCCGCATGGGACGCCCGTGCATCCGTCCGGCTCCGCCGTGTTCGCCTGGAAGGGCGAGACGCTGGAGGAGTACTGGTGGTGCACGCGCGAGGCGCTGCGCTGGCCCGACGGCGGCGGCCCGGACCTGATCGTCGACGACGGCGGCGACGCGACGCTGCTCATCCACAAGGGCCTCGAGTTCGAGAAGGCGAAGGCCGTGCCGGCCTACCGGCGCGGCGCCGACTCGGAAGAGTGGGGCGTGATCCTCGAGCTCCTGCGCAAGCTGCAGAAGGACGAGCCGGGCCTGTTCGGGCGCATCGCGCCGAAGCTCCGCGGCGTCTCCGAGGAGACGACGACCGGCGTGCACCGGCTCTATCAGATGGAGCGCGCGGGCACGCTGCTCTTTCCCGCCATCAACGTGAACGACTCCGTCACGAAGTCGAAGTTCGACAACATCTACGGCTGCCGGCACTCGCTGCCCGACGGGCTCGCACGCGCCACCGACGTCATGCTCGGCGGAAAGGTCGCGGTGGTGTGCGGCTTCGGCGAGGTCGGCAAGGGCTGCGCCGCCGCGCTGCGCGGGCAGGGCTGCCGCGTGATCATCACCGAGATCGATCCCATCTGTGCGCTGCAGGCCGCGATGGAGGGCTTCCAGGTCACCACGCTCGACGAGGTGGTCGAGACCGCCGACATCTTCATCAGCGCGACGGGCAACATGGACATCATCACCGTCGACCACATGGCCCGGATGAAGGACAAGGCGATCGTCGGCAACATCGGCCACTTCGACAACGAGATCGACGTCGCGGCGCTGAAGCAGAGCGAGGGCGTGCGCCGCGTGCAGATCAAGCCGCAGTACGACGAGTGGATCTTCCCCGACGGTCACAGCGTGCTCATGCTCGCCGAGGGGCGGCTCTTGAACCTGGGCTGTGCGACGGGCCACCCGAGCTTCGTGATGTCGGCGTCGTTCACGAACCAGGTGCTCGCGCAGCTCGAGCTCTGGCAGCACCCCGGCAAGTACGAGAAGCGCGTGTACGTGCTGCCGAAGGTGCTCGACGAAGAGGTCGCGCGGCTGCACCTGGACCACCTGGGCGTGAAGCTGACCAAGCTCACGCCCGAGCAGGCGTCGTACATCGGCGTGCCGACCGACGGCCCGTACAAGCCCGACCACTACCGGTACTGACTTGCGGGCGCGCGTGCTCTGCGCCGTAGCTGCGCTCCTCGCCGTGGCGGGACGGCCCGCGCGTGCGGACGACGCGCTGCGCGTGCGCGTGTGCGCGGGCGAGCGCGACGTGGTGATCTCGGGACCGGGCCTGCGCATCGACGGCAAGCCGGCGGCGGACGTGCTCCGCGCGAACGTGGTGGACGGGCGCGTGCGCATCGCGGGGCGCGCGCTCGGCTCGTCTGCGGTCGTCGCGGGCAACGGCGCGCTCCACGTCGACGGCCGCGCGCTCGAAGGCAGCGTGCAGATCGCCGCGCGCGGCGCGCACACGCTCGACGTGGTGAACTTCGTGCCGCTCGAGCCGTACGTCGCCAGCGCCGTGGCGAGCGAGACGCCCGCGGGCTGGCCGCTCGAAGCGCTGAAGGCGCAGGCCGTGGTGGCGCGCACGTACGCGCTGCACGAGCAGGCGCACCGCGGCGAGGAGCCCTTCGACCTGGAGGCCTCGGTGATCTCGCAGCGCTACGGCGTGGACTCGGTCAGCGACGCAGTGGCCTCCGCCGCGCACGCGACCTCCGGCGAGTACCTGAGCTACGCGGGCGAGCCGATCCTCGCGGCGTTTCACGCCTCGTCCGGCGGCGAGACGGCCTCGGCCGAAGAGGTCTGGGGCGAGCCCGTGCCTTATCTGCAGAGCGTCTCCTCGCCCGATGACGGCGCGCCCGACTTCTTCTGGAGCTATGCGATCTCGCGGGCGGACCTGGCCAGCGCGCTGCGCGAAGCGGGCTACTCGCCCGGCTCGCTCGACGACGTGCGGGTCACGCACCGCAGCGACAGCGGGCGGGTCGAGCGCGTCCAGCTCGGCGCCGTGCTCCTGGCCGGCCGCGACCTGCGCGAGATCCTCGGCGGCCGCGCGCTGCGCAGCGCGCTCTTCGAGGCGCGCATCGAGGGCCCGCGGGTGGTGTTCCTGGGCAGCGGCTCCGGCCACGGCGTGGGGCTGTGCCAGTGGGGCGCCAGCGAGCTGGCGCGCCGGGGCTCCTCTTACCGCGCCATTCTGGCGCACTACTATTCAGGCAGTGACTTGCGGCGGCTCGCTGGGCGAGACTCCCGCCCCACGGATTGGAGCGCGCGCCGTTGAACACCCAGGCCGAGACCCAGGTCCCTTCGCCAGCCCCGGCGTCGCCGAGCGGGCCCGCGGCCCTCTTGGGCAGCCCGCTGTTCTTCATCGCCGCGATGTTCCTGTTGATGTGGGCGCTCCTCATCCGGCCGCAGCAGCGCCGCGACAAGGAGCAGAAGGCGATGCTCGCGCAGATCGAGAGGGGCGACGCGATCGTGATGACGAGCGGCCTCCACGGCCGCGTGACGGGCGTGGCCGACGACGTGCTCACCGTCGAGATCGCGCCGAACGTGCGCGTGAAGGTGTCGCGCAGCGCCGTCGCCTCGCGCAGCGCCGGGAAGCCGGAGGACAAGTCGTGACCCTGCGCAGCCGCTGGATCATGATCGGCGCGGTCACGGTGATGATGGTCTGGCTCGCGCTGCCCAGCTTCCTCCCGGCCCCCAAGGCGGGCGAAGAGCACTGGTGGTTGCCGAAGAAGGGCATGCGGCTCGGGCTCGACCTGCAGGGCGGGATCCACTGGCTCCTGCGCGTCGACCAGGACGCCGCGGTGAAGCGCGAGCTCGAGAAGGTGCAGAGCTCGATCGCGGACGCGGCGAGCGACGGCAAGATCGAGCTGAAGTCCGGCGAGGTGAAGGGCGACCAGCTCTTCCTGCACGGCGACGTGCCCGGCCTGCGCAAGCTGGTGGAGGCGAACGCGCCGAACGTCGACGTCGACGAAGAGGAAGGCGCGCTCGTGCTGAAGCTGAAGGAGCGCTGGAAGCGCGACGCGGTCGAGCGCGGCGCGGCCACGGCGCTCGAGGTGCTGCGCAGGCGCGTCGACAGCGTCGGCGTCAGCGAGCCGATCATCGCGCCGCAGGGCAACGGGCGCATCCTCGTGCAGATGCCCGGCATGAAGGACCCGGCCGCCGCGCGCCAGCTCATCCAGGCCACGACGTTCCTGGAGTTCAAGCTCGTCCTCGATGCCGCGCCCAACGAGGAGGTGCTGAAGGCGAAGTACCCGAAGGGCATCCCCGACGACCAGGAGATCGTCACCAACGCGAACGAGGGCCGGAAGGGCAAGGAGAGCGAGGCGCTGCTCGTGCCCAAGAAGGCGGTCCTCTCGGGCGACATGCTCGAGGACGCGCGGATGAGCTACGACCGGCGCAACCGGCCGATCATCGAATTCACCTGGAACTCCGAGGGCGCGAAGGTGTTCCGCGACTTCACGGGCCAGAACATCGGCCACCGGCTGGCGGCGATCATCGACGGCAAGGTGATCACGGCGCCCACGATCCAGTCGAAGATCGGCCGCAACGGCGAGATCACCGGCGACTTCACGCGCGACGAGGCGAACAACACCGCCGTCCAGCTGCGCTCGGGCGCGCTGCCGATTCCGCTGGTGCTCGAGGAGGAGCGCTCGGTCGGCCCGTCGCTGGGCGCGGATTCGATCCGGGACGGCGTACACGCCTCGCTCGTGGGCGCCGGCCTCGTGTTCCTGTTCATGGGCATCTACTACAGCGTGACGGGCATGTTCGCGAACCTGGCGCTGGTGGTGAACGTGGTGATCCTGATCGGGCTCATGAGCTCCGCGGGCGCCACGATGACCCTGCCGGGCATCGCGGGCGTGGTGCTCACCGTGGGCATGGCCGTCGATTCGAACGTGATCATCTACGAACGCATCCGCGAGGAGCTCCGCTCGGGCAAGACCCCGAGGGCGGCCATCGGCGTGGGCTACGCGCGCTCGTTCTGGACCATCTTCGACGCGCACGTCACCGCGCTCTTGTCGTCGGTGATCCTGTTCCTGATCGGGCGCGGGCCGGTGCAGGGCTTCGGCGTGACGCTCACGATCGGGCTCCTCGCGAGCATGTTCACGGCGCTCGTCGTCACGCGCACGCTCATGGACACCGTGTACGGCAACCACCCGGAGAGGCTGAGGATCTGATGGAGCTCTTCAAGGCCAAGACGCACATCGACTTCGTCCGCTCGATGCCGTTCATGGTGGCGCTGTCCGTCGCGGTCATCGCCGCGTCGCTCCTCTCGATCGCCGTCCGGGGCTTCAACTTCAGCATCGACTTCGTCGGCGGCACCGTGATCGACGTGCAGGTGCCCGCGAACGCGACGGGCACCGTCGACGAAGGCCGCATGCGCACGATCCTCGACAAGCTGAACCAGCACGACGCCACGATCGTGCGCCTGGGCGCGCTCGACGACCGCGAGTTCCGGATCAGCCTGCGCGGCTCGCAGGAAGAGGACCGCGACCTGTCGGTGAACATCTTGAAGGCGATGAACCAGGACTTCGGCACGGAGGTCGTCACGAAGAGCGTCGACTCGGTGGGCCCGCGCGTCGGCGGCGAGCTGCGGCGCGCCGGCGTGCTCGCGATCTTGCTCTCGTGGATCGGGATCCTCGCCTACGTGTGGCTGCGCTTCGAGTGGCAGTACGCGCCGGGCGCGGTGCTCGCCCTGATCCACGACGTGTGCTTCACCGCGGGGCTCTTCTCGATCTTCGGCTGGGAGTTCGACATGAACGTCCTCGCCGCGCTGCTCGTCATCATCGGCTACTCGATGAACGACACGATCGTCATCTACGACCGCATCCGCGAGACGGTCGCGACGCGCGGCACGACGGAGCTGGAGAGCGTCGTGAACGAAGCGATCAACGCGACCCTGTCGCGCACGGTGCTGACCTCGGGCCTCACGCAGCTCGTGGTCGTGGCGCTCTTGTTCCTCGGCGGCCCGGTGCTGCGCGGCTTCGCGCTCGCGCTGTTCATCGGGATCCTCGTCGGCACCTACTCGTCGATCTACATCGCGAGCGCCGTGCTGATCTGGCTGTCGCGCCGCTACGGGCACCCCGTCGAAGCCAAGAAGCCCGAGCGCCGCGCGCGCGCGACGCGAGCGACGTCGTAAGACGCGGCTCAGCTCGCCTTCTGCGCCGTGTGGGGAGTCAGCGGCGCCGGGGCGGGCTCGAGCTTCTTGTCGGCGGGGCGCAGCTTCTCGAGCGCGCTCGCCTCCTTCATCGTGATCGCGCCGTTGATGACCGCGCCTTCGGCGACGGTGAGCCGCGGAGCGATCAGGTCGCCCTGGATGCGGCCGGTCTCGCGCACCTCGATGCGCTCGCTCGCGATCACGTTGCCCGCGATCTTCCCGACGACGGTGACCTGCTTGGCCGACACCTCGCCCTGGATGTCGCCGTTGGGCCCGATCGTCAGGTGGAAGTTCCGGAGCGACACGCGCCCCTCGACGCGCCCTTCGAGGATCGTGTCCTCGTCGCCGACGACGTCGCCCTTGATGCTGATCGACTTGCCGATGTTCGCCATCTCGAACCCCCCCGGGTGACGGCGCTCGGGCTGCGCGATCGCGCTCGGGGTCACCAGCGGCTGGCTGACCACGCGCGCGGGCTCGACGCTCCGCTCCGGACCTTCACCCTCGCCCTTGTTTTTCCACAACGCCATGACCACTCCGAACGAATTGGCGCCGCTTGCGCACTTACGTTGCGGCGCAAAGCGAAGCTCGTTCCGTGAGACGGCTCACAATGCGACGGTCGCCCCACAGCGACGTGACCACGCAGCGTACTCTGGGGACACTCGCGCTGACAACTCCACTCGGTCAGTACTTGTCCATGCCGCGTTCGCGCTCGTTTTCGACGGAGATTCCCCTCGATTCCAAGAGCGTTCCCTGCGCGCGCTCGAGCGCCGAGATCGCCGTGCGGTAGAGCTGGAGCTGGGTGATCTCGTTCGACTCCGCCGTCAAGAGGTCGTTCTGGAACAGCAGCACGTTGTGGGGCGTGGAGTCGCCGAGCCGCAGGCGCTCCTCCTCGGCGCGCAGGGTCTCCTCGGACGCGATGCGCGCGCGCTGCGCCGCCTTCACGGCGTCGATCGAGCTCTGCAGCTCGCGCACCGCGGTGCGGACCGAGAGGACGACGTCCTGCTCCTCGCGCGCCAGCGACGTCTTTGCGCGGCGCAGCTCGATCTTGCGCTGGATGTAACGCGAGTCGGCCGTCTCGTTGCCGAGCGGGTAGGAGAGCGTCGCCCCGAACGTCCAGTTGTGGAAGCCATTGCCGGCGAAGTAGCGGTCGTGTGCGGCGCCCGGCGAGGTGCCGTAGCCGAAGGGGGGCTCGAAGACCTGCTTGGGATCGAACAGCGTGGGTGTGTTTGGGTCGTCCTGGAAGCCGATCGGGGTCCCCGGCGGGATCTTCTGCGTGCCGGAGATGCCGTTCATGGTGTAGCTCGCACCCACGTCGAACGCGGGCAGCTTCTGGTTCCACGACCACTTCTCCGCGATCTCCGCTTCCTCGAGCTGCTTCTGCACCTGGTACAGCTCGGGCCGGCTCGCGCGCGCCTTCTCGACGGCCGCGTTCGCGTCGACCTGGTAGTCGACGAAGGTCGGCTCCTCGGTGCGGATGTTCGTGCTCGAGTAGTCGTTGACGCCCGGCTGCAGGATCGCCGTGAGCAGCGTGTCCTGCGCGCGTCGCACGGAGTTCAGCGCCGAGATGTGCTCCGACTCGCGCTGCGCGACGCCGGCCTCGGCCTGGGTGACGAGCACCTTCGAGACCGTGCCGACCTGATATTGCACCTTGGTCTGCTCGAGCAGGTCGTTCGCCGTATCTACACCTTTCTGTGTAGATCTCTCGAGCGCGCGCGCGGCCGAGAGCGCCCAGTACGAGCCTTCGACCAGGAAGACCCCATCCTGGAGCTGGCTGTTGAACGACGCGTCGCTGATCTGGCTGTCCAGCTTGCTGCGCTCGACCAGGTACGTCGGCGTGCTCCAGTACAGGTCGCGCAGCAGGGGCAGCGTGAGCGAGTTGGTCCACGCCGACGTGTACTGCGGCTTCAGCCCGAAGAGGGCGTTCGTCGAGGCCAGCTTGTTGAAGGTGTAGCCCGAGGAGTACGAGGGGCCATACGGCAGGATTCCCACCAGGCCCGCGCCGTAGTTCTGGCTGTCGTCGACGGTGCGGTCCGCGGTGTTGCCGAACAGCGCCTGCAGCGAGTTCGCGACCGGCGTCTCGGTGTGTTGCTGCTGGAACGCTCCGGACAGGTTCGGGTCGAACGCGCCCTGCGCCTCGCGGATGCGCTCGCGCGCGAGCAGCGGGTCGTTCCGCACGATCTGCAGGTTCAGGTTGTACTGCAGCGCGAGGCCGATGGCCTGCTGCAGGGTGAGCTCGCGGTCCTGGCCGAGGACGTCCTCGGGGTGGAGCTCGTCCTGGGCGGCGGCCAGCCGCGCGAGCGCAACGAGACAGAGAAGCGGCAACAGCTTGCGGGTCATCATCTCCCCCTGGCGCCGACCCCGTGAAGGAAGAAGTCGACGATGGCTTCGGCGTCCCCCTCGACGCCGCTCTTGGAATCGCTCTCCGCGCGGTCGATGATCGCGCCGCGCAGCGACTCGATCAGGTAGCGGGCGGCGCGCCGCGGCTCGCAGCCGCGCAGCTCGCCGCTCTTCGAGCCGCTCGCGATGACCTCGGCCACGAAGCGCAGCCAGTCCTCGCGCTTCTGCTCGAGCTTCGAGGCCAGCAGCGACTCGCGCTCCAGCCCGAACTGCGTCCGCTCCTGCAGCACGCGGAAGATCTCGCGGTTCTCGCCGGTGTGCTCGAGCGCCGCGCGCAGCAGGCTCACGAGCTTCGGCGTCACGCCGCGCGCGTGGGCGGTCGCGACGCGCGCCCGCTCCATCAGCTCCACGAAGCCGTGCTCGGCCACGTGGGCGAGGAGCTCCTCCTTGTTGCGGAAGTACAGGTAGATCGTGCCCTTGGCGACGCCGGCCTCGTGGGCGATGCGCTCCATCGAGGCGTCGTCGAAGCCGGACTCCGCGATCACGCGGCGCGCGGCTCTCACGATCTCGCCGGTGCGGAAGTCCTTGACGACCTCTTCCTTCGTCTTCGCGCTGCGCCCGTCCGCCACTGTCCGCTCCGGTCGGTGGAATGACATGGCGTCCAGTACACTGAACACCGGGTCATCAGCCTACGTTTTCGGGCCGTCGGTCCGCAACTGGTGCGCAATCGCTCCGGTCGAGTCGCGCGGAGTGTTAGGATGGGGCGCCCGCGAGGGTGGGGTTCCCCGGGGGGTGTCTTGGCCTTGAGCGCCAGGAAGTGGGAAGCGAAGGTCGGCGAGCTTGCGGTCTATCCCGGGCACGGCGTGGCGCGGATCGAGGCGCTGCAGGTGCGCGAGATCGCGGGCCGCAAGCTCGAGTTCCTCGTGCTGCGCAAGCTCGACGACGAGTCGCGCATTCTGATCCCGCGCGACCGCATCGAGGAGGTCGGCCTGCGCCCGCCGATCGAGCGCGTCGAGGCGCAGCGCATCTGGAAGATCCTGAAGGAGCGCAAACGCACGAAGACGCGCTCGGGGATCGCGTGGAGCCGCCAGTTCCGCGAGCTGCAGGACAAGCTGAAGGTCGGGACGATCTTCGAGACGGCCGAGGTGTTGCGCGACCTGTTGCGCCTGCAGCACACCAAGGAGCTGTCGTTCGGCGAGCGGAAGCTGCTCGAGAACGCCCGCTCGCTGCTCGTGCAGGAGCTCGCGGCGGCCGAGAAGACCGCCGCCGAGGAGATCGAAGCGTCGATCCGCGCCGCCGTGAAGTAGCTATATTTCCGCGGGTATGCGTGCGCTCGCCCTCGTGCTCGCGGCGGGTCAGGGAGTCCGACTCGGCCGGGAAGTCCCCAAGGGACTCGTGCGCCTGCGCGGCCGCAGTCTCGTGGGCTGGAGCGCCGCGGCGCTGGGCCGCGCCCCCGAGGTGGCGGCCGTGCTGTGCGTGGTGCCGGCCGGCAGCGAGGCGACGGACGCGCGCCGCGAGGGCTTCGCCGGCCCCGCGGAGCTGCTGGCGCCCGTGGCGGGCGGCGCGCGCAGGCAGGATTCGGTCGCGCGCGGACTCGAGGCGGGCCTGCGGGCGCGGCCCGAGCTGGACTGGGTGCTGGTGCACGACGCTGCGCGCTGCCTGGTCGAACCGGCCGACGCGAGCGCGGTGCTGGCCGCGGCGCGCGCGACCGGCGCGGCGTTGCCCGTCGTGCCCGCCAGCGACACCGTGAAGTGGCTCGACGGCGACAAGGTCGAGCGCACGCTCGAGCGCGCGCGCGTCGGCCTGGCGCAGACGCCACAGGCGTTCCGCGTCGACGTGCTGCGCGAGGCGCTCGAGAAGGCCGAACGCGACGGCGTCGAAGGCACGGACTGCGCGTCGCTCGTCGAGCGGCTGGGCGTCGAGGTGCGCATCTCGCGCGGCCGCCCGGAGAACTTCAAGGTCACGCTGCCGGGCGACCTGGCGCGCGCCGAGGCGCTGCTCGCGGCGCGGGAAGGCGCGTGATGCGAATCGGGCAGGGGTACGATCTACACCGATTGGTGTCGGGGCGGCCGCTGATCCTGGGCGGGGCGCGCATCCCGCACGCGCGCGGCCTCGCGGGCCACTCCGATGCCGACGTGCTGGCGCACGCGGTGGGCGACGCGCTGCTCGGCGCGCTCGGCGCGGGCGACCTGGGCACGCACTTCCCGTCGAGCGACGAGCGCTGGCGCGGCGCGTCGGGCGCGCTCCTGCTCGGCGAGATCCTCGCGAAGCTCGCGCCCGCGGGGCTGGCGATCGCGAACGTCGATGCCACCGTGATCGCCGAGGAGCCGCGGCTCGGCCCGCACCGCGTCGAGATCCAGGAGAGCCTCGCGAAGCTGCTGCGCGTCGACGCCGCGCGCGTGAACGTGAAGCTTAAAAGCACCGATGGGCTGGGCGCGCTGGGCCGAGCCGAGGGCATCGCGGCACAGGCCGTCGTGCTGCTGGAGCGCGCGCGATGAGCGGCGAGCTGCGGCTCTACAACACGATGTCGCGGCAGAAGGAGGCCTTCGCGCCGCTCGAGCCCGAGCGCGTGCGCATCTACTCGTGCGGCCCCACCGTCTACAACCGCCAGCACCTCGGCAACCTGCGCACGTACCTGTTCCCCGACCTGCTCACGCGCACCTTGCGCTACTTCGGCTACCCGGTGCGGCACGTCATCAACATCACCGACGTGGGACACCTCACCAGCGACGCGGACACCGGCGACGACAAGATGGAGAAGGCGGCGCGCGAGACGAAGACGTCGGCGTGGGACATCGCCGCGAAGTGGACGGCCGTGTTCCGCGCCGACCTCGCGAAGCTCCACTTCCGCGAGCCCGACGTCTGGTGCAAGGCGACCGACCACATCCCGCAGCAGCAGGAGATGATCCGCGCGCTCGAAGCGAAAGGCTTCACGTATCGCACGAGCGACGGCCTGTACTTCGACACGGCGAAGGATCCGCACTACGGCGAGCTCGCGCGGCTCGACGTGGCGGCGCAGGCCGCGAGCGGCCGCATCGAGCGCGCCTCCGAGAAGCGCAACCCGTCCGACTTCGCGCTGTGGAAGCTGTCGCCGCCCGGCCAGCACCGGCAGATGGAGTGGGACAGCCCGTGGGGCCGCGGCTTCCCGGGCTGGCACATCGAGTGCTCGGCGATGAGCGTGGCGTATCTCGGCGAGACCTTCGACATCCACACCGGGGGAGCCGACCACATCCCCGTGCACCATCCCAACGAGATCGCGCAGTCCGAGAACGCGCTCGGCGTGCGCCCGTGGGTGCGCTTCTGGATGCACACCGGCTGGCTCATGTTCGACGGCGAGAAGATCTCGAAGTCGGCGGGCGGCAGCGTGCTGAACCTCGACGAGTTCGTCGCCGCCGGCTTCGAGCCGCTCGCCTTCCGCTACTTCGCGCTCGGCGGGCACTACCGCCAGCAGCTGACGTACTCCGACGAGGCGATGCGCGGCGCACAGACGGCTCTGAAGCGGCTGCTGCGCCACGCCGCCGAGCTGCGCGGCGACTCGAGCCGCGGCGGTGAAGCCGAGGCCGAGGCGCTGCGCGCGCGCTTTCGCGCCGCGCTCGCCGACGACTTGAACGCGCCGCGCGCGCTCGCCGTCACCTGGGAGGTCGTGCGCAGCGAAGCGCTCGGCGGGCGCGAGAAGTGGTCGCTCCTGCGCGAGTTCGACGCCGTGCTCGGGCTGGGCCTGGCGGACGCGAAGCCCGAGGCGCAGGAATCCGACGCGAGGATCGACGCGCTGGTCGCCGCACGCGACGCGGCCCGCGCCGCGAAGGACTGGAAGCGCGCCGACGAGCTGCGCGCGGAGCTGCGCGCGCTCGGCGTGGAGCTCTACGATTCGCCGACGGGCACGAGGTGGCGCCGTGGCTGAGTTCGAAGTCGTCTCCGACTACAAGCCGCTGGGGCACCAGCCGCGCGCGATCGAGGAGCTCGTCGATGGCGTGCAGCGCGGCATGCAGCACCAGACGCTGCTCGGCATCACCGGCAGCGGCAAGACCGCGACGATGTCGTGGGTGATCGAGAGGCTGCAGCGGCCCACGCTCGTCATGGCGCCGAACAAGACGCTGGCCGCGCAGCTCTACGGCGAGTTCAAGAAGCTCTTCCCCAACAACGCCGTCGAGTACTTCGTCTCGTACTACGACTACTACCAGCCGGAAGCGTACATCCCCACCACGGACACCTACATCGAGAAGGACTCCTCGATCAACGAGGAGATCGACAAGCTGCGCCATTCGGCCACGCGCTCGGTGTTGTCGCGGCGCGACGTGATCGTGGTGGCGAGCGTCTCGTGCATCTACGGGCTCGGCTCGCCCGAGACGTACGGGCAGATGCACGCGTACGTCGAGCAGGGCCAGCGGCTGCGCCGCGACGACTTCACGCGCAAGCTCGTCGAGATGCTCTACGACCGCAACGACCTCGACTTCCACCGCGGCACCTTCCGCGTGCGCGGCGACGTCGTCGAGGTGTTCCCGGCTTACGAAGACGAGCGCGCCATCCGCGTCGAGTTCTTCGGCGACGAGGTCGAGTCGATCTCCGAGATCGACCCGCTGCGCAGCCGTGTGCTCGCCAAGCCGCGCGTCGCCGTGGTGTTCCCGAACAGCCACTACGTGCAGACGCGCGAACGGCTCGAGCGCGCGATCGAGGGCATTCGCGGCGAGCTCGACGAACGCATCGTCGCGTTCAAGAAGGCGAACAAGCTGCTCGAAGCGCAGCGCATCGAGCAGCGCACGATGTACGACCTGGAGATGCTCGCCGAGATGGGCTTCTGCCACGGCGTGGAGAACTACTCGCGCTGGCTCGACGGCCGCGTGAAGGACCAGCCGCCCTACACGCTGATCGATTACTTCCCGAAGGACTTCCTCTGCTTCGTCGACGAGAGCCACGTGACCGTGCCGCAGATCGGCGGCATGTTCCGCGGCGACCGGCGGCGCAAGGAGACGCTCGTCGACTTCGGCTTCCGCCTCGACTCGGCGCTCGACAACCGGCCGCTGCGCTTCGAGGAGTGGGAGCAGCGCGTCGGCCAGACGCTGTTCGTGTCCGCGACGCCTGCCGAGTACGAGCTCGAGAAGAGCGTGGGCGTGATCGTCGAGCAGATCATCCGGCCCACGGGCCTGTGCGATCCCGAGGTCGAGGTGCGGCCCGCGAAGAACCAGGTCGAGGACCTGCTGGGCGAGATCCGCGAGCGCGTCGCGCTGGGCGATCGCGTGCTCGTCACGACGCTCACCAAGCGCATGGCCGAGGAGCTCACGAGCTACTACCAGGACGTGGGCATCCGCGTGCGCTACCTGCACTCCGAGGTGCCCACGATCGAGCGCACCGAGATCCTGCGCGACCTGCGCAACGGCGACTTCGACGTGCTGGTCGGCATCAACCTGTTGCGCGAGGGCCTGAACCTGCCCGAGGTGTCGCTCGTCGCGATCCTCGACGCCGACAAGGAGGGCTTCCTGCGCTCGACGCGCTCGCTCATCCAGACCATGGGCCGCGCGGCGCGCAACGTGCGGGGCAAGGTGTTGCTCTACGCCGACGCCGAGACCGATTCCATCCGCAACGCGATGGCCGAGACGAACCGCCGGCGCGAGACGCAGCGCGAGTACAACGAGCGAAACGGCATCACACCGCGCACCGTCGAAAGCGCCATCACCACGCTGACGGAGAGCCTGTACGAGGCCGACTACGTCACCGTCTCGAAGGCCGCGGATCTCGAGATGAGCCCCGACGAGCTCGCGAGCGAGGTGGCGAAGCTGCGCGGCCAGATGCGCAAGGCGGCCGAGGCGCTCGATTTCGAGCGCGCGGCCGAGCTGCGCGACCGCATCAAGCGGCTCGAGGAGAGCTCGCTCCTCGCCGGCTACGAGGCCGACCCGAGCGCCAAGCGCGCGCCGGCGCCGGGGCGGCCGCGCCGCGCGGGGCGCGGGCGCGGGCGGCGGTGAGCGCGCTCGAGGAGCGCGTCGCCGCGCTTCCCGTCGAGCCCGGCGTCTACCTGTTCCGCGACGCCGGGCAGCGCGTGCTCTACGTGGGCAAGGCGCAGAACCTGCGCGCGCGCGTGCGCAGCTATTGGAACCGCGGTGGCGACGGCCGCATGCAGGTGCCTTTCCTGATGGAGCGCGTCGCCGACGTCGAGGTGATCGCGACCGCGAACGTGAAGGAAGCGCTGCTGCTCGAGAACCAGCTCATCAAGCAGCACAAGCCGCGCTTCAACGTGCGCCTGCGCGACGACAAACAGTACCTGGCGCTGCGCCTCGACCCGACCGAGCCGTACCCGCGCTTCACCGAGACGCGCCGCTTCGCGCGCGACGGGGCGCTCTATTTCGGGCCGTACACCTCGAGCACGTCGCTGCGCGGCACGCTGGCTTCGCTGCAGCGCATCTTTCCGCTGCGCACGTGCAGCGACTCGGTGTTCCAGAGCTACCGGCGGCGCGGCCGGCCGTGCCTGGAGCACTCGATCGGCCGCTGCGCGGCGCCGTGCTGCGGGCGGATCTCCGACGAGGCGTACGCCGAGCTCGTGAGTGGCGCGACCTTGCTCCTGCGCGGCAAGGCCGAGGACCTGCTGGGCGAGCTCGAGGCGAAGATGCGCCAGGCCGCGGCCTCCGAGCGCTACGAAGAGGCGGGCCGACTGCGCGACCGCGTGCGCGCGGTCGAGCGCACGATCGAGTCGCAGGCCATGGTGTCGCGGAAGTTCGTGGACCGCGACGCGTTCGGACTGGCGCGCGAGGGGCCGAAGCTCGAGATCCAGGTGCTGCACGTGCGCCAGGGCAAGATCGCGGGCGGGGCGGCGCACCGCTTCCGCGAGGTCGCCGACGACGACGCGGACGCGCTGGCGTCGTTCCTCGGCCAGTACTACGCCGAAGGGCGCGAGATCCCACGCGAGGTGCTCCTGCCGTTCGAGCTCGAGTCGGCGCCCGCGCTGGCCGAGCTGTGGCGCGAGCGCGCGGGTCACGCGGTGGAGCTCGTGGCGCCACAGCGCGGCGAGCGGCGCCGGCTCGTGGAGCTGGCGGCGCGCAACGCCGCGCTCGCCCTCGAGGCGCGCGACCAGCGCGAGCAGAACGCGGCGGAGCTGCTGGAGAGCGTGCGCGAGGCGCTGCGCCTCGAGAAGCCGCCCGTCACCATCGAGTGCTACGACATCTCGCACCTGCAGGGGAACATGGCCGTCGCCTCGCGCGTGACGTTCGTCGACGGGCAGCCCTACAAGGCCGGCTACCGGCGCTACAAGCTGCGCGAGACGGCGCCGGGCGACGACTACGGGGCCATGCGCGAAGTGCTGGGCCGGCGGCTCGAGAAGCTCGCCACCGAGCCCGCGCCCGACCTGCTCCTGCTCGACGGCGGCAAAGGCCAGCTCAACGCCGCACGCGCGCTGTTCGCCGACCTGGGCGTCGAGGGCATCGCGCTCGCGTCGCTGGCGAAGGAGCGCGACGAGGAGTCGCCGTCGCCCCGCGTACTGCGCCACGGCGGCACCAAGCGCGAGAAGCTGTTCCTGCCCGGCGTGAAGGACCCGCTCGCGCTCGCGAGCGATTCGCCGGCGCTGTTCCTGCTGCAGCGCGTGCGCGACGAGTCGCACCGCTTCGCGATCACCTACCACCGCGAGCTGCGCAAGAAGTCGCAGTTCCGCTCGATCCTCGACGAGCTGCCCGGCATCGGGCCGACGCGCAGGCGGGCGCTGCTGCGCGCGCTCGGCAGCCTGGAGAAGATCCGCGCCGCGACGCTCGACGAGCTGCTCGCCGTGCCGAAGCTCGGCCGCCGCGCGGCCGCCACGGTGCACCGCTTCTTCCACGGCGCCGCGCAGGCCGAGCCGGGGGAAGTGACGGACGAGGTCAAGCCCGCCGCCGCCGCCGCCGATCCATCCCCTGGCCCGGACCAAACCTAGGCCCGCGCCCGGAGGTCCCGATGCGCGCCCCCCGGCTCGCCGCTGTGCTTGCGGCCGCGATCTGCGCACTCGCTGCGCACGCGCGAGCCGATCTCTACCGCTGGTCGGACGCGGACGGCCGTCTGCACGTGTCGGACGACCCGTCGGAGGTCCCGCCCGGCGCGTCGGTCACCGTGCAGCCGACGCACGCGCAGCCGCCCGGCGCTCCGGCGGCACCGGCGGCCGCCCAGCCGCAGGCGAACCCGCGCCCCGTGCTGTCGGTGGCGCCGAACGGCGCCGACGAGGCGGCGAAGGGCACGGGGCGCGTGCACGTGCTGCACTTCCAGAAGGCGGGCTCGGACATCTCGCTGAACGTCATGCTGGCCGAGCGCTCGGCGTGCGACTTCAAGGTCGACACCGGTGCCTCACTCAACACCGTTCCGCGTTGGGTGGTCGACGAGCTCGGCATCGAGATCACGCGCGACACGCCGCGCATCTCGCTGGTCGGCATCTCGGGCAAGCCCGCGCTCGTGCCGGTCGTGGTCATACCGTCGGTGCGCGTGGGCACGGTCTACGTCGAGAACGTCGAGATGGCCGTGCTCGACACCATGAGCTCGGGCCTGCTCGGCCTGCCGTTCTTCAACCGCTTCCAGGTGCAGATCGACCCGGTGCGCGGCGAGCTGCGGCTGACCGAGATCGACCTCGACCGCGTCGAGGGCGTGTACGGCGGCATGGGCGAGCAGGCGTGGCGCCAGCGCTTCCGGCAGCTGCGCGAGCGCATGGCGGCGATCCAGAAGGCGCGCGACTCGGTCCCCGAGGAGTCGGAGACCATGGCGAGCAATTTCCTCGAGAAGCTCGACCGCGAGGAGGCGAAGGTCCAAGCGGAGCTGAACGCGCTCGAGGACCGCGCGCAGCAGGCCGGCGTCCCCGCGAGCTGGCGCTGACGCGCCCGCGGTGAGAAGCCGAATCGCTCGGAGCGGGAAAGCTTTTCCTCGCCCCCGAGCACCCGCCGCCGCACCGAGCGCGACACTCGTGCGCAACGCGCGGCACAACCGGGCGCAGCGGCGCCGGATTCGGGCGGCGCTCGCGCGCCCGCCGCGCTTGGCACCCGGCTTGCTATCCACCGCGGCATGTCGCCGTTTCACCGGAAGATCGTCGAGCTGCTGCAGGAACGCTACGGAGTCACTGCCTCGTTCTCGGAGCAGTTCGTGCCGGTCTTCGAACGCATGGCGCGCAGCCGCCCCAGCTCGGACGATTGGGACGAGCTGATGGAGTGTCTCGCGGCGGCGTATCGCGCGCTGCCGCCCGTCGAGGACAAGACGCTGCACGACGTGCAGCTCATGGTCGGCCAGTTCGTGACCGAGCTGCAGAAGATCGACGAGTCGCTGAAGGTGCTCGGCGTGTTCCTCGAGCGCATGCGCGACCAGCTCGGCGCGCCCGACCTCTCGCGCACCGTCCACTAGGCCGCTTCGCCTCCCCCGCGCTCGCGTCCCGCCGAGGTCGACCTGACCGGAGGACGCGCGCCGTTCGCCCGCCTGCTGGCGCCTTTCGCGCTGGGCGTGTGGCTCGAGGACGCGCTCGAGCCGGGCTGGCGGGCCGCCGCGCTCGCGGCGCTCGCCGGCCTGGCGCTGTGGCGCGTGCGGTCGCGCGGCCCGGGCGCGCGCGCGGGCGAGGCGCTGCTCGGCCTGGGTCTGGGCGCGCTCGCGCTGGCGGCGCGGCTCGCCGCGCCTGTGCCCGATGCGGAGCCGGGGCCGCTGGCCTTCACGCTGCTGGAGGCGCCCGCGGCTGACACGAATGGGTGTAGAGCGACCGTGTGGCTGCACGCGGCGCGGCCGGGGCGGGCGCTGCTGCTCGGGCGGGGCGACGTGTGCGCGCTCTTGCCCGGTGCGCGGGCGCTCGCGCGCATCGCGCTCGAGCCGCCGCGGCCGGCCTCGAACCCGGGCGCGGGCGATCCGGCGCGCCGGCTGGCGCGGCACGGGATCCGCAGGATCGCGCGCCTCGAGGGCCTGGCCGCGGCGCGGATCGGCGCCGAGCCGCAAGGCGTCGCGGCCCGGCTCGAGCGGCTGCGGCGGCGCTTCGCGGAGCGGCTCGACCCGCCCGACGCGCCGAGCCGCGCGGGTGGCTTGCTTCGCGCGCTCGCTCTCGCCGACGAGTCGCGGCTGGACGACGGCGTGCGCCGCGCGTTCGCGGACTCGGGCACGACGCACCTGCTGTCGGTTTCGGGCACGCACATCGTCTGGGTCTTCTGGCTGGTGCGCCTGTGCACCGGGCTCGCGCTCGGGCGGTCGGGCTGGCTGCCGGCGATCCGGGCTGCGCGTGCGGGCGCGCTCGTCGCGGGCGCCGCGGCGGGGCTCGCCTACGCACTTCTGTGTGGGCTGCAGGCGCCGGCGCTGCGCTCCGCGGCGATGGCGGCGGCGGGCGGCGTCGCCCTCGCCGCGGGGCGGCGCGGGTCCGGCTGGAACGGGCTCGCGCTCGCAGCGCTGGCCGTGCTGGCGCTCGATCCCGCCGCGCTGTTCGACGCCTCGTTCCAGATGTCGTTCGTCGCCGTGGCGGGCCTGCTCGTGTGGAGCCCGCCGCCCGGTGCCGTGCGCGGGCTCGCGCACGCATCGATCGCCGCGGGGCTCGCGACGGCCCCGCTGGCCGCGCGCATCGGCGCGCCGCTGCCGGCGGGCTGGCTCGTCGCCAACGCCCTGGCGGTGCCGTACTTCGGCGCCGCGGTCGTGCCGCCCGCGCTCGCGGCCGGTGCGGCGGGCGGCGCGCTGCCGGGGCTCGCCGCGGCGACGCGCACGGCCGCGGAGCTCGGCATCCGGCTGCTCGAGCGGCTGGCGACGCCCGACCTGTTGTACGGCCCGCACGACCGCGTGGCGGTCGCGGCCGCGCTCGCCGCAGGCGCGTTCGCCCTGCGCGGGCTCGCGCAGCGGCGGCGCGTTCTCGCGGGCGTGGCGCTGGCCGCGGGTGCCGCGGCGCTCGCGGTCGCCTGGCCGGGCGAGAGCGCGCCGGTCGAGGCGTCCGAGCTCCTCTTCTTCGACGTCGGCCACGGCGACGCCGTGCTGCTGCGCGCGGGCGCCCACGCCTGGCTCGTCGACGCGGGCACGCGGACGGCCGGCTTCGACGCCGGCCGCGCGGTCGTGCTGCCGGGGCTGCGCGCGCTGGGCGTGCGGCGGCTCGACGCGCTGGCCGTCACGCACGCCGACGTGGACCACTACGGCGGCGCGGCCGCCGTGCTCGACGCGCTGCCCGTCGGCGAGCTGTGGTGGACGCGCGCGGCGGCGGCGTCTCCGGCTCTCGTCGACCTACACCGAATTGCGTTGCGCCGCGGCGTGCCCGAGCGCGTGCTCGCCGCCGGCGACACGTTGGGCGCGGGCGGGCTCGCGCTGCACGTGCTGTGGCCGCCCGCCGCGTTCCGTCCGCCCGACACGAACCAGAGCTCGCTCGTGCTCCGCGTCGAAGCCGGCTCGACATGCGCGTTTCTGGGCGGCGACGCGCCCGCGGCGGTGGAGGCGCGCCTCGCGCCGGCGCTCGCGCCGTGCGACCTGCTGAAGCTCGGCCATCACGGCAGCGCCACCTCGAGCGCGCCGGCGCTCCTGGACGCGCTCCAGCCCGTCGCCGCCGTGGCCAGCGCGGGCCGGCGGCCGCGCTCGCCCCTGCCGAACCCGCTGGTGCGCGCGCGGCTCGCCGCGCGCTCCGTGTCGCTGTTCGAGACGCGCCGCGACGGCGCCGTCGCGATCGACCTCGGCCGCCCAGGCCCGGTCGTGCGGCCATGGCTCGTGCCCCGCTGGCAGGACTAGAATCTCCGCATGTCGCAACGGCCGAGCGGCGTCGATCCCGAGACCTGGCGCGCGCAGCGCGCGGTGTTCTGGAAGCGCATGAACCGCATGTGGACGGTGCTCATGCTGATCGCGATCGCGTTCGTGCTCGCGCGCTACCTCGGCTGGCTACCGACGGGCGGGTAGCACGAAGCGCGCGACCGCCTCGCGCAGGTCCGCGGCGACCGGGGTGCCGTCGGCGCGCGGATCCTTCGCGAGCAGCACGGCGCGGCAGCCCGCGGCGTGCGCGAGCGCCACGTCCAGCTCGCGATCCCCGATCACCCAGCTCCGCGCGAGGTCGATCGAGTGCTCGCGCGACGCGCGCAGCACCAGGCCCGGGCGCGGCTTGCGGCACTCGCAGCCGGCGTCGGGCAAATGCGGGCAGTGGTACGACGCGTCGAGAGCCGCGCCGTGCGCCGCGAAGTCGGCGAACAGGTGCGCCTGGAAGCGCGCGAAGTCGGCCTCGCCGAAGTAGCCCCGGCCAATGCCCGACTGGTTCGTGACCACCGCGAGGCCGAAGCCCGCGGCGCGCAGCGCACGGACCGCCTCGTAGGTGCCCGGCAGCGGCGCGTAGTCGGCGAGCTCGTGCGCGTAGCCGCGGTCCTCGACGAGCGTGCCGTCGCGGTCGAGGAACACCCAGGCGGGCATCAGCGCCCGGCCTCGCAGCCCTCGGGCAGGTGGCCGGGCCGCGCGCGGTGTGCGCGCACGAACGCGGGCAGGTCCCCGCCCAGCGATGCGAGCTCGCGCTCGAAGCAGTCGGCCAGCCCGACGTAGTCGCGGTTCGCCACGAGCCAGGCGTTCGACAGCGCGAGCTCGGGGAAGCGGTCGAAGCGGTCGGTGCGCCAGTGCCGCTTCGCGAACTCCTCGTGCTGGAAGCGCGCGAACACCGGTCCGCGCTCGGCGCGCGCGTCGGAGGGCGTGGGCCCCGCGGCGTAGAGCTTCTCGAGCGCGGCGCGCAGGTCGTTCAGCAACGCCGCGAAGGCGAGCTCGTCGGCGTAGTACGCGCCTGCGCGCTCGGCGATCTCCGGCTGGTCGGCGAAGAACGCCAGGGTCGCGTGGTGCGCCACGAACGTGGCCAGGTTCTCGTCGTAGGCGACGTCGCTCGCGACGTACACGGTGGCGTGTACCTGCTCGTGGATCACCGTGTCGACCACGTCCTCGACGGGCCAGGACAGGATGGGCCGGGGCAGCGGGTCGTCGAACCAGCCCAGCGTCGAGTAGAGCGGGGAAGGGCGCAGGTACACGTCGTAGCCCTCGCCCGCGAGGTCCGCCGCGAACGCCTTCGCGCGGTCGGCGTCGAAGTAGCCGCGGTACGACACGCTGCCGACGATCGGGAACCACCAGGTGACGGGCTCGAGCCGGTTCGCCGGCGCGGCCGTGACGACCTGCACGCGCCACGGCTTGCCGTCGTCGGAGAGCTGCCGGTAGCTGGTCGAGTGGACCAGCCCCTGCGCCTCGCCCCAGGCGAGCGCGCGCTGCAGCACTTCGAGCTGCGCCCGCTCCGCCGGCCGGAGCGAGGCCACGCGCTCGGGGGTCAACGCCTCGCGGCCCCAGAGCAGCTTCATCTGGCCGATGCCGACGTGCGCGAGATAGGAGACCATGTTGTCCGCGCGCGCCGCGGTCGCGCCGAGGAGCACGAGTGCGCACGAGAGAGCGGCGCCCCAGCTGGCTCGTCCGGCTCGCCGCGCCGGCAGGCGAAGTCGAGCGCCTGTCCGCCGAGCTCTGGTCACTGGGCACGCTCGGGCTGGAGGAGGCCGCGGCCCCGGGCAACCGCGTGGAGCTGCGCGCGTACTTCGCCGAGGACGCGCCCTACACGGAAGTGCGTAAGCTCGCCGACGCCGCATGCGCCGTCGAGGTTGCCGAGCCCGCGCGCGTCGCCGAGCGCGACTGGGAGCGCGAGTGGCGCGCCGGCCTCGCGCCGCGGCGCATCGGTCGGCTGTGGCTGCGGCCGAGCTTCTGCGCGAGGCCGGGCACGCCCGAGCTCGTGATCGACCCGCAGCAGGCGTTCGGCTCGGGCGAGCACGCGACCACGCGCCTCTCGCTCGAGCTCCTGCAGGAAGAGCTGCGCGCCGGCGACCGCGTGCTCGACCTGGGGACCGGCAGCGGCATCCTCGGGCTCGGCGCGCTCACGTGCGGCGCCGGCTGGACGCTCGGGGTCGACGCCGATCCCGTCGCCGTCGCCAACGCCGCGGAGAACCGCGCGCGAAACGCCCGGCCGCTCGCCCTCGCGGCGGCCACGCTCGACGCGCTCGCAGAGGGCGCGCGCTTCGACCTCGCCGTCGCGAACCTGCTGCTGCACGAGCTCCTGCCGTGCTTCGGCGCGCTCGCGCACCGGACGCGCCGCGCCGTGATCGTGTCGGGCTTCCTCGCTTCGGAACGCGGCGTGCTCGACGCGCACGCGCGCGCGCTCGGGCTCCGCTGCGCGCGCGAAGCGAGCGAGGTCCAGTCGGGCGACCGCTGGTGCGCGCGCGTGCTCGTTCACGACGCCTCCGCGCGGTAGGCGTCGAGGAGCTCGTCGAGCGCCGTCTCGAGCGAACGCACCGGCGCCCAGCCGAGCGCGCGCAGGCGGCTCGCGTCGCCCACCAGCGCGACCTTGCCCGGCGCGAGCTCGCGCCAGCGCGCGGGGTCGACCTCGACGGCGGGCCGCGCGCGCGCGCGCGACCGCAGGTGGTCGAGCACTTCGCGCACGGTCCGCCCGCGCCCCGAGCAGACGTTGTACGTGCCGCCGACCTCGCCGCGCTCGAGCAGCAGCACGTACGCCGCGACCACGTCGCGCACGTCGGAGAAATCGCGGACCGCGTCCAGGTTGCCCACGCGGAGCAGCGGCGGCGCCGCGCCGCGCTCGATGCGCGCGAGCTGCTGCGCGAACGACGCCTCGGCGTAGAGCGGCGGCCGGCCCGGCCCGGTGTGGTTGAACGGGCGCGCGACCAGCGTGTCGACGCCGTGCCCGCGCGCCAGCTGCGCCGCCACTTCGCCGGCCGCCTTCGTCGCGGCGTATACGTTCGGCGGGCGCAGCGGGTCGGACTCGCGGCGCGGCGCCGCGTCGGCCGCCGACAGCCCGTACGCGTCGCCGGTCGACACGAAGAGGAAGCGCACGCGCCGCCCGCTCCGTGCGACGGCGCCGAGCAGGGCGTCCGTCGCGAGCACGTTCGCGCGCAGCGCCTCGAGCGGTGCGCGCTCGACTTCGGCGGGCGCCGCCAGCGCGGCCAGGTGCACCACGGCGCCGGGCCGCACCGCGGCGACGAGCGCGTCGACGGCGGCGCGGTCGCGCAGGTCGCAGGCGCGCCATTCGACCGGCGCCGGTCCGCGCGACAGCCCGGGCAGGTGCACGCCGATGACCTCGCGCCCGGCGGCGCACAGCGCGGGCACGAGGTGCGCGCCGACGAAGCCCGCGGCGCCCGTGACGAGTGTGGGCCCCTGGGTCACTGCGGCGCGCGAGGCTAGCACATGCGTGTTACCTTGCTTTTCGGGGGACGAGAACATGAAGATCGGCGTCGCGGGACCCAACGCCTCCGGCAAAGGCGAAGTGGTGCGCCTGCTCGAGCGGCGCAGCTTCTACCGCGCCTCGCTCTCCGACGCGATCCGCGCCGATCTCGCGCGCGACGGCCTCGAGCCCACGCGCGAGCACATGATCGAGCGCGGCAAGCGGCTGCGCGAGCGCTTCGGAGCCGCGGTGCTCGCGGAGCGCGTCGCGCGCAGTCTGCCGTCGGACCGCAACCACGTGATCGACTCGATTCGCCACCCCGCAGAGGCCGAGGCGCTGCGCGCAGGCGGCGACTTCGCGCTCTTCTGGGTCGACGCTGCGCCCGAGCTGCGCTTCGAGCGCTCGCGCGCGCGCGGCCGGGCCGGCGACGGCGACGACTTCCCGCGCTTCCAGGAGCTGGAGCGCCGCGAGCTCGCGAGCGCCGACGCCGGCGGCCAGCAGCTGCTCGCCGTGCGCGAGCTGGCCGACGTCGTGCTCACGAACGACGGCTCGCTCGCCGAGCTCGAAGCGCAGGTAGAGGAGGCCCTGCGCGACCGCCTGTTCTTTCGCGAGCGCCCGAGCTGGGACGAGTACTTCATGAGCATCGCGCGCGTCGTCGCGTCGCGCAGCAACTGCATCAAGCGCAAGGTCGGCTCCGTCATCGCGCTCGACCGGCGCATCATCTCCACCGGCTACAACGGCACGCCGCGCGGCATCCGCAACTGCAACGAGGGCGGCTGCCCGCGCTGCGCCGGCGCCGCCGAAGCCGGCACGCGCCTCGACGAATGTCTCTGCAGTCACGCCGAGGAGAACGCGATCACGCAATCCGCCTATCACGGCGTCTCCGTGCGCGGTGGCACGGTCTACACCACGTTCTGCCCCTGCCTCATCTGCACCAAGATGATCATCAACGCGGGCCTCAGCGAAGTGGTCTACGACGCGCACTTCCCGTTGGGCGAAGTCTCGGTGTCGCTCTTCCGCGAAGCCGGGATCAAGGTCCGTCAGCTCGGGGGCTGAATCCGACACGCTCGAAACCGCGAGGGGGAGCGAGGGCCGCCCCGAGCGACCCCGCAAGCGCCGGAGGCGCGCGCAGCGAGGCGCAGCCGAGCGAAGTCACTAAGAAAACGTCGCGAGCTGGAAGGCGAGGTGGATCGCCTCGCTGATGTCGTGGGCGCGCAGCGGCTGCGCCAGGCGCTGGGGGCCGCCGAGCCAGCGGGCCGCTTCTGCGTCGCCGACGCCGACGAGGACGCTCTCCAGGTTCCGGCGCGCGAGCTCGTCGAGGATGCGCACCAGGCCGGTCGCTTCGACGCCGTCGACGCGCGCGCCCGTGACGTCGAGCACGACCACGCGGATCGCTTCGGGGCCGAGGTCGGCGGCGATCGTCTCCAGGGCCGCGAGCGTGTCGCCCGCACCCGAGTACGGCAGCACCATGACCGGGCCCCACACGTGCACGGCGGGCGAGAGCGGGTCGAAGGCGCCCAGCATGTCGCCCTCGCGCGCGTCGCCGGCTGCGGCCAGGCGCTTGCGCGCGCTCTCGCGCATCGCCTCCCAGTCGAGCACGCGCAGGAGCGCGGCGGCCCAGGGGTCGCCTTCGCTCGTCCAGAGCTCGGCGGGCTTCGCCTCGAAGTCGCAGCGCGCGGCGTCGGCGCCGCCGCAGGCCCCCTCGCGCACGAGCACGAAGCGTCCCAGGAGCTCCGAGTACCAGCCCGCGCAGTAGCCCGCAGTCACGTGGCAGATCGGGCTCGCGGCGCGGCCGTAGCGGCGCTGGTGCACGGCGGACTCCACCGATCGGTGCAGGCTGCCCGCGAAGCAGCCGTCGCGCGCCAGCCCGGCCGGCTGGAACAAGAGATCGAGCCCCGGGCCCGCGTGGCCCGGCGAGCCGCCGAGCGGGCCCGCGAACCGCTGCGCCACGCGCAGCGCGTCGAACAGGCCTTCGGCCATGCCGATGCCGTACAGGATGCCCTCGGCCAGCGGCAGACCGACGCTCTCGAAGGCGTTCGCGCGCAGTCGCTCGAGCTCGTCCGGATCGTCGAACGCGTCGACCGCTTCGGGCGCGGCGACGGCGGCCTCGATCAGTCCCGCCTCTTCGTCGCGCTCGTCGGTCACCGGGCCTCGCCGGGGTCGGCCAGGAAGTCCTCCAGGTCGAACTTCGAGGCGGTCTCGAGGAAGCCGTCCTCCTCGCGCTCCGCGATGCGCAGGAACGCGTCGGCGGCGGTCGGATCGAACTGCGTGCCGCGGAAGCGCTGGATCTCCGCGACGACGCGCGCGAGCGGCAGCGCCTTGCGGTACGGCCGGTCGGAGGTCATCGCCTCGACGGTGTCCGCGACGAGAATGATGCGGCTGGGGTAGGGGATGCCGCCGGCGGAGAGGCGCTCGGGGTAGCCGAGCGGCGAGCCGTCGTACCACTCGTGGTGGTGGCGCACGCACGGCACGATGTCGGCGAGGAACTTCACCGGTTCGAGGATGCGCGCGCCGATCTCGGGGTGGCGCTTCATCAGCTCGTACTCGGACTGCGTGAGCCGGTCGGGCTTGCCGATGATCGCGTCGGGCACGCCGATCTTGCCGATGTCGTGCAGCAGGCCGGCCAGGTAGATGCGTTCGATGAAATCGCGCTTGCACGCCAGCTCGCGCGCGATGCGCGAGGCGTACACGCCCACACGCTCCGAGTGGCCGCGCGTGTAGGGATCCTTCGCGTCGACGGCCTCGGACAGCGCGCGCACCGTCGACAGATACGCGGTGCGCAGCTCGCGGTTCTTTGCCTCGAGCTCGCGCGTGCGCTCCGCGACCTTGCGCTCGAGCGACTGGTTGAGCTCCTGCAGGTTCGCATTCTGCGCCTGCGTGAGCTGGTTCAGGCGCGCGACCTCGGCGCGGATGGCGCAGTCGGCGAGCGCCTGGCGCACGGTCGCGCGCAGCTCGGCGTCGTTCCACGGCTTCGTGAGCAGGCGGAAGATCTCGCCGTGGTTGATCGCTTCGATCGCGACCCCGATCTCGGTGTGGCCCGTGAGCAGGATGCGCACGATCTCGGGGTGGCGCTCGCGGATCTGCGCGAGCAGCCGCACTCCCGTCGTGCCCGGCATGCGCTGGTCGGACACGACGACCTGGACGCGCTCGCCGGCGAGGAGCGCGAGCGCCTCGGCGGCCGAGCTCGCGGTGAGCACGCGCACCGGCTCGCTGCGGAACAGGCGCGAGAGCGCCTTCAAGATGTTCACTTCGTCGTCGACGAAGAGCACACCCGGATCGCTGAGATGCGGCATTCGCGGGACAGGAGTTCAAGGGCCGTGCCCGCGGCGTGGCGCAGCTGGCAGAGCGGGCTTCTCCGGCGTCGCCGCGCGCGAGTCCGCGCGCGCCTGCCGCGCGGTTGCTCGCGGCTTGCCTCCGGCAGCCGCTTCCCGCGCGCGGGACGGAGCTGCGCGGACCTGCCGGCGCGCTGCGCGCTCGGCTGCCCCCTTTGCGCGCGAGTCTTCCGGCAACGGCGCCCTACACAGCGAAGTGACGGCTCTCGAATCGCGGCGGCGCGCCGCCCTCGCCACGCTCTGCGTGTCCCGCTTCGGGGACGTCTCAGCTGCGGGACGGCGCGAGGAAGGCCGGATCGAGCCAGAAGATCTCGACGAGGTGGCCGTCGGGATCGCGGAAGTACACGGAGCGCCCGTCGGAGCGGTCGTACGGGCCCTTCTCGGCCGCGACGCCGTGCGCGCGCAGCTGCGCGGCCCAGCGGTCGACGTCGGCGGGCGAGTCGACCATGAAGCCGAAGTGCTCGAAGCTGCGGCCCGCCGGCGCGTCCCCCTCGGACAGGCCGAGCAGATCGCCGCCCGCGGCGAGCCACACGGTGTTGCCCTTCGCGAACGACACCTCGAAGCCGAGCACGTCGCGGTAGAACGCGCGCGCGCGCGCGAGGTCGGCGACCGTCAGGTTCAGGTGCTGCAGGCCCTTCACGCGCAAGCTCATCGCGCGGAGCCTAGCGAAGCGGTCACGCGCCTGCGCGCCCCGCGAGCACGGCGACGGCCACGTTGTCGCCTGCGCCTCCTGCGAACGCGAGCTCTGCGATCGCGCGCGCAGCGTCGACGTCGCTCGCGCTCTCGGCGAGGATGCGCGGGATCCGCGTGAGGTCGTCGATGAAGTTCGTGACGCCGTCCGACACCACGGCGAGCCGCTCGCCCGCCGCGCGCGGCACGCGCCAGTGGAAGAGCTCGGGCCGCGAGCTGGGCAGCGGCTCGCCGCTGCCGAGCAGCAGCGCGTTCTGCCGCGCGAGCGGGTTCGGATCGCCGGCGACGAACGCGTTCGAGTCGCCCAGGCTCGCCAGCTCGCAGCTCTCCCCGCGCAGCGCGGCCACGACGAGGCACGAGCGCGAGCGGCTGCGCGCCGGCAGTCCCGCGCGGACCTCCGCGGCGATGCGCGCGAGCACGGCGCGGAACGGCTCGCCGCTGGCAGCGATGAGCGCCTCCGCGCGCTCGCGCGTGCGCTCGATCGCGAGCTCCGAGGCCGCGACCCCGTTGAAGCCGTCGGCGACCGCGAGCAGCGCGCCCAGCGGCGTGCGCACGAGCAGCGCCGCGTCCTCGTTCGGGTCGGTGTGCGCGTAGCTCTTCGGCCGCGCGCCGCGCGACAGCGCGAGCGCGCCGCCGTCCGGCAGCTCGGCCAGAGCGAGCGGTCCGAGCTCCGTCCAGTCGCGTCCGAGCAGGGCGATGGCGCGCACGCGCGGCATCGTAGCGGGCCCGCGCGCGGCGCGGGGTCCGCGCGGTAAGCTCGCCGCGTGAAAGCCATCCAGATCGTCGGGTCGGGGAAGGACGCGCAGCTCGTGCTCGGGGACGCGCCCGCGCCGGAGCTGCGCGCGGGCGAGGTGCGGATCCGCGTGGCGGCGAGCGCGGTCAACCGCGCCGACCTCATGCAGCGGCGCGGGCTGTACGCGCCGCCGCCGGGCGCGTCGCCCATCCTCGGCCTCGAGTGCGCCGGCGTGGTGCGCGAGGTCGCGCCCGGCGTGACCGCGTTCCAGCCGGGCGACCGCGTGATGGCTCTCCTCGGCGGCGGCGGCTACGCCGAGGAGGTCGCGGTCGACGCGGGCTCGGTCATGCCGGTGCCCAAGCCGCTGTCGCTCGTCGAAGCCGCGGCCGTGCCCGAGGTCTTCCTCACGTGTCACTTGAACTTGTTCCAGCTGGCCGCGGTGCCCGCGGGCGGCTGGGCGCTGGTCCACGGCGGCGGCAGCGGGATCGGCACGGCGGCGATCCAGCTGCTCCGCGCGGCGGGAGTGCGCTCGATCGTGACGGCCGGCAGCGCCGAGAAGTGCGCGAAGTGCCGCGAGCTCGGCGCCGACGTCGCGCTCGACTACAGCAAGGGCGACTTCGCGCCCGCCGTGCTCGAGGCGACGGGCGGCGCGGGCGTCGACGTAGTGCTCGACTCGATCGGCGCGCCGTACCTCGCGCAGCACCTGGCGTGCATGAAGGTCGGCGGGCGGCTCGTGCTGATCGGGCTCATGGGCGGCGCGAAGGCCGACGTGAACCTGGGCATCGTGGTCGCGAAGCGGCTGGCGATCCTCGGCTCGACGCTCCGGGCGCGGCCGATCGCCGAGAAGGCCGAGATCGTGCGCAGCTTCCGGGCGCGCTTCGGCGCCGCGCTCGACGGCGGCGCGCTCCGGCCGATCGTCGACCGCGTGCTGCCGCTCGCCGACGCGCAGGCCGCGCACGAGCGCGTCGAGGCGAGCGCGCACTTCGGCAAGGTCGTGCTGCGCGTGCGCGAGGACCTGGCCTAGAAGAAGCCGAGCGAGGGCTCGCTCGGGTCGGGCACGAGCAGGCTCGCGTCGTCGTTCTTCACCGAGTTCACGCGGCGCGAGACCGGGCGAGTCACGAGCGCGTCGGCGCCGACGGGCGCGAGCAGCGCGAGCAAGGCCGGGAGGTCGCCGTCGAGCGCGGGATCGAGCCAGCGGCCCTCTCGCTCGCGCGGCAGGATCACGGGCATGCGGTCGTGCAGCGGCCGCACCGCCGCGTTCGCGTCGGTGGTCACGATCGTGCACGAGAGCACCGTCTCGGCGAGCAGCGCGTCGCGCGCGTGCCACTCCGCCCACAGGCCCGCCATCGCGAAGGGCGCGCCGTCGGCGCGCGCGATCAGGTGCGGCAGCTTGTGCTTCGCGAGCTTCGAGGGGGCGCTCCACTCGTAGAAGCCGTCGGCCAGCACGAGGCAGCGCTTCGCGCGCAGCGACTCGCGGAACGCGGAGTTCTTCGCCAGCGTCTCGGCACGCGCGTTGATCATGTGCGCGGGTCCGCGCGCGGTCTTCGAGAAGCTCGGCACGAGCCCCCAGCGCATGAACACGGGGCGGCGCGCGCCGTCGCGCTCGACGAGCGCGAGAACCTGATCCGTCGGCGCCACGTTGTAGCGCGGCGGCAGCGCACGCAGTGCCTGCACGTCGAACTCGAAGCGCTCGGCGAGCACCTCCTTCTCGGTGTGCAGCGTGTACCGACCGCACATGGGCCTAGCTCGGCGGGCCCTTCAGCTCGATGGTGTTGCCGTCGGGGTCCTTCAAGTAGATGGACGGGCCGTTGCCGTCGGCGCCGTAGCGCGTGCCCGTCTCGCTGCCTTCGAGCCCGTGCGCGGCGAGGTGTGCGCGAATCTCGCGGTCGTCGAACGGCTCGATGCGCAGACAGAAGTGGTCGAGGTTCCGTGCGCGGTCGGCGGGCGCTTCGCCGCCCAGCTTGCCGAGCGGCCCGTCGACGGGCACCAGGTCGACGAGCGACCTCCCGAGCCGCACCTGCACCAGCCCGAGCGAGTCGAGCCGGCGCTCGACGGCGCCGCCGAGCACGTCCGTGTAGAACGCGAGCGCGCGCCCGAGGTCGCGCACGCGCAGCACGACGTGGTCGAGGCCGAGCGTGGTGAACGGCGGCTTCACGCGCCGGCGACCGGCTCGCCGCCGCGCAGCACGGGCAGCCAGTCGTTCAGCGTGAAGTCGCGGAAGCGCAGCGTGTGGTCGGCGGTGCCGGCCTCGCCGTAGTGGTAGACCATGGCCGCGCGCATGCCGCGCGAGCGGTTGTCGGTCGACTTGTGCATCAGGTGGCCGTGGAAGACGAGCAGGTCACCCGCGTCGAGGAGCAGCGGCCGCTCGCCCGCCATGTCGTGGTCTACGATCTCCACGTAGCCCATCTGCGCGTGCTCGCGCCGGTCGGGCACGACCGAGTGGATGGGCTCGCGGTGCGAGCCGGGCAGCACCCAGAGCGGGCCGTTCTCGAGCGTCGCCTCGGTCACGGCGAGCCACACGCCCACCTGCGGGCGCCGGTCGAACGGGAAGTAGAAGGCGTCCTGGTGCCACGGCTGCCCGAGCGCGCCCGGGTTCTTGAAGATGAACTGCGACAGGAAGCAGTCGAGGTCCGGGCCGAGGATGCCGGCGACGAGCGCGAGCAGGCGCGCGTCGCGGCAGAACGCGTTGAACACCGGCTCGTGCCGGTGGATGCGGAAGAGCTTCGAGGTGCGCTCCGCCGCCGTGCCTGGCCCGCCGCGCAGCACGGGCTCGGGCAGGCGCAGCGCCGTGGCCACGTCGGCGCCCGCCTCGGCGCGCGCGCACAGCTCGGCCACCCGCTCCAGCATGGCCTTGCACACGCCGGGCTCGGCGAAGCGCGGCACGACGAAGCAGCCGTCGCGCTCCCACGCGCTGCGTTGCGCCGCGCTCAGCACGCGCGGGCTCCGAATCTGATCTGCTCTCGCACCGCCGGGATTCTCGCACACCTTCTCGCCAGCCTCCGCGACTGCGGAGTTGACACCGAATGGTGTTGGTCGCGGGTCAGCGGCGCCGGCGGGCGAGCGCGAGCGCAGCGGGTCCGAGCGCGACGAGCCCGAGCGAGGCCGGCTCGGGCACCGAAGGGGTCCCGAAGATCTGGAACGCCATCTCGTAGCCGAGCGCGCTGGCACTCGAGCCCGCCGGAAGCGTCTCGGCGTTGCCGGCCGTCGCGTCGCTGGTGCTCCAAGCGGGTTCCTGGAGAAGACCCGTGTCGGTGCCGTTCCCCAGCGTGAGCCAGTACGTGCCCGCTCCGAGCGCGAGGCCGGGCAGCGCGAAGGACGAGCTGAAGTTCCACACCCGCGTCGTACCCGCGACCTGGCCCTCGAACGTGGCGTTCACGGGGGCGGTGCCCGAAGCGACGTTTCCCGAGAAGGGCGTCGTGCCGATGCTCCATTGCACCGACAGCGGCACCGGTGCCACCGAATTCTCGCGGATGGCGCTGACCGTGTTTTCGCCGAAGCTGACGCTCGTCAGGCTCGCAGGAGAGCCCAGCGCGAAGTCGTCGCTCACCTGGTCGAGCGGGTCGATCCCGCTGGTCGGCGTGTCGACCTGGAGGTCCGCTCCGTTGTCGAAGAGCACGCTGGCGGCCCCCGCCAACCCTGGAGACAGCGCCAGCGCCACGCAACCGATCAGAGCGATCCGCCTGGCCCCAGTCACCCGGGCACTGTCTCACAGGCGCGTAAGAACGCCAACCCGAAAGGCGACGAAATCGGGGTCGCGTGGTTGCGCGGGTGGAGCTGAGCGGGATCGAACCGCCGACCTCCTGAATGCCATTCAGGCGCTCTCCCAGCTGAGCTACAGCCCCACGGGTCGGCCGCGAGGGTAGGCAGGGCCCCGAAGCCGGTCAAGCTGGCTTGCGGCCCTGCGCACGCCGATCGGCGATAATGCGCGCGCCGTCGCAGGCGCACGAGAGACTCGACCGGGATTCGCTCGCGTGTCCGGCGGCGAGGAGGTGGGTGTGTCGACGCGGAATGCATTGCTTTGCGCGCTGTCTCTCGCGCTGGTCTCCCTCGGCTGCACTCACGACATGGAGATCAAGAACCTCCACGCCTACACGTTGTACGCGAAAGCGCCGCGCTCGCTCCGGCTCGAAGTCGACCACGCCCCGAACAGCGACCCGACCATGCAGAGCCTGCAAGAGGCAGTGAAGGACGCGCTCGCCGCGCACTCGTCGGTGGAGCGCGTGGCGTACAGCGATCAAGCTCCGGCGGACTTCGTCCCCGACTATGTCGTGCACGTCAGCCCGCTCACCCAGTTCGACGGCTCGGGCTGGAACTACGCCGTGGTGTTTCCCGGCTTCCTGATCTTCACGCATGCGTGGAACGGCTTCGTGTACCACGCGGACACGCAGACGTCGGTCGAGCTGCGCAAGCCGGACTCGACCGATCCGGTGGTCACGCGCTCGCTCGATACGAAGTGGAACTTCCGGCACTGCGACTTCGGACGCGGCGCGTGGACGTCGAGTGGCTGGTACACGCCCTTCTACGGCGGGCTGAACCTCATCATCGGCTTCTTCATGGTCCAGTACGACCAGGAGGCGACCGAGCCGTTCCTGGTCGCCGTCCACAAGCCGTACGGCGAGTTCGTGGCGAACAACGTGGTCGAGATGGCGACCGCGTTCGAGGCCGCGCATCCCGCCGAGCCTCCTGCTCCGCCGCCCGTCGAAGTGCCGCCGCCGACCGGGACGCCGGCACCGGCCCAGGCGCCGCCGCCCGCGCCGGCGCCTCCACCCGAGCACGCTGCGCCCCCGCCGCCACCGACCTCGTCCAGCGCGACGCCCTGATCCGCGCATCGACTGCGTGCGTGGCGCGGATAGAGTAGCCTACGCAGATCGGTGTAGTGGGCTGCCCCGAAACCGTCAGCCCGCGGCGCGAGCCGGGGGCGCTCGAGGCCATCGAGGCTCACGTCTCCAGCCACAGCGGGGCGCCCGGTCGGGACGTTGTCCGGGCGGCGCCGCGCCCCCCTCTGCGGCTGATGGCCTAGCGAGGAGTCGACATGGTTCTGGAAGAGTCTTCGGCGACCGGAGCGTCGATGCTAGGCTGCAACGGGGGCGGCCAGTTTTGGGGTCGCCTCTTGCCTGTTGGATGAGCCGAAGATCCTCCATGCCGGAACGCTCGATCCACGACAGCCGGGTGATCTCCTACGAGGTCGACGGCGAGCGCCGACGCATCGTTCTTCATACTCGGTTCGATGAGCGAGTTCCCGTTGAACACACGGACGTAATCTTTGAAGGCGTCCTCGCGTACCACTTCGAGAACGACAACTTCGGCAACATCCTCTTCAGCATCGAAGAGGTGCCGGTCGCACAGCTTGTCGCAGGCTGCAGGAGCCTATTCGAGGAAGGTTCCAAGTTTGCCTGGCCAGGCCCTTGGAATGAATCGCCCGAGTCCTCTCTCGATCACATCCGATCGTGCGGAGGGAAAGCCTTCGAGCTTTCCTCTTCCTACGGTCTCGATGGCTGGGTCATCGCGGAGTCATATCGTGTCGAGGCCGTGCGATGAGTGCGCCTGGCGGGTTCGTAGGCGGGCAGATGCGGCCGACGACCCGCCAGCGAATCCTTGCGGGTCGCGTGCGACGCGGCGGGCGTCGAGTGGCGCGGCGCGCGCGGCTTGAAGCTGCGCAGCCTGCGACCGAGGTTCGAGACGCGGATCGTACGGGCCGGCGGCGCGGAGATCGACGCCGAGCGGCTGCTGGGCCACAGTGTCCGCGCCGTGAACGAGCGCAACTACGACCCCGACGAGGCCCACCTGCGCGGCGTCGTCGAACTTGTCGCGCGTTTGTCGCGGCGTCGAAGGGCCGGTCGAGGCGGGAGCGCAAGTAGGCGTCTAGACGAACGATTTTTCCTGAGCCGGAGTGGCGGAATGGCAGACGCGCGCGACTCAAAATCGCGTGCCCGAAAGGCGTGAGGGTTCGAGTCCCTCCTCCGGCAGCTAGCGGCGGCGCTCGCGCGGGATCATGACCGTCTGGCCGATGAGCACGCGTTCCGTGCTCTCGAGCGCGTCACCGACGTCGTGCTCGATCTTCTTGAAGAGCGCGGCCTCGTCGGCGCTCACCTGCTCGACGTCGTCGTCCGACAGCTCGAGCTCGAGGTCGCGCGCACGCTGCCACAGGCCGAGCAACAGGTCGCGCTCGCGCAGCGACGCATTGGCGCTGGCGCCGGCGCTGCGCGCGTGGGCGAGGTCTTCGGGCAGCGAGTCGACCGCGCCGCACAGGCGCACCAGCTTCGAGATCAGTACGGCGGAGCCGAGCAAGCCGAGCGAGCTCGCGGTCGCGGCGAACACGGGCGTCGGGATGCGGCGCACGGCGGCGCGGTCCTCGTCGCCGCGGCTCGCCTGGCGGCGCGCGACCTCGTGCAGCGCGCGGCGCACGCCGCGCAGCTCGGCGGCGAGTGCGGCGCGCAGGTTCTTCTTCGCGGCACGGTGCTCGGTCGCGCGGCGCCAGCCCTCGATCGCGAACGTGCCCGCGATGGTCAGGAGCGCCGCGGCGATGGCGATGCCGAGCTCGGTCATCTTTCGCGATCCTAGCAGGAGCGAGGCTGTCGAATTCGCCGCGTGCTCGCGCGCGGGCGAGGTGATCTCGGGCTCCATCGTGTACTCCACGCCCGAGCCCGCGGGGGCGGCGCTCGTCGCGGCCGCACTGGCGAGTCTGGCTCTCGCGAGGCGGCGCCGCACTCGCGCGCGCTCTGCGCGCTTCCGCCCCGGGGCGAAAGGTACAGTGGCTTCTGGCACCGGCCGAAAACGCCCGTGGGCCCGAAGGCGATGAAGCACCGCAGCGCCAAGACCACCAAGGGCGAGGAGCGCGTCCGCGCCCTCCTCGAGCAGACCGCGTCCGCGAGCGGCGAGGCGTTCTTTCCGGCGCTGGCGCGCGGCCTGGCGCGCGCGCTGGCCACGCGCTTCGCGGCCGTGTGCGCGGTGAACGAGGGCGACGAGCTCGAGTATCTCGCGCTCTTCGACGGCGAGCGAGTCACTCGCGACGTACGCGCCCGGATGACCGATTCGCCCGCGGAGCGCGCGGTCGAGACCGGCTGGTACTCGCTCTCGGACGGCGCCGTGGACGAGTTTCCGCGGCACGCGATCCTGCGCGAGCTCGGTGTGCGCGGCTGGGTCGGCGCGCCGATCCGCTCGCTCGACGGCCGGCTGCTCGGCGTGCTGTGCGCGATGCACGACCACCCGTTGCCGCAGGCGGCGCGCGACCGCGAGCTGCTGGCGTCGAGCGCCGCGCGCTGCGCGACGGAGCTGGCGCAGATGCGCTTCTCCGCCGCGCTGGAGGCGAGCGAGGCGCTCACGCGCTGCATCCTCGAGTCGATGCGCGACGCGATCCTCGTGCTGCGCTCGGATGGCAGCGTGGCGTTCCACAACGGCGCCGCGTGCGAGCTCTTCCGCGCCGACGGCTCCTGGCTCATGCGGGCGCGGCTGTCCGAGCTCCTGCCGGACCTGGAGCGCGCTGCCGCGGAGCTGGGCGACGGCGACGCCGCGGAGTCGTACCGGCGGCGCGCGAGTCTCGAGCTGACGGCGAAGACCAAGGAAGGCGACATCGTGCACGTCGGCGTCACCATCGGCGTCTTCGAGCTGGGCGGCGTGGAGCTGCGCACCGTGGTCGTGCGCAACATCGAGCGCCGGCGGCGCGAGGAGCAGCGCCTGCGCGGCTACGCGCGCGCGCTCGAGCGCGCCAACTCGGACCTGGAGCGCGCGCGGCGGAAGGCCGAGCGAGCCGCCGCGGCGAAGACCGAGTTCCTCGCCAACATGAGCCACGAGATCCGCACGCCGATGACGGCGATCCTCGGCTTCACCGACATCCTGCTCGAAGACACGCCGACCACCGCGAACGACAAGGTCGACGCGCTGCGTACGATCCGCCGCAATGGCGCCTACCTGCTCGAGATCCTGAACGGGATCCTCGACTTCTCGAAGATCGAGGCGAACCGGCTCGAGATCGAGCGCCTGCCGTGCTCGCCGCGGCGCATCGCGACCGACGTGGTCGAGCTGTTGCGCCCCCGCGCGGACGAGAAGCACGTGGTGCTCGCGCTCTCGATCGCCGACACCGTGCCCGACAAGCTGCTCAGCGATCCGGTGCGGCTGCGCCAGGTGCTCCTCAACTTGATCGGCAACGCGGTGAAGTTCACGCCCGCCGGCCAGGTCGAGGTGGCGCTGCGCTTCGACGCGCTCGACCAGACGCTCGAGCTGGACGTGGCGGACACGGGCATCGGCATCGAGTCCGAGACGCTCGCGCAGATCTTCGAGCCGTTCCGCCAGGGCGACAGCTCGATGACGCGGCGCTTCGGCGGCACGGGCCTCGGGCTGGCGATCACGAAGCGGCTGGTCGAGCGGCTCGGCGGCGCGATCACCGCCAGCAGCGAGCCCGGGCGCGGCAGCCTGTTCCGCGTGCGGCTGCCCGCGGAGGGCGTGGACATGGAGCGCGACGCCGCCGAAGCGCTGGGCGAGGACACGCCGTCGACCGGCGGCCTGCGCGCGGCGCTGCGCGGCCTGCGCTCGTCGGGACGGATCCTGGTCGTGGAGGACGGGCCCGACAACCAGCGGGTGATCCGCCACGTGCTGGAGCGGTCCGGGTACCAGGTGACGATCGCCGAGAACGGGCTCATCGGCGTCGAGCTCGCGCTGTCGGCCGCGGAAGAGGGGACACCGTTCGGTGTCATTCTCATGGACGTGCAGATGCCGGTGCTCGACGGTTACGCCGCGACGCGTCAGCTGCGCGACCAGGGCTACTCCGGTCCGATCATCGCGCTGACCGCGCACGCGCTGCCGTCGGAGCGCCAGCGCTGTCTCGAAGCGGGCTGCGACGCGTTCGCGACCAAGCCGCTGGAACGCGTT
>DATJZN010000035.1:0-16794 GCA_035499075.1 Myxococcota bacterium | reverse complement strand
AGCTGCTCGCGCTCGTCGCTGGCGCAGAGCGAGATGGCGACGCCGCTCGCGCCTGCACGCGCCGTGCGCCCGATGCGGTGCACGTAGGTCTCGGGCACTTCGGGCAGCTCGTAGTTGATGACGTGTGTGACGCCGTCCACGTCGATGCCGCGCGCGGCGACGTCGGTCGCCACGAGCACGCGCGGGTCGCCGCGCCGGAACGCCTCGAGCGCGCGCGTGCGCGCGTTCTGCGACTTGTTGCCGTGGATGGCTTCGGCGCGAATGCCCGCCTTCGCCAGGCGCTCCGCCACGCGGTTCGCGCCGCGCTTGGTGCGCGTGAACACGAGCGCGCGCAGCACGTCGCGGTCGTCGAGCAGCTCGGCGAGCACGTCGCCCTTCTGCTTCGACTCGACGAAGTGCACGCGCTGCTCGACCTCTTCGACCGTCGACGCCTGGGGCGTCACGTAGATCTTCACCGGATTCACGAGCAGGCTTTCGGCGAGCCCGAGAATCGGCGCGGGCATGGTGGCCGAGAAGAGCAGCGTCTGCCGCCTGCGCGGCAGGGTCGCCACGATCTTCTTCACGTCGGGGATGAAGCCCAGGTCGAGCATGTGGTCGGCTTCGTCGAGCACGAGCACCTCGACGCGCGACAGGTTCGCGCGGCGCTGGCCCAAGAGGTCGACGAGCCGGCCCGGGCACGCGACCAGCACGTCGAGGCCCTGCGCGAGCTTGCGCACCTGCGGCTCCTGGCCGACGCCGCCGTGCACCTGCGCGACCGCCAGGTCGAGCCCGGCGCCGTATTTGCGGAAGCTCTCGGCGACCTGTGCCGCGAGCTCGCGCGTGGGCACGAGCACCAGACACCGAACGGTGTTGGGTGCGGCGCGTCTTCGCGCGCCCGCCAGGTGCTGCAGGATCGGCAGCGCGAACGCCGCCGTCTTGCCCGTGCCGGTGCGGGCGCAGCCGAGCAGGTCGCGGCCCTCGAGCAGCGCCGGGATGGCCTGCGCCTGGATGGGCGTCGGCTCGGCGTAGCCCGCGTCGCGCACCGCGGCTTCGAGCGCGGGGTGCAGGCCGAGAGAGGAGAAATCGGATTCGGAAACGAGAGACATGGAGCTCCAGAAACTGCGCAGCTCCGCGGCAATGGCGGGAGTGCGCTCTGTGCGATCCTCGGGGCGACTCCGCGAACGGGGCACATCGCCCGGACCGTGTTCGGCGCTCTCGAGCTCGTTCGCGTCAATCGCGAACACGCTGGCCCGGGAGCGCGACGCCCGCAGCTCGAGTCATCGAGCCAGGGCGCGTCGTCGCAGCGGACTATAGCGCAACGCGCGCGCCGGGCCAGTGGCGGGCCGCTACTGCGCCATTCGCTGCGAGATCTGCGCGAGCGCCCAGGTCATGGCGGTGCCGTCGCTCGAGCCGCCCTCGCGCCGCTCGGCCAGACGGATGACCACGCGGTCGCTGCGCACCACGGCGGCTGCGACGTAGGCGTCGGTCGGCACCTGGAAGGGCAGGTCGAGCTCGTCCTTGCGGACGCGCGTGATCGGCGTCTTGCACGCCTGCACGCCCGACGACTCGGTCTCCTGCGTCGTCTGTCCCCACGTCTTCTCGTACTCGTGGGCCAGCATCCAGCAGCGGTCGGCGCGAAAGCGCTCGGCCTCGTCGCTGGTGGAGAACGTGACGAGGTCGACGTCGATGACCCAGCTCTTGGCGCCGCCGTGCGTGTCGCCCGCCGCGTTCGGCACGTACGTGAGCGAGCCCGTCACCCAGGCGATCGGACCGGTGACCGGCTTGTTCTTGTTGGCGGCCTTCACGTGCTTGCCGGCCGTGGAGACGATTTGCTCGAAGTCGGGGAAGCGCTTCTCGAGCTCGCCGGCGGGCGGCGCGGCGAGCTTCGCGGCGGGCGCGAGGTCGAGCGGGTTCGGCCGCGCGAGCGCGCACGCGGAAAGGAGCGCGGCGCACAGCACGAGCGAGCCCGACGCGCGGAGAGCGGATGCCACGGAGCGCGAAGGCTACGCTACTCTGCGGCCATGATCACCGTCTTGGTTCGCGCCCGTGCCCGCACGTCGGCGCGAACGGCGCGAACGCCGCAATCGCAGAGGCGCGCGGCGGCGTAGCCTCGGTCAGAACTTCCTCGTGCCCGAGCTCGCGGCCGAGCTCGTGGCGGGGCTCGAGCTGCGCCCTGGCGAGCTCGTCGTCGAGATCGGCGCCGGCGCGGGCGCCTGGACCGAGGCGCTGGTCCGCGGCGGCGCGGAGGTCGTCGCGGTGGAGCTCGACCCCGAGTGGGCCGCGCGCCTGCGCGCGCGCTTCGGGCCCGGTGGGCCGACACGAATCCGTGTCGTCGAGGCCGACTTCCTGGCGCTGCCGCTGCCCGCGCGGCCGTTCCGCGTGGTGGGCTCCGTGCCGTTCGGCGCGACCACGCAGATCCTGCGCCGGCTCTTCGACGACCCGGTCTCGGCGCTCGTGCGCGCGGACCTCGTGGTGCAGTGGGAGGTCGCGCGAAAACGGGCCGAGTCGCCGCCGCAGACGTTGCTCTCCACGGCGTGGGCGCCGTGGTGGGAGTTCGCGCTCGGCCCGCGGCTGCCCGCCGGGTCGTTCCGCCCGGTGCCGAGCGTCGACGCCGCGCTGCTCCGCGCGACGCGCCGCGCGCCCGCGCTCCTGCCGCCCGCGCTCGCGCGCGACTACGCGGCGTTCGTGCGCGCGCGCTGGCCGTTCCGGTGACTAGAAGCGCTCGCGGCGTCGCGCGTCCGAGGCGGGCCGGATCTGGACGGAGTCGAAGATCGGGACGATCTGGACTTCGGTTCCGCTGCGCGACGATGCGAACGCGACGCGCAGAGCCTCGAGGGCTTGCTCCACTTCCTGGTCCGGCACGACGAGCTCGACCTTCACGAGCTCACGGCCGACGGTGTACTCCGTGCCGCGGTACCTGCCCTGCGGCGCGGCGGGGTCGAAGATCGTGACGTCGCTCGCGCGGAAGGCGCCGAACTTGGCCCTGGCGAGCGCATTGCTGACGTCGCCCAGAGATTCGGGTTGCAGGACGAATTCGAGCTTGCGCATGGTGATCTCCTCTGCCCCGGCGCTCGAGCATCAATCGTGCCGGGCGTGAATGCGGCTGGTCCGTTCGCGCAGACCGCGACTCCAACCCCGACGACTGCAATCCGCATGAATGCCTCTCGGCCTTGCAATGCGGGTTTCGGTGCCACCGGGGAGCTGCGGCCGCGCAGAAGCCGTCCGGAGCCTCCGCGCGCCTGGGCACGGCCGATGCACAAGGGCCCGCCGACACAGAAGGAGGTCAGCCATGACCGTCGCGAGCGGGCTCTTCGAAATGTTCTTTCTCGGCATAGCGAGCATGGTCGTGTTCTACGCGTTCGTGCTGGCGTGCGAAGCGATCTGAGGTCACGCGAGATGATCGCGCTCACCGCGGCAATCACCGTGCTTCTCTTCGTCTACCTGTTCACCGCGCTCGTCCGGCCGGAGTGGTTCTAGCTCCGAGCCGCGAGCCGTAGGAGATCCCTTCCATGTGGCTGCTACCCGCACTCGTCCTCGTCACGGTCGTGCTCGTCTCGATTCCGCTCAGCAAGTACATGGCGCGGATCATGGACGGCAAGTACCGCGCGCCGCGGATCTTCCGCTGGTTCGAGTCGAGGCTCGACTCGGGGCCGCAGGACTGGAAGCAGTACACGGTCGCGATGCTGGTCTTCAGCACGCTGCTCTTCATCTACGGCTTCGTGGTGCTCGCGATCCAGCCGCTCGCGCCGCTCAACCCCGACGGCAAGTACGGGATGCTCTGGCCGACGACGATCTTCAACACGGTCGCGTCGTTCATGACCAACACCAATCTGCAGCACTACTCGGGTGACGTTCACTTCTCGAACTTCAGCCAGATCTTCTTCTGCATCCTGAACCAGTTCGTCTCGGCTGCGATCGGCCTGTGCGCGCTGAGCGCCGTCATCCGCCTGTTCCGCGGCGAGAAGAAGATCGGGAACTTCTTCGTCGACATGTGGCGCGTGCTCATCTACATGTTCGTGCCCGTGTGTCTCCTGATCGGCGTGCTCTTCATCCAGAGCGGCATGCCGATGACGATCGAGACGACGACCGTGCAGGCGCAGACCGTCGAGCCGGGCGCCATGGGCACGGCCGACGACGGCCAGGCGAAGACGCAGAACATCCGCGTGGGCCCCGTCGCCGCAATGATGGCGATCAAGCAGGTCGGCACGAACGGCGGCGGCTTCTACGGCGCGAACGCCGCGCATCCGTTCGAGAACCCGAACGCCTGGTCCAACTTCATCACCATGTGCGCGATGATGTTCTTTCCGACGTCGCTCGTGCTCATGTACGGGCGCATGCTGCGCAGAGTCCGCCACTCCGTCGTGATCTACGCGGTCATGGGCGTGATGCTGGTCGGCATGATCGGCTGGGCGATCTACTGGGACACGCTGAATCCGAATCCGGCGCTCACCGCGCACGCCGCGAGCGAGTCGTTCACGCTCGCCAATGCGAACGCGGCGGGCGGCGTGCAGCCGGTCGCACTGCCCGCGGTCGCCGGCCTGCCCGTCGATCAGCACCTGGGAAACCTCGAGAGCACCGAGCTCCGCTTCGGCACTACCGCGTGCCCGACGTTCGCCTCGCTCACGACGGCGTTCACGACCGGGGCGGTGATCTGCGCGCACGACAGCCTGAACCCGATGGCCGGGCTCTCGCCGATGTTCGGCATGTGGATCAACGCCGTCTTCGGCGGCAAGGGCGTGGGCATGATCAACTTCCTCTTGTTCCTGATCATCGGCGTGTTCCTCGCCGGCCAGATGGTCGGGCGCAGCCCCGAGTATCTCGGCAAGAAGGTCGGCGCGCGCGAGATGAAGCTCGCGATGCTCGCGCTGCTCGTGCACCCGATCCTGATCCTCCTGCCGACGGGCATCTTCGCGGCGGGCGACTGGGGTCTGAAGGCCGAGGCGAATCCAGGCCCGCATGGCTTCTCGGAGGTCCTGTACGAGTTCTCGTCGGCCTCGGCCAACAACGGCTCGGGCTTCGAAGGGCTGGGCGACACCTTCGGCTTCGCGTCGAACACGAGCCCGGCGCCGGAGAGCTCGGCGTGGGACATCGCGGCGGGCCTCGTGATGCTGTTCAGCCGCTATCTGCCGATCATCGCGCCCATCGCGCTCGCGGCGGGTCTCGGCGCGAAGAAGGCCGCCCCGTTCACCGTCGGCACGATGCGCGACGACACGCTCACGTACGGCGGACTGTTGCTCGGAACGATCATGATCATCGGCGCCCTCTTGTTCCTGCCGGTCGCGGCCCTCGGCCCGCTGGCCGAGCACCTGGGTCCGATCCCATTCGGTGGGTGAAGGAGAAGCAGCGATGACCACGGCCCATGTGACTGAGATCCACGTCGCGAGTGGCGGCGCGCCGCGGCCGCCGCGCGGGCGCCAGCAGGCGCTCCTGCCGAGCGAGCTCTGGTGGGCGGCGCTCAAGCAGGCGTTCGTGATGCTGCGGCCCGATCTGCAGTGGACGAACCCCGTCATGTTCGTCGTCGAGGTCGGCGCCTTCCTCACGCTCTTGTTCGTGCTGCAGGCGCTGTTCTCCGGCTCGTCGAGCCAGGTCCCGGTCACCTACTTCATCGCGCTCGACGCGTGGCTCTTCCTCACGGTCGTGTTCGCGAACTTTGCGACCGCGGTCGCGGAGGCGCGCGGCCGCGCCCAGGCCGAGTCACTGCGCAAGACGCGCCGAGACACCCCGGCGCGCCGGCTGCGCGGCGGTCAGGCGGGCGGCGCGGTCGAGGTCGTGTCGTCGAACGAGCTCCGCGCGGGCGACCTCGTGCTGGTCTCGACCGGGGACGTGGTCCCCGGCGACGGCGAGATCGAGCGGGGCGCGGCGGCCATCGACGAGTCGGCGATCACCGGCGAGTCGGCGCCCGTCATCCGCGAGTCCGGCGGCGACCGCTCCGGCGTCACCGGCGGCACCGTCGTGCTCTCCGACCAGATCCTCGTGCGGATCACTGCGCGCGCGGGCGAGTCGTTCCTCGACCACGTGATCGCGCTCGTCGAGGGCGCAGTGCGCCAGCGCACGCCGAACGAGATCGCACTCACGCTCGTGCTCACGGCCTTCACGCTGATCTTCCTGATCGTCGTGGTGCCGCTGTGGCCGATGGCGAGGAGCGCCGAGCAGTACATGGCGGGCTACCTCGGGCTTTCGGAGAGCCTGAGGAGTCTCGGCACCGACGTGCCCACGCTCGTCGCGCTCCTCGTCTGTCTCATCCCGACGACGATCGGCGCGTTGCTCGCCGCGATCGGCATCGCGGGCATGGACCGCGCGCTGCGCGCGAACATCATCGCGAAGAGCGGCAAGGCGGTCGAAGTGGCGGGCGACGTCGACACGGTGCTGCTCGACAAGACCGGCACGATCACGAAGGGCAACCGCCAGGCGACGCGCTTCATCCCCGTCGGCGGCTGCACGCTGTCGGAGCTCTCCCACCTGGCCGCGCTCGCGTCGCTGGCCGACGAGACGCCCGAGGGCAAGAGCATCGTGCGCGTCGTGCGCGAGCAGGGCCTCGCGAACGCCGACGTCGTGCTTCCCGCCGACGCCGAGTTCGTCGCCTTCACCGCTCAGACGCGGATGAGCGGCGTCGACCGGCCGGGCGCGCGCCCGATCCGCAAGGGCGCCGTCGACGCCGTCGTCCGGTACATCGAGAGCCAGGGCGGGCACGCGCCGGAGGAGCTCCACGAGGTCGTGGCCGAGGTCGCGAAGGCCGGCGCCACGCCGCTCGTCGTTGCCGAGGGCGACCTCGTCGCGGGCGTGATCGTGCTCGAGGACATCCTGAAAGAGGGCATGCGCGAGCGGCTCGAGCGGCTGCGCCTGATGGGCCTGCGCACCGTGATGATCACCGGCGACAACCCGCTCACCGCCGCGACCATCGCGAAGAACGCGGGCGTCGACGACTTCGTCGCCGAGGCGACCCCCGAGTCGAAGCTCGCCTACATCCGCAAGGAGCAGGCCGAGGGCAAGCTCGTGGCGATGATGGGAGACGGCACGAACGACGCGCCCGCGCTGGCCCAGGCCGACGTCGGGCTCGCGATGAACTCGGGCACGAACGCGGCGAAGGAGGCCGGCAACATGGTCGACCTCGACAGCGACCCGACCAAGCTGATCGAGGCGATCGAAGTGGGCAAGGAGCTGCTCATGACGCGCGGCGCGCTCACGACCTTCTCGATCGCGAACGACGTCGCCAAGTACTTCGCGATCGTGCCCGCGCTGTTCGCGGGCACGCTGCCCTGGCTGAAGGCGATGGACGTGATGCGCCTGCACTCGCCGACCTCGGCGATCCTGTCGGCGGTCATCTTCAACGCGCTGATCATCCCGGTGCTGATCCCGATCGCGCTGCGCGGAGTGAAGTTCCAGCCCATCGGCGCGGAGGCGCTATTGCGGCGCAATCTGCTGATCTGGGGGGTGGGAGGCGTGTTGGTGCCGTTCGCGGGCATCAAGCTGATCGACGTCGCGATGGTCGCGATGGGCCTGGCGGCCTGAGCGACCGCGCGCGGGAGGAAATCGTGGCCAAGCTTTTCTCGAAGAGTGCGCTGCTCCTGGTGTTCGCCGTCGCGATCGCGTGCGTGGTGTATCCCGGCGTGTTGTGGGCGGTGGGCCAGGTGCTCTTTCCGTACCAGGCCAATGGCAGCCTGATCGTCGGCAAGGACGGAAAGGTCGTGGGCTCGGAGCTGCTCGCGCAGCCCTTCACCAAGGACGAGTACTTCCAGCCGCGCCCGTCGGCGGTCTCGTACGACGCATCGTCGTCCGGCCCGTCGAACCTCGCGGCGTCGAACTACATGCTGCGCGACCGCGTCGCGAAGATCCTCGGTCCGATCGCGAAGTACGCCAAAGGGCCGAACGCAGGCCAGCTCGTCGGCCCCGACGTGGAACGCTGGTTCCAGCAGGACCAGTACCAGGGCGCGCCGCATCTCGTGGCGCAGTGGGCCGATGCTCACAACGGCGCCGCAGGCGCCTGGGTCAGCGCGGATGCGAGCCATGCGGCGTACATCGACGCGTGGGCGAAGTCGCATCCGGACGACGTCGCCGCTTTCGTGAAGGCCAACCCCGGTACGCCCGAGCCCAAGGCGGCGGATCTCGCGGTCGCGTTCTTCGAGAGCTTCTCGAAGGAGAACCCCGGCAAGTTCCCGTCCGCGGTCGACGTGCCGACGGCCGACGGCAAGACGCAGAGCGTGATCCAGCCGGTGGGCACGGGCAGCGACGTCCAGTCGACCTTCTTCGACATGTGGCGCCAGGAGCACCCGGACGTCGCGCTGCAGGAGGTCCCCGCCGACATGGTGATGGCTTCAGGCTCCGGGCTCGATCCGCACATCTCGCTCGAGAACGCGCACTTTCAGCTGGAGCGGGTGGCGGGGAAATGGGCCAGCGACTTGAAGCGGAGCCCTGCGGACGTGCAGAAGGAGATCGAGGGAATTTTGCAGGAGCACACGTCGGCGCCCTTCGGCGGTCTGTTCGGCGAGCCGATCGTGAACGTGCTCGAGGTGAATCTCGACCTGCAGAAACACTTTGGCGAGCCGACGTCGTGAGCTGAGAGATCCAGCGGCGACCCGGCCGCGCGTGAGGGACGATGGCCAAGCTGATCGTCGTCGACGACGAGAAGAACATCCGACACGTGCTCGCCGCGTTCTTCGAATCGCGCGGCCACGAGGTGCTCGAGGCCCCGGGAGCGACGGCGGCGCTGGAGCTGCTCGCCGGTCATCCCGAGGTGCAGCTCCTGATCACCGATCTTCGCATGCACGACCTGGACGGGCTCGGCCTGCTGGAGCAGGCGAAGCTGCGACGGCCGGACCTGGCAGTGGTGCTGATGTCGGCGCACGCGACGGTCGAGTCGGCGGTGCGCGCGATGAACGGCGGCGCCCTCGACTTCCTCTCGAAGCCGCTCGATCTGGACGCGATGCAACGGGTCGTCGACCGCGCGCTCGCCCGCCGGGGCGCGGCGCCGGGTGACGCATCGACCGAGCTGCCGCTCTTCGAGTCGCAGAGCCCCGCGATGCAGGCGCTCCTCGCCACCGCGCGCCGCGCCGCCAACAGTGACTCGACCTTGGTGCTCTTCGGCGAGAGCGGAGCCGGAAAGAACGTGCTCGCGCGGCAGATCCACGACTGGAGCCCCCGCCGTGCGGCGCCCTTCGTCCCGGTGAACTGCACCACGCTGTCGGAGCAGCTGCTCGAGAGCGAGCTCTTCGGGCACGTTCGGGGCGCCTTCACCGGCGCCGTATGCGACAAGCCCGGGCGTCTCGAGGGTGCTGCGGGCGGAACCGTCTTCCTCGACGAGCTCGCCGACCTCGCGCCCCGGCTGCAGGCGAAGCTGCTGCGCTTCCTGCAGGAGCACCGCTTCGAACGCATCGGCAGCGCGCACACGATCGAGGTGGATGCGCGCGTGATCGCCGCGTCGAACCGCGACCTCGAGGAGCGGGTGGCCGCCGGACAGTTCCGGGAGGACCTGTTCTACCGTCTGAACGTGATCACCCTGCGGCTCCCGACCTTGCGCGAGCGCCCGGAAGACCTGCCCGTGCTGATCGAGCGATTCCTCGCCGCGGGCGCGAAGCGCAGTCGCTGCGCGAAGCGCGAGCTCGCGCCCGACGCGCTGCGCGCGCTCATGAGCTACGACTGGCCCGGGAACGTGCGCGAGCTGCGCAACGCGATCGAGCGCGCGTGCGTGCTCTGCCGCGGCGACCTGATCACCTGCGCGGATCTGCCCGAGAAGGTGACGCACCCCCGCGCGCACGGAGCGGGCCCGCGCTCCACCACCCTCGCCGACCTCGAGCTCGACCAGATCCGCCGCGTCGTGGCGGGGAGCGAGACGCTGGAGCAGGCCGCCGAGAAGCTCGGCATCAGCGTCACCACCCTGTGGCGCAAACGCAAGCGCCACGGAATCCACTGAGCCCTGGCTGCCCAAAGTCAGTGCACTGGCTGACTGACTCGTGAGCGCGCCCGATCGGTAGGCACGAAATCATCGGTCGTCTCGAGTGACTCGTGCGAAGATCGCCCGCGTCGCTTGCGAAACGCCATGGCGTGAATTTTCCCGTTGAACTGGGCTCGACCCGGCACGGGCCATGCATCGTCACAGCAGGACTGACTCGTGTAGGAGATTGCTGCGATGTGGCTGCTTCCGGGACTCGTGCTCGTGACCGTCGTGCTCGTCTCGATTCCGCTCAGCCGCTACATGGCGTGGCTCATGGACGGCAAGTACCACGCGCCGCGCTGGCTCCGCTGGTTCGAAGAGCGCCTCGACTCCGGGCCCCAGGACTGGAAGCAGTACACCGTGGCGATGCTGGTCTTCGGCACGGTGTTCTTCGTCTACAGCTTCGTCATTCTCGCGATCCAGCCGCTCGCGCCGCTCAACCCCGACGGCAGGTTCGGGATGCTGTGGCCGACGACGATCTTCAACACGGCCGCCTCCTTCACTACGAACAGCGACATCCAGCACTACTCGGGCGACGTCCATTTCTCGAACTTCACGCAGATCTTCTTCGCCATCCTGAACCAGTTCGTGTCGGCGGCAATCGGACTGTGCGCGCTCGCGGCGATCATCCGGCTGTTCCGCAGCGAGAAGAAGGTCGGCAACTTCTTCGTCGACATGTGGCGGGTCATGATCTACATGTTCCTGCCCGCGTGTCTTCTGATCGGCGTGCTCTTCATCCAGAGCGGGCAGCCGATGACGATCGAGACGACCACGGTGCAGGCGCAGACCTTGGAGTCCGGCGCGATGGGCGTCGGCGACGACGGCCAGCCGAAGCCCCAGAACATCCGCGTCGGCCCGGTAGCCGCGCTGATGGCGATCAAGCAGATCGGCACGAACGGCGGCGGCTTCTACGGCGCGAACGCCGCGCACCCGTACGAGAACCCGAACGCTTGGTCCAACTTCATCACCATGTGCGCGATGATGTTCTTCCCGACCTCGCTCGTGCTCATGTACGGGCGGATGCTCGGGAAGCTGCGCCACGCCGCCGTGATCTACGGCGTCATGGGATTCCTGCTCGTCGCGACGATCGGCTGGACGGTCTACTGGGACACCCTGAAGCCGAACCCCGCGCTCGTCGCGCAGCCGACCGCTCAGAAGTTCGAGCTCGCGAGCGCGAGCGCTGCCGATGGCGCGCAGCCCGTCGTTCTGCCCGCGGTGGCCGGGCTGCCGGTCGACCAGCACCTGGGGAACCTCGAGAGCACCGAGCTGCGCTTCGGCACGAGCGCGTGCCCGAGCTTCGCGGCGATGACGACGGCGTTCACCACGGGCGCGGTCATCTGCGCGCACGACAGCCTGAACCCGATGTCGGCGCTCGCGCCGATGTTCAACATGTGGGTCAACTGCGTCTTCGGCGGCAAGGGCGTGGGCATGATCAACCTGCTGCTGTTCCTGGTGATCGGCGTGTTCATCACCGGGCAGATGGTCGGGCGCAGCCCCGAGTATCTGGGCAAGAAGGTCGGCGCACGCGAGATGAAGCTCGCGATGCTCGCGCTGCTCGTGCACCCGATCTTGATCCTGTTGCCGACGGGCATCTTCGCGGCGACGGACTGGGGCATGAAGTCCGAGAACAACCCGGGCCCGCACGGCTTCTCGGAGGTCATGTACGAGTTCTCGTCGTCGTCGGCGAACAACGGCTCGGGCTTCGAGGGGCTGGGCGACACGTACGGCTTCGCGGCGAACACGAGCCCGGCGCCGGAGAGCACGCCGTGGGACATCGCCTCGGGGCTGGTCATGCTGTTCAGCCGCTATCTCCCGATCGTCGCGCCGATCGCGCTCGCGGCCGGCATGAGCGCGAAGAAGGCGGCGCCGTTCACCGTCGGCACGATGCGAGACGACACGCTCACCTTCGGCGGGCTCCTGCTCGGCACGATCGTCGTGATCGGTGCACTGCTCTTCCTGCCCGTTGCCGCGCTGGGGCCGCTCGCCGAGCACTTCGGGCCGCTCCCGTTCGGCGGGTGAGCGCCGTCAGCCGGTCTCTTCGTACGCGTCGAGCTTCGGTCGCGCCATCTCCTCGCGGAACCGGTCGAAGCTCCAGGGCCAGCTGGCGGGGACGCCGCGGTCGTCCAGGTACCAGCTCTTGCAGCCGGTGCTCCAGATCGCGCCCTTCGCGGCGGCGGTGCGCGCGCGCTCGAAGGACTCGCTCGCGCCCGCGTCCGCGGCGAGCGCCCGGCAGCGGCCCGCGCGCACGAGCTCGACGAGCTGCAGGATGTACGACATCTGCAGCTCCGCGACCTCGATGAGCGAGAAGTTCCCGACGGGCCCGTTCGGGCCGTTCAGCAGGAACAGGTTCGGGAAGCCCGGGATCGAGATCGACAGGTACGCGCTCGGCCGCTTCGCCCACACGTCGTCGAGCCGCACGCCGCTGCGGCCGACCACGCCCATCGGGCGCAGGAAGCGGTCGGCGCGGAAGCCCGTGGCGAGGACGAGCACGTCGAGCTCGTGGAGCCGCCCGTCGGCGGTGCGCACGCCCGCGGGCTCGATGCGCTCGATGCCGGAAGTGACGAGCTCGGCGTTCGGCTGCTGGATCGCCTGGTAGAAGTCCGGCGAGATGACGAGCCGCTTGCACGCGGCGCGGTAGCTCGGGCGCAGGCGCTCGCGCAGCGCGGGGTCGCGCACGTTCGACTCCAGGTTCAGGCGGCACTGCTCCTCGATCATCTTCATCTGCGGCGAGCTGGCGTCGATGACGGCGCTCGCGAACGTGTCGCTGAACAGGCGCGACATGTTCGCGCGCAGCGTCGCGAGCGCGCCCGGCTCGCGCGCGAAGTCCGCCTGCTCCTCGCGGGTGTACGCCGGGTTCACCTGCGCGAGCACCCACTGCGCCGTGCGCTGGAAGAGCGACAGCTTCGCGACGCGCGGCACGAGCGCCGACACGATCTGCACCGCCGTCGAGCCCGTGCCGACGACGCCGACGCGCTTGCCGTCGAGCGCCACGCGGTGGTCCCAGCGCGCGCTGTGGAACGCGGCGCCGCGGAACGACTCGAGGCCACGGAACTCGGGCACGTTCGGGTGGTGCAGCACGCCCGTCGCCGCGATCACCACGTCGGCGGCGTCGCGCGCGCCGGCCTTCGTCTCGAGCTGCCAGCGGCCGTCGCGCCACTCGCAGCGCGACACCTCTTGCCCGAAGCGGATGCGCTCGACGACGCCGTGCTTGCGCGCGACGCCCTCGAAGTACGCCTCGATCTCGGCGCCCGGCGAGTAGTGATGGCTCCACGCCGGGTTCGGCTCGAACGAGTAGCTGTAGAGATGGGATGGGACGTCGCACGCGATGCCGGGGTACGTGTTCTCGCGCCACGTCCCGCCCAGGCGCTCCGCCTTCTCGTACAGGACGACGTCGCCATGGCCGGCTTCGCGCAGCTTGATCGCCGCGAGAATGCCGGACATCCCGGCGCCGATGATCGCGAAGCGGAGCGGACGAGCGCTCGACATGAAGGCCTCCTCAGAATCCCGGAGGATACCCGACCCGGTTGCAGCGCGCGCCGCGCCGCGTCATGATGCGCGCCGATCGCCGAGTCCAACCGCGCGATGCGGTCGGAGCGGGGGAACCACTCTCTTCGGGGCGAATCGCCGTCCGGCTCACCGCCAGCTGGTGACACCGTACGGTGTAGAGCAAATTCTTCGGCTCGAGCCCGTCAGCTAACCCCGCAGGCGTCGAAGGAGCCAGGAAGCATGCCGTCGCCGCTCTCGCGCGTGCGGCGGGCGCTCGTGGGAGCGCCCCGCAGCCTCGCGGACACCGGTCTGTTCCACCGCATCTCGCTCATCCCGTTCCTCGCCTGGGTCGGGCTCGGCGCCGACGGCCTGTCGTCGTCGTCGTACGGCCCCGAAGAGGCGTTCCGCACGCTCGGCCCGCACACGTACCTGGCCGTCGGGCTCGCCGTGGCGATGGCCGCCACCGTGTTCATCATCTCGGCTGCCTACAGCCGCATCATCGAGGAGTTCCCGCACGGCGGCGGCGGCTACGTGGTGGCGACGAAGCTGCTCGGCGAGCGCGCGGGCGTGGTGTCGGGCTCGGCGCTGCTCGTCGACTACGTGCTCACGATCACCGTGTCGATCGCGGCCGCCGGCGACGCGCTGTTCTCCTTCGCGCCGCTCGCGTGGCATTCGCTGAAGCTGCCGCTCGAGGTCGGCTTCATCGGGTTCCTCACCGTGTTGAACCTCCGCGGCGTGCGCGAGTCGGTGCTCGCGCTCTCGCCCGTGTTCCTCTTGTTCATCGCGACGCACGTGATCCTGATCGGCGGCAGCCTGCTCGTTCGCGCGCCCGATCTGCCGAGCACGGCGCACGGCGTCTCGTCGGGCTTCCGCGACGGCTTCGGCGTGCTCGGCGCTGCGGGCCTGTTCCTGCTGTTCGTGCACGCGTTCTCGCTCGGCGGCGGCACGTACACGGGCATCGAGGCGGTGTCGAACGGCCTGCCGATCATGCGCGAGCCGCGCGTGCAGACCGCGCGGCGCACCATGGCGTACATGGCGACGTCGCTCGCGTTCACCGCGACGGGACTCCTGCTCTGCTACCTGTTGTGGCAGCTGGCGCCCGTCGAGGGCAAGACCATGAACGCGGTGCTCGCCGAGCGGGTGGCGGAAGGGCGCCCCTTCGCCGCGCCGTTCGTGTGGGCGACCTTGTTCTCCGAGGGCGCTCTGCTCGTCGTGGCGGCGCAGGCCGGCTTCATCGACGGCCCGCGCGTGCTCGCCAACATGGCCGTCGACTCGTGGCTGCCGCGGCGCTTCTCGGCGCTGTCGGACCGGCTCACCACGCAGAACGGCATCCTGCTCATGGGCGGGGCCGCGCTGGCGGCGCTCGTCTACACGCGCGGCGACGTGCGCGCGATCGTCGTCATGTACAGCATCAACGTGTTCCTCACGTTCTCGCTGTCGATGCTCGGCATGGCGATCTCGTGGCTGCGCTCGCCCGGCCGGCCGCACCGGAAGCGCCGCGCGAGCCTGTTCGTGGTGGGCTTCGTGCTGTGCGCGGGGATTCTCGGCGTGACCGTCACGGAGAAGTTCGCCGAGGGCGGCTGGGTGACGATGGCCGTGACCGGGTCACTCGTCGCGCTGTGTTTCGTCGTGCGCAGACACTACCGCGACGTGGGCGGCGCGCTGACGAAGCTCTACAAGGAGCTCGAGGACCTGCCGCCCGAGCCCGAAGTGGTCGGGGGCGCTGCGCTCGCGCCGGTCGATGCGCATGCGCCGACCGCGGCCGTGCTCGTCGCTTCGTATGGCGGGCTCGGCATACACACGGCGGTGAACATCTTCGCCACGTTCCCGGGCCACTTCAAGAACGTGGTGTTCCTGTCCGTCGGCGTGATCGACTCGGGCGCGTTCAAGGGCGAAGACGCGATGAAGTCGCTCGTCGCCGAAACGGAAGCGACGCTGCAGCGCTACGTCGACCTGGCCGCGCGGCTCGGCGTGCCCGCGACGTCGCGCTTCTCGGTCGGCACCGACGCCGTTCAGGAGGCCGAGACGCTGTGTCTCGCCGTGAAGCGCGAGTTCCCGCGCGCCACCTTCTTCGCGGGCAAGGTCGTCTTCCGCGAGGAGCGCTGGTTCCAGAAGCTGCTGCACAACGAGACCGCGTTCGCGATCCAGAAGCGCCTGCAGTTCGCCGGTCAGACGATGGTGATCCTGCCCGCGCGCGTGACCTGAGCCTCAGGGCGACACGAACGGGCAGACGGCCAGGCGCGGCGGCGCGAGCGGCGGGCTCTGGATCGAGCGGCGGATCACGACCAGGTCGAGGATGTCGCACGGCGGATAGCCCGACACGAGCGGCTCGACGGTGCACTTGTCCGCGCCGTTCGGCGTGAGGAGCGCCGCGTTCCGGGTGGCGAGGTACGCGCGGAACAGCGCCACGTCGTTCGCGTCGACCGCGCCGTCGTCGGTCACGTCGCCGCAGATCGACTCGCAGTAGGGATAGCCGGCGTAGTCGGCCGCGCACTGGTTGCAGCTCGCACCGGCGAAGCCCGAGTCACACGTGCAGCCACCCGCGCCGGTCGGGTCGCCGTGGCTGCTGCACGTGGCGTCGCGCGAGTACTGACAGGCATCGCCCGCGTGGTGGATGTCGACGCAGGTGCACTGTCCGGACCCGTGAATGCCTTGATCGCAGCTGCCGGCGCCGTTGCAGGGGTCGTCCGCGCCGCCGGGGCACGCCACGCAGGTGGGGCCGTAGTAGCCGAGAAGACAGGACGCGCACGAGGTGGTGAAGCGCGTCGCGCACGTCTGGCAGTCGCGCGCGGACTGGAACGGGTTGGGGCACGACTCGGTGCCGACCGACGTGTAGCCGGCGTTGCACATCGGCTCGATCACCGCGCACTGCGTCTCGCACGTGCAGCAGCTCGTGGTGGTCGTGCACGCGGCGCAGCCGACGCCCGCGTTGCACGTCGTATTGCCCGGCGGCGTGCAGGTGCACTGGGCCTCCGCGGCGCGCGCGCACACGAGCACAGCGACGCTGGCGCACAGCACGGCCGCGAAACGCACCCCGGCCATGCGCCGATCCTACGCCCGCCGTGACTGCGCTCCAAGCGTTTTCGCGCGCGGTCAGAAAGAGGTCAGAAGACGGTGAGCCTGACTCTCCGGTCGATGGGCGCGGAATCCGCAGGCTCGCCGCGCTCCGCGGCGCGCAACATGCGCAGGATCTCCGGGCCCATGAGGTCGAGTGCGGTCGAGCGGAACGACTCGCCGCCGAGCTCGCGGATGCGGCGCGTCTGCGCCCGCAGGATCTCGACGTCCTGACCGAGAATGGTGTCGAGCTGCTTCTCGATCACGGGCCGCATCTCGCCGCGCTTCTCCGCCGGCACGCGCCAGCACGACACCAGCCAGAAGCGCGTGCGGAAGTCACCCATCGG
>DATJZN010000034.1:0-4919 GCA_035499075.1 Myxococcota bacterium | reverse complement strand
GCAGTGGCACTGCACGATCGCGCCGCCGACGGGGCGCGGGATCTCGAACGCCACCGCACCGCACTGGCAGCTGCCGCGCACCGCTTCGGGCGTCGGCTCCGTCTTGCGCGGCGAGGGCACGGACCCGCCCGAGCCGGGCGGGTACTCCTCGAACTGCGGCGCCGCGTCGCGGATCTCGTACCACGGCGCCTTCGAGCCGACGAAGATGTGCGGCAGCGCTCCCAGCTTCGGGTCGCCGTCGAGCAGTCCCACGGGAATGAACACGTCGCCCGCGGGCAGCGGCGAGCCGCAGATGCCGCAGAACGCGCGCTGCGTGCCGGGCGACGATTCGTAGTGGCGCACGTGCTCCGTGCCGCGCAGCCAGCGGAACGCGGACTTCGCCGCGCCGGCGAAGCTCGCGAACGGCGCGCCGTGCGACTTCCGGCACATGGAGCAGTGACAGTGGGCGAGCGGTTGGAGCGGCCCGTCGACCTCGAAGGCGACCGCGCCGCACAGACAGCGTCCGGTGAGGGGCATGGCGGGATGATACGACGCTTCACCGGCTCCGGCCGACTCGATAGAATTTCGCGCGTGGGGGATCGGAGGCGCTCGAGTGAGTGAGCGCGACGCCGCGCTCGCCGCCTTGGAGGAGCGCTTCGAGGCGGCGCTCGAGGACCTCTGCGCCCTGGCGCGAATTCCCGGTGTGTCGGCGGCGGGCTTCGAGCCGGGCGAGCTCGAGCGCTCGGCGCAGGCGGTCGCGGGGCTCCTGCTCGCGGCCGGCTTCGACCGCGCCGAGGTGCTGCGCCTGCCCGGCGCGCACCCGTACGTCGTCGGCAAGTGGCTCAGGGCCCCCGAAGGCGCGCCCACGGTGCTGATCTACGCGCACCACGACGTGCAGCCGCCGGGCCGCCCCGAGAAGTGGGAGACGCCGGCGTTCGAGCCGACGAAGCGCGCGGACGGCCGGCTCTACGGCCGCGGGGTCGTCGACGACAAGGCAGGTCTGCTCGTGCACGTGGCGGCGATCGGCGCGACGCTCGCCGCGCTCGGGCGCCTGCCTTGCAACGTGAAGCTGCTCGTCGAAGGCGAGGAGGAGATCGGCTCGCCGAATCTCGAGCGCTTCCTGCGCGTGCACCGGGACAAGCTCGGCGCCGACGTGATCGTCTTGTCCGACACCGCGAACCTGGACGCGGGCCTGCCGTCGCTCACCACGAGCTTGCGCGGGCTCGTGGTGGCCGACGTGCGCGTGCGCGCGCTCGACCACCCGCTGCACAGCGGCATGTGGGGCGGCCCGCTGCCCGACGCCGCGACGTCGCTGGTGCGGATCCTGGCAAAGCTGGTCGACTCACGCGGCGCGATCCAGATCCCCGGCATCTACGACGACGTGCGCGCGCTCGACCGCGACGAGCGGCTGCGCCTGGCGCGGCTGCCGTTCGACGAGGCGCTCTTCCGCGCGCAGGCGGGCCTGGTGCCCGGCGCCGCGCTCGCGGGCGAACCCGAGTTCACGCCGTACGAGCGGCTGTGGCTGCGCCCGGCGCTCGCGGTGACCGCGCTCGACGCGGCGCCGATCGCGGGCTCCGCCAACCGGCTCATGGAGGAGGCCGCGGCGCGCGTCGGGCTGCGCCTCGCGCCGAGCCAGGACGCGCAGCGCGCGGCGAGCCGGCTCGCTGACTTCCTGCGCGCGGACCCGCCGAACGGCGTCGACGTCTCGGTCACCGTCGAGAGCGCCGCCGGCGGCTGGGAGACGCGCCCCGAGGGCGCGACATTCGACGCCGCGCGGCGCGCGCTCGCCGCGGGCTTCGGCCGCGAGCCGGCGTTCATCGGTTGTGGCGGCTCGATCCCGTTCGTCGGCCCGTTCGCGCAGGTGCTCGGCGGCGTCCCGGCGTTGTTGCTCGGGCTCGAGGACCCGGTCTGCAACGCGCACGGCGAGAACGAGAGCCTGAACGTGGACGACTTCCGGAAGGCGGCGCGCGCCGCAGTCCACCTGCTCTTCGAGCTCGGCGAGCTTCCGCCGAGTCATTGACTCACTGGTAGTCCTCGTCGAGCGCCTGCAGGAACGCGACGAGCGGCGCGACGTCGGCGCCGCTCAGCTGGATCTTCGCGAGCTCTGGATCGCCGTTGCGCAGGGCGCCCGCGCGCTGCAGGCTCGCCACGCCGGCGTAGAAGCCGATCACGTCGGCGCGCGTGTCGGCCGAGCCGTCGTGCAGGTACGGATCGGAGTGACCCAGATCGCGGAGGCCGGGAGTCTTGAAACGCGCGATCGCGGCGTCGAGCAGCTCGTCCTTCGTGACCTTGCCCGTCAGCGTCCTCTGGATCATGCGCTTGAGACGCGACTGCGGGCGCGGGAAATCGGAGTTCATGAAGACGTTCCAGACGCCGAGGTCCGCGAGGTCGGGATCCCCGGCATCCGCCGCGGCGCGGAAGCGGCCCGTCGCGAACGGGTGCTTGGCCGTCGGGGGCAGGAACGCGTTCGGGTCGGCGAGGCGGTCGCTGCGCGAGGGGATCTCGAGCGCGGCGAACGCGCCCGCGCCATGCACGCCGTCGTACTCGCGCTGCGTCACGCCGGTGTTGTGGAAGACGAAGTCGGTGAAGTCGGGCGCGGGGTGGCACGCCACGCAGTTGCCCACGCTCGACGAGCCCTGGGTGCGCAGGAAGATCCGCAGGCCCTCGAGCTCCTGCGCGTCGAAGCGGAAGGGCTCGGCGTGCAACGCGAACGGCCCGTCGATCTCCGCCACGAACAGCGGCGTGGGCAGCGCGTCGAGCGCCGCCTCCAGGCGCTGGCTGTACTGCGCGGCGGTCTCGCGGCCCTTCGGGCGCCGCGGCAGGTTGTTGCGCAACAGGAACAGGTCGTACGGCGAGGCGCTGAAAGCCCCGGTCGAGTCTTTGGAGAACTCGAGTGACTCGACGTATCTCGCGATCAGCTTCGCGACCTCGTTCACGATCTGCGTGTCGTTCGCCTTGTCCACGTTCAGGCGCAGGATGGGCGGCAGCACGAGGTCCTCGGGCAGGTTCGGATCGGTGCCTGCGAGCACGCGCCGGTACGAGCCGCCGTACTCGTTCGCGAGCTCGGCGCGGCCGTCGTCCTGGCGGATCACGTGCGCGATCTGCGCGACGGCCTGTTTGCGCTCCGTCGGCAGCCAGCCGTAGTTGCGGCCCACGAGCGTCTCCTTGACCAGGTCGACGAGCGACGCGAATTCGCCGTCGAAGTGGAGCTCGAGACCGACCTTGCGCGGCAGGGTCGCGTTCACGAGCGGCGGCGAGTTGCGCGGCGTGTGCGTCCGGCCATCGGGCCGTGCGGGAATCGGGCTGCGCCGCGCGAAGTCGGCATAGCTGCGCATGCCGCCCACGGACAGGTCGGGGAGGCCGCTCGCATCTCTCTGCAGCTGCTCGTCGACGAGGTGGCAGGCGCGGCAGTTCATCGCCTGGCCCGCGAACGGGCCCGGCAGCGGCGCGCCCGTGGTCTCGGTCTCGGCGAGGGCGGGGTCGCCGCCGTTCCCGAGCGGGCGGTTCACGTCGCCGCCGGAATTCGCGGCGAAGAACTGCGCGAAGCGCGTCTCGAGGAACAGCCGCTCGCCGAGCGACACCTCGGGCGGATCGGCGTCCTGTGCTCGCGCGAGCGGAGCGAGGGCCAGCAGGAAGACGGCGAGGCGGAGCTTCATGGCGAAGCAGCCTATACGATATTGATAATCAATATCAATACGGCCGCTTGAGACCGGCCCGTCCGCACGCGTATAACGGCGCTCGAGCCAAGGAGGGCCGCCGTGAAAGCGCTCGTGACCCGCGAGATGAACCAGTACGCCGTCGAGGACTTGAAGATCGATCCGCCCAAGCCGGGCGAGCTCCGCATCAAGATGGGCGCGACCGGCGTCTGCCACTCCGACCTGTCGGTGATCAACGGGACGCTGCCGCTCGCGCGCCCGATGGTGCTGGGGCACGAGGGCGCGGGGGTCGTCGCCGAACTGGGGGCGGGCGTGACGGGCTTCGCCGTCGGCGACCACGTGGTGCTCTCGTTTGCACCGGCGTGCGGGCAGTGTCACTTCTGCAAGACGAAGCAACCGCAGTTCTGCACGATCGGGCAGCCGCACGGGCGCATGCTGGACGGCACCGCGCGCGTGCACGCGAAGGACGGCGCCGACGTCGGCGTCATGCAGTTCCTCGGCTGCATGGCGGAAGAGGCGATCGTGCCCGCGATCAGCGCGTGCAAGATCGAGAAGTCGATTCCGCTCGACCGCGCAGCGCTCGTGGGCTGCGGTGTGATGACGGGCGTGGGCGCGGCGATCAACACCGCGAAGGTCACGCCGGGCTCGTCGGTCGCCGTGTTTGGCTGCGGCGGCGTCGGGCTGTCGATCATCCAGGGCGCGCGGCTCGCGGGCGCGGCGAAGATCATCGCCGTGGACGTCGCGGACAAGAAGCTCGAGATGGCGCGCCACTTCGGCGCCACGCACGCGGTGAACGGCGCGAAGGAGAGCTCGGTCATGAAGTGCAAGGAGCTCACCGGCGGCCAGGGCCCCGACTTCACCTTCGAGGCGGTCGGCATTCCGCAGCTGATGATGGAGACGCACGCGGCCACGCGCCGCGGCGGCACGACCACGATCGTGGGCGTCGGCAAGCTCACCGAACAGGTGCCGTTCAACGCGCTCATGCTCTCGATGGAGGGCAAGACGGTGAAGGGCAGCTTCTACGGCGACACGAACTTCATGTCGGACTTCCCGATGCTGCTCGACCTGTACACCAGCGGGAAGCTGAACCTCGACGACATGGTGAGCGCCACCTACTCGATCGACGACGCGCCGCGGGCCATGGAAGACCTCGCGAAAGGCGTGAACGCGCGCGGAGTGATCGTCTACCGCTGAGCCGCCGCCGGGATCGTTCCGCTCGTCACGTGGTGCCGCAGCGACAGCCGCAGCCCGCCGTCCTGGTAGATCCGTTCGACCAGCGCGGCG
>DATJZN010000033.1:0-74107 GCA_035499075.1 Myxococcota bacterium | reverse complement strand
GGCGGCGCGTAGCGAGCATTCAGCGCGAGCCCGGCACATCGCGGCCAGCCGGATGGCAAGCGAAGCCAGCGAGCCGCCCGACTCGCGCGTGCGAAGCGGCGCCGCCCCGGCCGCTCGCCCCCGCCCGGCGCGCACGCAGCGTCGACAAACCCCTTTGCAACACAGCGCGAGTGGGCTACCCAAGCCCGTCCGATGACCGTTCCTGCCTGGAGGGAAGGCAGCAAGCTGGTCCACCCCTTCAACCCCGAGCTCGGGGTGGGCTTCGTCCGGCGCGTCGAGGGCCGCTATCTCGTGGTCTACTTCCCGGCCGTCGAGCGCGAGGTGACTCTCGCAGCCCAGGGCGCCGGCTTCACGCCTCTCATCCTGCCCCCGGGGTCCGCCGCGATCGAGCTCGCGAAGAGCGCCGAGGTGCGCATCGACCACTGGGACGGCGAGCGCTACGTGCTCTCCGACGGGCGCCGGCTCGAGGACAAGGAGGTCTGGCCGCTCGACCGCAGCTCGGGGCCGATCGAGCGGCTCGCGCAGTTCCGCCTGGACCGGCTCGGCTCGTTCCGCAACCGCGTCGAAGGCCTGCAGCTGCGGCGCACGCGCGAGGCCGGCGGGCTCGGCAGCTTCCTCGGCGGGCGCATCGCGCTGTTCCCCCACCAGCTGCACACGGCGCTCGCCGCGGTGAGGTCGGATCCCGTGCGCTGGCTGCTCGCCGACGAGGTCGGGCTCGGCAAGACGATCGTCGCGTGTCTGATCCTGTCGGCGCTCGTGCGCACGGGCCGCGCGAAGCGCGCCCTCGTCGTCGCGCCTTCGACCCTCACCGTGCAGTGGCTCGGCGAGCTCTACCGCAAGTTCCACCAGGTCTTCGTGCTGCTCGACGAGGCGCGCATCGAGAGCGTCGAGCGCGACTACGGCGAGGGCAACGACGTCTTCGACATCCACCCGTTCGGCGTGATCTCGATGGAGGAGCTCGCCGCCGATCCGAAGCTCGCGCGCCAGGCGCGCAACGCGGACCTCGACCTCGTGATCGTCGACGAGGCGCACCGGCTCGCGCTCGAGCATTTCGACGCCGCGGTCGCCCCGCTCGTCGCGAACGCGAAGCACGCGATCCTGTTGTCGGCGACGCCGCTGCAGGCGGACCGGCGCGGCTTCTTCCACCTGCTGCAGCTCCTGCACCCCGAGGCGTTCGCCGCGTTCGACGAGTTCGACCGCGCGGTGGCGACCGGCGCCGCGGTGTTCCCGTGCACGAGCGCCGTGCGCCGCAGCGACCTGGGCGGCCTGCCGCCGCGGCGCGCCGCGCCCGTCGACGTGGCGGGCTTCGCCAAGGACGTGCGCAAGGACGCGCGCACCGAGTGGCTCACCGCGCGCGTGCGCGAGTGGCACCGCAAGAAGGAAAAGGCGCTCGTCTTCGTGCGCGACCTCGAGCGGCTCGAGAAGCTGAAGAAGCACCTCGAGGAGAACACGCGCACGCACATCGCCGTCTTCCACGAGGGGCTCACCGCCGCGCAGCGCGACATCGAAGTCGCGCGCTTCCGCGAGACCAACCTGCCCGTGCTCATCTGCACGGAAGCGGGCTCGGAGGGGCGCAACTTCCAGTTCTGCGACCGCATGGTGCACTTCGATCTGCCCGCCGATCCCGTCGCGCTCGAGCAGCGCATCGGCCGGCTCGACCGCATCGGGCGCAAGAAGGACGTCGAGATCGTCTACTTCCGCGCAAAGGGCGCCAAGCCGGACGTCGCGCGCCTGTATGAGCGGCTCGACCTGTTCGAGCGGCCGTCGGCCGGGCTCGACCTGGCGCTCGCCGGCGTGCGCGACGCCGTGCTCGCGGCCGAGCGCGACGAGCGCACGCTCGACGCGGAGCAGCTCGCGGGCGAGATCGAGGCGGCACGCGCGCAGTCGGTCGCGGACATTCCCCGCGTCGTGTACCGCGACGCGTATCACGAGTCGCAGGCCGCCGGCATCCTCGCGCTCGTGCCACCCGAGCTCGAAGCGAGCATGCGCCGCTTCTGCCTCGGCGCGGCGAACGACCTCGGGCTGAAGATCGTCGAGAAGGGCGGCACCGCGCTCTACTATCTGGAGATGGGCACGTCGCTCACGGTCGAGTCACTGCCGGGCGTGGCCGACGAGAGCCGCTGGCTCGGCACGTTCGACCGCGAGGAGGCGCTCGACAAGGACGAGCTCGACTTCTTCGCGAGCGGTCACCCGCTGGTCGAGGGCCTGTTGCTCGAGCTCGAGGACGGCGTGCGCGGCCGCGCGGCGATGTTCACGGTGCCGTCGGCGGAGCTGCGCGGCGCGGGCGTGCTCTGCGTGTTCAAGGACGGGCCCGACTGGAGCGGCATCGCGTTCGACACCAAGGGCGAGCAGCGCCCCGAGTGGGTACCCGTGCTCGTCGAGTCGCTCGGCAAGGCGAAGCCGGCCAAGCCCGAAGAGCTCGGGCTCGAGGCGCGCGCCGCCGACGGGATTCGCGAGCTCGGCTCCATGTGCGAGCTGGAAGCTGCCGAGACCGCGGTGCTGGAAGCCGCGGCGTTCTTCCGCTTCGTGCCCGACTCCGCGTCCGGCACGTAGCCGTACAGCGCGCGGTAGTAGAAGGCGTCGCGGCCGTACGAGCCGCCTTCGATGCGCAGGTCGGAGATCTGTCCGAGCTGGCGCGCGAAGTGCGCCGGGATCTCCAGGTCGTGGCGCTCGTCGGATACACACAAAAGTGTACGACCGGCGACCGACTCCGGTGGCGTCCAGTAGCCGAACATCAAGCTGTGGCCCGCGCCGAACAGGCTGCGGCCGCCGATCGTCCAGCGCGGCCCCTCGGGCGGCTGGTAGAACGCGAGCATGCTCGAGGTGGAGTAGCGGTCGAACGAGACGATGACCGGCGCGTCGCCTTCCCCGGTGCGCACCTCGCGTGCGGCGCGGTCGACGGCCGCTGCGACGTCGCGCCAGCGCTGCGCGTAGCGCGTGCCGTCGGGGAAGCGCGTGCCCGGCACGCCGAGTGCGAGCGCGTGCAGCAGCGCGGCGTAGCCGAACAGCGCGAGCCACACCGTCGGCGCGAACGAGCGCGCGGCGAAGCGGCCCGCGGCGCTCGCGTCGCGCTCGGGCGCGAGCGCGACGAGCGCCGCCGCGGCGGGCAGCAGCGCGAACCACGCGGGGCCCGTCCAGTTCAGCTTCGGCACGTGCGAGAGCGAGAACACGGTGAAGACCGCGAGCGGCGCGCCCGCGCAGAGGAACGCGAACAGGAAGCCGCGCTCGCCGGTGCGGCCCGGCGCGCCGCGCTCGAGCGCGGTGCGCACCGGCGTGCGCGCAAGCGCGACGAACGCGGCGAGCACCGCCGGCGTGAGCAGCACAGCGACGGCGCCGAGCAGCCGGTGCAGTGCGAACTCGGCGGGGTCGTCGATCCGCCGCGCGCTCTGGAACAGGAACGACGCCCAGTGGTTCTGCGCGTTCCACGCGACGACGGGCGAGAAGAGCGCGAGCGCCACGACGGCGGCGAGCCAGAGCTCGGGCCGCGCGAGCGCCGCGCGCGCCCGCCGGTCGACGAGCACGAAAGCCAGGGCGCCGGCGCCGAGCAGCGCGATGGTGTACTTCGCCAGCAGCCCCAGCCCGAGGCACACGCCGGCGCCCCACCACGCGCGCGGCCGCGTCTCGACCAGGGCGCACCAGAGGAAGTAGAGCGCACCGGTCCATGCCGCCGCGAGCGGCGCATCGGGCGTCATGATGACGCCGCTCGTGAACGAGAACGGCAGCACCGCGACGAGCGCCAGCGTCACGGCGGCCGCCGTCTTGCCGAACCAACGGCTCGCGAGCGCGGCGCTGAAGCCGGCCGTGACGAGCGAGCACAGGATCGCGCCCGCGCGCACGCTCCATTCGCTGTGGCCGAACGAGCTCGTGCCGAGCCGAATGAGCCAGGCGACGAGCGGCGGATGATCGAGATAGGAGAGCTGCAAGTGTCTCGAGTAACTCCAGTAGTACGCCTCTTCGGGGAGGAGCTCGAGGGCACCGGCGTAGGCGACGCGCAGCGCGAGCAGGTAGCCCAGCGCGGCCAGGCTGCCGAGGCGCAGCGCCAGCGCCCGCTCCTGCGCAGCGCGCTCGGGCGCCAGCACCCAGAACACCGCGCCGACCGCCGAGACCGCCAGACCGAGCAGCGCGCTCGGCACGAACGCCGCCACGGGCGAAGTCCAGCCGCCGCGCAGCAGGCTCTCGAGCGCACCGCCGCGCAAGAGCGCCGCGAGCGCGCCGAGGGCGGCGAGCCGGAGCACGCGAGCCGTCCCGAGCTCGCGCGCGAACAAAGTCGCCACGGCGGCGAACGCGGCGGCCGCGCCCGCCAGCTGCGCCGCGCCGATGGCGGCGCCCGCGCGCTCCAGCGCTGCGAACACGCCCACGTCGAGCACGGCCGCTGCCGCCAGCGCGACCAGGAGCCGGCGCAAGACCGGCGAGTGCACGTCCGCACCCGCGAAGGCGGCCAGCCGCGCGAGATACTGGCCGATCTCGGTGGCGCCGAGCTTCGACTCCCCCTGCACGCGGTCGGTGAACGTGATCGGCACTTCGAGCGCGCGCAGGCTCGCGCCGCCGCGCGAGAGCAGCTCGAGCAGGATCTTGAAGCCGGCGGGCGCCTCGCCCAGGTCGAGCAGCGCTTGGCGGCGCGCGGCGAAGAAGCCCGACATCGGATCGCTCACCACCGAGATCGGCCAGGCAAGCGCCGAAGCCAGCTTCGAAACGATGCGCCGGTGCAGCGGCCAGCCGCGGATTGCGCCGCCGCGCACGTGCCTGCTGCCGACGGCGACGTCGGCGCTGCCATCGAGCACCGCGCGCGCGAGCGCGGGCACCGCTTCGGGCGGGTGCGACAGGTCGGCGTCCATGACGACGACGACGTCCGCGCGAGCTTCGCGGGCGCCGAGGATCACCGCGCCCGCGAGCCCGCGCGCGCCGCGCCGGATCACCGCGCGCACCGGGTGACTCGCCGACCAAGCGAAGACGCGCTCGGCCGTGCCGTCCTTCGAGTCGTCGTCGACCACCACGACCTCGAACGGCGGCGCGCCGTCGAACGCGAAGATGCGCCGCAACAGCTCGTCGACGTTCAGCGCCTCGTTCAACGTGGGCACGACGACGGAGAACGCCGGCTGCATCAGCGCCGGCCCGCCGCGAGCTGGCGCAGCCGCTCGACCGCCACGGCCGACACGGCGGCCTGCAGGTTGTAGCAGGGGATGAAGCCCGCCATCGGCACGCGCACGCGCTCGTCGCAGCGGGCGAGCAGCTCGGCGGGAATGCCGCCGTTCTCGCCGCCCACCACGAACACGCGCGGGCCCGTCAGGTCCGCCTCCCAGTGCGCGCGCGGGCCGGTCTCGTCGAGGGCGACCGCGCGGTGGCCCGCTTCGCGCGCGCAGTCCAGCACCCGGCCGGCGTCCTCCCACGACACGGGCATGAACTTGTCGGCCCGCATCGACGCGCGCAACGCCGCGCGCTTCGCCTCGTGGTCGAACCGGCCGTCGATCGCGATGCCGTCGGCGCCCGAGACTTCGGCCGTGCGGATCACCATGCCCACGTTGCCCGGGTACGCGACGCCCACGAGCAGCCAGAAGGCGCCGCCGCGCGCAAGCGCTTCGGCGAGCGGCGCCTCGGGGTCGCGGCCCGCGAGCGCCAGCGCGTCCTCGGCGGGACGCGGCACGGACAGGCGGGCGAGCACGTTGCGCGTGGCGGTGCGCACGGCGACGCCCGTCTCCTCGGCCCGCGCGACCAGCGCGCGCACGTCCTCCGCGCGCGCGTCCTCCGCGACGAGCAGGAGGCGCACGTCTTCGCGCGCGCGGAGCGCTGCAAGGATGGCGGCGACCCCGGCGATCTGCCGCACCCGCGAACCCTCGGCCATCGCGGGAGTCTAGGGCAGGAACGCGCTGCAGACGTTCTGCAGCCCCGGCGCGGCGTGCGCCAGGGCGCGGCGCAGGAGCGACACGTCGACCACGTCGCACGCGCCCGGGGTCGAGCCGGGCCCCACGTCGCACTTCTGCGGCGCGGCGAGCGCCGCCGTGCGGCGGGCCAGGAACTCGCGCAGTGCGGCCACGTCGTTGGCGTCCACCACGCCGTCGTTCGAGACGTCGCCGCACTGGCAGGCGTCGCCGACACCGTCGGGTGTCGCCCCGCCCAGACCGCCCGAGTCGGCTTGCGTCGGGTTCGCCGCGACCGGGCAGTCGTCGAGCGAGTCGGGGACGCCGTCGGCGTCGGCGTCACCGGTCGGCACGGCCAGGCTGCCGGCGAGCAGCCCGCGCACGAGCAGGCCGTTCGGGCTCGCCGTCGCGAAGAACGGTCGCGTGCCGGCGAGCTCGCCGTCGCTCGAAGCGCGCAGCAGGAGCGGCCCCGGGCAGCACTCGCTGCCGATCACGCCGGCGGGGCCCGTTGCCGCGAGGGTCTGGGGCGCGCCGAAACGCGAGGGCAGGAGCGGCAGCGGCGCAGCCAGGTCGTTCGGGTCGAAAGCCGCGAACGCGAGCCCGCCGTCGTTGTAGGAAGTCGCTGCGACGAAGTCGCCGGCGGCGCCGAAGCGGACGGCCGGCACGAACGAGTAGGCGCCGCTCTGGCCCGGCGGCGGCGGCAGCACGAGCGGGTTCGTCCCCCCGCGGATCACGCGCGTGCGGAAGCACGGCACGCCGCCCGCTGCGTCGGTCGTCACGTCGTTGCACGACGGCCGCTGTACGCGCGCGTCGACGGCGGCCGCAGGCAGCGCCGCGACTCCGCGCACGTCGAGCGCGTACAGCTGGCGCAGCGTCTGCGAGCCGACCACTGCGACCGAGCCCGTCGGGTCGACGGCGAGGGCGCCGCCGCCCGGATCGCCCGCGCCCAGCGGGAAGGAGCCCACGAGCTTGCCGGTCGCGGCGTCGAGCACGTCGATCGAGCCCTTGCCGGTGACCTGCGGCGGGAACGACGCGTCGTACACGCCCGCGTTGGTGACCGCCACGCGTCCGCCCGGCAACGGAGTGAGTGCCACGGGATCGGGGTCCGAAGTCACTGCGAAGAAGGGATCCGACGGAGTCACGACCGTGGTCGGCGCCGAGTCGTCCAGGTCGAAGAACAGCACGGTCCCGGGATTCAGCACCGGGCTCGAGCCCGCGGTCTGGAAGTTCGAAGTCGCCACCACCAGGCGGTTCCCGACGCGCAGCGCTGCCGACGTGAAGTTCGTCTTGAACGACGAGATCGCCACGCCCGCACCGCTCGACGTGTAGCGCGTGAAGCTGCCCGCGAGCGAGAACTTCGTCGGCACCGCCGTGCGCGACTGACCCAGATACGACACGGTGACTCCCGCGCCCGTCGACCAGTCGAAGGGCACCGCGAGCTCGCAGCTCGAGGTGTTGATCCAGCCGCGCGTGCGGCCGCTCGCCGACTCGAGCGTGAAGCCGCCGAGCGTCGGCGTGGTGAACGGGGCGGACTCGGCGCAGTTCGGGTTGCCCGGCAGCAGGTACGCAATGCCCGCGAACGCCAGCGGCTGCGGCGTCGAGACGCGCACTTCGAACACGCCGGGCCCGTTCGACGCTGCCGCCACGAGCGCGTGGTCGGGGTTCGTCGGGTGCGCCTCGAGCGTCGGCGGCGCGAACGTGTCGAGGACGAGCGTGTCGACGTTCGACGCACCGACCGTGAGCGTGACCGCGAGAAGCGCTCCGCCCAGGCTCACGGCGTGGTCGCCCGCACGCGCACGAGCCACAGCGGCCGCTTCGGCAGCGGCAGCCCGAGCGAGTCGAAGCGCTGCTCGCTGGTCAGGTTGTCGGCCTCGATCGTGAGCGTGAGTCCCGGCGGCATGAAGTCGAGCGCGTCCCATCGATGCGGCGTGACCGCCAGCCCCGCGTCGACCTGGAACGCCGCCGGCTGCAGATTCAGGCTGCCGACCTGGAACACGATCTCGCTCTCGTAGCGGAGATCGGTCCACGCCTTCGCGGGCCCGAGCTCGAGCTGCGCCTGCAAGGTCGCCGCGTGCGCAGGCACGTGCGCGAGCGCGCGGTTCGTGGCGAAGTGCAGCGCGCCGGAATCGGCGCTGCCCAGGTAACGCCCGTCGGTGTAGGTGTAGCTCGCGTCGAGAGTGACTCGCTCGAAGAAGCGCGCCCCTGCGGAAACCTCGGCGCCAACCGCGCGCGACGGGCCCGTGTTGAGCGGCATGAAGGCGTTGTTCACGTTGAGCAGCCACTCGATGCCCTGCTCCAGATCGCGTTGGAACAGATCGGTCTGCAGGTGGAAGTCGCGCGCCGCGCCGGCGCCGGCCGCCTGCAGCTCGAAGCCGGCGTCGGCGTTCCAGCCCGTCTCGGCGCGCAGCATCGGATTGCCGCGGATGATCCCCCAGTCGGGGTGGAACAGCTCGGTGAACGTCGGCCGCCGCATCACGCGCTTCCAGCTCGCCTTGAAGCGGAAGCCCGGCGCGAGCTGCCAGATGCCGCCCACGCCCGGCAGCCACGCGGTCTCGTCGTGCGGCTGGAACTCGACGAGCGGCTGCGACGCCGCGGTGCGCACGAGCCCGGCGCTCGTCGACGCCTTCTCCCAGGCGAGCGCGGGGAGGATGCGCAGCGCGTCGCCGAAGAAATCCGCCTCGGGCTGCAGCGACAGGAGCCCGGTGGTGCGTCGCTCGGGGTCCGACTCCGTCGCGTCGACGGTGTCGTAGCGCAAGCTGCCCGAGAGCTGGCCGCGCAGGGCGGCCCAGTCCGACTCGAGCTCGGGCCACACCCAGCGCGAGTCGAGCGCCGAGCTGCGCTCGCGCCAGGTCGAGCGGTCGTGGCCGATGACGATCGGACGCACGAGCCCGCACGCTCCGCCGGGGTCGTCGAGCGCGCCGTTCTCGGCGCGCTGCGACGCCGCGATTTCGAACGCGCCCCCGCCGCCGTGCGCGCCGAGCGCATCGGTGCTCCAGCCCAGCCGCGCGACCCCGCGGTCGTGCTGCTGCTGGCCGGTGAGACACGAGATGCTTTCGTCGGTGGCGCCGCCGAAGCCCTCGCCGGTGATCGCGCCCGGCTCGCCGCCGTCCTTGCGGTACAGGTCGATCGTGCCGTCGAAGCGCGAGTGCAGGCCCGTGTCGATGCCGCCGCGCAACAGTCCCGAGTCCTCGACGAAGCCTGCGTTCTCGCGCGTGAGCACCGTGGGGATCGCGTCGGTCGTGCCCGGACGGCCGCCGCTCACGCGGTCGAGCGGCGGCAGCGAGAAGTCGTAGTCGTTGTCGCTGCGCAGCCGCGTGTAGCTGGCGAGCCCGCGCGCACTCTCGCCCGCGGCCGACACCGACAGATCGCCGCCCAGTGTGCCGTAGCGGCCGACGCTGAAGCTCGCGTCGGCCGACTCCTCGGCGGCCTCGGGCTTGCGCGTGGTGATCGAGATGACGCCGCCGACCGCGTCCGTGCCGTAGCGCTGCGCGCCAGCGCCGCGCAGGATCTCGATGCGCTCGACCTGGCGCACCGGGATCGTCGACAGGTCGACTGCGCCGCGCGACGCCTCGTTCAGGCGCACGCCGTCGAGCAGCACGAGCACCTGTTCGGCCTTCGAGCCGCGAATCGACGCCGTGCTGTACGCGCCGAGCCCGCCGAAGCGGCGCACGTCGACGCCGGGCACCTGGTCGAGCAGGTCCTCGACCGTGGCGAAGCGGTCGTCGTACTTGCGCGCATCGATGACCGTCGCGAACGCAGCGGGGTCGTCGGGCGACTCGTGCAGCTCGCCGGCACGCGCGAACTGTACACGTAACAGTGTTACACCGAAGAGTGAAATCGCGAGCGCGCTCCACGCGCGAATCGAGACCCGACGGTGTGGCACCGAGTGACTCCCTCCGCGGAGAGCGGGACTTCGTCCCGAAACACCCGGCAGGTATCCTGGCTCAGGGATCGTCGCCGGCAGCGAGCCTTCCCAGGGCTTTCGCCCCAGTGGCGCGTTCGCTCCAGCTCCCCCATCACAGTGGCGGGACCGCGGCCGAATCTCACGGCCTTCCCAGAACCGGGTGGCGGCATCGATATCACCCGCCGCGCGCGAGTGTCAACCGCGCTGCGCTTGACGGCGCGAACCCGAGCGAGGTAGAAACCCGACTCGTGAGCGCGCGGGCAGCCTGCCCGCGCTCACGACAAGAGTCGCGTCAGGTGTCGGGAAGCCGGTGCAAATCCGGCGCGAGCCCGTCGCTGTGACCGGGGACGAACGCCGAAACATGCCACTGGGACCAGGTCCTGGGAAGGCTCGGCGCGAGGACGATCCGGGAGCCAGAAGACCGGCCGGACGCGAGTGGAACCAACCTCTCCGAAAGCGAGTCAGGAGTTCATCATGCGAGCCATCGCGCTCACGCTCGTCTGCGTTCTGTCCGTTTCCGCGTCCGCCTTCGCGTCTTCGTTCGCCACGCAGGTGATCAGCTACGTGCCCGGCACCAACGCCCAGGTGGGCTACGACGACCCGAGCACGTCGCTCGGCGCACCGTCGCGAGTCACCGGCACCGGGCCGTTCGACGGCGACGTCACGCCGTTCAACGCGCCGTACCAGCCCACCGACGTGGTGTCGATCGGCGCGGGCGGCGAGCTCACCGTGAAGTTCGACCACCCGATCACCGACGACCCGCACCACTCGTACGGCATCGATCTGCTCGTGTTCGGCAATGCGTTCCTCGGCCTCGACTTCGACACGGGCATCGCCGACGGGACGTTGTTCGACGAGCCGGGCCACATCGCGGTGAGTCAGGACGGCGTCACCTGGGTGAACGTGCCGAACGTGTTCGCGGACTCCCTCTTCCCCACGCTGGGCTTCCAGAACACCCCGGGCCCGTTCGCCTCGGGCGGCACGATTCCCACCGACTTCACGAAGCCGGTGAACCCGGCGCTCACGGCCGCGAGCTTCGCGGGCAAGGACATCGCGGGAGTCTCGGCGCTCTACGCCGGCTCGGGCGGCGGCGCCGGGATCGACCTGTCGGTGCTCGGGCTGCCGTGGATCGAATACGTGCGCGTGTTCCAGCCCGCGGGCGACGCGTTCTCGACGGAGGTGGACGCGTTCGCAGCGGTGCCGGAGCCGGGAATGCCGACACTCCTCGGTGTCGCCGGGCTTGCGCTCGTCGGCCGGCGCTCGCGAAGGGGCTAGATCACTCCGCGCTCCCTCAGCGCCGCGCGCTCGTCCGCGCCGATGCCGAGCTCTTCGAGCACGGCGTCGGTGTGCGCGCCGAGCGCCGGTGCGGCGGCGCGCACCGACACGGGCGTGCGCGAGAACTTCGCCGCGGGGCCGACCACGGGTGCGCGCTGGCCGTTCTCGAGCACCACCTCCTGCAGCATGTCGCGCGCGTGCACGTGCGGATCGCCCGCCGCGTCGGCGTAGCTTCGCACCGCCGATACGGGCAGCCGCGCGTCGAGCAGCGTGCGGATCACGTCGGCGACGGAGCGCTCGGCAACCCACGCCTCGACCAGCGCCTGCAGCTCGGGGCGCCGCTGTACGCGCGCCGCGCCCGTCGCGTACTCGGGCCGGTCGGCGAGCTCGGGCCGGCCGAGCAGCTGCGCGAGCACGCGCCAGTGCGCGTCGAGCAGCACGCCCAGCATGACCCAGCCGTCGCGGCAGCGGTACACGCCGGCCGGCGCGGCCACGACGAACTGGCTGCCCATGCGCGGCAGGTCGACGCCGAGCGCGGCCAGCATGGGGTAGCCGTTCGATTGGAAGAGCAGCGCGTCCTGCAGCGACACATCTACGTGTTGGCCTTCACCCGTCCGATCGCGGTGGCGCAGCGCGGCCAGCGCCGCAAGCGCGCCGTGCACGCCACCGAGGTCGTCGCCGATGAACGTGGGCGCCTTCACCGGCGCGCCGCCGGGCTCGCCGTTCAGCGACAGCCAGCCGCTCGACGCCTGCGCCATGGGGTCGTAGCCGGCGCGCTCGCGGTCGGGGCCGAACTGGCCGAAGCCGCTGATCGACACGTACACCACGTCGGGGCGCACCGCGCGCACGGCTTCGTAGCCCACGCCCCAGGCGTCGACGGTGCCGGGGCGGAAGTTCTCGACGACGACGTCCGCCGTGCGCGCCAGCGCCAGAAACAGGTCGCGCCCCTCGGGTCGGCGCAGGTCGAGCGTGACGCTGCGCTTGTTGCGGTTCACGGTCGTGTGCATGAAGGAGAGCGCGGGCTCGGCGCCGGGCAGGAACGGCGGCAGCCGGCGCGAGACCTCGCCCTCGGGCAGCTCGACCTTCACGACGTCGGCGCCGAAGTCCGCCAGGATGCACGCGCACATCGGTCCGGCCCATGTGGTGGTCGCCTCGAGCACGCGCACGCCCGCGAGCGGGCCCGGCAGGTCGGGACGCGCGCGGCGGAAGAACTCGTCCTTCGTCAAGAGGCCGCGAGGCAGGCGGCCGCGCGGCTCGAGATCCCGACTCCGCGCCGGGCCTGGCGGACGTTGTTCCGGTCGTGCCCGTTGGTGCAGTAGCCGATCGAGATGCCCGTCTTCGGGTCGGCCCACGCGATCTGCCCGCCCGCGCCGCCGTGGCCGAACGCGAGCTCCGAGTTCGTGTGGCCGAAGCCGCGGTACGAGCGGTCGGCGTCGCCCGAGACGATCACGCCCAGCCCGCGGTTCGCGAGCTTCTTGAACAACAGGTCGCGCAGCTCGCCGGAGCGCACCTGGCGCGCCATGGCGAGCGTCTCAGGCTGCCAGATCTCGCGGCCCGCGAGCGCGCGCCCGCCGTCGAGCAGCGCCTGGTAGAAGAGCGCGAGCTCGGCGGCCGTCATGGTACCGCCGCCGCCCGGAATGCCCGCGTTGCGCACCTCGGGCCGGTTGAAGCTGGTGATCGCGTCCTCGGTGACTTCGGTGACCGGCGGCATCGGCACGCCCATTTTCGCGTAGTCGGCTTCGGTGAGCGCCTCGCCCACGTGCACGCAGTCGGCGACGCGGCCGTGCAGCGCGGCCGGCAGGCCGACCCACAGATCGTCCAGGCCGAGCGGCTTGGCGATGCGCTCGCGCACGAACTCGCCGTAGGGGCGGCCCGTGAGGCGCTCGACGATGTCGGCGATCACGTACATGGACGAGCTCGGGTGGTACTCGAACTTGGATCCCGGCGCCCAGTTGAGCCGCCACGCCGCGAAGCGCGCGCGGCGCTTGTCGACGTCCTTGAAGTCGGCGGGCACGAACGGCGCGTGCGGGAAGCCGGCCGTGTGCGTGAACAGCTGCTCGATCACGACGTCCTGCTTGCCGTTCTCGCGGAACTCGGGCACGAGCTCGGCGACCTTGCGCTTCACGTCGAGCTTGCCCTCTTGGATCGCGAGCCAGGCGGCGGCGGACGTGATCGCCTTGGTCGACGAGAATACACAGTAAAGTGTCGAATCGTCGGCGGGCTCGGTGCGGGCGCCCTTCTGCACCCGGCCGAACGTGCGCATGCCGGCGAGCTTGCCATTGCGCGCGACGGCGATCTGGGCGCTGGGCAGGAGGCCCTCGCGGACTTCCTTCTCCGCGCGCTCGAACACCGCGTCGAGAAGCTTCGAATCGATCCCTACGTCTTCGGGCGCCTTGGCGAGGAGTCTTTGGTCGAGCATCGGGCGAGTCTACCACCCGACCCCGGCGTCAGGGTGTCTCTCCACGCTTGCGGCTGGAGGTGAGCCCCGCGCGCTCCATTTCGCCTTCGGCGCGCGCGAGCGCCCGTGCGCCGAAGCGCGTGCGGATCTCGTCCAGGGTGCGGTTGAGGCGCGCGCGCCGTTCGCGCTCGGCGCGCGTCTCGGCCAGCAGCGAGAGCTGCTCGGCGCCATCGGCTTCGAGCCGCTCCGCGGCCAGTCCGAGCAGGCGGATCGGCTCCGCGAGCGCGGCGCGCGCCAAGAGCGCACAGCCCGCTGTGGCAAGCGCCGCGCCGTCGTCGCTCGGCTCGCGCAGCGAGGCCGACCGCGTGAGGATCGGGAACTTTCCGCCGCCCAGCCCGCGCGCCAGCTTCAGCTTCAGCCGCACGCCGCGCGCGCGCACGCCGTCGTGGCGCAGCCGGCGCGACACGGCCTCGGCGTGCGCGCGGATCGCGCGCTCCATCGTGGCGACGTCGGCGATGTCGCGCTCGAACGTGTTCTCCTCCGAATACGACTTCGCCTCGCGGTACGGCTCGACTTCGCGCTCGTCGTCGCCGCGCGCGAGCCGGGCGGCGGCGGGGCCGAAGCTGCCGAGCAGCTCGGCGAGCTCCGCGTCGCCGCGCCGCGCGAGCTCGCCGATGGTCGCGATGTCCGCGCGCAAGAGCCGCGCCTGCGCGACCGGACCCACGCCCCAGATGCGCCCCACCGGCAGCGGCGCGAGGAAGCCCGCCACCTGGCCCGGCGGCACCACGAGCAGGCCGTCGGGCTTCGCCAGGTCGCTCGCGATCTTGGCCACGAGCTTCACGGGCGCGAGCCCGACCGACACCGCCAGCCCCGTCTCGGCGCGCACCGCCTCGCGCAGGCGCTGCGCCGTGCGCTCGGGCGCGCCGAACAGGCGCTCGGTGCCGGACAGGTCGAGGAACGCTTCGTCGAGCGAGATGCCCTCCACGGCCGGCGTGAAGCGCTCGAAGATGGCGAAGATGCGCTCGCTCTCGCGCCTGTACACCGACATGCGTCCGGGTACGAAGACGGCGTGCGGGCACAGCTTGCGCGCCTGCACCGAGGGCATCGCCGAGTGGATGCCGTAGGCGCGCGCTTCGTAGCTGGCCGCGCTTACTACACCACGAGGTGTAGCTCCGCCGACGACCACGGGCTTGCCGCGCAGCGACGGGTCGTCGCGCTGCTCGACGGACGCGTAGAACGCGTCCATGTCCGCGTGCAGGATCGCGCGTTCGGTCGCCATTCCGCGCGAGCTTCGCGCGCGGCGGCGAGAAAGGCTAGGCGGTGCGCCGCTTCCCGACCGCGAAGACGCCGACCGCCGCGCCGCACAGGTACAGGATCAGCGTGTGCGCCTCCGGGATCGGGTTCGACGGGCCGACGAAGAGCTGGTCCTGGTAGCTGCCGTTCACGGCCCAGACGTCGTTCGTGCTGAAGCTCGACAGGTCGGCGCTGCCGAGCTGCATCAGGAAGTCGCGCGCGAGCGTCGTCACGCCCATGCTCGCGCCGCCCGACGCCAGCGCGAACGACCCGCTGAACAGGTCGTAGTTGCCGGGCGTGTCGGACATGACCTCCCACACCGCGACCTGCAGGGCCGCGATCTCGGTCCCGCGCGTGACCGCGTAGGCGTAGCCGTTGCCGGCGGGGTGCGTGAGCGAGCTGAACTCGGGCTGGAACGTGTCGACTAGCCAGGCCGCGCGGATCACCGCGTCGTTGGAAGCGGGCGAGAGCGCCGTCCAGCCGCCCGTCGTGCCCTGGCCGATGGACTGCGCCAGGTCGACGCAGTAGCTGTAGCCGTTCACGCCGTTCAGCGTGAGGTTCAGCTGCGCGGTGTTCACCGTGCCGGTGTCGGCGCCGGCCGCGATGGTCACGTTCTCGCCGAGGGTCCAGCCGTTGACGGTGAGGCTCGCGGCGGAGGCCGTTCCGGAGCCGAGCAGTGCGATGACACCAACCAGTGTGGAGAGCGGGCGCTTCATATCGTGGCGGGGCCTGGTGCAACGCCCGTGCCGCGCCCCGGGGGCCGCAGGGGGCCGCCCGCGGCTGCGCGCGGAAGTGCGATCGACCGCGTCGGAAAAATTTCGGGCGCTCCTGCACGCAAGTTGCGGCCGTTCTGCCGATAGACAGTGAAAATGCCGTTCGAGCTGGAATCGGAAGACGCGGAGCTCGCGACGCTCGTGGCGGGCATGGCGCACGAGCTCAACAACCCGATCACGTACGTGCTCGGCAACTTGAACGAGCTGCGCACCGCGTGCAGCGCGCTCGGCGACGCCCTGGCCGGCTACCGGCGCGAGCTGCAGGCGCTGGCGGGCGACGCGGCGCCCGCGCGCATCGCCGACGTCGAGGCGAAGCTGCGCGATCTGGGCGGGATGGAGCTGTGCGACGAGCTGCTGGAAGACGCCTGCGACGGCGCGCGGCGCATCCGCGATCTGGCGGGCGACCTGCTCTCGGTGTCGCGCTCGGGCCACCTGACTCTCGCGTCCGTGCGCATCGACGCCGTGCTCGAGCAGACGCTGCGCCTGGTCGCGCGCCCGCTCGCCGGCCACGCGGAGCTCGAACGCGACTTCGCCGCCACGAACGCCGTGCTGGGCGATCCCGCGCGGCTGGGCCAGGTATTCCTCAACCTGCTCTCGAACGCGATCGACGCCTGCGCCGCCGCGGGCGGCCGCGCCCACAAGGTCGCGGTGCGCACGCGCGACCTCGCGCGCGGTGTGCGGGTCGAGATCGACGACACGGGCGCGGGCATCGACCCGAGTCTGCGTGCGCGCGTGTTCGCGCCGTTCGTCACGACCAAGCCCGCGGGCATCGGCACCGGGCTCGGCCTCTACCTGTCGCGGCGCATTGCGCTCGCGCACCGCGGCGAGATCGGCTTCGAGGACCGGCCGGGCGGCGGCACGCGCTTCTGGGTCGAGCTGCCGAGCGGCCCGGCGCCCGCGCCGCGCTGATCAGTCCTTCCCGCTGCGCCAGAACTCGAAGAAGTTGAACCACTGGTAGGGCGACTCGACGCAGCCCTGCTCCAGCAGCGCGGCGAAGCGCTGCGCGCACTGCTCGGCGTGCTTCGCGCGCTCGCCCCGCGGCACCACGCCCGCGGGCGCGAAGTGCTGGGTCGTCGCGGTGTAGTGCGCGGGACCCGTGCGCACGCAAGTGGTGAGCAGCATCGGACAGCCGAGCACGCCCTGCAGCAGATAGGGACCGAGCGGGAAGCGCGCGGGCCGGCCCAGGAACGAGACCGTCACCGTTCGGTGTTGCTCGGAGGGCCAGATGCGATCGCCCAGGATCCCGACGAACTCGCCGCGCGCGATCGCCGCGCGCATCTCGAACGCGGCGGACAGCGAGCCCGGCTCGACGCGGATGAGCCGCAGCTTGCGCCCGGCCTGGAGCTTCTCGAAGAACGAATTGATGACGACGGCGTGGCGCGTGAACATGAGCACGTTCAGCACGATGCCGGTCTGCGCGGACAGCTCGCGCAGCATGTCGAAGCTGCCCAAATGCGAGGACAGCAGGATCGCGCCGCGCTTCTGGCGCACCAGCTCGTCCACGAGCTCGCGCCCGCGGTTGTCGATCGAGATCGACTCGACGTCGCCGCTCCACAGGATCATGCGGTCGAGCAGGTTCTCGGCGAAGCTGAACAGGTGCGCGAAGACGTCGCGCCAGGTCGGCCGGTGCCCGAGGCTCGCGCGGCCCTCGGGTGACGCGTAGAGCGTCCGAAAGTAGTCGCGCGAGGCGCGCCGGGACGCACGTCCAGTCGCCCAGAAGTATGCGACGATCGGCACGAGCAGCGCGACGGACAGGCGCCGGCCGAACAGCTTGTACCAGCCGCGCAGGAGCGCCAGCGCGCGCAGCGACCCGCGCTCGGCCATGTGCGCCCACGCGCTCCGGTCGCTCACCTCGATCCACTCCGCATCTGGACTGGCAGGATACACAGCAAGGGCGTCTCGTATAGTGTCGTGATTCGGAGCGTGCATTCGTGACGGCCGGGCTGCAGACGGCGCTCTTGCTCCTCTATCCGCTCCTGGTGTACTTCGCACTGGAGTGGCTGTCGCCCAGGGCCGTGGCCGCGCTCACCCTGCTGTTCTTCGCCGCGCGGCTGGCCCTCGCTTCACGCGCCCGCTTCGCGGCGCTGGCGCGCGCGGCCGCGCCGATCGCCGCCGCGTTCGCGCTGGCGAGCCTGGTGTCGCTCGTGTCGGGCAACGCGCTCGCGCTGCTCCTCGCGCCGGCGCTCTTCAACGCGGCGATGCTGGCCGTGTTCGCGGCGTCGTTCGCGCGCGCGGAGACCACCGTCGAGTCCCTGGCGCGCGCGCAGGTCGGCGAGCTGGACGCCGCCGAGCGCGCGTACTGCAGGCGCGTGAACGGCATCTGGTGCGCGTTCTTCGCCGCGAACGCGTGCGCGTGCGCGTTCGTCGCGCTCCAGTGCTCGCGAGAAACGTGGGCGCTCTACACCGGCGCGCTCGCATACGCGCTCATGGGCGCGCTGTTCGCGAGCGAGTACGTCTATCGGCACTGGCGCTTCCGCCGCTACGTGGGAGCGCCGACCGACGCGCTGCTCCAGCGGCTCTTCCCACCCCAGCGCCGCTGAAACGGAGTCACGACGAGATGGACCGTCGATGCCGCGCGCGCCGCGGTCCCGAAGCAGAGAGCCACCCCGAGCGGCGGCTACCTGCTCCACCTCAAGGGGAACGCTCCTCTCGCCGCCAAATCACTGCGAAGAGCGCGAACGCGGCGAGCCCGAGCGCGAGCCCGCTCGGCTCGGGTGCCACGGTGACGCGTAGAGTGATCGGGCAGTTGCCGAAGTCGGGCGCGCACTCGATCGTCTCGTACTGCGTCGCGCTGAACGGGTTGCCCACCACGTCGAGGATCGTCGAGGGCACGCCCGTGACCGTGTCGAGCGGGATGAGGTCGGGCAGCGGGCTCGCGCCCGACGGGAGCGAGAACGTGCCGAGCAGGACGCTCTGACCCGGGCCTGCGAGCGCAACGTCCGCGGGAGCCAGCGCGTTCAGGAGGTCGAGGCCCGGGATCGGCTGGACCTCGTAGCTGGAGTCGAGAGACGACAGGTTCGAGCCGGCGAAGTTGAACGAGAAGCCGGCGGCGCCGGTCACGACCAGCTGCACGCCCCCGACGGCGACGGACAGCGAGTTCACGAGATACAGCGTCGCCTGGTCGGAGCCGGGCGCCGTGCGCGCCTCGGTCAGGTCGACCGTCGCGGCGCGTGCCGACAGCACAGTGAGACAGACGGCGAGACCGACGCCAAGGCCGACCGCCCGCGATGCGATGCGCATGGACTCCGCTCCCTCCACTCACATCCTACGCCGTAGGAAACCGCGCGGACAAGAGTCTTCGAGCACGGAGCGAAAGTGACTCAGGGCGGAGCGGGCTCGTCCGGGCTGCGCAGCTCGAGCGCCAGCGCGTGGATCTCGGGCCCGATTTCCGCCGCGAGCGCGTCGTACACCAGCCGGTGGCGCTCGACGCGCGCCACCCCGCGGAAGCGCTCGGACACGAGCCGCACGCGAAAGTGACCCGCGCCGCCGGCCGCACCGGCGTGACCGCGGTGGCGGTGGCTCTCGTCGAGGACGTCGAGCGCGAGCGGCGCGAAGGCCTCGCGCAGTCGCGTCTCGATCCGGGCGCGTCGGTCCATGCCCGACAGGATGGCAGCGGTTCAGTCCGCGTGCGAGAGCTCGCCCAGGATCTGCCGGATCTGCGCCACCTGCGCGTTGATCTCGGCGATCGAGCTGGCGGCCCCGCTCGCGAAGTCGCGCGTCTTCTGCGCGGCCCCGCGCACGGAGTCGACCTTGCGGCGCAGCGAGCCGGCGCCCGTGGAGGCATGCGCCGCGTTGCGCGCGATCTCGTTCGTGCCGCTCGACAGCTCGTCCGTGGTGCGGGCGACGTTCTGCGTGGTCGACGCGGCGCGCTGCACCGACGAGGTGATCTCGTCGGCCCGGCCGGCCGCGGTGCCCACCGACGACGAGATCTCGGCGCTCGTCGCGGTCTGCTCCTCGACGGCCGTCGCGATCGTCTGCGTGGCCTCGCGCATGGTCTGGATGATCGCGCCGATGCGCTCGATGGAGCTCACCGCGCCCTCGGTCGTGCGGCGGATGCCGTCGACCTTGCTCGCGATCTCCTCCGTCGCCGCACCGGTCTGGCGCGCCAGCTCCTTCACTTCGTTCGCGACGACGGCGAAGCCCTTGCCCGCGTCGCCGGCGCTCGCGGCTTCGATCGTCGCGTTCAGCGCCAGCAGGTTCGTCTGGTCGGCGATGTCGTTGATGACGTCGACCACGCGGCCGATCTCGCGCGCGGCGTTGCCGAGCACCGCGACGGTCTGGTTCGTCTCCTCGGCGAGGCGCGCGGCCTGTACCGCGACGTCGGCCGAGTGGTGGCAGCTCGACGACACGTCGCGCAGCGACGCGCTCATCTCCTCGACCGCGGTGTTCACCGAGCGGATCGAATCGTTGAACGTCTCGATGGCCGACACCGCCGAGCTCATGTGCTCGGAAACCGCGCCCGCACCCTTCGCGACGTCGCGCACGTTCACGCTCGACTCCTCGACCGCGGCGGCGACCGCCTGGATGGCCGAGATGGTCGACTCGCTCGCGTCGTGCATCTCCTCGGTGTCGCGCAAGAGCCCGTGCGCGGCCTGCTCGAGCGCCTCCGTGGCGGGCGAGAGCGCCGCGCACACGCGCGCGAGCGCGTCGGCTGCGGCGCGCACGCGCGTGGCATCGGCGCGCAGCGGAGTGACTCGCGCCTCCGCGCCGCGGATGACGCGCAGCACGTCACCGGAGGGAAGCGAGTTGAGCAGCCGGCGCAGGTGCGTGTCGTCCCCCGACTCCAGCGCGACGGCGCTCTCCTCGAGCGGCGCGAGGACGGCGCCCCGGAACCACAGCCAGAGCCCCGCCACGGCGCCGAACGCAGCCAGCGCGAAGGCCCAGCGCAGGCCGGACGCCAACCCCGCCGGCGCGAGCTCGCTCGCGGCGAACAGGCCGGCGAGCACGACGAGGAGCGCGACGGCCACCGACGAAACCGATCTGGACATGCTCCGCATGGCGCGCCTCACGACCCCGTCTCGACGCACTGCAGGATCTTGGTTGCGAGTGTCTCGGGTTGGAACGGCTTGGTGAGATAGTGCTTCGCGCCCGCCTCGATCGCCTCGATCATCTTGCGGCGCTCCGACTCCGTCGTGAGCATGATGACGGGGATCTTCGAGAGACCCGGCCGGTCCTTCACGGCGCGCAGGAACTCGATGCCGTTCATCTCCGGCATGTTCCAGTCGAGCAGGATCAGCTGCACGTCGTCGTGCTCCTTCAGCCGGTCGAACGCTTCGACGCCGTTCGCCGCGGGCACGGCCTCGTGGCCGAGCATCTCGAGGATCTGCTCGATGACTTTGCGCATGATCGCGGAGTCGTCGACGACCAACACCTTCATCTCACGATTCCTTCAGCCGGTAGTACGTGGACCTGCCATGTCGCACGACGTGGAAGTCGCTGGAATAGAGCTCGAGCGTCTCGGTGGCGCCCGCCGCCAGCACGCCCTCGGAGCGCATCACCTCGCTCGTCTTCCGCAAGATGTTCCGCTTCCAGGCCGCGGCGAAGTAGATGAGCACGTTGCGCAGCAAGACGACGTCGAACACGCCCAGGTTGCCGAACGAGTCGAGCAAGTTGAGCCTGCGGAAGCGCACCAGCTTGCGCGCTTCGTCGCACAGCACCGAGATCCGGCCGTCGCGGTGGAAGTACTGCTCGCGCAGGCGCAGCGGCAGCCCGCGGCGCATCGAGATGGGGTCGTAGCGCGCGGCCTCCGCGATCGCGAGCGCGTTGCGGCTGATGTCGGTGGCGAGGATGTCGAAGGAGTCGGCGCGGAAGCCCCGGAGCTCGCCCGTGCGCTCCATCTCCTTCAGCATCAGCGCGATCGTGTACGGCTCCTGACCGGTCGAGCTCGCGGCGGACCAGATCGAGATGCGCGGGCGGCCGTCCTGGCGCGCGTGCTCGATCGCTTCGGGAATCACGACCTGGCGCACCGTCTCCCAGAACGGCATGTCGCGGAACCACGAGGTCTCGTTCGTGGTCATGTCGTCGATGATGCGGTCGCGCAGGGTCGGGCCCGCCACGCGCGCCTTCTGGTAGAACTCGCCGAAGCTCGCGCAGCCCGTCTCGACGACGACTTCGCGGAGCCTCGTCTCGACGAGGTACATCTTCGCGTCTTCGAGCGAGATCCCGCACCAGGTCTCGATCAACCCGCGCAAGAGATCGAACTCGTGCTTCTCGAGACTGGGGACGTTCATCGGACCTTCGCGATCTCCTGCACGCGCTTCGCCAGGTCGTCGAGCGAGACGACCTCGTCGGCCTCCCCGCCCTCGATCACCGAGCGCGGCATGCCGTAGACGGCGCAGCTCGCCTGGTCCTGCGCGATGCACCAGCCGCCGCGCTGCCGCACGCTGCGCACGCCTTCGAGGCCGTCGGCGCCCATGCCCGTCATGACGATGCAGAGCGCCTTGCCGGGCATGGCTTCGGCCAGCGACTTGAACATCACGTCGACGGACGGGCGGAACGAGTTCACGGGCTTGGCGTTCGTGAGCCGCACGAACGGCTCCGAGTCGCCAGCCGACACTTCCAAGTGTTTGCCCCCCGGCGCCACGAGGACTTCGCCCGCCCGCAGCGGACGGCCGTCCTCGGCCTCGCGCACGCGCAGGTTGGAGCGGCGATCGAGCGACGTCGCGAGCGACGCCGTGAAACGCGCGGGCATGTGCTGCACGATCAGCACGGGCACGCGCAGGTCCGCGGGCAGCTTGGGGATCAGCTCCGCGAGCGCGCTGGGGCCGCCCGTCGAGCTGCCGATCGCGACCACGTCGATCGCGGGCACCTTGCCGCGCGCGCCCTTCGGCTTCGGCGGCGCCACCGACGGCTTGGCGCGCTGTACGCGGCCTTCGCGGAACGCGTCGATCACGGTGCCGAGCGGCTCGCGCAGCGCGGCGAAGCCGTCCTCGCCCGCCTTCACCTGCGGCTTCGTCACGAAGTCGAACGCGCCGGCCTGCAGTGCGTCCATCGTGATGTTCGCGCCGTTCGTGGTGAGGCTCGACACCATGATGATGCCGGCCTCGGGCAACAGCTGGCGCAGCTTCGGCATCGCTTCGACGCCGTTCATGACGGGCATCTCGACGTCGAGCAGGATCACGTCGGGCCGCAGCTCGGCGGCCTTCGCGATCGCGTCCTTGCCGTCCACCGCCGTGCCGACGCAACGCACGTCGGGCATCTCGCGCAGGCAGCCCTGCACCAGGCTGCGGTAGATGGCGCTGTCGTCGACGATCAGGATCTTCAGCTGCTCGGGCATCGTCACTCCGCGTCGCTCTGGCGCAGCAGCGCACTGGGATCGACCAGTCGGATGACCTGATCCTTCTGCTGCACCACGGCGGCCAACAAGTGGTCGTTTCTACCGGACTGATCGGGCGGAGCCGGGGCGATCTGATCCTCCGAAGCGGTGATCACGTCGGAGATGCGGTCGACCCACAGCCCGGCGAGCTCGTCGTTGGTGGCGAGATCGGCCCGGCCCAGCGCGGCGAGGTCGGCGTTCGTCTTCAGGATGACGAGCCGCGTGCTCTTCTTGAGCTCGCGCGCCGGGTAGCCGAGGCGGACGGCCGGGTCGATCACCGTCACGATCTGTCCGCGCAGGTTCATCAGGCCGCGCACCGCGGGGGGCGCGCCGCGCGCGGGCGTGATCTGCACCTGGCGGTTGATCTCGCGCACGGTGAGGATGTCGATGCCGTAGCACTCGTCGCCCAGGAAGAACGTGCAGAACCGGCGCTCGCCGGCGGCCGTGGCGCTCATGCGGTCCTCTCGATGCCCGCGGCTTCGAGCAGCGCACCCGCGTCGAGGAACAGCGTGAGCCGGTCTTCGACGATGGCGGAGCCGGCGATGCCGGGCGCGTGGATCTGCGTCTTGTCGGGCTGCGCGTCGGACTCGAGCGTATCGACGATGCGCGCCGCGACGATGCCGGCCTCGAGCCCTTCGAGGCGCGGGATCAGCACGAAGAACTCGTCGGCGTCGTCGCCGCCGCCGCGCACGGGCAGCACGTCCTCGAGCCGCACGAGCGGGATCGTGCGCCCGCGGTGCTTCAGGAACCGCCTCGTACCGACCCACTCGACCTGTGGCTTCTCCACGCGCTCCAGGCGCAGGAGCTCGCGCAGCGGCATGGCGAAGCGCTCGTCGGCGGCGTTCGAGAACACCACGAGCGAGCGCCGCTCGGCCGCGGTGCTGGCGACTTCGGCGCTCGCGCCGCGGCGCGACGTCTCGTCGGCGACCTCGTCGAAGCGGATCTGCGCGCGCTTCGCGATGCCGAGCGTGTCGAGGATCATCGCGACGCGCCCGTCGCCGAGGATCGTCGCGCCGGCGTACCAGCCGCAATCGGACAGGTAGCTCGACACCGGCTTCACGACGATCTCCTCGCTGTCGTGGAGCTCGTCGACGACCAGGCCGTACAGGTGCGCGCCGCTGCGCAGGACGACCACGTTCGCGCGCGGCCGCTTCTTCTCCTCGGCGCGGATGCCGAGACACTGGCCCAGCCGCACGAGCGGCAGCAGGTCGCCGCGCAGGCGCAGCACCTCGTTCGAGCGGATGCGCTCGATCTGCTCGGCTTCGCGCTTCAGCCGCACGACCTCGACCACGTTGAGCTGCGGGATCGCGAAGCGCTCGGAGTCGACCGAGACGATGAGCGACGGAATGATCGCGAGCGTGAGCGGCAGGTGGATGCGCAGGCGCGTGCCCTCGCCGATCGCGCTCGACACCTCGATCTGGCCGCCGAGGTTCTGGATGTTCGTGCGCACGACGTCCATGCCGACGCCGCGGCCCGACACGTCCGAGATCTCCTTCGCCGTCGACAGCCCGGGCTGGAAGATCAGCGCGACGGCGTCCTTCTCCGACAGCGAGAGCGCCTGGTCGCGCGTGATCGCGCCGCGCGAGACCGCGGCCTCCTTCACGCGCTCGGGGTCGATGCCGCGCCCGTCGTCCTGCACCTCGATCACCACGCGCCCGCGCTCGTGGAAGGCGCGCACCGACACGCGGCCGGTCTCGGGCTTGCCGAGCACCGCGCGGCCCTTCGGGTCCTCGAGGCCGTGGTCGACCGCGTTGCGCAGCATGTGCGTCATGGGGTCGGCCAGCGCCTCGATGATGGAGCGGTCGAGCTCGACGTCGGCGCCCGTCATCTCGAGCTCGACGCGCTTGCCCAGGCGGTGCGCGATGTCGCGCACCAGGCGCGGCATGCGATCGAACAGCACGCGGATCGGCTGCATCCGCGTGTTCATGATGTTCTCCTGCATCTCCGTCGTGACGAGGTCGAGGTTCTGCAGGACCGCTTTGACACCAGATTGTGTAGAGCTCTCGAGAAGCTGGCGCATCTGGTTACGGCCCAGCACGAGCTCGCCGGCCAGGTTCATCAGCTTGTCGAGCAACGCGAGCGACACGCGGATCGTGTCGGCGCGGCGCTCGCCGGCTCCGCCGCCGTCGAGTTCGCTCGAGTCCGCCGCATCGGCGGCCGCCGCCGCGGCGTGCCGCGAGTCCTCCTCGAACGGGTGCGCCGGCAGCTCGGCGTCGGCGAGCCGCTGCGCCTGAGCGGCTGCGATCGCCTCGCTCTGCTCGACGTTCAGGAAGCCGAGCGCGATGGCCGTGGCCGAGAACGAGCGGCGCAGGAGCGAGCCGCGCTGCGCGCGCAGCACCTCGCGCCGCTGTGGATCGGTGAGGAAGCCGAGGTCGACCGCGATCTGGCCGAAGTACAGCGGCAGCGGCCGCTTCGTGTCGGGCAGCGGGAACTCGTCGACCGCGCCCTCGACGTCGGAGGCGAGCGGCGCGAGCGCGTCCGCGGCGAGGCCGAGCGCTTCGGCGAGCAGGTCGGGCTCGAGCGGGGAGCCGACGACGACGCTCTTCTTCTCACCCGGCTCGGCCACGCGCTCGCCGTAGCGCTCGAGCGCGGCGAGGAGCTTCTCCTTGTCGCGTTTCTTGGCCGGCAGCGCGATGCGCACCAGGTGGTTGCCGCGCCGCCGCTGCGCCGCGCACGCCTCGCCGAACGGATCGTGCGCCGCGGGAGCCGGCTCGGGCAGCGCGCCGCGCTCGGCCAGCGCCGAGAGCGCCTGGCAGAGCGCGTCGGCGGGCTCGCCCTCGCTCTCGGGCAGCGCGTTCAGCATGCGGCGCAGCGAATCGATGCCGCGGAGCAGCGGGTCCGCCATCCCCGCCTGGAACGAGAGCTCGCCGTCGCGCAGCTTCATGAGCAGGCTCTCGAGTGCGTGCGAGAGCTTCGACACGTTCTCGAGGCCGAGGAAGCCCGACGCGCCCTTGATGCTGTGGATCGCGCGGAAGATCTCGTTGAGCGCGTCGGCCTCGCCGCTGCCGCGCTTCTCCATCTCGAGCAGGAGCGGCTCGGCCGCCTCGAGGTGCTCGAGTGACTCGGTGACGAACTCCGAGATCAGATTCGGATCGGAAACCAAGGGACCTCCACGCCGGCACGCGCGCGCAGGAGTCGCGCAGAACCGCACTCATGGCATCGGCGCAGCGAGCGCGGGGCTTGCGCGCGCGTGCCCCGGGCGCGGCGCGTCAGGCGTGGACGTTCGCGACGCGAGCGGAAGGCCGGGTCAGAGGAGCTGTCGCAGGACGTACGGCAGGATTCCGCCGTGGCGGAAGTAGTCGAGCTCGCGCGGCGTGTCGATGCGCACGATGACGCGGAAGGTCTTCTCGCCGCCGTCGCCCCGCGCGCGCACCGAGAGCGTCTGGCGCGGGCGCAGCGACGCCAGGCCCTCGAAGTCGAAGAGCTCCTTGCCCGTGAGCCCGAGCGACTGCGCGGTGGCGCCGTCGGCGAACTCGAGCGGCAGGACGCCCATGCCCACCAGGTTCGAGCGGTGGATGCGCTCGAAGCTCTTGGCGATGACGGCGCGCACGCCGAGCAGCATCGTGCCCTTCGCCGCCCAGTCGCGCGACGAGCCGGTGCCGTACTCCGCACCCGCGATCACGACGAGCGGGACGTTCGCGCGCAGATAGCGCCGCGACGCCTCGAAGATCGACGTGACGTCTCCGTCGGGCAGCACGGTCGTGAACTCGCCCTCCGTGCCCGGCGCGAGCAGGTTGCGCAGGCGCGTGTTGGCGAAGGTGCCGCGCACCATCACCTCGTAGTTGCCGCGCCGGGCGCCGTACGAGTTGAAGTCCTCGCGCCCGACCTTGCGCTCGAGCAGCCACAGCGCGGCCGGGCTCTCGGCCGCGATGGAGCCCGCCGGCGAGATGTGGTCGGTGGTGATCGAATCGCCGAGCAGCGCGAGCACGCGCGCGCCGAGCACGTCCTTCACGGGCTTGGGCTCGCGCGTGATGCCGTCGAAGAACGGCGGCTTGCGGATGTACGTCGACGCTGGCACCCAGGCGTAGCGGTCTCCCGCCGGGATCTTGATGGCGCGCCACGCGTCGTCGCCGTGGAACACGTCGGCATAGCGGCGCTGGAACATCTCGCGCTTCACCGAGCCCGCGACGGTGCGCTGCACGTCGGCGGGGCTCGGCCAGAGCTCGGCGAGCAGGACGGGCTTGCCCTGCTTGTCGCGGCCGATCGGCTCGCGGTCCAGGTCGAGGTCGATCCTCCCGGCGAGCGCGTACGCGACGACGAGCGGCGGCGACGCCAGGTAGTTCGCGCGCACCTGCGAGTTGATGCGGCCCTCGAAGTTGCGGTTGCCCGACAGCACCGACACGGCCACGAGGTTGCCCTGCTTCACGGCGGCCGAGACCGGCTCGGGCAGCGGCCCGCTGTTCCCGATGCACGTCGTGCAGCCGTAGCCGACCACGCCGAAGCCGAGCTTCTCGAGCGCCGTGAGCAGCCCGGAGTGCTGCAGGTAGTCGGTCACCACGCGCGAGCCCGGCGCCAGGCTCGTCTTCACCCAGGGCGGCACGGAGAGGCCGCGCTCGACGGCATTCTTCGCGAGCAGGCCGGCCGCCGTGAGCACGCTCGGGTTCGAGGTGTTCGTGCAGCTGGTGATGGCGGCGATGACGACACTTCCGTGTGTGAGCTCCACGTCGGCGCCGCCCACGCGCAGCGGCACGCGCTTCGCGAGCGCGGCGGCGTCGGGCGCGGTCTTGCCGCCGAAGAGCTTCGGCAGGGCCGCGGTGAACTCGCGCTTCACGTCGCCCAGCGGCACGCGGTCCTGCGGGCGCGAGGGGCCGGCCAGGCACGGCACGACCGTGCCGAGGTCGAGCGACAGCGTGCTCGAGAACTCGGGGTCGGGCGCATCGGCCGACGCGAACACGCCCTGCGCGCGCGCGTACGCCTCGACGAGCGCAATCGTCTCGTCGCTGCGGCCCGTCAGGCGCAGGTACTCGAGCGTCTTGTCGTCGATCGGGAAGTAGCCGATGGTCGCGCCGTACTCGGGTGCCATGTTCGCGATCGTCGCGCGGTCGGCCACCGAGAGCGAGCGCACGCCCGGCCCGTAGAACTCGACGAACTTCTCCACCACGCCGTGCTTGCGCAGCAGCTGGGTCACGGTGAGCACGAGGTCCGTCGCCGTCGCGCCCGCCGGCAGCGCGCCGTCGAGCCGGAAGCCGACGACGTCGGGAATGAGCATCGACTGCGGCTGGCCCAAGAGCGACGCCTCGGCCTCGATCCCGCCCACGCCCCAGCCGACCACGCCCACTCCGCCGATCATCGTGGTGTGCGAATCCGTGCCCACGACGGTGTCGAAGTACGCGTGCTGCTCGCCGCGGATCTCCTCGGTGAACACGACAGGCGCGAGATACTCGATGTTGACCTGGTGCACGATGCCTGTGGCGGGCGGCACGACGCGCAGGTTCGAGAACGCCGCCTGGCCCCAGCGCAGGAACTCGAAGCGCTCCGTGTTGCGCTCGAACTCGAGCTTCGAGTTCTTCGCGAGCGCATCGGGCGAGCCGAAGAAGTCGACCTGCACCGAGTGATCGATCACCAGGTCCGCGGGGCGCAGCGGGTTGATCTTCTTCGGGTCGCCGCCGAGCTCGGCCATGGCGTCGCGCATGACCGCGAGGTCGACCACCGCCGGCACGCCCGTCAGGTCCTGCAGCACCACCCGCGCGGGGCGGAACGCGATCTCGCGCGTGTTCTTGCCCGAAGCCGACCAGCTCGCCAGCGCCGCGATGTCGTCGCGCGTGACGGTGACGCCGTCCTCGAAGCGCAACAGGTTCTCGAGGAGCACGCGGATCGAGCGCGGCAGCCGCCCGAGCTTGCCGAGGCCGAGCTCTTCGACCGCGCCCAGCCGGTGGATCCGGTAGCTCCGCGCTCCGACTTGCAACGCGCCCGCGCCCGGTGCTCCCGCCATCGCTCGTCCTCCAAGGTGGAGGCTCGACAATAGCGTCGCGGCCCGCCGTCGGAAGTGCGCTCGAGAGAGTCGTCGGGCTTCGCCAGGGGGGAGCTGGCTCGTGGGAGGGTAGGGAGGGTGGGAGTGCCCTGCGCTTCTCCCGGCGCACGTTCCGAAGCGGTCGCGTCCCCTGCTTCAGCAGGATCCGTGCCCGCGGGAGCGTGCGCAGGCGAACAACGAGTGGAAGCGAGACCTCCCGGCATCCGCTGCGCGCTCGTGATCGGGCGAGCCGTCGGGGGAAACGGAAGAAGACTTCCCTCGCGAGCGCCCGGGCCGCCTAGCCACGCCTCGCGAGCCACACGCGCGGGCGGCTAGCGGATCAGCACCGAGTCGATGACGGTGCGCTTGCCGGTCTCGTCCAGGCCGAAGGCGACCAGGCTCAGCTGCTTCTCCGAGGCCTGCAGCTGCAGGTAGACAGCGTGCGTGTTGTCGCGGAAGGCGGACCACGCGGGCTGCGCGCGCGCCCAGCTGTCGAACGCGGTGCGGCCGCCCGAGCCGGCGCGCACGAACACCACGCCGTCGGTGGCCGTGGTGACGAACGGGCCCGGCTGCGTGACGAGCGGCGTCGCCAGGTTCGCGCCGTGCAGCGCCTTCGTGCGCTCGTAGCTGTCGCCCTCGCCCGAGAGCACGAGGTTCACGTTGTACTTTGTGAGCAGCGCGCCGAAGGCCGTGCGCACGGTCGCGACGGAGGCATCGCTCTTGTCGCTCGAGAAGAGGTCCGAGTACAGGTAGACCACCAGCCAGCGGGCGCCCTTCGCGCGCGCCGCTGCGAGGTCCGCGTCGATCCACGCGAGGTGCGCCTGGCCGCCCGAGGTGCCGGGGTGGATGGTGCCCAGGTCGGGCGCATGGACGGCCACGAAGTGGACGCCGCCGAAGTCGTACGAGTAGGTCTCCTGCGGCGCCTGCGAGGTCGTCGCGAGCTGCATGTACTCGGCGTAGTCGGCCGCGGTCTCCGCGTGCGTCGAGCTCGCGACTTCGCTCGAGCCGAGCACCGGCGCGAACACGGCGTTGCCCGTGATCACGGCGGCCTGCGCCTTCCACATGGCGATCGCCTGGTCGGCGGTCTGCGCGGCGCCGGACGCGATCGCCTCGGTCGACAGCGCGTAGCCGCCGCCGCCCAGCACGAGCGGCGCGCCGCCCTTGCGGATGTTCGCGAGCACGTTGGCCGCCTGCGTCGAGTTCGCGCTCTTCTGCAGGCCGTTCGCCGCGAAGAATGCGAAGCGGAACGGCGTGTGCGGCGTCGTCGGGCCCGGCCGCAGCGCGAACACGTCACTCCACACGCGGCCGCTCTGGTCGACGCCGCTCACGCGGTAGCGGTAGCTCGCCGCGCCGCTCATGTTGCCGAGCGTGACGGCGTAGGTCGCGTCGCAGCCGTCGTGCGACTGCACGACCGCGCGCAGTGAGCGCCACGGGCCGGTGCCGTCGCTGGACTGGTACTGCAGCACCGAGCCCATCGGGTTGAGCGGGCCGCTCCACACGATGGTGCGCGTGGTCTCCACGTCGTCGCCCATCTGCTGGCGGATGTCGGACGGCGGTGCGAACGAAGTCGAGCACGCGGCGCTGACCGGGTCCACGGTCGGCGGCATCGGCGTGTGCGCGCTGTTCGGGTCGGGCGCGGGCATCGTCGTCGGGCCGCTGGCCGTCGGCACGCACACGCCCGCCGCACACATGCCCGTGGTGCCGGACATCGAGGTCTGGCAGCTCGAGCCGTCGGGGTGCTTCTGGACCATGCAGCCCGCCTTCGGATCGCAGAACGCGTCGAAGCACGGGCCGTCGTCGGCCGGGCACTGCATGGCCGTGCCGGCGACGCAGCTCGAGCCCACGCACTTCTCCGCGCCGTTGCAGACGTTGCCGTCGTCGCAGACCATCGGCGTGCCCGCGACGCAGGAATTGTTCACGCAGCGCTCGACGCCGTCGCACGCCTGGCCGTCCGAGCACTGCGCGTCGCTGCCGCACGCGAAGCCGCGGCACACGCCCGAGCGGCACACGTCGTACTTCGTGCTGGCGTTGCCGTCGTTGCACGAGGTCTCGTCGGGCTGCGGCTGCGCGCCCGCGACGCACTTGTGGTTCGAGCACGCCTGCGGGCCCGAGCACATGTCGGCGGGCGCCGGGCAGTCGGTGTCCACGTTGCACTGCGCGACGGTGCCCATGCAGGCGCCGCTCGACGTGCACATGTCGTTGAACGTCATGGCGTTGCCGTCGTTGCAGGTCGTGCCCACCATGGGCGCGGGATCGAACTTGCAGCCCGTCGACGTGCACGTGTCGACCGTGCACGGGTTGTTGTCGTTGCAGCCGCTCATCACGCACTGCTGCTGCGCCGCCACCACGAGCTCGTTCGAGAAGGCGCTCTCGACGCCGTTCGCGTCGTACGACTTCAGCGACACGTACACGTTCTGGAACTGCTCGATGCCCGTGAGCGAGAAGTGCGCGTTGCCGTTCGCGTCCGCGGGCGGGATGAAGTTGATGTCGTCGAGGTAGTCGCCGTAGCTATGCGATGCCGAGCCCACGTAGACGTGGAAGCCCACCACGCGCGTGTCGGTCGGCGCGCGGAACGCGAGATCCACGTTGCGAAGCTGGGCGTGGGCCGCACCCGCGGGAGCGAGCGCCAGGAGACCCACCGCAATGCCGCGGAGAACACGCTTCATCATCGCCGACACGAATCGGCGTCACGCGGATCTACAGCGTGAGGAGCGTCACCCGGCGCTGCACGTGCTTTGCGCGCGCTCGGATCGGCCGGGGAGATGCCGCAGCGAGAGCGGGCAGCAGGCCCTGCTCCCGCCGGCAGCGCTTGGCCGGACCCGCCGCAGATCCGGGCAGGTCACGCCGATCTTGCGCGCGCGTGCGCTAGCGTCCGGACCAATACGACCACCAGCGGTGGCGCCCGGGCTGCTTGGTGGGCTGGGGCGTCGGGGTCGTGGTCGGCGGCGGCGCGGGCGCCGGCGCGGGCGCGGGTGCAGGTGCGGAGGCCACGCAGACTCCCGCCGAGCACTGGCCCGTGGTGCCCGACATCGAAGTCGCGCAGCTCGAGCCGTCGGGATGCGTGGTGACCTGGCAGCCCGCGCTGGTGTCGCAGTACGCGTCGAAGCACGGGCCCGAGTCGGTCGAGCACGCGAGCGCGGTGCCCGCGACGCAGCTCGAGCCGACGCAGGTCTCGACGCCGTTGCAGACGTTGCCGTCGTCGCAGACCATCGGCGTGCCGGCGACGCACGCGTTGTTCACGCAGGACTCGACGCCGTCGCAGGCCTGGCCGTCCGAGCACTGCGCGTCGCTGCCGCACGCGAAGCCGCGGCACACGCCCGAGCGGCACACGTCGTACCTCGTGCTGGCGTTGCCGTCGTTGCAGGCGGTCTCGTCGGGCTGCGGCTGCGCGCCCGCGATGCACTGGTGGTTCGAACACGCCTGCGGACCTGCGCAGGCGTCCGCCGGCGCGGGACAGTCGGCGGCCGTGCCGCACTGGCCGGGCGTGCCGGCGCAGCTGCCGCTCGAGGTGCACACGTCGTTGAAGGTGAGCACGTTGCCGTCGCTGCAGGTCGTGCCGACCATGGGCGCGGGATCGAACTTGCAGCCGGTCGCGGTGCACGTGTCGACCGTGCACGGGTTGTTGTCGTTGCAGCCCGACACGACGCACTGTGCCTCGGCCGCCACCACGAGCTCGTTCGAGAACGCGCTCTCCGTGCCGGTCGTGTCGTACGACTTCACCGAGACGTACACGTTCTGCAGCGCCTCGAGGCCGGTGAGCGAGTAGTGCGCGTCGCCGCTCGCGTCCGTCGCTGGAACGAAGTTGATGTCGTCGAGCCAGTCGCCGTACGTGTGTGACGCCGAGCCCACGTAGACGTGGAAGCCGACCACGCGCGCATCCGTCGGCGGACGAAATGCGAGATCCACGTTGCGGAGCTGCGCCGCCGCGTTCCCCGCCGGGAAGAGAGCGACCGCAAGAACGAGAGGGAGCTTCTTCATCGCCGAATCCGATCGGCGTCCGCGCGCCTCAGCGCGTGACACGAGCCACGCCGATCGCGTGATTCGCGCCACCATCGGTGCGCGAACCTGTGCGCGCGCTCACGCCAAACCAGCTTCGTTCGCCGGCGGCTCACTGCGCGCGGCTTCGCCGCTCGCGGCCTCGCTCGAGAAGATCCGGACTAGGGCTTGATGTCGTCGATCTCGCGCTTCAGAGCTTCGCGCAGGTCGGGAGGCAGTGGCGCGGGCTCGACGGCGGGCGCGAGGGCGCGGCGGATGACGAGGGCGAGGACGGCGGCGCCGGCGACGAGCGCGCCGATCGGCAGCGCCCAGCCACCGCCGCCGCGCGGCACGCCGATCACGCGGTCGCCGAAGCGCTGCTCGATGCGCGTGCGGATCGCGTCGGGCGAATCCCCGGCGGCGACCTCGTTGCGGATCTCCTCGCGCACCGCGGCGGCGTCGGGGCTGCCGCACTCCGCGAGCGTGCGGCCGGGGCAGAAGGGGCTCATCAGATCGGCCGCGATCTCGTGCGCGGTGCGCGCGCGGACGACGTCGTCGCCCTCCTTCGCGCACGCTGCGAACACGCAAGCCAGCGCGAGCAGAGCTCCGAGACATCGGCGCGGCGATCGCATCGCCGCGGAGTCTAGCCTAGCGCTGCTCCAGCGGGGCGGGCTCGCCGCCGTCCGAGAGCACGACCTCGACGTGAAACACGCCGGTGTAGTCGTCGAACGGCACGGCGACGCCGCGCGCGCCGCGCACGCGCAGCTCGGCCTTCGGCGTCATCACCACGGTGGGCAGCGCGATCTCGACCACGCCCATCGTCGCGAGCGCCGTCTTCACGTTGCCCGCGAGCATGTTCGTGATCTCGCCCACCGCGTCGCGGATCTCGTCCTCGGACGTGATCTCCTCGACGTCCACGCCGACGAGCCGCGCCGTGAAGTCGGTCGCCTGCGCGCGCGTGACGTGGATCGACACGTAGCCGGCGAGCTCACCCGCCATGCCGATGAAGCCGATGACCTCGCTCGACTGGAACGGCTGCGGGTCCTCGAAGGGATCCTGCGCCGCCAGCTCCGTCCCCAACATGGTGGAGAACACGCTGTGCGTGGCGTTTCGGATGATCTCTGCGAGCTTGCGGGGATCCATCGGAATTCTTCTCGTCTCGCCGGGCGCGGGACTGAATCCGCACGTCAAGCGCGCACCCCTCCGGGCCGAATAGGAGTCGCGAATGGCACGGGTGTTGGTGGTCGACGACTCCGCGACGATGCGCAAGATCATCGTCAAGGGTCTGCGCGAGGCGGGCTTTTCGGACCTCGACTTCGCGGAGGCCCCCGACGGCGCTTCCGCGCTGGAAGCGCTGCGCAAGCAGGAGTTCGACCTCGTCCTGTCCGACATCAACATGCCGGGAATGGACGGGCTGGCGCTCGTGCGCTGCGTGCGCGACGAGGCGCTCGGCGGCGCCGACCTGCCTATCGTGATGATCACGACCGAGGGCGGGCTCGAGCGCGTGCAGGAAGCCCTGGCCGCGGGCGCGAACGACTACCTGCGCAAGCCCTTCACGCCCGAGCAGCTGCAGAAGAAGCTCACGCCGTTCGTGCGCTAGCCGGCCTCCACTCCGGAAGCTCGGATGGTACCTTTGGCTCCGAGGAGGTCCGCCCTTGGCTGCTGATCCGCGCGCTCCGCTCGATCCCCAGGTGAAGGTGCTGTTCGACATGATGGCCGCCGGCCGCCCGACGCGCGTGCTCGAGCCCAAGCCGCTGCGCGAGGGCCTCGGCGCGCTGGCCGCGCTGCTCGCCGCGGGTGCGCCCGCCGTGCCCGCCGAGCGCACCGTGCAGATCCCCGGCGCGGGCGGCTCGATCCGCGCGCGCGTGTTCTACCCCGGCGACCCCAAGCGCGGCCCCTATCCCGTGATCGTGTACTTCCACGGCGGCGGCTACGTGGCGATGAGCCCCGAGACGCACGAGAAGCTGACCAAGCAGCTCTGCCTCGGCGCGGGCGCGATCGTGGTGTCGGTCGACTACCGGCTCGCGCCCGAGCACCGCTACCCGGCGCCGCTCGACGACTGCGTGGCCGCGTGGCGCTGGGTGAAGGCCAACGCGGCGGAGCTCGGCGCCGACGCGGCGCGCATGGTCGCGGGCGGTGACTCCGCGGGTGGCAACGCCACCGCCGCGGTCACGCTGCGGCTCATCGCCGCGAACGAGCCGCTGCCGCGCGCGCTCCTGCTGCTGTGCCCGTGGCTCGAGATGTCGCTCGACACGGAGTCGATGAAGGTGTTCGGCCCGGACGACGGCGTGCTCGACACCGACATCATGACGTTCTTCCGCGACTGCTACGTGAAGCCGTCGGACTGGAGCGACCCGTTCGCGAGCCCGGTGCGCGCCGACCTGCGCAAGTTCCCGCCCACGCTGGTGGTGACGGGCGCGATCGACCCGCTGCGCGACGACGGGCTCCAGTTCGCGAAGAAGCTCGAGGCGGCGAAGCGCGAGGTCTCGCTCTCGAACTACCCGGGCATGCCGCACGACTTCATGCTGTTCCCCGGCATCGACGCCGGCGACCGCGCGGTGCAGGAGGTCGTGCGCTTCGCGAAGGCGAAGCTCGCGTAGGAGCGCGGATGGCCGATCGACCCTGGATCTTCCGCACTTACTCGGGTCACTCGACCGCGCGCGCGTCGAACGCGCTCTACCGCTCGAACCTCGCCAAGGGACAGACCGGCCTCTCGATCGCGTTCGACCTGCCCACGCAGACGGGCTACGACCCCGACCACCCGCTCGCCGCGGGCGAGGTCGGCAAGGTCGGCGTGCCCGTGGCGTCGCTCGAGGACATGGACGAGCTGCTCGCGGAGATCCCGCTCGAGCGCATGAACACGTCCATGACGATCAACGCGACGGCCGCGTGGCTGCTCGCGCTGTACGTCGCCGTGGCCGAGCGCCGCAACGTGCCGCGCGCCGAGCTCTCGGGCACGACGCAGAACGACATCGTGAAGGAGTACCTGTCGCGCGGCACGTACATCTTCCCGCCGCGCCCGTCGCTCGACCTGACGCGCCAGGTGATCGAGTGGACGGTGGGCGCCGTGCCGAAGTGGAACCCGATCAACGTGTGCAGCTACCACCTGCAGGAGGTCGGCGCGACGCCCGTGCAGGAGGTCGCGTTCACGCTCGCGAACGCGATGGCCGTGCTCGACGCCGTGCGCGTGCCGAAGTCCGAGCTCGGCAACGTCTTCGGGCGCATCTCGTTCTTCTGCAACGCGGGCATCCGGTTCATCGAAGAGATCTGCAAGCTGCGCGCGTTCACGCGCATGTGGGAGAAGATCGGGCTCGAGCGCTACGGCGTCACCGACAAGGACCAGCGCCGCTTCCGCTACGGCGTACAGGTGAACTCGCTCGGGCTGACCGAGGCGCAGCCCGAGAACAACGTGCCGCGCATCGCGCTCGAGGCGCTCGGCGTGACGCTGTCGCGCGACGCGCGCGCGCGCGCGCTGCAGCTGCCCGCGTGGAACGAGGCGCTCGGCCTGCCGCGCCCGTGGGACCAACAGTGGTCGCTGCGCATCCAGCAGATCCTCGCGTTCGAGACCGACATCCTCGATTACCCCGACGTCTTCGAGGGCTCGCACGTCGTCGAGAAGAAGACGGCCGAGATCGAGAGCGCCGCGTGGGCGGAGATCCAGCGGGTCGAGGAGCTCGGCGGCGCGATCGCGGCGGTCGAGTCGGGCTACATGAAGCAGAAGCTCGTCGAGTCGAACGCGCGGCGCGTGGCGGAGATCGAGTCCGGCGCGCGCACGGTCGTCGGCGTGAACAAGTTCACCGAGAGCGAGCCGTCGCCGCTCTTGCAGGGCGCGGCGTCGATCCTGTCGGTGGACGACCGCGTCGGCCGCGAGCAAATCGAGCGGGTGCGCGCGCACCGCGCGCGCCGCAGCGCGAGCAGCGTCGCCGACGCGCTGCGCGGCCTGCGCGAGGCGCTGGCCTCGGGCGCGAACATGATGGAGGCGTCCGTGCGCTGCGCGCACGCAGGCGTCACGACGGGCGAGTGGTCGGACGCGCTGCGCGCCGTGTTCGGCGAATACCGCGCGCCGACGGGCGTCGACGCGGCGGTCGTGCCGCGTGCCGACGCCGCGCGGCTGGCGGCGATCCGCGCGCGCGTCGACCTCGTCTCCGCGAAGCTCGGCCGGCGGCTCAAGCTGCTCGTCGGCAAGCCGGGCCTCGACGGCCACTCGAGCGGAGCGGAGCAGATCGCCATCTTCGCGCGCGACGCCGGCATGGAGGTCGTGTACGAGGGAATCCGATTGACGACCGACGAGATCGTCTCGGCGGCTCTGCAGGAAGGCGTGCACCTGATCGGGCTGTCGATCCTGTCGGGCTCGCACCTGGCGCTCGCGCCCGAGATCGCGCGCCGCGCGCGCGTGCCCGTGATCGTCGGCGGCATCATCCCCGAAGAGGACGCGGAGAAGCTGCGCGCCGAGGGCATCGCCGCGGTGTACACGCCGCGCGACTACGACGTGCTGCGCGTGCTCGCCGAGATCGTCGAGATCGCCGCAGCGGCGCATGGCGCCGGCTGACTCGGACGTCGAGTCACTCGCCCGCCACGTCCACGCGGGCGATCCCGAGGCGATCTCGACGGCGCTCGCGCACGTCGAGGACACCCGCCCCGACACGCTCGAGCTGCAGCGGCGCCTCCTCGCGCGGCTCGAGAGGGAGACGCCGCGCGAGCGCGCCGTCGTGGGAATCACCGGTCCGCCGGGCGTCGGCAAGTCGTCGCTCGCGGGGCGGCTGATCGCGCAGTGGCTCGCGGCCGGCGCTTCGGTCGGCATGGTCGCAGTCGACCCGTCGAGCCGGCGCTCGGGCGGCGCGCTCTTGGGCGACCGCGCGCGGCTGCGCTTCCGCCCGGAGGAGCGCGTGTTCGTGCGCTCGATGGCCGCGCGCGACCAGCTCGGCGGGCTCGCGCCCGCGACGCGCGCGGCGGTCGCCGTGCTGCGCGCCGCGTGCGACTGGGTCGTCGTCGAGACCGTGGGCGTGGGCCAGAGCGAGGTCGACGTCGAGACCGTGGCCGAGACGGTCGTGCTGGTGCTGCAGCCGGGCTCGGGCGACACGCTGCAGTTCATGAAGGCGGGCATCCTCGAGATCCCCGACGTGATCGTCGTGCACAAGTGGGACCTCGGCGCGCTGGCCGAGCGCACGCGCGCCGATCTGGAGGGCTGGCTGGCGCTCGCGCAGCTCGCGCCGGGCAGCTGGCGCCCGCCCGTCGTCGGCGCGAGCAGCGAGAGCGGCGCCGGCGTCTCGGAAGTCGCGGCGGCGATCGCGGCCCACCGCGCGCACCTCGCCGGCGGCGAGCTCGACACGCGCCGTGCGCGAGGGCGGACGGCCTGGGCGCTCGAGCTGTTCCTGCGCCGCTACGGCACGCTGGGGCTGGAGCGCGTGGGCGGGCGCGCGGAGGCGGAGCTCGTGGCGGCGAAGACGCCGGGCTCGGCGCTCGACGCGTTCAGCGCGCTCGCCAGGCGAGCAGAACGTCCCGCGTAGCGGCGTCGAGCTCGAGTGACTCGAGCACGGCATCGTAAGTCGTGACCGCCTGCAGAGTGACTCCCGCCTCCGCGAAGCGTGCGACGGCCTTCGGGAACGCGTACGTGTAGATCGCCTGTACGCCGATCACCTTGCCGCCCTCATCGTTCACGGCGTCGACGGCCGCGAGCGAGCTGCCGCCGAACGACACCGCATCCTCGAGCACCACCACGCGCTCGCCGCGCAGCGCGCGGCCTTCCACGCGCTTGCCTTTGCCGTGCTCCTTCGCGCTGCCGCGGACGTAGACCATGGGCAGCTCGAGTCGCTCGGCGACCCACGCCGCGTGCGGGATGCCGGCCGTCGCCGTGCCCGCGACGACCTCGGCGCCGGGGAACGCGCGGCGGATCGACGCCGCCAGCGCGTCCGCGATGCGCGCCCGCGCCTCGGGGTGCGAGATGACGACGCGGTTGTCGCAGTAGATCGGCGCGCGCTCGCCCGACGCCCAGGTGAACCAGCTCGCGGGGTCGGTGCGCACCTCGACGGCGCCGACCGAGACGAGCAGCTTCGCGCACTCGGCGGGCGTCACCGCTCGCGCCCCACCCACTGCGGCTCGGCCATGCCCGCGCGCCGGTTCACCGCGCGCGCCATGACGAACAACAGGTCGGAGAGCCGGTTCAAGTAGCGGACGAGCAGCGCGTCGATCTCCTCGCACTCGGCGAGCGAGATCACGGCGCGTTCCGCGCGCCGGCACACGGTGCGCGCCAGGTGCAGGAACGACGCGGCGCGCGAGCCGCCGGGCAGGATGAAGTTGCGCAACGGCTCGAGCTCGGTCTCGAGCGCGTCGATCCAGGCCTCGAGCTCCGCCACGTCCGCGTCGGCCACGCGCGGGCCCTTCCGCTCACGCGCTGCGCCGGGCGTGGCGAGCTCGCCGCCCAGGTCGAAGAGCGACGACTGGATGGTCTCGAGCTTTGCGCGCAGATCGTCGTGGCCGAGCTCGGCGCGTGCGACGCCGACGACGGAGTTCAGCTCGTCGACCTCGCCGTACGCCGCCACGCGCGGCGCGCTCTTCTTCACGCGCTCCCCGCCGAAGAGCGACGTCTCGCCGGTGTCGCCCCCCCGCGTGTAGATCTTCATCGCGGTCGAGTATAACTGGGCGTTCGCGGAGGTGAGAGTGGCCGTCGCGGTCCGGCGCGAAGACAGTGGCGTGTCGCTCGCCAACGAGCGGGTGCGAGTGCGGCTCGACCTGGTGCCGCTGCGCTTCGCGTTGTTCGACGCGGGCGGCGAGGTCGGCTTCGCGGGCGCCGCCGCCGGGGCGCTCGTCGGCGCGCGGCCGCGGCCCGACCGCGAGCTCGAGGGCACGCCTCTCGTCGCGAGCCACGTGCGCGGCCTCGCGATCGAGGAGGACGCCGACTCCCCGCTCGGCCGCGTGGCGCGGGTGCGCGCGCGGGCGGCGCTCGCGCCGGATCTGGAGCTCGGCTTCGGGCTCGAGCTGGGCAGTGACTGGCCCGGCATCGTGGTATGGCTCGAGCTCGGCAACTCGGGCCGCGAGCCCCGCGAGGTGGCGGCGCTCGACCCGTTCGTCTGGGCGCCGGGCGCGAGCGCACGGCTCGCACTGCCCGCCGACCCGCGGGCGCTGCGCTTCCTCTCGCTGGGGCACCAGTCGTGGTCGCCGGCGCGCTGGCTCGCGCTCGGCGCGAAGCCGCAGGCGCCGCGCGGCAAGGTGCTGCGCCGCTGCTACTCGAGCCCGTACGCACCGCGACCAAAACGCGGCCGCTTCGTCTCGGAGTCGGCCACGGCGCTCGGCGAGCCGGGGCGCGCCGGGCTCGCGCTCGGATTCTCGAGTCACTCGCGCTCGTTCGGCTGGCTCGAGCTCGCGCACGACGCGGGCCGCATCCGCGAGCTGCGCGCGCGCTGCGCTACCGACGGCGAGGCGCTCGCGCCGGGCGCGTCGCTCGCGAGCGAGCGCTTGTGGCTCGGCATCGCCGCGCCCGTCGAGGGTGCGCTCGCGCAGTGGGCTGAGCGCGCCGGCCGCGAGATGGGCGCGCCCGTGCCCGCCACGCCGCCGACGGGCTGGTGCTCGTGGTACCGCTTCGGCACGAAGGTGACCGCCGACGACGTGAGCCGGAACGTGCGCGCGCTGCGTGCGCTCGGCGTGCCCGTCGACGTGGTGCAGCTCGACGACGGCTTCCAGGCCGCGAACGGCGACTGGCTCGCGCCCGCAGCCGGCTTCCCGGGCGGGCTCGCGCCACTCGCGCGCGAGATCCAGAGCGCAGGGCTGCGCCCGGGCCTGTGGCTCGCGCCGTTCCTGGTCTCGCCGCGCTCGCGGCTCGCGCGCGAGCAGCCCGAGTGGCTGCTGCGCGAGCCCGGCGGCAAGCCGCTCACCGCGCTATGGAACCCCGCGTGGCCGGGCGCCCGGATGTGGGCGCTCGACGCAACACATCCTGGTGTAGAGTCCTGGCTCGAATCGCTCGGCCGCGAGGTGCGCGCGCTCGGTTTCGACTACCTGAAGCTCGACTTCCTGTTCGCGGGCGCGCTGGCGGGCGCGCGCCACGACCCGCGCCAGGGCGCGGTCTCGGCCTACCGGCGGGGCGTGGCGGCGCTGCGCCGCGGCGCCGGGCCCGGCGCGTTCCTGCTCGGCTGCGGCGCGCCGCTGGGCGCGTCGATCGGCCTGTTCGAGGCGATGCGCATCGGGCCCGACGTCGCCGCCAAGTGGACGAACCGCACCTTCGATCGCGTAGTCGGCGTCGAAGCCGGCGCGGCCGCGCGGAACGCGCTCGCCAACGTGTTCGCGCGCGCACCGCTGCACCAGCGCCTTTGGCTGAACGACCCCGACTGCGCGATCCTGCGGCCCGAAGGCCTGACCGCCGCGGAGAGCGGCGCGCTCGCCGCCACGATCGCGCTGTCGGGCGGGCTGATGCTCGTGTCGGACGAGCTCTCCGAGCTGACACCACGCGGTGTAGACTGGCTCAAGCGCCTGCTCCCCAGCCTGGGCGTCGCGCCGGAAACCGGACCCGCGCGCGGCGAGGTGCCCGACGAGCTCACTGCGCGCTTCGAGGACCAGAGCGCGCTGTGGCTGCGCGTGAACCTGGGCGACTCGCCCGAGGCGATCGAGCTCGACCCCGCGGCGCTCGGCCTGCGCGGACCCCTGCGCGTGTGGGACGTGCTCGCCGAACGCGAGCTGGAAGCCGCGAGCGGGCGCATCTCGCTGGGCCAGCTCGGCCCGCACGCCGCGCGGCTCCTGCGCATCGTCCCCGACGGCGCGGGCGTGCGCGTGCTCGGCTCGAGCCTGCACGCCGGCGCCGGGGCGCTCGAGGTCGAATCCGCTGCGCTCGAAGCGCCCGGCGTCGCCCACCTGCGGCTGCGCCTGGCCGGCCGGCGCGCCGGCGAAGTCGCGCTCGCCCTGCCCTCCGAGCCCCGGCTCGCGCGCGTGTCCGTGGCCTTCGACGACGCGCTCGAGCTGCGCGTGCGCGTCGGGGGGTTGTGAACGCCGCGCGGATTTCCGATCGATATGGCGTGAGCGAACCGACGCACTCCGCCCCGGTCTCCGGCACGTGCACGCGCTGCGGCTGCAAGCTGGGCTACGCCGCCTCGCGCGAGGCCCAGGAATGGTTCTGCTGCGGCCCGTGCTCGGGCTCCGACCGCTGTCACTGCGGCTGCAAGCCCGAATACGCGAACGAGGTCGCGGGCGACGTGTACGTGCCCACGCGGCGCATGTTCGCCGCGCGCCATCCCGACGAGCTCCGCACCAAGGACGAGGGCTTCGACCGCGCGCGCGCCTTCCCGTTCTCCGACAAGCCGCGCGGTCAGTAGCGCCGCCGAACTCGCGCGCGCGCTTCCGGTAGACTGGCCGCGACCTCTACAGCGGGAGGACGGCGATGAGCGGGCGACTGGCGGGCAAGGTCTGCGTGATCACGGGCGGCGCGAGCGGCATGGGCCGCGCCACGGCGCTGCGCTTCCTGGACGAAGGCGCGAGCGTGGTCGTCGCCGACCTGAACGACGCGACCGGCAAGGAGTTCGTCGAGGCAGCCTCGGCGCTGGGCCACGCCCGGCACGTGCGCTTCGCGCGGACCGACGTGGCGGAGGAAGCGGACGTCGCCGCCATGATCGAGCTCGCCCTGCGCGACTTCGGCCGGCTCGACGTGGTGTTCAACAACGCGGGTCTCGGCGGCGCGTTCGGCCCGATCACCGATCTCGAGGTCGAGGACTGGGACTTCACTTTCGCCGTGCTCGTGCGCGGCGTGTTCCTCGGCATCAAGCACGCCGCCCGTGCGCTGAAGCGGCAGGGCCAGGGCGGCTCCATCATCAATACCGCTTCGGTCGCGGCGTTGACGGGAGGCTCGGGCCCGCTGTGCTACTCGGCGTGCAAGGCGGCCGTGGTGAACCTGACGCGCGCGGCGGCCGTCGAGCTCGCGCCCGACAGGATCCGCGTGAACGCGATCTGCCCGGGCGGCATCGTCACGCCGCTCACGCACCGCGGCAACCCGGAGGCCACGCGCGCGCGCCTCGCCACCCTGCAGCCGTGGCCGGAAGCCGGCGAAGGCGAGCACATCGCGGGCGCGGCGCTCTTCCTGGCGAGCGACGACTCGCGCTTCGTGTCGGGCGAGCCCCTCGTCGTCGACGGCGCGCTGACCGCCGCCGGGCCGAACCTGATCTCGCGCCTGCGCGAGAACGCGAGCGACGCGAACGCGTCGGTCTTTGCGACGCTCCGCGGCGTCGACAACGGCTCGACGGGCCGCCCTCCGGTGATTCGCACGAAGACGAGCTAGCGCACCGAATCATTTGACAAGCGGAGTCCCAATCGGTCGAATAGCCGCGTCTTCGACCACGGGAAGGAGTGCGCGATGTCTCTCTTCACTCTCGAGGGCTTCCTGTTCCTGCTGCGCTGGGTCCACTTCATGGCCGGCATCACGTGGATCGGGATGCTCTACTACCTGAACTTCGCGCAGACGCCGTTTCTCGCGACGGAGCTCGGCGGCCAGGCGCGCAGCCCCATGGTGCGCGGGCTCGTGCCCACCGTGCTGTGGTGGTTCCGCTGGGGCGCGATGTTCACGTTCCTCACGGGCTGGACGATCGTGATCACGAAGATGGTCGTCGGCGGCTCGTCCGAGGCGTACTACGCCACGATCCTCACCGGTGGGCTCCTCGGCAGCTTCATGTGGTTCAACGTGTGGTTCGTGATCATGCCGCGGCAGTACGTGATCATGGCCAACGCGGAGGGCGTCGCCGCAGGCAAGCCCGCCGACCCGAACGCCGCGGCGGTGGCGCCCGTGGCGGGCCGCGCTTCGCGCACGAACACCTTGTTCTCGATTCCCATGCTGTTCTTCATGGGCGCCGCGAGTCACTTGACCATCGCGAGCCGCACGGAGCCGTTGGTGGTGCCCTACCTCGTGGTCGTGGTGATCCTCACCACGATCTTCGAGGCGAACATCTTCACGGGCACGGTGCCGAAGCCGCTGTCCACCGTGTCGGGCACGATCCACTCGGGGCTGGGCCTCACGCTGGTGCTGTTCGTGGCGGCGACGGCGCTGCTGTAGCACGCGCAGCGACCGACACCAAACTGCGCCGGGCGACGCCGTGGGCGCTGGTCGTCGCAGCGGTCGCACTCTTCGTCGCGCTGGCGCTCCAGACAGGCTTCGTCTCCGACGACGCGTTCATCAGCTTCCGCTACGCGCGGAATTTCGCGCGCGGCCTGGGCCTGGTCTGGAATCCGGGCGAGCGCGTCGAGGGCTACAGCGATTTCTCGTGGGTGATGTTGCTCGCCGGGCTGTACCAGGTGGGCGCGGACCTCCCGAGCGCGGGGCGCGCGCTCAGCCTCGTGGCCGGGGGTAGCGCCGTCGCGCTCACCGCGGGGCTCGCGCGACGCGCGCTGCCCGAGTCGCCGTGGCTCGGCGCGGGGGCGGCGCTGCTCGTCGCCGCGAACCCGTGTTTTGCGGCGTGGGGCTCGTCGGGGCTCGAGACGACCGCGTTCGCGGCACTCGTCCTCGCGGCGGTCGCGCCGCTCACGGGCGCGGCGCCGAGCGCGCGCTCGTTCGGCTGGGTGAGCGCCGCCGGCCTCGCCCTGGGGCTGACGCGGCCGGAGGGCGTGGCAATCTACGCAGTGCTCGCCGGCGTCGCACTGGCGTGCGCGCCCGGCCCGCTCGCCGCGCGCGTGCGCGTGCTCGCACCCGGCGCGGCGCTCTTCGCGCTCGCCGGCGGGGTCTACTTCGCCTGGCGCGTCTGGTACTTCGGCGACTGGCTGCCCAACACCTTCTGGGCGAAGTCGGGCTTCTCGGCCCACCACGCGGTGCGCGGCCTCGCCTATCTGTGGGCCTTCGCGCAGAGCCCGTACGTGTGGGCGCTGGCGCCGCTCGCCGCCGCGGGTGCGTTCGAGCTGTGGCGCCGGCGCGAGCCGGCACCGCTCGCGGCGCTCGCCGCCGTGGTCGGTCTGGTGGTTGCGCTCGGCGGCGACGGGCTGCCGATGTACCGCTTCCTCGTGCCGGCGGTGCCGCTCGCCGCGCTGTGCGCGGCCGCCGGCGCGGAGCTCCTCGCGCGGCTCGCGCGCGAAGGCGCCGCGCGGCACGCGCTCGGCCTGGCCGTGCTCGTGCCCGCGCTCGCCCTCTCCTTCTTCCCCGCGCACGACGCCCAGTACTCGCTCATGACCGAGCAGCGCGATTACGAGCTGCCGCGCTGGCGCGCCGCGGGGCTCGCGCTCGGGCACGCGTTTCCGCGCGACGCCTGGCTCGCCGCCGTGCCGATCGGCGCGCTCGGCTGGTACTCCGACTTGCGCGTGATCGACATGGTCGGGCTCACGGACCGCACGATCGCGCACGAGCCTGGCGACACCGGCACCGGCTGGGCCGGCCACGAGAAGCACGACGGCCGCTACGTGGTGTCGCGCAGGCCCGACGCGATCCTGCTCGGCAACATCCTCGTCGTGGAGGCGCCGCGCGTGCCGGTGCAGATCTTCCCCACGTTCACGAACCCGTACACGGCGGCGCGCGAGCACGACGTGGTCGAGCAGCCCGAGTTCGCGCGCGACTACGCGCTGGCGGCGCTCCCCGTCGGAAGCGGCTGGACGCTGCACTTCTTCGTGCGCAAGGACTCGCCGGTCGCGCGCTAGGGCGACGCCGGCAGCGACGAGAGATACGCGGCCAAGTGGTCGACCTCGCCCGCGAGGAACGGCTGCGCGGGCATCACGTGCGTGTTGCGCTTCGGCGTATAGCCCGGCGGATACTCGGCGCGCAGCACGCGCGCGCGCACGAGCTCGGGCGAGCTGCCCGCGATCGCCGGTCCGATCGTGCCGTCCTTCGCCGGGTCGGGGTTGTGACAGGCGATGCAGTTCGCGTTGAACGCGCGCCGGCCCAGCTCGACGGGATCGCCGCCGCCGCGGTTGCATGCGCCGAGCGCGAGGCCGAGCGCGGCGGGGATCACGAGGGACGTTCGCACCGGCGACGAGCGTAGCGTATCCTGCCCGCCCCATGAACGAGCTCGAAGAGGGAACGCGCGCGCAGCTCGACTTCGGCAAGCTGCGCAAGATCTCCGAAACGGGACAGGCCGTGCTGCCGGTCGTGCTGCAGCACGCCGACTCGGGCGAGGTGCTGTTCATCGGCTACGCGAACCAGCTCGCGCTCGCCGAGACGCTGCGCTTGCGCCAGGCCGTGCTGTGGTCGACCTCGCGCAACGAGCTCTGGCACAAGGGCAAGACGTCGGGCGATTGGCTCGACCTGGTCGAGGTGCGGGTGAACTGCGAGCAGAACTCGCTGCTCTACCGCGTGCGCCCGCGCTCGGGCGTGTGCCACACGAAGGACGCGGCGGGCCACACGCGAAAGGCCTGCTACTACCGCGCGCTCGTCGACGAAGCTACGCTCAGCGAACCGCGCTAGCGAGTCACTCCGCGAGCCAGCGGATCAGCGAGCTGCGCAGCAGGCTCGGCGAGACAATCGCCTCGATCGAGCCGACGTCGAGGGCGCGCTCGACGCTGTGGACGGCGTCGAACTCCGCCGCGATCTCGGCCTGCTTCTGCAGCATGACGTCGGCCAGGATCTCGTCGAGGCGCGCGCGCCGCGCCACGCGCACCGCCGCGTTCGTGGCCGCCTCGACCGCCGCACGCGCCGCCGCCACGCGCGGGTCGCCCTGCGCGCGCTTGCGCACGTCGCGCGCGAACACGACCGCCGCCGCCGCGGGTCCGCCGATCACCGACGCGTAGCTGCCCTCGAGCGACACCGCCTTCATCGCGTCGTTCAGCTCGCGCGAGAACACGACGTACGCGCCGCCGTGGTAGCGAGTCACTACGCTGAACACGATCTTGCCCTGGAACCGCACGATCGCGCGGGCGATCTCGGCGCCGTACTCGAGCACGCCGCGGCGCATCGACTCGGGCGAGCCGTCGAAGCCCGACAGGTTCGCGAGGATCACGACGGGCCGGTTCCCGCTCGCCGCGTTCAGCGCGCGCGCGACCTTCTTCGACGACTGCGGGAACAGGGTGGCCGCAGTCCACGCATCGGGGCCGTCGTTCGGCACGTAGCCCTGGCGCGGCACCTGGCGGCTCTCGATGCCGATGAGCCGCACGGGCCAGCCGCCGAGGTGCGCGTCCCAGACGATCGCGGTGTCGCCGCCGTTCCAGTCGCGCCAGCGCTCGAGCCAGCCCGAGTCCTCGTCGATGACGGCGCGCAAGAGCGGCCGCATGGCGAACGGCCGCTTGCGGCCCGGGTTCGCGTCGCTCGAGAACACCTCGCCGATGGTGCGGAAGCCCTCTTCGCCTTCGTACGCCGAGAGACCGATGTCGCGCTCGTCGGGGTCGGCCGTCGGCTGGCGGCGCGGCGCGCGCTCGCCCGGCGCGACCCAGCTGTACGCGTAGTGCTCGAGCAGGATCGAGTACGCGTCGCCGAGATCGCGCGCCTGGTGTTGCGCCTCGCCGTTCGGGCCCATGATGCGCTCGTAGCCGCCGATGCCGATCTCGTCCTCGGCCGCGACGCCGCCCGAGAACTCGAGCGCCGCCCGGCCCGTCAGCACCATGGCCGAGTTCTGCAACATGATCAGCACGCCGCGCGAGCGCAGCTCCATCGCCGCCAGTGCGTCGAAGTAGCTCTGCGCGCCGACGTTGATGCCGGACAGGATCAGGTTCACCTCGCCGCCGCCGTCCGTGAACGTGACGAGCTTGCGCACGACGCGCGCCGTGGCGTCGAGGTTCTCGGTGCCGCTGTCCATGGCGATGCGCGCGCCCGCGGACACGGCGACCCACTCCACGGGGAGCTTCTCGCGCTCGGCCAGCTCGAGCGCCGCGACCAGCCGGTCGCATTCGGGCGCGGCGAGCGCGCCCATGTCGCGCGTGGGATCGCCGAGCACGAGCACGCGGCGCACGCCCTCGGGGTGTTTGCGCGTCGGCGTCGAGATCAGGCCGAAGACGACACCGGCGCGGTTCAGCCCCGGCTCGCGGGTCACCGCCTGCGCGCGCCCGTCGACGAGGTCGTACTCGACGAACTTGCCCGCGCCGGTCGGCGAGCCCACCGACGCTGCGACGCCGCGCTCGGGCGGCGCGGTGAAGAGGCGCACGATCTCGTACGGGTACGTGAGCCCCCGCGCGCGCGCCGACGCGACGCGCTGCGCGTACGGCGTCGCCGGGTCGAGCGGCCGGTCGTGCGGCACGCGCAGACTCCACTCGACGCGGCTGCCCGTCGGGTTGCCGGCCAGGAGCTCGATCTTGCGCGGCGGGTCGAGCGAATCGCGTTCGAAGCTCGCCAGCCGCACGACGACCTTCTCGAGCCCCAAGTGGCCCGTCTCGGGCGCCAGCCGGCGCAGCGCTTCGGTCATGAGCTGGTTCGTCAGCACGATCGGCGGGCGCACGAACAGGTAGAGCCGGTTCCACTGCAGCCGGTGGTCGGGGTCGCGCTGGCCCTGCACGCTGCGCACGGCCTCGATCGCTTCGTGGAAACGCTCCTCGAAGAGCGCGAGGTCGGGCGCGTGCGGCACGCCGGGTCCGACGTCGCCGACCTCCGCGAACGCGATGATGCGCTCGTCGCGGTTGTCGTCGCGCGACACGCCGTAGAAGGCGTAGATGTCCTGGAAGCCGGCGACCTCGAGCGGCTCGAGCTCGAACTTCGCCAGCCGCCACAGCTCGAGCCGGCGCGCGGTCTCGATCGGCAGGCGCACCTGCTTCGCGATGCTCTCGAGCGCGGCGGCGTCCGGGGGCTCCACCAAACTGTGTAAGAGGTCCCAGCTCGGCCCCGGTACCGTCTCGCCCTCGGCGCGGCGCGGGCGCTCGAACAACAGGAAGCGCGCCTGCGCGGCCAGGTCGGCCACGCTGGCGGCGACGGTGCCGCGCAGCAGCGACAGCTTGTCGAGCGCCTCGGCGAGCTCGGGCCGGCGCGCGAACGTCTCGCCGCGCTCGCCCAGCCCGATCAGCAGGTGCAGGAGCGCGGCGATGACGCGCGTGCGGCGCGACGACGTGGTGCGCGTCGCGTAGAGGCGCAGGACGGCGCGCTCGAGCGTTTCGGAATGTGCGAGCGACCGGATGTTGTAGTGGGCGAGCGCGCGGCTCACGAGCGCGAGGAAGCTCGGGTCGATGCCCGCGCCCTCGATCGGGATGCGGCGCAGGTACATCGCCATGCGCGCGTCGTTCGACGGGCCGAGCTCGTCGTCGCCCAGCCGCGTCGGCGCGCGCGAGAACAAGGTCTCGACGTCGGCGAAGATCTCGACGGCGCTCGCCAGCTGCGCGAGGTCGGCGCGCAGCGCGTCCGAGATCTTCGCGACCGGCGCCTCGAGGATGCTCACGAGCAGGTCGGCGCGGTCGGTGTTCGCGTCGTAGCCCATCAGGATGCGGCGCGTCTCCGTGCGCAGCGCATTCACGGCGGCCGCGCGCACCGACGCGGGCTCGGTGCTGGCGCGCTCGAAGTCGGCGGTGCCATCCTCGCCGCGGAAGATGTCGAGCGGATCGTCCTCCAGCTCGAGCTCGACGGCGCCGGCGTCGTGCGCGAGCGACGAGCGGCCGGCTTCGGGCTCGATCACGAGGATCACGTCGCCCGCGGACACGCGCTCGCCCGGGCGCACGAGCACCTCGCGCACCACGCCCGCGAGCGGCGCGTAGAACGCGGTCTCGGTCTTCATCGCCTCGAACAGGCCGAGCCGCTCGCCCGCCTCGACGCGCTGGCCCGGCTTCACGGCGACGTCGATCAGCAGCGCTGGCGACGGAGCGCGCACCTTGCCGCCCAGGTCGCACAGCACGCGGTGCAGCCGGCCGTCGAGCTCGACCTGCAGCTCGACGCCGGAGTTGGAGATCAACACCTGCGAGCGGCGCTCGCCCATGACGAGCAGGCCCGAGTACGGGCCCTGCTCGAGCAGCGAGACCTGCGCCACGCGGTCGCCGAGTTGCACGCGGTACGTCCAGCCGCCGACGGCGAAGAGCTGCACGCGGTACGGACGGCCGGCGTAGACCAGGTCGATCTCCGCGCCGTCCGACGGCGGGATGTCGCGCGGTCGGCCGCGCGCCGTGACCGCGAAGAAGTGCGCGCGCACCTTCGCGCGCTCGGCCTGGTACGTCTGGATGGCGGCGACGATGAGCGCCTCGACGGCGGGCTTCGGCGCCGACGCGAGGTCACTCTGGTCGAGCCACGTCGTCGCGACGCCGCCGCGCCGGAAGTCGGGGTGCTCGAGCACGTCGAGCAGGAAGCCCTTGTTCGTCATTCCGCCGAGCACCACCACGCGCGCGTCCGACACCGCGCGCACGAGCCGCGCGCGGGCCTCTTCGCGCGTCGAGCCGCGCGCGAGGATCTTCGCGATCATCGAGTCGAATTCCGACGGGATCGTGCCGCCCGAGGCGATGCCCGCGTCGACGCGGATCCCGGGTCCCGCGGGCAGGTCTAGCAGCGCGATCTCGCCGGGGCTCGGCGCGAACGCGTTCGCCGGGTCCTCTGCGCACAGCCGCACTTCGATCGCGTAGCCGCGCTCTTCGGGCACCTCGCCGGGCAGGCGCTCGCCGCGCGCGATGCGGATCTGCGTCTTCACGAGGTCGACGTCGACGAGCAGCTCCGTGACCCCGTGCTCGACCTGCAGCCGCGGGTTCACCTCCAGGAAGTAGAAGCGCTCCTCGGGGTCGTTCGCGACGACGAGGTATTCGCACGTCGCGACGCCCGCGTACTTCGCCTCGCGCAGCAGCCGGATCGACGCCTCGCGGATGCGCTTCGAGAGCGCCGGCGACAGGCCGGGCGGCGGGCCCTCTTCGACCACCTTCTGGTGCTTGCGCTGCACCGAGCAGTCGCGCAGGCCGAGCGCCAACACAGTTCCGTGTTGGTCCGCCGCCATCTGCACTTCCACGTGGCGCGCGCCGAACACGGCGGACTCGGCGAACAAGGTGCCGTCGCCGAACGCGTTGGCGGCTTCGGTCGTCGCGCTGTCGAACGCCGCGAGCAGGTCGTCGGCCGAGCGGACCAGCCGGATGCCGCGCCCGCCGCCGCCGGCCGTCGCTTTCAGCATGAGCGGGAAGCCGATGCGCGCCGCGACGCGCTCGGCCTCGTCGCGCGAGATCCCGCCGCCGCTCCACGGCGTGACGGGCACGAGCGCCGCCTCGGCGAGCAGCTTCGACGCGATCTTGTCGCCCAGACGGCGCATGGTCTCGGCGCTGGGGCCGAGGAACACGATCTCGCTCGCCTCGAGCTTCTCCACGAAGCTCGGGTCCTCGGCGAGGAAGCCCCAGCCCGGCCACACGGCGTCGGCGCGCATGGCGCGCAGCGCCGCGAGCACGCGGTCGTGGTCCAGGTAGGCGGGGCGCAGCGCGCCGCTGCCCGAGGGCCGCAGCGCCGGGCCGAGCGAGAGCGACTCGTCGGCCTCGCGCACGAACGGCGCCGTGGCGTCGGGCTCGGTGTAGAGCGCGATCCCGACGAGATCCGAGCCTTCCTCGCTGCGCAGCTCGCGCAGCGCCCGGAGCGCCCGCGATGCGGCTTCGCCGCGGTTGAGGATCGCTATCCGGCGGATCGCGCTATCCAACGCCCCTTACCTTCGGCGATGGTAGCAGAGCGGCGGACTAGCTCTTCGCGGGAATGGCGCCGGGGAAGACCTTCGCGAAGCCGAGGAAGCACAGGAAGAACAGGCCCACGAAGCCCGCGGCAATGCCGAGCTCGATGCCCGAGAACGGCGTGATGGCCGCGCCCGCGAGCACCGCCTTGGGCGGCACGAGCGACGGCGTGACCAGGATGTATCGCTCCAGATAGAAGCCGACGAGCGAGCCCAGCGCGATCGGGCCCAGGATGGCCGGCGTCTTCTTCGGCTTCTGGCCCAGCAGCACCCAGAACGGCAGCACCCAGATCAGGATCCACGCCGAGAGCGTCACGTGCACGTAAGGCTCGGCGACGCGCGTCCACCAGCCGCTGAAGTACCAGGTGTCCTGCACGAATTCCGTGCCGAGGCGGTTGACGATGAAGCCCGTCTCTTCCGGGATGTTCGCGTACCAGATCACGAAGTACTGCGACCAGAACAGGTACATCCAGAAGATGGAGAACGCGAAGATCATCTTGCCCATGTCGTGCATGCGGCTCGGCGTGATCTCGCCCGAGAGATCGCTCGAGTTCCGCATCACCAGGCAGATCACCGCGGTCATCGACACGGCGGAGAGGAAGCCGCCCCAACCGTAGAAGGCGGGGAACATGGTGCTCACCCACTCGGGCGCGAGCGACATGATGAGGTCGATCGCGACGAGCGAGTAGCAGATCGCATACGAGAGCACGAGCACCGCAGCGAGCTTCCGCAGGCGCCGCTCGGCGAAGTCGCGCTCGCGCTCTTCGCCGCGCCAGCCGGCGGTCCAGCGCTGCACGAGCGCGCCGCGCAGGCCGGTCGTGGTCTCGCGCGCGCGGCCGAGCAGCGGGCGGATCGACATGTACAAGTAGAGCAGCGAGACGAACGTGACCCAGGACAGCCCGATCACGTCGCGCGTCGCGGCGAACGACGGCGCGAACCAGAACTCCTTGCCGGGCACCGGCCGGTCCACCCACGCGTACAGGTTGTGGCGTCCCGCCAGGATCACGAAGAAGAGCGCGAGCGACACGGGCAGGTACGCGCCCATCGAATCGACGACGCGGTGGATCGGACCCTGCCAGCGCGCGTTCGTGAGCCGCATGGCCGACGACAGCACGAGCGCGCCATTCGAGAGCGCGGCCCACAGGAGCCAGTTGTGCAGGAACACGCGCCACGTGCGGTGCACGGTGTCGGCGTCCGAGCTCGAGATGCCGACCAGGAGCGTGACGGCGCCGATCGCGACGAGCAGCGCGAACACCGCGGCGGGCACGGTCGGAAGCGATCTCGGCGTGGCCTGCGCGCTCACGTCAGGAAACCCCTTTGAACAGCGTTCGGATGTAGTTGATGATGTGCCAGCGGTCCTCGGGCGCGATCTGCGGGTAGCCGGGCATGAGCGGCTTCCCGTAGCGGATCTTCGTGTAGATCATCCCGTCGGTGTAGCTCGGCGTCGCCGCCAGCGGGAACGGTGGGGCGCCGCTCGCGCCGAGCTTCTGAGTCACCGGGTGGTCGGGCGTCGGGGCGGCGAGCCCGTCCTCGCCGTGACATACGGCGCAGTAAGTCTCGAACTCGTGCTTGCCGCGCTCGATCGACTCGGCCGTGGCGGGGATCGGGTTCTGGAGTGCGCGCGCCTCGGGCGCGTACATGGGCGTGGCGAACATCGGGTTGTCGGGCCCGATGCGCTCGGGCATGCCGCCGGCCGGGATCGTGCCCTCGGGCGGATCGAACGGCTTCTGCGCGTACGTCTGCACCGCGGGCCCGTTCTTCATCTGATCGAACCAGTGCCGGTCGACCTGCTCCCAACAGCCGCTGCCGGCGAGAAGGGCGACGAGCCCGGCCTGGACGGCGAGTGCCCTAGCCCTCGACAACGCGCACCTCCGTCGAGCCCGCGCGCTTGAGGAGCTCCTGTGCGCGCGGGACCTGCTCGCCGTTGCACGCGACGATGCAGCCGAACTGGTCGCCCGAGAAGCTCGGCTGGTAGGCGTCGTGACCTTTGCGCGTCTGGAACATGCCGAAGAACATCAGACCCAGGACGGTCAGGAGACCGCCGAGCAGGATGTTCAGCTCGAAGCCGATGATCGTGTACGCGGGGATCGACGCGAACGGCTTGCCGCCAATCACGAGCGGCCAGTCGTACGCGCACCAGATCTGCATGAAGTAGGCGAAGCTGACTCCCGTGAGACAGCCGATCAGGGTGAGCAGCCGGATGATCGACGGCCCGCGGTCGAGCGCCTCCTCGATCGCGTGGCTCGGCACGGGCGAGTAGATCTCGAGCTGTTTGAAGCCCGCGCCCTGCAGGTCCTTGATCGCGGTGACCATGTCTTCGGGCGACTTCAGCACGCCGAGCACCTGAGCCATCAGTGATGCCCTCCGCCGTGCGCGTGCGCGCGGTCCTCGTACCAGAGCTCCTTCACCTCCTGCAGCGCGACCACGGGGGCGAGCCGCAGGAAGATCGTGAACATGGTGAGGAACAGGCCGAAGCTCGCGGCGAGGATCGTGAGCTCCGTGACGCTCGGCACGTAGTAGCCCCAGGCCGCGGGATCGTACTCGTGCGAGAGGCCGGTCATGATGATCACGTACCGCTCGAACCACATGCCGATGTTGATGAAGATCGAAGTGACCCACAGCCAGAGCGGGTTCGTGCGGCACCACTTGAACCAGAGCGGCAGCGGGGAGACGACGTTGCACGAGATCATGATCCACGTGCTCGTCCAGTGGTAACCGAAGCCGCGCCACCAGAAGCTCATCTGCTCGTACGGGTTCGCGGAGTACCAGGCCATGAAGTACTCCATGCCGTACGAGTAGCCGACCACCGACGACGTGAGCAGGATCAGCTTGCCCATGTTGTCGAAGTGCTCCTTGCGCAGGTAGCCCTCCAGATGGAAGGCCTTGCGCACCGGCACGAGCACGGTGATGACCATCCCAATGCCCGAGAAGATCGCGCCAGCGACGAAGTACGGCGCGAAGATGGTCGTGTGCCAGCCGGGCACCATCGACGTCGCGAAATCCCACGACACGACGCTGTGCACCGACAGCACGAGCGGCGTCGACAGGCCCGACAGGTGCAGCACGGTGCGCGACCAGTGGCGCCACTGCTCCGACGAGCCGCGCCACCCCAGGCACAGCGCGCGGTACAGGTAGCGGCGCCAGTCGCGCACGCGGTCGCGCGCGGCCGCCAGGTCGGGGATCAGCCCGACGTAGAAGAACATGATCGACACGAGCATGTACGTGTTGATCGCGAACAGGTCCCACACCAGCGGCGACTTGAAGTTCGGCCACACGCCGCGCTGGTTCGGGTACGGGATCATGAAATAGAACTTGTAGACGCGGCCGATGTGGATGAGCGGGAACATGGCCGCGATGAGCACCGCGAAGACGGTCATGGCCTCGGCGCCCCGGTTCACGGCGTTGCGCCACTTCGCGCGGAACAGGAACAGGATCGCCGAGATCAGCGTGCCCGCGTGGGCGATGCCGACCCAGAACACGAAGGTCGTGATGTACACGCCCCACATGACCGGGTGAGTCAGGCCTGTGACTCCGAGGCCCCAGTAAGTCTGGTAGAGGAACGCGACCAGGCCGAGGCCGACCAGCGTCGCGAAGAACAGCACCATCAGCACGTAGATCGGAGTCGGCGGCTCCAGCACGCGCAGGATGTCGTCGTTGATCTGGTCGGGATGCGTCGGGATCGGTTCGGTGATCGCTGCCATCGCTACGCCTCTTCCACGCGCCGCACGTTCATCAGGTAGGAGGTGGCCGGCCGCGTGTAGAGGTGCTCGAGCACGCGGTAGGCGCGCCGGTCCACGCGCAGCTTCGTGACCGCGGCTTCCGGATCGCGCAGGTTGCCGAAGACGATCGCGTTCGACGGGCAGGCCTGCTGGCAGGCGGTCACGACCTCGCCGTCGCGGATCGTGCGCTTCTCCTTGCGCGCGACGTCGCGGGCGCCGTTGATGCGCTGCACGCAGAACGTGCACTTCTCCATCACGCCCTTGGCCCGCACCATCACGTCGGGGTTCAGCGACCAGTTCTCGGGCTCGGGCACGTACCAGTCGTACGACCAGTGGTTGAACCGGCGCGCCTTGTACGGACAGTTGTTCGAACAGAACCGCGTGCCGATGCAGCGGTTCTCGATCATCACGTTCAGGCCTTCCTTCGAGTGGTACGTCGCGAGCGCCGGACACACCGACTCGCACGGCGCAGCGCCGCAGTGCTGGCACGCGAGCGGCGTGTGCCGCACGTCGACCTCGTGCTCGTCGGCGACCTCCACGTAGCGCTCGACGCGCAGCCAGTGCATCTCGCGGCCGATGCGGATGTTCTCGGGCCCGACGACGGCGATGTTGTTCTCGGTGATGCACGCGGCCATGCACGCGTTGCAGCCGGTGCATGCGTCCTGGTCGATCGACATGCCCCAGCGGTACGGGCTGTCGGGGTGCGCGTCGGCCGCGGGATCGTACTGCTTGGTCTCCAGGTGCTCGGCGTCGCCCTGCTTTGGCAGCGGCTGCGCGCGGTGCTCGGGCTTCTCGTGCTCGGGATGCTCGGCCTCGGCCTCGCCGGCGCCGCCGGGCAGCGCGGGGCCGTGCTTCTCCATTTCTTCGACCGTCATCGCCGCGCCGAAGTTGCGGCCTTCCTGGTCGAACGTGAGCTGCGCGCGGATGACGGGGGCGCGGCCCTTCGTGTTCGCGACCGACGCGTGCGTCGACAGCCACGCGAGCGCACCGCTCTGCGCGTCGAGCTTGCCGGGGATCAGCGAGAAGGCGTTCACGCCGACGACGTTGCGGCGCCAGTACGAGTGCGGCTCCATCGGCGCGTTCGGGTCCTTCGGCAGCCCGCCGCGGCCGGCCTGCAGAGCGATCACACCCGGGCGGATGGCGTTGTGCGGGAACGCGGGCACCGTGACCTGGCCGCCGTCGGTCGAGATCGTGATCACGTCGCCGAGGTCGATGTCGAGCACCGCCGCGGTCTCGGGGTGGAGCTCCGCGTAGCTGCCCCACATGGTCTTCGTGACGGGATCGGGAATCTCGTGCAGCACGTTCACGCGCGTGAGTCGGCCGTCGTACAGGTGATGCGACGGATACACCACGAGGACCGGGTCCGACGCGTTGCCCGCGAGCGGGGACGGCTCGAAGTCGATCGCGCCCACGCCGCTCGCGACGGACACGTTCGCGGGCGCGACGTCCTTCCACTCGCCGCCCTTGCCGAGCGCCGCGTCGAAGCTCGGGCGCCCCCCCCAGGCAGCGACCAGCTGGTCGCGGAAGCTGCCCGCGGGCACCGTCGCGCCGAGCGCGCGCGCCGCGTCGAGCAGCACGTCGGCGGTCGCGCGCGTGTCGAAGAGCGGGCGCACGGTCGGCTGCTGCAGCGTGCGCACGCCGCGCACGGGCTCGGCGTCGCCCCACGACTCGAACGCCGTGTGGTCGGGCAGGATCAAGTCCGCGAGCTCCGCGGTCTCGTCGGGCGCGGACGCGAAGCTCACGGTGAACACGTTGCCCGTGCGCAGCGCGTCGGCGAGCCCGACCTGCGGGGCGCTGTAGGCGGGGTTCGAGCCGTGCACCATGAGCAGCCCGACTTCGCCGCCGCGCATCTTGCCGGCGAGCTCGGAGAGCTCCTGGAAGCGCGCGAGCTTGCCCAGGTTGTGGTCGGGGCCGAACACGACCGTGCGGCCGATCGCACCCGACACGACGTTCAGGATCTGCACCGCCGCGGTGAAGCGCGCCGCGTTCGTGCCCTGCACTTCGACGCCGGGCGGCAGCGCGAGCGGCGCGTCCGCGTTCGCGATGCGCGCGCCGATGCGCTCGAACGCGATCGCGGAGATGCCCGTCTTCTCGGCGACGGAGCTCGGCGTGTACTTCGCGAGGAGCGCCTTCAGGGACTCGGGCACGCCGGGCTTCCGCTTCGCGACCTCGCTCGCGAGCGCGAGCGCGACCAGCACCTCGGTGCCGGGGTTCGGCGCGAGCCACTGGTCCGCATTCGCCGCGGAGAGCCCGAGGCGCGGGCCGACGAAGACCGCGTAGCCCCTGCCCTCGCTGCGCGCCTGCGAGAAGCCGAGCTGATTCGAGAGCGGCGAGAGCCACGTCTCGACGAAGTCGGTGCCGAACGCGACCAGCACGTCGGCCGAGCCGAGCTTGAACTGCGGGATCGCCTCGGTGCCGAACACCAGCTGGTTCGCCGTGCGCAGCGACTCGTACGCGTACGGCTCGAAGCGCAGCCGGTGCTTCGCGCCGATGGCCGGCAGCACCTGCTCGAGCAGCGCGTCGAGCGTGCCCGTCTCGAGCCCGCCGAGGAACACGGCCTTGCCCGCCGCCTTCTTGAGCTGCTCGACGAAGAGCGATTGCGCCTCGTCCCACGTGGTCGACACGAGCGCCTTGTCGGCGCCGCGCTTCATCGGGCCTGCGAAGCGCGCGCTGTCGTACGTGCGCATGTGGCCGACTTCGCCGCGCACGCACAGCCGCCCCTGCGAGAGCGGATGGTCGGGGTTGCCGTCGATCTTGATCGGCCGGCCTTCGCGCGTCTTCACGCGGATTCCGCAGCCACTCGGACACTCGCGGCACATCGAGTTGTAGTAAGTCGCGATGCCGGGAGTCACTTCTTCCGGCTGGTGGACGTAGGGGAAGATGTTGTGGACCGGCTCCTTGCACGCGACGGCGGCGGCGCCGGCGGTGAGGCCCGCGATCTTCAGGAAGTCTCGGCGATCGATCTCCGGCATCTTCGTCCTTGAGTCCGGGCTAGTAGTGACAGGCCACGCAGTCGTCGGTCGCGCCGCGCTGAAGGTGGCACTCCATGCACCAGCCCATCTCGAGCTTCGCGGTCGGCAGGAAGAAGCTGCGCTTGGTGTAGCGCGTCTGCGGAACCAGATAGACGCGCTTCAGGTCCTGGATCGGGCCGTGGCACTCCTGGCACTGCACGCCCGCCTGCACGTGGCGCATGTGCTTGAACTGCACGTAGTCGGGCAGGTGATGGATGCGGACCCACGGGATCGACTCGTTCTTGTCGTAGTACTCGTGGATCTTCGCGATCTCCTGCTCGGAGCCCGGAGTGCGGCCCTGCTTGATGTACTGGTGGCAGCCCATGCACACCGAGACGGCGGGCACCGTCGCGTTCCAGCCGCGCTCCGCAGGCCCGTGGCAGTACAAGCACGGGATGCCGAGGTTGCCGTCCTTCGTCGCACCGGCGTGGATCTGGTGGTTGAACTGGATCGGCTGCTCGGGACCCGTCAGCTCTTCCGGCGTGTACTGGTACAGGTTGCCGGCGCCTGCGGTGAAGACCGCGGCGCAGACGACGGCCACACTGAGCCCAACGGCGAAGCGCTTCCCCGATCCCATGCGACGCGCGGGATGGTTACCCGCGCGCTCCACGCGGGTCAAGCGAGCGGGCTCGAAAAGCGCGCGGTGCAGCAAATCGCTGCGGAGCTACGCGGGCGGCAGCGTGAACAGCAGCATGGCGAACGGTCCGTACGCAGGCTCCTCGCGGTACGAGACCAGGCGGGCGACGCCGCAGTGCTCGAACCCGTACACCGCCTCTTCGCGGGGTTCGTGCCCCACCAGGAGCGCGACGAGGAACGCGAGCAGTCCGCCGTGCGAGACGACGAGCGCGCGCGCCGTCGGATCGAACAGCGGCGCGCGCACGAGCTCGAGCGCCGCGTTTGCCCGCGCGATCAGCTCGGCGCGCGTTTCGCCGCCGGGCGCGGTCCGCCCCGTCGCCGCCAGGCGCGCGAGCACGGTGCGGCCCCGACGGTAGAACTCGGGGTGACGGCGGCGCGCTTCGTCGGGCGACAGTCCGTCGAGCGCGCCGTAGCTGCCCTCGGCGAGACACGCGTGTGCCTCGACGGCGAGGCCGCGGCCGCGCGCGAGCACCTGCGCGGTCTCCAGGGCGCGCGCGAGCGGCGAGGCGAGGCAGCGGTCGAAGCGCGTATCGGCGAGCCGCGCGGCGAGCGCGTCGACCTGCGCGCGGCCCTCCGCCGAGAGCGGTGGGTTCGCGCTGCGTTGGGCCAGCGCGGGGTCGACCGCGCCGTGCCGCACCAGATATAGCTCCACAATTATGTGTCAGCGCGCGCGGCGCCGGCGCGCGACCGAGGCGCGCGGCACTTCGTGGTCGAGCGCGTAGGTCATCAGGTTCTTCACGTCGTAGCAGATCTGGCGGATGTCGTAGCCCATGGTGAGCTCGAGGTGGCTGTTGCCGCGCACGGGACGCCACAAGAGATACTCGCTCGACGCCGAGCGGTACACGCTGCGCGTCGTGCGCACCGAGGCCAGCGGGTCCTCGTCGCCGAAGAAGATCGCGAGCGGGATGCGGATGCGCGGGAACGCGGCCGCGATGTCGTGGCGCAGCGCCGGGCTGGTGAGCTCGCCGCGCCGCGCCCAGCGCGCCAGCTGCTCGAGCGTGGCGCGCGGCTCGTCGCTCGCGCCCTCGCGCAACAGCGGCCGCAGCGCGCCCAGTGCGACGTTGCGCGGCTGGTAGAGCAGCGGCCGGCTGAACGGCATCCGCCCCGTGAGCGGCGCGTGCACGGCGCCGCGCAGGTTCTGCTCCAGCCAGCGGAACACCGCGCGAAACGGCACGCGGTTGAAGCGCCACGGCCGGAACGCGCGCGACGGCGGGCGCACGCCGGGCAGCCGGCGCAACGCGCGCCCCGCGACGCGGCCCGCGTTGGCGGCGAGCAGCGCCAGGTCGAGCGCGGGGAACACCACGGGCGGCGCGAACGACAGCGCGCGGAGCCACAGCGGCAGCCGCGCGAAGTCCGACGGCGCGCCGATCGTGATGAGCCCCGACAGGTCGTCGAAGAGCGTCGCGTACGCGTACCCCAGGATGCCGCCGAGGCTGTGGCCGCAGTAGAAGATCCGGTCGCGCCCCGAGGCGCGTTTCACCGCGGCGACGGCGGCGGGCAGGTCGAACAGGAGATGCGAGTCGAGGTCCCAGCCGTAGTCGACGTCGGCGGGCGGCGCCTGCCCGCGCGCGCGCGCGCGCTTGCGCTGCTGCTCGGGCCCGCTCTTGCCGTGGCCGCGCAGCTCGAGCAGGAACAGGTCGGCGCCGAAGAACAGCATGTTCTTCACGAACTCGCCCGAGCTCCATGCGCGGCGGTTCTGCGTGTAGCCGTGCACGAGCAGGAGCGGCACGCCGCGCAGCGGCTGCGGGAACGGCTGCTCGCGCGCGCGGTAGCGCGTGAGCACGAGCGTCCAGCCGTCCTCGGTCTCGACCTCGAGCTCTTCCGAGTCGTGCAGCTCGGAGAGCTCGACTTCGTCGACGGTGCGCGGGGAGCGCTCGGTCGGCAGCAGCAGCGCTTCGCTCACTGGCCGGCTCCCAGCTGCTTCGCGAAGAACTCGAGCGCGCGGCGCCACGCGTCCTGCGCCGCCGCCTCGCGGTAGACCTCGGGCCGCGACTCGTTCGCGAACGCGTGGCCGGCGCCGGGATACACGACGATCTCGAGCGGCAGCCCCCGCGCCGCCGCGAGCCTCCGCAGCTCCTGCACGTCGGTCTGCGGAATGAGCGCATCGTCCTCGCCGAACAGCGCGAGCACCGGCGCGCGCAGCTCGGCGAGCGCGTCGAGCGCGTGCTCGGGGTTGGCTTCGTCGAGCTCGCGCGCGCGCAGCATGCCGTACCAGGGCGCGACGGCCGCGAGCCCGCGGCAGCGCGCCGCCGCGAGGAAGGCGTACTTCCCGCCCATGCAGAAACCGGTGAGTCCGACCTTCCGCCCTGCGACCTCGGGACGCGCGCGCAGCCAATCGGCGGCGGCCTGCACGTCCGCGAGCACGCGGTGGTCGGGAAGCTCGTGCATGAAGCGCATGACGCCGGGCATGTCGGCCGGCGAGCCCGGCTTCTCGCCGCGCGCGTACAGGTCGAGCGCGAGCGCCGCGAAGCCGGCGTCGGCGAGGCGCTGCGCGACCTTCTCGTACACGGGCGACAGCCCCCACACGTCGTGCAGCACGACGATGCCGGGCGCAGGCGTGCGCGCGGGCAGGCGGAGCTCGCCGGCGATCGAGTCACGACCGCTCGGCAGCTCGACCCTCATGCCGGTGCGGGTGTCCCGACCTGCCGCCAGACGTAGATCTTCATCGGCGGCACGTTCCAGAAGCCACTGTGAGTCTCGGCGCGCGTGCCGAACACGGGCTCGCCGAAGTCGCGCACCTTGCTGCGGAACTGATACGCCACGAAGCGCCCGCCCGGCGCCAGCACGCGCTTCGCGGCGCGCAGGGTCGCGAGCCCGACGCCGCGCTCGAGCGTGGAGAAGGGAATGCCCGACATCACGAGGTCGGCTTCGCGCACGCCGATCTTCGCGAGCGCGGCCTCGATCTCGGTCGCGCTGCCGTGGTGCACGTACAGGCGCGGGTCGGGGAACTCGGTGCGCAGCACTTCGACGAAGTCGCGGCTGATCTCGATCGCGACCAGCTTCGCGTCGGACCGCATGTGCTCGAGCGCGTGGCGCGTCAGCACGCCGGTGCCGGGACCGAGCTCGACGATCACGCGCGCCGTGCGCACTTCGCCGCACTCGAGCGTGCGGCGAGTCAGGAAGCGCGAGCTCGGGATGACGGAGCCGACCTCGCGCGGATTCTTCAAAAAGCCTTTGAAGAACTCGATGGAGCTCCTGGCGGCCGCGCCACGGCGCTCGCTGCGATCCTTCATCCCGGGCTCCTCAGGTGGCGATACGGTGAAAGAGCCGCTCGGTTTTATCGCGCACCGCGGGCAGGGTCAACTGTTGCCGCGCGGCTTCGTACCCTCGGCTGCTGCGAGCACGAGCAGGGTCACTCGGCGCAGAATGTCGCGGCCCGAGCGCGTGGCGCTCTCGGAATCGCGCGCTGCGATGGCGAAGCCGAAGCGCTGCAACAGCGGCAGCACCTGGCGGCGGTCGGACACCATGTCGAGCATCGCGTGCACCAGCGGGCGCTGCGCGAGGAAGCGCATCATCGAGTTCGCGAGCAGGATCATCACGCGGTTGTGCGTGAGCTTCGCGATGACTCCCTGCAGCTCGCGCAGGCCGTCCACGAAGTCTTCGGCGCCGAGCTCGGGATTCGCCACGCGGCGGATCTCGAGCACCGCCGCCTCGAGCTCCGCGTCGCTCGCGCGCTCGAGCCCGATTCGGATCACCCCGGGCAGCAGCACCTCGCGCAGCTCGAGCAGCTCGCGGATCCACGTGACGTTCTGCGGGCCGGCGGGAAACGTCATCGCGAACAGGAGCTCGAAGCTCGCGTGCTCGGTGTCGCGCACGCGCGTGCCGGAGCCCTGCTGGATGTCGACCAGGCGCAGCTCCTCGAGCTTCTTCAGCGCCTCGCGCACGGAGCTGCGGTTCACGTGCAGCTGCGAGGCCAGCTCGCGCTCGGGCGGCAGGCGGTCGCCGGGAGCGAACGACCCGTCCAGGATCTTCTCCTGGATGCGCGCAGCGACCTCGCTCGGAAGAAGTCGACGGAGCTTCGTCTCGTCGCTCACGGCGCCATCATACCCCACGCTTGATCGATCCTGACTGCGCGTTCATCATGCGCCGCATGGTTCGAGCCTATTCGATCAGCGCCGCGGACGTCCTCGCCGAAAAGGAACGAAGCGGCGGCGATCCTCACAAGGTCGATTTCGGGAAGGTCATCAAGCTCGACCAGCTCGAGCTGCGCCCCATGGGGCCGCGCGACGTGCACCTGCGGATCCTGGCCGCCTCGGGCGAGCACAACGTGGATCACGCCGTCATCGCGGACACCGGCGGGCAGAGCATCGCGGCACAGCGCGGCGGCAAGATCTATCCCGGCAATTCCGCAGTCGGCGAGGTGATCGCCGTGGGAGCGGAGGTCACTCGCTTCAAGCCCGGCGACATCGCGCTCACGCACTGCAACGGCGATCCGGACGCCTACGGCTACCCGCTGCGCATCTGGGCCTACGACCAGCCCGACTCGGTGGGTTGGTACGCCGAAGAAGCGGTCGTGGGCGAGTGGCAGCTCGTGCCGGCACCGCTCGACTGCGGGCTGTCGCTCTACGAGATGACCGCGCTGCCGCTGCGCGCGCCCACCGCCTATCACCTGTGGCGCCGCGCGCTCGGCATCTTCCGCCTGAAGGTGTCGGAGGAGAAGCTGCGCCGCCTGAACGTGCTGTCGTTCGGCGGCGGCGTCGGCGAGCTCTTCGTCATGCTCGCCAAGTTCGAGGGCCACCACGCGTACTTCTGTTCCGGCTCGCCCGAGCGCCGCGCGGCGCTCGAGCGCCAGGGCATCCACGGCATCGACCAGCAGGCGTATCACCGCTTCGCGTCGCGCGACGACGTGCGCGCGTTCCAGGCCGAGTCGCGCAAGCTGACGAACGGCGTGAACATGCACATCGTGTGCGACATGCTGCGCGGGCCCGTGTTCGAGGCCGGGCTCTCGGTGGCCGCGCGCTGCGGCGTGAACGTGTCGGCGGGCTGGCAGCTGTCGCAGTCGGTCACCTACAACTCGACCTTGCAGTCGGTGAAGCAGGTGACGATCGACCACACGCACTACGAGACGGTCGAAGGCTGCGCGGCCGCGACGGAGCTCTACGGCGTCGTGTTCAAGCCCACCGTACACAAAGAAGTGTACGCGTTCGAGGACCTGCCGCGGGCGATGCACGAGATGTTCGAGAACACGCAGACGGGCATCCCGATCATCCGCGTGGCGAAGCGCATGCCGGAGAGCGTGCGGAAGCTCGTCTAGTGGCGCGCGGGCACTGGCTGCTGAAGTCGGAGCCCGAGGTCTACCCGTTCGCGCAGCTCGTCAAGGAGCGGCGTACCACGTGGGACGGCGTGCGCAACCCGCAGGCGCGCAACAACCTGGCCGCGATGGCCGTCGGCGACGACGTGCTCTTCTACCACTCGCACACCACCGAGGTCGTCGGCATCGCGCGCGTCACGCGCACGGCGTTCCCGGACCCGACCGCCGACGATCCGCGCTGGCTGGCGGTCGAGCTCGAAGCCGTCGCTCCGCTCGCGAACCCGGTGCCGCTCGAGACCATCAAGGCCGACCGCGCGCTCGCCACCTTGCCGCTCGTGACTCAGGCGCGGCTCTCGGTCATGCCCGTGGAGCCGGCGCAGTACGCGCGTATCCTCGAGCTGGCCGAGCGCGCGCCTAGATCGGAGACACCCCCTCCGGCGCGGGCTGTGTCTCGTAGCCGGGCCGGGTCACCACGCTCTGGCCGCCCAGGTCGGCGGCACTGAACATGCTCTCCAGGTCGTGCAGGGTCTGATCCAGCGGGAAGCGCAGCTTCACCCACAGACCCGGCGCCTCGTCGAGCGCGCTCTCGCGCACCTTCGTGATGGCGAGATCGAGCCGGTTCAGCAAGTCGCCCAGCATGCGCAGCCGGCCTTCGGTCAGCGTCTTGTCGAGCGAGACCGTGATGGTGAGCTCCTTCACCAGCGCGCCGAGCTGGCGCGACGCGGCGCCGACCTTCGCGCAGTCCTCGTGCGTCACGTCTTCGAGCGGCTTCAGCATGATCTCGTGCATGATGTCGCGCTGCGCGAGCACCTCGGGCCAGATCGCGGACAGCGGACGGTTCGCACCCGCGGCCTCTGGCGCCGACTTGCGCGAGCACGCGGCGCCCCCGGCGACGAGCGCCGCGAGAGCAATCGAGACGGAGACAACCCGAGCGAGCCGGCGCGTCATCGCGACCTCCTGGAGACGCGCAGCGTAACCTAGAGCAGCGCCGGGTACGAGAGCCGTCCGCGTTCGCTGCGCGCGCTCGGATGCAGCCGGTGCACCTCGCGCTCGCCCGGCGCGGCGAGGTGCACGACCTCCCAGCCCCGCGCGACGAGCGAGTCCGCGATGATCTGCCGGTGGCAGCTGCGCCAGTCGCGCTCCGCGCAGAGGAACGCGGTGGGCGCGGCGCGCGCCAGCCGCTCCAGCTCGGCGAGGCCCGCCTGCACGGCCGGCGAGTCGAGCGCGTCGGCGAAGGCGCGCAGGCTCGGCTCGCGCCACGCGCCGTTGCGCGCGCGGTCGGCGCCCGGCTCGAGCTCGAGGCGGCCGCCCAGCGCGTCACCCAGGAAGGCGTAGTCGAGCCCTGCGCCGCGCAGCGCGGGCTCGAGCCGCGCGCGCGAGTGCTGCGGGAAACGGCGCGACTGCGGGAAGCGCCGCACGTCGGCGACGCAGGCGATCTCTGCCTCGCGGAGCAGCGCGAGGAGCTGGTCGGCCGCGCGGTTCGAATGGCCTGCCGTGAAGACCTGCACGTCAGCCGAAGCGGTCGGGCGAGAACGCCGCGAGCGGGAGGCTCGGCGGCTCGCCCCTACACAATTCTGCGACGAGCTGCGCCGTGATCGGCCCCTGCGAGATGCCGCTCATGCCGTGGCCCGTCGCGATCACCAGGTTCTCGAACGCGCGCGTGCGGCCGAGGATCGGCCGGTCGTCGGGCGTGAGCGGGCGCAGCCCGCGCCACGTCTCGAGCCGCGGCTGCGCGGCGACGCCGGGCAGGAAGCGCTCGACCGCGCGCAGGATCGCCGCGACGCGGCGCGCGTTCACCGACAGGTCGAGCCCGGCCAGCTCGAGCGTGCCCGCGAACCGCAGGGCGTCACCGATCGGTGTCACGGCGACCTTCGCCTCCGACAACAGCACGGGGTTCTCGCCAAAGTCCGCGGGGCGGCGCACCGTGACGCTGTAGCCCTTCGCGGCCTGCACCGGCAGCCGCAGGCCGAGCCGCGCTGCGACGACGGGCGACCACGCGCCCGCGGCGAGCACCACCTCGCTCGCGCGGAACTCGCCGCGCGTGGCGACGATGCGCTCGATGCGCCGGCCGCGGGTCTCGAGCTCGAGCACCTCCTGGCGCGTCTCGAGCCGCGCGCCGTGTGCGGCCGCGCGCTCGGCGAGCGTGCGCACCAGCCGCTCGGGGTCGAGGTGCGCGTCCGCGGGGAAGTAGACGCCGCCGCGCAGGTCGTCGGCGGCGCGCGGCGCCAGCTCGCGCAGCTCGGCCAGGCGCAGCTCGCGGCCCTCGCCGCCGACCTCGGCCAGCGCGTCGAGCTCGGCGCGCGCGTGCTCCATGCCGCCAGCCGACTCGCACGCGACGACGAGCCCGCGCCGGGCAAACGCGAAGTCGGCGCCCGGCTCGGCGGCGAGCTTCTCGTACAGCGCGAGGCTCGCCACGATGAGCTCGCGGTTCGCGCGCATCGTCGCGCGCGCGCGCTCGGCCGTGGCGGCGCGCAGGAAGTCGAACAGCCACGTGAGCAGCTCCAGATCGAGACGGGGCTTCACGTAGAACGGGCTCTCGGGGTCGAGCAGCCAGCGCAGCGCCTGGCGGATCACGCCCGGTGCGGGCAGCGGCGTGCCGTGGCTCGGCGACACCCAGCCGGCGTTGCCGTACGAAGCGCCCGAGCAGATCTCGCCCTGTTCGAGCAGCACGACCTTCGCGCCGCGCGCGGCGAGTCGCTCGGCCGCGCCCACGCCGATCACGCCGCCACCGATCACCGCGACGTCGAACGTCTCGCTCACGCCGGCACTCTACGGTGTAACAAGGCCCAGCGCCGCGGCGATTGCGTGGAACACGTAGTTCTGCTCCTGCACGCCGTGGAAGAGGAACGCGCCCGGACCGCCCGCGTAGATCGCGACGTCCTCGCCGCCGTGCGTGCCGGCCGACAGCGGCACGAGCGCCTCCTGCAGGTGATTCGGGTCCTGCGCCTGCGGCCCGGTGAGGTCCGGGCGGCCGCTCGTGCCGGGCTCGGCCTTCGTCGGCCGGTGCGGGTACGTCTTCGCGCCCTCGGGCTCGACGTCCGATTTCTCGTCGAAGCCGGGTCCCGTCGCGTAGTTCAGCGTGGTGTAGGGCTTGCCGGTCAGATCCTTCGCCGGCGTGTTCGACGCCGCGCCCTCGCCGATCGAGCCGACGACGAGGCCGAGGATCGGATTGCCGCGCTTCGGGTACCCCGAGATGGTGAGCGTGTGACTGTGGTCGGCGGTCACGACGACGAGCGTGTCCTTGGCGTCGGTCTTCGTGAGCGCGACCTTCACCGCGTTCGCGAATTCGATCGTCTCGGTGAGGGCGCGGTACGCGTTGCCCGCGTGGTGGCCGTGGTCGATGCGCCCGCCCTCGACCATGAGGAAGAAGCCCTTCGGGCTCTGCGCGAGCACGTCGATCGCCCGGGCGGTCATCTCGGAGAGCGACGGCTGCTCGGGCGGCGTCGCCTTGCGCTCCATCTCGTACGCCATGTGCTCGGGCGAGAACAGGCCGAGCAGGTGGTGCAGCTTCTTCGCGTCGACGGCGAGCAGCGCCTCGCGGTCGGCCGCGTACGCGCCGTCGGCGTAGCGCTTCTGCCATTCGGCGACGAGGTTGCGGCCGTCGCCGCGCTGCCCATCGGGCGTCCGCAGGAAGTTCTGGCGCCCGCCGCCGAGCACCACGTGGATGCCGTCGCCGTGCGAGAACTCGACGAGCTGGCGCGCGATGTCGGGGAAGTCCGCCGTGCGCGCGCCGGGCGAGAGCTGTGCGTCGCTCTCCCAGTTGCGCTCGGGCGTGTGCGCGTAGCAGCCGCCCGGCGTCGCATGAGTCACCGTGGTCGTCGTGACCACGCCGGCCCAGATTCCCTTGTCCTCCGCGCGCTCGACGAGCGTCGGCACCGACGCCGCGGACGTGCGCGCGAAGTCGCCGCGCGGGTCGCTCTCGTCGACGCCGAGCACGCCCGAGCGCGTCTTCACGCCGGTCATCATCGCCGTCATGGTGCCCGCCGATTCGCCGACCTGGAAGTCGACGGTGTACGTCTTCGACAGCGCGGTGTACGGCAGGCGCTCGAACGAGAGCAGGTTCTCTTCGCCGAGCGCCCCGCGCTGCTGGCCCGCGAGGATGCGCGCTGCGGTCACCGTGGCGATGCCCATGCCGTCGCCGACGAACAGGATCGCGTTCTTCGCGTGCGGAATCGGCTGGCCCGCGGCGGCCTCGCGCACGGCCTGCCTGCCCGCGATGAACCATGGGTTCAGCCCGGGCTCCGCGGCGAGCGCTCCCGCAGCGAGCGACACGGCGGCGAACGCAACAACGCAGAAATGTGTCGGCTTCAACTCGGCTCGTTCTCGGCCAGCACGGCGGCGTACGCGGCGCGATCGACGTTCCCGCCGGTGAGCACGAGGCCCACGCGCTTGCCCGCGACGGCCGCGCGCTCCTGCAGGCAGGCGGCGAGCGCGGCGGCGCCCGCGCCTTCGGCGACGTTGTGCGTGTCGCTGAAGAGCGCGCGCATGGCGGCGCGGATCTCGGCTTCCGACACGCGCACGATGCGCTCCGCACCCGCGCAAATCGCCGCCAGCGCGTCTGCGTTCGGCACGCGCACGGCCAGCCCATCGGCGAGCGTGTCGGCGGAGTCCGTCGGCACGACTCGGCCAGCCGCGAACGACAGCGCGTACGTCGGCGCGTTCTCCGCGACCACGCCGACGATCCGCGTGCGCAGGCCGAGCGCGTCGCGCGCGCGCAGCGCGCCGCAGACCCCTGAGCCGAGCCCGATCGGCACGTACAGCACGTCGAGGTCCGGCCGCGCGCGCAGGAGCTCCAGCGCGCACGTCGACACGCCGCGCACGAGCCACGGGTGGAACGACGGCACGAAGTGCAGGTCCTGCGACTTCGCGAGCGCCTGCGCGTGGAGGAGGGCATCCTGGAAATCGCGCCCGTGCTCGACGAGCCGCGCGCCGAGCGCGCGCATCGCGGCGTTCTTCTCGAGCGAGTTGCCGTGCGGCACGGCGATCGTCGCGGCGAAGCCCGCGCGGCGCGCCGCGAACGCGACGCTCTGGCCGTGGTTCCCGCGCGTAGCGGTGATCACGCCCGCGAGCTTCGGCTCGCGTGCGCGCAGCTCGTGCATGTAGACGAGCCCGCCGCGCAGCTTGAACGCGCCGATGGGCGAGTGGTTCTCGTGCTTCACCACCACGTCTGCGCCGCAGCGCGCGGCCAAGAGCGGCCACGCGATCTCGGGCGTCGGGGGCAGCAGTTCGCGCAGGAAGGCCAGGTCGGCCTCGAGCTCACCGAGCGCGGAGCTCGGAGTCACTTGCGCTCCAGCGCCTCGAGCTTCTTGACGCGTCGCTCGTGCCGGCCGCCTTCGAACGGCGTGTCGAGCCAGATGCGTACCCATTCGAGCAGCGTGTCGGCGGGAAATTCGCCCGCGCCGAGACACAATACGTTCGAGTCGTGGTGCGCGCGCGTCATCGCCGCGGTGCGCGCGCTGTACACGAGCGCGCCGCGCAGCCCCGCGATCCGGTTCGCGGCCATGCACATGCCGATGCCGTTCGTGCAGGCGAGGATCGCGCGGTCCGCCTTGCCGTCTGCGACGCTCTGCGCGGCGGGGATCGCGAAGTCCGGGTAGTCGCACGACTCGGTCGAATGCGTGCCGAAGTCTACCGGCTCGTGCCCGAGCCGGCGCAGCTCCTCCGCGAGCTTCTCCTTGAAGGCGAACGCGGCGTGGTCGGCGGCGAGGGCGAGCTTCATCGCCCCGCGACTATCGCACGCGCGCTAGACCACCGGCCAGTGCGGGTGCCACGGCCGCTCGCGCTCGAACGCCTGTGCGGCCTGCAGCACGAGCTCGTCGCGGTGCCGCTCGCCGACGATCTGCATGCCGATCGGCAGCCCCGCGCGCGACAGACCCACGCGCACCGACGCCGCCGGGTGCAGCGACAGGTTGAACGGGATCGTGAACGACGCCACGCCCCACGCGAGCTGGCGCCTGCCCTCCGTCTCGCTCGGGAACGGGCCCTTCGCGGGCGGCGGGTCGTACGGCACGGTGGGCGTGACGAGCAGGTCGAACTTCTCGAACACCGACGCCGCCCACGCCGACAGCTGGTAGCGCGCCTGCGCGCCCTGGCCGAACCGCTCCGGTGTCATGTCGTTCGCGCCCTTGATCGACGCGAGCACGCCGCGGGAGAACTCCTCGGCGTGCTCCGCCACCAGGTGCTGCTGCGCCGCCGCCATCTCGTAGGAGCCGAACACGCCCCACGCCTCGCCGAGCTTCGGCGGCCCGCCCTCGAGCTGCACGACTTCGTGGCCGAGCTTCTCGAACGTGCGCACCGCGTCGTACACCGCCTGCGCGACGTCGGACTGCACGACCGCGTAGCCCAGGTCGGGCGAGTACGCGATGCGCAGCTTCTCGGGCACGCCCTCGGCGAGCTTCGCGCGGTACGAGAAGCCCGGGTGCGGCAGCGACTTCGGATCGCGCCGGTCGTAGCCGCACGTCATGTCGAGATACAGCGCGTTGTCCGCCACCGTCTTCGTGAGCGGCCCGTGCACGGCCGTGTCGCCGAAGTACCAGAGCCGCGTGGGCTCGTGCGGGATGCGCCCGTACGTGGGCTTCAAGCCGAACGCGCCGACGAAGCTCGCGGGGATGCGCGTCGAGCCACCGCCGTCGCTCGCGGTCACGAGCGGGACGACGCAGCCCGACAGCACGGCCGACGAGCCGCCGCTCGAGCCGCCCGGCGTGCGCTCCAGGTTCCACGGGCTGCGCGTCACGCCGTAGACGAGGTTCTTCGTGATCGCGGTGACGCCGAACTCGGGCGCGTTCGTCTTGCCGATCGGGATCGCGCCCGCCGCGCGCAGCCGCTCGACCTGGACCGAGTCGCGCGACACCAAGTTGTCCTTGTAAGGAAGGGAGCCGTGCGAGGTGACGAGCCCGGCCGTGTCCTCCAGGTCCTTCACGCCGAGCGGCACGCCCTCGAGCGGCCGTCCCTCGCCGCGCGCGATCCGCGCCTCGGCGGCGCGCGCGGCTGCCAGGAGCTTCTCGCGCGGATGCAGCGCCACGACCGCGTTCAGCTTCGGGTTCGTGGCGTCGATCCGCGCGAGCACGGTCTCCATGAGCTCGACCGGCGACAGCTGCTTCGCGGCCAGCTGCGCGGTCAGGTCGACGAGCGAGAGTGCGACGGGGTTGGACACGGCTCGGCCCTCCGGAGCGCGATTCTACTCCAGCAGAGCGCGAGGCCTGCGATCGAGGCGCTGACCGAGTCGCTCGGAACCGCGACGCCGTAGGCCAGAAGCGTCCGCGTGCCGTCCGGCGCGCCCGCGGGCGACGACACCGAGCCGGTCACCGGGTTCGCGTTCTCCGGTCCAGTGACACTCTGCGGTGTCAGAAACGAGTCGAGCTGAAGAGCGCTCGCCGCGGGCGCCAGAACCAGGAGGAGCACCGCCTGTTCGGCTCGAGTGACACCTGCGCTGCGTTTTTCGCCACACCCGAGCGGAACGAAGCTCGCAGCCGAGTATCTCACTGGTGTTTCCGCATCGTTTGAGAGACCTTGCCGTGAGCTGACGCCGGGGAGGGACTCGCGGTGGTGGTGTTGCGCTGGCTCGCATTCGTCACTCTGGTTTTGTGTCTCGTTTCGCCCCTGCAGGCAGCCGCCGCTTCACTCACGGTGAACGGCGGCGCCGGGGATCCCGGACTGCCGGGCCAGAACGGCGTCGCCGCCGATCCCAACAACCCGGGCCAGCCCGAGGTGGATACCACCAGCGGCGGCGCGGGCGGAGCTGGGGGCGCGGCTACGGTACCGGTCACCTCCCCGGATTCGACGAACTCCGCCACGGCGAATGGGGGCGCCGGCGGCGCGGGCGGGAGCGGTGGCAACGGGGCCTTCTGGAACGGCAGCCCGGCCTCCAGCGTCGGTTCGTTCGTTCCCGGAAGCGGCGGAGCGGGCGGCGCCGGCGGCGATGCGAACGCATCGGCCGCGAACGCCGCGCCGACGCTGCCGGAGGGGATGACACAGGCAAGTGCGACCGGGGGCCAAGGCGGCGCGGGCGGCCTGGGCGGGAACAGCAGTCTCTATGGCGCCGACTCGAGCGGCCAGGGCGGCAAGGGCGGCGCAGCCGTCGCGGACTCCCTGGCAACGGGCAACGTATTCGCGACCAGCCAAGCCAGTGCAACGGGCGGCACGGGCGGAAATGGGGGCGATGCCGCCGACCTCTCGTTCTACACTCAGTCGAACGCCGCCGGCAGCGGCGGAGACGCGGGGGACGCCCACGCGCACGCGAGCGCGAGCTCTGCGTCGTCACTGGCGAGCGCCACGGCCTCGGCGACGGGCGGGAACGGCGGGAGTGGCGGCGAGAACGCGCCGTTCACGCAGCTCGCTCTTCCGATCCTTGCCGCGGGAGGCCGCGGTGGCGATGCGACGGCGCTGGCCGACGCCAACGCACTCAGCGGCGACGCCACCGCGCACGCGATCGCGCTCGGCGGATCCGGCGGAACGGGTGCAGCCACGAGCGGCAGCGCGTCGGCAGCCGCGCAGAGCATCACCGGGAGTGCCACGGCGACTGCCGAGGCGACCGGAGGTGCGGCGACGACCGAGACCGGCTCGGGCGGCGTCGCCAGCCCCACTGCGACGGCCACTTCGGAGAAAGGAAACGCCACGGCCACGGCCATCGCGCGAACCGGCGCTGCGATTCCCGCGCACTTCGACGGGTCGCTCGTGAGCAGCAACCTCGTCGGCGGGAGTCCCGGCACCGACGCGACCCTGGTCGACGCCGTGTCGGGCTCCGCGAGCGGCCGGCTCACGCTGACCCAGCAGGCGATCGCGAGTGACACGGGCGAGCTGTACGGCGAAGGCGGCAGCGCCCACAGCCAGCTCCACGCCAGCAATCCGGGCGGCGGCGAGCTCGTGGCTTCGACGACCTCCTCGGGCGGTGCAGGCGCGGGCAGCGCCGATGCGCTGGTGAGCGCGACCGTCTCGAACTCGGCGCGCGTCCAGGCGTTCGCGACGGCGACGGCAGGTGCAGTCGCCATGCCGTACTACTTCGAGACGACCCAGTACGGCGTGGACTACCTCGTGGGCGGCACGGCCAGTGCGACCGCGACGGCGCAGGGCCTCGGCCTGGTCGAAGCGCACAGCACGGCTTCCGGCACGAACTCCCCCGGCTTGCATGCGGCCACTGCCGCCCTGTCCGTCGGACCGATCGCAGGCGCCCGGACGAGCCTCGACGCCGCGGCGAACGCGCAGTCCGCGCTCGATTACGGCTTCACCTTCCCGCCCGGGTACGCCCAAGAGCTCCCCGGCTCGGTCAGCGCGGCCACCGAGCTGCACGCGGCGGACGCGCCCCTCACGAGTGCGCCGGTCCTGCACACCGGCGAGGCCAACCTCTTCGGTGCGCCGAATCCCGGCGACGTCGGCACGTGGGCCCTGGGTCATCCCAACGTGACCGCCGGGCTCGAAGCTGGCGCCGCGCTCGGCCTCGGCTCCGTCGCCGGCGCCGGGAACTCGCTCAACGTCATCACGTACAGCGGCCAGCTCGAGCTCGACCTCACGAACTCCGGGCTCGATCCACAGACTCGCCTCGGCCTGGCATTCCTGGACTCCGCTTCGACGGGCCTGGGGTTCGACGCGCTGCATCTCACGCTGAGCCGCTCGGGCACGGTGCTGTTCGACCGCTCGTACACGACGCCTGCCGCGGCACTGGCGGATCTCGACGATCACGTGTTCCGCGTCGGCCTCGCGCTCACACCCGGCGATGCGACGACGCCGCTCGTGCTCGCGTTCAGCTTCGAGCTGCCGTCTGGCTCGGACGCGACCGCGTTCGGCTTCAACTTCGCGATGCTGATCGTGCCCGAGCCCGAAGCCGCAGGACTCGTGCTCGGCTCGCTCGCGCTCGTCTTCGGCTTCAGCCGGCGGCGAGCGGCGTGCCGGCCAGCGTGATGCGGTGCATGAGCCGCCGCTCGCCGTGGTAGTCGTTGATCGCGTAGTGCCAGGTGCAGCGGTTGTCCCAGAACGCGACCGAGCCCGCCGCCCAGCGGAAGCGACACGTGAACTCGGGCTTCGTCGCGTGCGCGTAGAGATACTGAAGGAGTGACTGACTCTCGCTCGCGCTCCAGCCTTCGAAGCCGAGCGTGTGGCCCGGGTTCACGTAGAGCGCGCGCCGGCCGCTGTCGGGATGGCGGATCACGACGGGGTGCACGGCGTCGCCCACCCCTTCCTCGCCCTTGAGCTGGCTCGCGAGATCGCTCTTGCGGTACAGGCCCTGCGGGCCGTAGAGGTGCCGGTTCGAGTGCTTCGCCCGCAGCGTGCCAAGCGTGCGCTTCAAGCC
>DATJZN010000032.1:0-199422 GCA_035499075.1 Myxococcota bacterium | reverse complement strand
GCCTGGCGAAGCGCGCCGTACGTGCCGCCCCAGCCGACGACGAGCACGTCGCCGCTGTCCGCGCCGCCGAGATCGAGCTCGCCGATCTCCTGCGCGACGCGCGCGATCTTCTCCGCGCGCACCTTGGTCTGCTTCTCGTGGTTCTCCGGCGCGTACGAGATGTTGCCGGTGAGCGCGTCCTTCTCGATGCCGCCGATGCGGTGCTCGAGGCCGGGCTCGAGCGGCGACAGCCAGCGCAGGTGCGCGTGGCTGACCTTCTTGCCCTGCGAGGCGAGCGCCTGCTGTGCCTGGCGGAGCGCGCCGTACGTGCCGCCCCAGCCGACGACGAGCACGTCGCCGGTCTCGGGGCCGTCGATCACCGCGGGCGGCAGGCGGTCCGCGATGCGGTCGATCTTGGCCTGCCGCGTGAGGACCATGTGCTCGTGGTTCTCGGGGTCGTACGAGATGTTGCCGGTGACGTCTTCCTTCTCGATCCCGCCGATGCGGTGCTCGAGACCGGGCGTACCGGGCACGGCCCAGGGCCGCACGAGACGCGCGTCGCGCAGGAACGGCGCGAAGTTCGCCGGGTCGGTGCGGAACTGCGCGCGGATCGGCTCGAGCTCGTCGACGCCGGGCAGATGCCACGGCTCGGCGCCGTTCGCGAGCGAGCCGTCGGACAGGTAGGCGACCGGGCACATGTGCTCGATCGCGAGCCGCACGGCGGCGATCGCCAGGTCGAAGCACTCGGCGGGCGTCGCGGGCGCGACGACCGCGATCGGGCTCTCGCCGTTGCGGCCGACGATCGCCTGCAGCAGGTCGGCCTGCTCGGTCTTCGTCGGCATGCCCGTCGACGGGCCGGCACGCTGCACGTTCACGACCACGAGCGGCAGCTCGACGGCGACGGCCAGGCCGATCGCTTCCTGCTTCAGCGCGAAGCCGGGGCCCGACGTGCCCGTCACGCCGACGGCGCCGCCGAAGGCCGCGCCGATGGCGGCGCCCGCGGCGGCGATCTCGTCCTCCGCCTGGAACGTCGTCACGCCGAAGCGCGCGTAGCCGGCCAGGTTGTGCAGCACATCGGACGCGGGCGTGATCGGGTAGCTGGCGTAGAGGAGCGGCAGCCCCGCGAGCTTCGCCGCGGTGACCAGGCCGAGCGCCGTGGCCTCGTTGCCGGTGATGTTCCGGTAGTGGCCCGGCCGCAGGCGCGCGGGCGGGACCTCGTAGGTGGCGTCGAAGAGCTCGAGCGTCTCGCCCAGGTGGTAGCCGGCCTGGAACACCTTGGTGTTGGCTTCGGCGAGCTCGGTGCTCTTCGCGAACTTCTTGCGGATCGAGTCGAGCTCGCGCACCGGGTCGCGGCCGTACAGCCAGAACAAGAGGCCCAGGGCAAAGAAGTTCTGCGTGCGCGCGATCTCGCGGCTCGACATGCCCGTGCCGGCGAGCGCCGTGGTCACGTGCTTCGTGAAGTCGATCGGGATCACCCGGTAGCCGGACACGGAGCCGTCCTCGAGCGGGTTCTTCTCGTAGCCCGCCAGCTCGAGGTTCTTCGCCTTGAACGCGCCCGTGTTGACGATGAGGATCCCGCCCTGCTCGAGGTCGGGCAGATTCGTGCGCAGCGCCGCGGGGTTCATGGCGACGAGCACCTCGGGCGCGTCGCCCGCGGTGAAGATCTCGTTCGCGGAGAACTGCAGCTGGAAGCCCGACACGCCCGCGAGGCTGCCCGCGGGCGCACGGATCTCCGCCGGGAAGTCGGGGAAGGTGGCGATGTCGTTGCCGTACAGGGCAGCCGTGCGGGTGAACTCGGTGCCCGTGAGCTGCATGCCGTCGCCGGAGTCCCCGGCGAACCGGATCACCACCGAATCGAGGCGCTTCTGCGGCCGATGCGCGCCTGCCGAGCTGCCGTTTGCCGAACCGTCCGACCCTTCCGAGTGGCCTTCGTCTTGTTCCATTTCCTCTTGCGCTGCTCTGGCCGGCGCGCCTGGGGCGCGGGCGAGACTGCCGATGGGAGGCGGGGTCGCAATGATGACGCTCACAGGGGCCGCCCACAACGGGTGGCCTCGCCCGCGGACCCCGCTCGGCTCCCTCCCCAGATGATTCCTGATGCCGTCCGGTTGCTTGCACTGCCGCGGGGCGTATAGATTGCGCCCCAGCCAGCAAAGGGGATCACGCGTGCGGGAAGTCTACATCGTCGAGGCAGTGCGAAGTCCAATCGGCCGGCGCGCCGGGGGGTTGTCCGGGATGCACCCCGCGGACCTCCTGGGTTCGCTCCAGAAGGCCGCCCTGGACAAGAGCGGCGTGCCCGCGGAGGCGATCGGCCAGGTCGTGGGCGGCTGCGTCTCGCAGGTCGGCGAGCAGACGTTCAACATCGCGCGCGTCGCGTGGCTCTCGAAGGGCCTGCCGCTGGACGTGCCGTCGACGACCGTGGACTCGCAGTGCGGCTCGAGCCAGCAGGCGACCACGCTCGCGGCCGGGCTCGTGGGCTCGGGCCTCGAAGACCTCGCGCTGGCGTGCGGGCTCGAGGTGATGAGCCGCGTGCCGCTCGGCGCCGCGATGAAGGGCGGCTCGCCGATCCCCAAGAGCTACATGTCGCACTACCAGCCGACGTCGCAGTTCGCGGGCGCGGAGATGATCGGCAAGGAGTACGGCATCACGCGCGAGGACGTCGACCGCTTCGGCCTGCGCAGCCAGGAGCTCGCGAACCGCGCGTGGGAAGAGAAGCGCTTCGAGCGCGAGGTCGTGCCGCTCACGGCGCCCGGAGTCGACAAGGAGGGCAAGCCCACCGGCGTCGACGTGCGCGTCGAGCGCGACGAGGGCCTGCGCAAGACGTCGCTCGAGAAGCTCGCGGCGCTGCAGCCGGTGCCGGGCCAGAACCTGCACACGGCGGGCACGTCGTCGCAGGTCTCCGACGGCGCGGCGGCCGTGCTGCTCGCGTCGGCGGACGCCGTGAAGCGCCACAACCTGCGGCCGCGCGCGCGCATCGTCGACTCGGTGCTCGTGGGCTGCGACCCCGTCACCATGCTGAAGGGTCCCATCCCGGCGACGCGCAAGGTGCTGTCGCGCACGGGCCTCACCATCGAGCAGATGGACGTGTGCGAGGTGAACGAGGCCTTCGCGTCCGTCGTGCTGGCCTGGATGAAGGAGTGCAAGCCGATCGAGGCGCGCGTGAACCCGAACGGCGGCGCGATCGCGCTCGGCCATCCGACCGGCTGCACGGGCGCGCGGCTCATCACCACCGCGCTGCACGAGCTCGAACGCACGGGCGGGCGCTACGGCCTGGTGTCGATGTGCTGCGGCGGCGGGCTCGGCACCGGGACGATCATCGAGCGGGTCTGACGGGCGCTACTTCGGCGGGGGCGGCGGCGAGCCGGACGGCGGCGGATTGTCGGACGGGATCCCCACCGAGGCGTGGTCGACGACGTAGCGCCAGCCGGCCTTGGTCTTGACCAGGACCTCGGTCGCCCGCACCGGCGTCGACATGCTGCGCCCGTCGGGGCCCGTCGACACGACGCTCCAGTCGCCCAGCGCGGCCACCACCGTGTGCGCGTCGTCCGCCCACACCGCGCGGTAGCCGAGCAGCTTGAACTGCGGGCCGCCTTTCACGCAGGTGTCCTTCACCATCGCGCGGAGCTCGCCGGGGTTCGTGGCCGTCTCGCCGGCACCGGGGTACACGACGCGCGCGTCGGCGCGGTAGAGCGCGAGCACGGCGTCGACGTTCGCCGCGCCGCAGGCGGCGGCGAACTTCTCGCCCACGCTCTTCGCGATGGCGCCGGGGTCGTCCGCGGCGCTCGCGCTCGCCGACGCTACACAGAGAAGTGTCGCGAGCAGGACGCGCTTCATGCGTACTCCTTCGTGGCGAACTGCTGTGCCGACTTGTAGTCGGCCTTGCCGTTCGGCGCGCGGAACATCGCCGGCACCGAAAACACGCGCTTCGGCACCTTGTAGCCGGCGAGCTTGTCCTTCACGTGGCCGCGCAGCTTCTCCTCGTCGACGGCCGCGCCGCCGCGCAGCTGGACCACGCCGACCACGGCGTTGCCCCAGCGGTCGTCGGGCACGCCCACCACCAGCGCGTCCTCGACGTCGGGGTGCGTCTTCAGCGCCTCCTCGACCTCTTCGGGGTAGATCTTCTCGCCCGCCGAGTTGATGCAGGCGCTGCCGCGGCCGAGCAGCGTGAGCGTCCCGTCCGCTTCGACGATGCACCAGTCGCCCGGGATCGAGTAGCGCACGCCGTTGATCGTGGGGAACGTCTTCGCGGTCTTCTCGGCGTCCTTGTAGTAGCCGACCGGGATCGGGCCGCTGCGCGCGATGAAGCCCTTCTCGCCCGAGCCGGGGGCGATCTCGCGATGGTCCTCGCTGAACACTTTGCAGCGGTCACCCACGGTGAACTTCGCGGTGCGCACCTCGCCGGCCGCCGTCATGATCGAGACGCCGAAGCCGACCGCCTCGGAGGAGCCGAACGAGTCGGTGAGGATCATGCCGCCGTTGTGCCGGAGCATCCCCTTCTTCACCTCGGTCGACCACATGACGCCCGAGGAGACGATCAGCTTCACGGACGAGATGTCCCAGCGGCCCGGGTTCTCCTCGAGCGCGTTCAGCATCGGCTTCGCGAAGGCGTCGCCGACGATCACGAGGGAGTTGGCGCGGTGCTTCTGCACCGTGTCGAAGAGCTCCGCGGAGTCGAACTTCTGGCCGGCGAGCGTGATCACGCAGCCGCCCGAAACGAGGCTGCCGATGGCCGTGAAGAGCCCCGTGCCGTGCATCAGCGGGCAGCACGGGATCTGTCTCGTCGCAGGACCGGCCTTCACCACGTTGGCGACGTGCTGCTCCAGCGTGGCGGGCGCCTGGCCGCCGTTCGCCGGCGCGTTCGCGCCCGCGCCGAGCGCGTGCCACAGGTCGTTCGCGGTCCACATCACGCCCTTGGGCATGCCCGTGGTGCCACCGGTGTAGAGGAACAGCAGGTCTTCGCCGCTCCGCGGGATGCCGAGCGGCCGGCCGTCGCCGCTCTCGGCGAGCGCCTCGTAGCTCTCGCCCTCGCCCGGGCCCTCGCCGACCTTCAGCCAGGCAGCCACGCGCGGCAGCCGCGGGCGCAGCTTCTCGACCCGGTCGGCGAAGTCGGCGTCGAACACGACGAGCTTCGCGTCGGAGTTGTCGAGGATGTACCAGAGCTCGTCGTCCAGATAGCGGTAGTTCACGTTCACGTGGACGAGCCGCGCTTTGAAGCAGGCGGCGAGCGCCTCGGAGTACTCGGGCCGGTTGCGCAGGTAGAAGGCCACCTTGTCGCCCGGCTGCGCACCGCGCGCGGCGAACGCGCGGGCCAGGTTGTTCGAACGCCGGCCGAAGTCGCGCCAGGGGGTGACGCGATCGGCGTGAATCAAGGCGGGCGCGTCGTCCGGGAACGACGCGTCGAGCGCGTCGAGGATGTCGCCGAAGTTCCAGTGCGGAGCCGTGGCCATGGCAGTCCCTCCTGCGGCGCGCATGATACCCGATGAGGAGGATCGCTTTGCACAAGGGGACCCCGTTCGCCGTGGCCGCGGCCTGCCTGCTGGCTGCGTGCAGCCGCGTACCAGGCGAGTCGCCCGATGCGCGCGCGCTGCGCGTGCACCGAGATGCGCTCGTGCTCGACACGCACGCCGATACCACACCGCGCTTCCAGGACCCCGACTTCGACTTCGCGGCGCGCCACGACGAGTCGGACGTGCGCATCGACCTGCCGCGCGCGCGCGAAGGCGGCCTCGACGTGCAGTTCTGGTCGATCTACGTGGGCAAGGTGGACGGCGACGGCCGCGCGATTCGCGAGGCGCTCGAGCGGATCGACGCGGTGTGGGAGCTCGCGCGCCGCCATCCGGACGACGTGGTCGTGGCGACCGACGTCGCCGGGATCCGCCGCGGCGTGGCCGAGGGCAAGTTCGTCTCGCTCATGGGCATGGAGGGCGGCCACATGATCGAGAACAAGCTCTCCGTGCTGCGCGATTTCTACAGGCTGGGCGTGCGCTACATGACGCTCACGCACTCGTTCCACATCGACTGGGCCGATTCGGCGGGCATGAACGCGACGCCGCTGCCGCCGAGCCACGGTGGGTTGACACCGTTTGGTGTCGAGGTCGTGCACGAGATGAACCGGCTCGGCATGATGGTCGACGTCTCGCACGTGTCGGACGGCACCTTTTGGGACGCGCTCAAGGCCTCGCAGGCGCCGGTGATCGCGTCACACTCGTCGTGTCGCGCGATCTACGACCACCCGCGCAACTTGTCGGACGACATGCTGCGCGCGCTCGCCGCAAAGGGCGGCGTGGTGATGATCAACTACTACCCGGGCTACACCGATCCGGTGGCGGCGCCGAAAATCGCGGACTGGTTCGCGCGCCACGGGCCCGAGTTCACGGCGCTGCGCGAGAAGTACGCGGGCGACCTGCGCGGCATGGCGCAGGCGATGAGGGCGATCGCCGCGGCCGACCCCGTGCCGCGGGGCTCGCTCGACGCGCTGCTCGACCACTTCGACCACGCGCTGCGCGTGGCCGGCGAGGACCACGTCGGGCTCGGCTCCGACTTCGACGGCGTGGCGAGCTTCCCGATCGGGCTGGGCGACGCGAGCCAGCTGCCCAACCTGACGAAAGGGCTCTTGGCACGCGGTTGGTCGGAGGAGGTCGTGCGCAAGGTGCTCGGCGAGAACCTGTTGCGCACGATGCGCGAGGTGGAGCTCGTCGCCGAACGCCTCAGGAGCCAACCCGCAGCACCGCCGACCCCGCGATGAGGCCGTCGCGCACCGCGCGCAGCGCGTCGGGCGCGCGCTCCAGCGGAAAGGCGGTGGTGCGGGGGCGCAGCGGCACGCGCGCGGCCAGCTCGAGCAGCGCTCGCCCGTCGGCGCGCGTGTTCGCCGTGACACTCGTGAGTGTGCGTTCCTCGAACAGGTGCGCCGCGTAGTCGAGCGCCGGGATCGCGCTCATGTGGATCCCCGCGCACGCGAGCGTACCGCCGGGCGCCAGCGCGGCGAGCGCGGTCGGCACGAGCTCGCCCGCGGGCGCGAACAAGATGGCGGCGTCGAGCGGCTCGGGCGGCTTCTCCGCCAGCTCACCCGCCCACTCCGCGCCCAGCGAGCGCGCCAGCGCGCGGTGGCTGGCCTCGCGCGTCGCGGCGAACACGCGGATGCCGAGGTGTCGCGCCAGCTGCAACACCAGGTGCGCCGACGAGCCGAAGCCGTACAGGCCGAGCCGCTGCCCGGGCTTCGCGCCGCTGCGCGCCAGCGCGCGCCAACCGATGATGCCGGCGCACAGCAGCGGCGCGGCAGCTTCGTCGTCGAGCGAATCCGGCAGCGCGTACGCAAAGGCCTCGGGCACGACGACGCGATCGGCGTAGCCGCCGTCGCGGTCCCAGCCCGTGAAGAGCGGCGCGCGGCACAGGTTCTCGTCGCCGCGCGCGCAGTACGCGCACACGCCGCACGCGCGCCACAGCCACGCGACGCCCACGCGTGCGCCGCGCGCGAACCGCCGTGCGCCCGCGCCGAGCGCAGCCACGCGGCCCACCACCTGGTGCCCGGGCACGACGGCGGGGCGATGCGGCGCGAGCTCGCCCTCGATCACGTGCAGGTCCGTGCGGCACACGCCGCAGACCGACACGTCGACCGCGATCTCGCCTGCCCCGGGCTCGGGCGCGGGGACGTCGCGCAGCGCGAGCGGCTCGCGCTCGAGCGGGGCCGGTCCCTTGAGCAGCCACGCGCGCATGAGCGGGAGACTACACTCGCGCGCGTTGAACCTTCTGCTCTTCGACGAGAAGGACGAGCTCGCACCGGGCCGCGTGCGCGTGTCGGACCGGCGGCTCCGCCATGCGCGCGAGGTCCTGCGCGTCGCGCCCGGCGACGACCTCGCGGTGGGCAGGCTCGGCGGCAAGCTCGGCCGCGGGCGCATCACCCGGCTCGACACGGACGCGCTCGAGCTCGACGTGTCGCTCGACCGCGAGCCGCCGGCGCCGCACCCGGTGCGGCTGGCGCTCGCGCTGCCGCGCCCGCCGAGCCTGCGCAAGGTGCTCTCGCAGGCGACGGCGCTCGGCGTGAAGCGCTTCCTCTTGTTCCAGAGCGCGCGCGTGGAGAAGAGCTTCTGGCAGAGCTCGGCGCTGCGGCCCGACGCCGTGCGCGCGGAGCTCTTGCTCGGACTGGAGCAGGCGGGCGACACGATCCTGCCGACGGTCGAGTGCGTGCGCAGCTTTCGCGCGTTCGCCGCCGACGCGCTGCCCGCGCTCGCGGACGGCGCGCCGATCTTCGTCGCGCACCCGGGCGCGCCGCCGGGCGCGGACTTCGGCGCGGGCGCCGCGGCGCTCGTCGTCGGACCCGAAGGCGGCTTCCTCGAGCGCGAGCTCGCGCGACTCGCCGACGCCGGCTCGCGCACCGTCGGACTCGGCCCCCGCGTGCTGCGCGTCGAGACCGCCGTCGTCGCGCTGCTCGCGCGCGCGGCTGGTTGACACCGAAACGGGTCGTTGGGATAGTCGCCCGCCTATGGATCTCATGGAGAAGCTGGTCGCGCTGTGTCTCAACCGTGGCTTCATCTATCCCTCCAGCGAGATCTACGGCGGCATCGCCGGCTTCTGGGACTACGGTCCGCTCGGCGTCGAGCTGCGCCAGAACATCAAGAGCTCGTGGTGGCAGACGATGGTGCGCGACCGCGACGACGTCGTGGGTCTCGACTCGTCGATCATCGCGAACCCCGAGACGTGGGTGGCGTCGGGCCACGTCGCGAACTTCCACGACCCGATGGTCGACTGCCGGCTGTGCAAGCGGCGCTTCCGCGCCGGTCAGATCGATCCCGAGGACCGCTGCACCGCGTCGCCCGACGGCCGGCACGACCTCACCGAGCCGCGCCAGTTCAACTTGATGTTGAAGACGCGCATCGGCGCGTCCGACGATACGGCGGGTGACGCGTATCTCCGCGCCGAGACGTGTCAGTCGATCTTCCTCGACTTCAAGCGCGTGATGACGTCGGCGCGCGTGCGCCCGCCGTTCGGCATCGCGCAGATCGGCAAGGCGTTCCGCAACGAGATCACGCCGCGCAACTTCATCTTCCGCTCGCGCGAGTTCGAGCAGATGGAGCTCGAGTTCTTCACGCCGCCCGCAGAGGCGATGGACTGGTTCGAGCGCTGGCGCGAGATCCGCATGGGCTGGCACCGCGCCATCGGGCTCGACCCCGCGAAGCTGCGCTGGAAGCAGCACGGCCCGGACGAGCTCGCGCACTACGCGAAGGCGGCGTACGACGTCGAGTTCGAGTTCCCGTTCGGCTGGCACGAGCTCGAAGGCGTGCACCACCGCGGCGACTACGACCTGCGCCAGCACAGCGAGCACTCGGGCAAGGACCAGTCGTACACCGATCCCGACACCAAAGAGCGTTACACGCCGGTGGTCGTCGAGACCTCCGTCGGCGTCGACCGCTGCCTGCTCGCGCTCTTGTCGAGCGCATACGCCGAGGACGAGGTCGGGGGCGAGAAGCGCGTCGTGCTGCGCTTCACGCCGCAGCTCGCGCCGGTGAAGGTGGCGCTCTTGCCGCTGTCGAAGAAGCTCTCCGAGCCCGCCGAGAAGCTGGGCGCCGAGCTGCGCCGCCGCTTCAACGTCGAGTTCGACGTGTCGGGCAGCATCGGCAAGCGCTATCGCCGCCAGGACGAGATCGGCACCCCCTTCTGCGTGACGTTCGACTTCGAGTCGCTCGAGGACCACAAGGTCACGGTGCGCGAGCGCGACACCACGGCGCAGGAGCGCATCGCCACCTCGCAGCTGGGCCCGTACCTTTCCGAGCGGGTGCTGGGCTTCTAGACTCCCGGCCCATGCGCCGCGCCCTCCCCCATCCGAGCCTGCTCGTCGGGCTCGCCCTCATGGCCGGCGTCTGGGCCGGCGGCGTCGCGGCGCTCGGCGAGTGGAGCGTGCACCCGAGCATTCCGTTGGGCGTGGGCGCGCTGTTGGCGTTGTACGCGCTCGGGATCGGACCGCTGCGCGAAGCGCGCGAGCTCGGCCCCCCCGTCGAGTGGGAGCAGTGGCTCGCGTTCGTGAGCGGCGCGCTGGCGATCTTCGTCGCGCTGACCGGGCCCGTGCACGACCTGTCGGACTCCTATCTCTTCTCGGCGCACATGATCCAGCACCTCATGATCACCTTGCTCGCGCCGCCGCTGCTCTTGATCGGCACGCCGGGCTGGCTGGTGCGCTGGCTCGTGCGGCCCGCACCCGTCTTGCGTGCGGCGCGCTTCCTCGGGCATCCGACGACCGCCTTCATCGCGTGGAACGGCACGCTGCTCGCGTGGCACTTGCCCGTGCTCTACAACGCGACGCTCGTCGACCTGGACGTGCACATCTTCGAGCACCTGCTCTTCATCGCGACGGCGCTGATGGCGTGGTGGCCGACGCTGGCGCCCGCGCGCGAGCTGCGCGCGCCCATGGTGTTCCAGCTGATCTACCTGCTGGTGCTGCCCATTCCGATGAAGATCCTGGGGATGATGCTGACGTTCTCGACGTACGTGCTGTACCCCGAGTACGCGATCGCGCCGCGCATCTGGGGCATCTCCGCGTCGATCGACCAGCAGATCGGCGGGATCATCATGTGGGTGCCCGCCGGCTTCGTGATCTGGATCAACCTGGCCGCGCACTTCTTCCGCTGGTACCGCGAGAGCGCGCGCCAGGACCGGCACGAGACGAACGTCGTCCCGCTGACACGCGAGCGTGTCACGTGAGGCGCATTGCGCTCGGCTGCCTCGCCGCGCTCGTCGCGCTCGCCGGCTGCGGTCTCGAGCGCGAAGAGACGTATCGCGCGACCGGCTTCGTGCAGAGCGTCGACGCCGCGAACAAGCAGGTCACGATCTCGCACGAGGAGATCCCCGGCTTCATGCCCGCGATGACGATGAACTTCGACGTGGCGAAGCCGGAGCTGCTGGACGGCGTGGGGCCGGGCGCGCGCGTCGAGTTCGAGCTGCACCGCTCCGCCACCGTGCTGCGCATCGATTCGCTGCGCGTGGTCGCGCCGGGGCCCGCGGCCGCCGGCAACGCGCTGCCGGCGCTCGAGGAGTCCGACGTCGCGCCGGACTTCGCGCTCGTCGACCAGGACGGCCGGACCGTGAAGCTCTCGGATTGGCGCGGGCGCGCGGTGCTGCTCGACTTCGTGTTCACGCGCTGCCCGGGCCCGTGTCCGATCCAGACGGCGCGCCTGGTCGACGTGCAGCGCCGGCTCGCGCCCGAGCTCGCCGCGCGCACGCGGTTCGCGTCGATCACGCTCGATCCCGTCTGGGACACGGGCGAGCGCCTGCGCGACTACGCGTCGGCGCACCAGGCGAAGCTCGACAACTGGTCGTTTCTGACCGGGCAGCCCGACGTCGTCTCCGCCGTGCTCGAGTCGTACCGCATCGGCACGATCCGCCAGCCCGACGGCTCGCTCGACCACTTGGTCGCCACGTTCCTCATCGCCCCCGACGGCCGCATCGCGCACCGCTACCTGGGGCTGGAAGGCGCGGCGAGCACGATGCTCGACGACGTGGCGAAGGTGCTGTCGTGAGCCGCTGCCTGTGCGCGCTCGTGCTCGCTCTGGCGCTGTTCGGCGCGGCGACGGCGTGCGTGCGCGAGACCGACGTCGACGCGCGCGCCGCTTCGATCGAGCACAAGCTGCTCGCCTCGTGCTCGTGTCATCCGAAGAAGATCGCCGGCCTGCCCCTCGAGACGGAGATCCGCGCCGCGATCCGCGAGGGCATCGCCGAGGGCAAGGACGACGACGCCGTGCTGTGGGGCGTGCTGCAGACGCACGGCACGGCGCTGCTCGCCGCAGGCATCCAGGACCTCGAGACGCGCGCCGCGGCGTTCAGCGTCGAGACGGGCGCGCTCATCGTGGTCGGCCTCGGTGTGCTCATGCTGCAGCTGCGGCGGCGCGAGTCGGACTAGCGCGCGTAGCGGATGACGGTGCGGATCGCCGTGCCGTCGTGCATGCGGTCGAACGCCTCGTTGATGCGCTCGAGCGGCAGCTCCGCGGTGACCATCTCGTCGAGCTTGATGCGGCCGCTCATGTAGCGGTCGACGAAGCGCGGCAACTGCGTGCGGCCCTTGGTGCCGCCGAACGCGGTGCCGCGCCAGGAGCGGCCCGTGACGAGCAGGAACGGGCGCGCGTGGATCTCCTGCCCGGCGCCCGCCACGCCGATCACGATCGACTGGCCCCAGCCGCGCTGCGTGCACGCGAGCGCCTGGCCCATGACGTCGACGTTGCCGATGCACTCGAACGAGTAGTCGACGCCGCCGTCGGTCATGGACACGATCGCGGCGGCGACGTCGGGCGTCTCCTTGGGGTTCAGGAACTCGGTGGCTCCGAACGCCTTCGCGAGCTCGAACTTCCGCGGGTTCACGTCGACGCCGATGATGCGCTCGGCGCCGGCCATCACGGCGCCCTGGATCACCGAGAGCCCGATGCCGCCGAGCCCGAACACGGCCACGCTGGCACCGGGCTCGACCTTCGCGGTGTGCACCACCGCGCCGATGCCCGTCGTCACGCCGCAGCCCAACAGGCAGATGCGCTCGAGCGGTGCGTCGCTGCGGACCTTCGCGAGGGCGATCTCGGGCACGACCGTGTACTCGGCGAACGTCGACGTGCCCATGTAGTGGTGGAGCTTCCTGCCGCGCGCGGACAGCCGGCTCGTGCCGTCGGGCATGAGCCCCTTGCCCTGCGTCTCGCGAATGCGCACGCACAGGTTGGTCTTGCCCGACAGGCAGTACCTGCACTCCCTACACTCGGGAATGTAGAGCGGGATCACGTGGTCGCCGGGCGCGAGGGAGCGCACGCCGGGGCCGACCTCGACCACCTCGCCGGCGCCCTCGTGGCCCAGCACCGCCGGGAACAGTCCCTCGGGGTCCTTGCCCGAGAGCGTGTACGCGTCCGTGTGACACACGCCGGTGGCGGCGAGCCGGAGCAGGCATTCGCCCGCACGCGGGCCGTCGAGGTCGATTTCGCTGATCTCGAGCGGGTGTCCCGCCTGCCATGCAACGGCTGCTTTCACCTTCACGCGCGCGATCATACGCGATCCGCCACCGGGCTTTGACCGAACTTTGACCCGTGGGGCCCCGCCGCGGAGGTGAGGAACGGGTAATCTTTGCCGCCGATGACCACTGTTCCCGTCGTCGCGGTCGCTGGCGGTCCCGGGGTGGAGTTGCCCGCCGGGCCGACGATCACGGACGTGATCGGAGTCCTCCCGGACTCCGTCTACGAGAACCCCACGGCGCTGGGGCTGCTCTACTTCGCGCGTGACCTGCTGCTGTACGCGGCCGCGGTCGCGCTGCTCGTGCGCTCCGACCAGCCGCTCCTGCTCGTGCCGGTGTGGCTGTTCGCGGGGCTCTCGATCAGCGCGCTCTTCATCGTCGGCCACGACGCCGCGCACGGCGCCCTGTTCAAGAGCAAGCGCCTCGCGTACGCGATCGGCCAGCTCGCGATGCTGCCGTCGCTGCACGTGTACGAGGCCTGGATCTTCGGGCACAACCGGATCCACCACGGGCACACGGTGCGCGAGGGCATGGACTACGTGTGGCACCCGGTGAGCCCCGAGGCATACCGCGCGCTCTCGCCGCTGGCGCGCCTGGCGCACCGGCTGAAGTGGTCGTGGCTCGGCGCAGGCATCTACTACGGCTGGGACATCTGGTGGCGCAACATGATGCGCTTCTCGCCGCCCGAGAAGATCGCACGCGAGGTGCATCGCGACCGGCGCATCGTGATCGCCTACGCGGCGGCGGCGAGCGCCGCGCTCTTCGCGCTCGGCTTCCACGTCTACGGCACCGCGCTCGGCGCGCTGTGGATGTGGGTGAAGGTCTTCGCGGTGCCGTTCGCGGTGTGGAACTACTCGATCGGCATCGCGGTCTACGTGCACCACATCGCGCCCGACATCGCCTGGTACGGCCGGCGCGAATGGACCCGCTTCAAGGGCCAGATGGAAGGCACGACGATCCTACACATTCCTGTGTGGCTGAACGTGTTCTACCACAACATCTTCCTGCACGTGCCGCACCACGTGGACATGCGCATCCCGTTCTACAAGCTGGGCGAGGCCGCCGACGCCATCCGCGCGCACTTCGGCGACGTGGTGCGCGAGAAGAACTTCCGCTTCGGCGATTATCTGCACGCGACGCGCAGCTGCAAGCTGTACGACTTCGACGCCGGCCGCTGGCAGCGCTACGGCGAGGCGCCCGCCGGCCGCTAGTCGCCGCGCAGGCGCAGCCCCAGCTCTTTCAGCTGTGCGGGCTCGACGGGCGACGGCGACTGCATGAACAGGTCCTGCGCGCGCTGCGTCTTCGGAAACGCGAGCACGTCGCGCAGGCTGTCACCGCCCGCCAGCATGAGGGCGAACCGGTCGAGCCCGAACGCGAAGCCGCCGTGCGGCGGCGCGCCCGCGTCGAGCGCGTCGAGCATGAAGCCGAAGCGCGCCCGTGCCTCCGCTTCGGTGTAGCCGAGGATCGCGAGGATCTTGAGCTGCAGATCCGAGCGGTGGTTGCGCAAGCTGCCCGAGCCCAGCTCCACGCCGTTCAGCACCAGGTCGTAGTGCGTGGCGATCACGCTCTTCGGGTCGCTGTCGAGCTTGGGGATCTCGCCCTCGAGGGGCGCGACGAACGGCATGTGCATGTACGTGAGCGAGCCGTCGTCGGCCTCTTCGAAGAGCGGGAAGCCGACGATGAAGAACGGGTCCCAGGCGCGCCCGTCGAGCCGGCCGAGCTTCGCGCCGAGCTCGAGGCGGATGCGCCCGAGCACGTCGCACACGACCTTCTCGCGGTCCGCGCCGAACAGGATCACGTGGCCGGGGCGCAGGCCGGCGCGCTTGCCGATGGCCTCGCGCTCGGCGTCGGACAGGAACTTCGCGATCGGGCTCTGCCAGCTGCCGTCGGGCAGGATGCGCGCCCACGCCAGGCCCTTCGCGCCGAAGCCGCGCGCCATGTCGTTCAGCTTGTCCAGATCGCTGCGCGACAGCCCGTCCGCGTCCGGCACCGGCAGCGCGCGCACGACGCCGCCCGCCGCCAGCGCGCCGGCGAACACCTTGAACTCGCTGCCCGCGACGACGTCCGACAGCTCGCAGATCTCGAGCGAGATGCGCCGCTCGGGCTTGTCGGAGCCCCAGCGCAGCATGGCCTCGCGGTAGTCGATGCGCGGGAACGGCCGCTCGAGCTCGACGCCGATCACGTCGCGGAAGGCCGTCACCGTAATGTGTTCCAGCAGCTCGAGTACGTCGTCCATGCGCACGAACGACATCTCGAGGTCGAGCTGCGTGAACTCGAGCTGGCGGTCGGCGCGCTGGTCCTCGTCGCGGAAGCAGCGCGCGATCTGGAAGTAGCCGTCGAAGCCCGCGACCATGAGCATCTGCTTCATGATCTGCGGCGACTGAGGCAGCGCGTAGAAGCTGCCGTGGTGCACGCGGCTCGGCACCAGGAAGTCGCGCGCGCCCTCCGGCGTGGCGCGCGCCAGGATCGGCGTCTCCACTTCGACGAGCCCGCGCTCGCTGCAGCTCGCCCGCATGGACTGGCACAGCGCGTGGCGCGCGCGCAGGCGCCGCTGCATGACGGGCCGGCGCAGGTCGTGGATGCGGTACTGCAGGCGCACCGACTCGTCGATCTCGACGTCGTCCTCGATCGCGAACGGCGGCGTCGTGGCGATGTTGAGGATGCGCACCTCTTCCGCGACGAGCTCCACCTCGCCCGTCGGCAGGTTCTCGTTCACGACGTCGGCGTCGCGGCGCGCGAGCCGTCCGCGGACGGCGAGCACGAACTCCGAGCGGATCGCCTGCGCGCGCTCGTGCGCGGCCGGCGCCGAGTCGGGCTTGAACACCACCTGCGCGAGTCCCGTGTGGTCGCGCAGGTCGACGAAGATCACGCCGCCGTGGTCGCGCCGCTTGCGCACCCAGCCGCACAACACGAGCTCGCGCCCGACGTCGCCGGGGCGCACCGCGCCGCAGAAGTGCGTTCGGCGCAGGTCACCCAATGGATCTAGTGTCGGCACGACGCCCTCGTTCGCGCCCGGAGCAGCCGAGCGCGCGGACGGCGGAGCCTACCAAGGGCCCCGAGGCCGGTCAAAGGGACGCGCCGGAGGAGCCGGGGCCGCGCGTGGGCTGCGACAGGTCGTCGGCCGAGCAGACCAGATTGCGGCCGAGCGCCTTCGCCAGGTACATCGCCTTGTCCGCCAGGTCGAGCAGCCGCTCACGGCTCTCGCCGTGCATCGGGAACGTCGCCACGCCCACCGAGATGGTGAGCCGCAGATCGAGGCCGCGCTCCGCGCCGAAGCTGCGGTCGGCGACCGACTGGCGGATGCGGTCGGCCACCGAGAGCGCGCCTTCGAGCCCCGTGTCGACGAGCAGGATCGTGAACTCGTCGCCGCCGTAGCGGCCCACGGTGTCGATCGCCCGCACGGACTCCTGCAACAGCGCGCCGAGCTCGCGCAGGACGCGCGAGCCGATCAAGTGGCCGTAGCGGTCGTTCACGGCCTTGAAGCGGTCCAGGTCGAGGAACAGCACCGAGAGCTTGCTCTGCGAGCGGTCGGCGCGGTTCACCTCTCGGTCGAGCGCCGACAGGAGATACCGCGCGTTGTAGAGCGAAGTCACGTCGTCGACGAACGCCTTCTCGCGCGCCTGCAGGAAGCGCTCGGAGTTGATGAGCGCGAGCTCGGCCTGCTCGACGACCAGCTCTGCGCGCTCGATCTCGTCGCGCCCGAACGGACGGCCGTCGGCGCAGAGCCACATGCCACCGGCGATGCGCCCCTCGACGCGGATCGGCAGCGCGAGCACCTGGCCGAGATCGGCCTCGAGCGCGCCCGGCACCGCAGACGCGTCTTCGAGCGCCGAGGCGCCCGCGCGCTCGAGATCGGACGTATCGAACAGCTTGCCCGACTCGATGAGCGCGCGGAGCTCGCCGCCGCGCCCCTCGGGGAAGCCGCGCAGCTCGAGCCCCTCGCCCGCGTGCGACGGCAGGTCGACGAGCCGACCGATCGCGCGCGCGCGGCCGGTGACGCGCAGCAGGATGTCGAGCCCGAGCGGCAGCACGTCGCCGCTCTCGAGACACGACGCCAGCGGGCGCGCCGCCTCGAACGCCTGCACGCTCCCGCGCAGCGACTCGTTCTCGTCGATGAGCCGGCGGCGCAGCATGGTGCGCTTCACGCCGTAGGTGATCTCGGGCGCCGACACCGGCTTGCGCAGATAGTCCGCCGCGCCGAGCCGCATCGCCTGCAGCGCACTCTCGAGCGACGCGTACCCCGTGAGCACGATGACCTCGGTGTGCGGCGAGGCGCGCTTCACGCGCTCGAGCAGCTCGAGGCCGTCCATCTCGCGCATGGACAGGTCGGTGATGACGAGGTCGAAGGGACCCTCGTCGCCCAGGCGCGACAGCGCCTCGCGCCCCGAGGCCGCCGTCGCCACGCGGAAGCCTTCCTGGACCAGCGCGTCGCGCGTCATCTCGCGAATCAGGCGGTCGTCGTCGACGACCAGCACCCGCTTGTCCATCGCGCCCCGATCCTCCGCTCGCGCGTCTCCGTTGCGCAGGATCGGCCTGCAACCCCGCGGAGTTGAGAGCCCGCGGCGGAAGGGGCGCGAGCGGCGCTAGGGAAGGATCCTGACGCGCCTGCCCTCGATGCGGAGCCGGCCTTGCGCGTGCAGCTGGATCGCGCGCGGGTAGAGCTCGCGTTCGACTGCGATGACGCGCGGGGCGAGCGTGTCCGGCGTGTCGTCCTCGAGCACCGGGATGGCCTTTTGCAGGATGATCGGGCCCGTGTCGTACTGCTCGTCGCAGTAGTGGATCGTGGCGCCGGTGACCTTCGCGCCGTAGTCGAGCACGGCGCGGTGGACGCGCTCGCCGTAGAAGCCCTTGCCCGAGAACGCGGGCACGAGCGACGGGTGCACGTTCATCGCGCGGCCGTTGTAGCCGCGCAGCTCGAGCTTCGACAGGAAGCCGGCCAGCACGAGCAGGTCGGGCGGAGCCTCGTCGAGCACGCGGTGCAGGGCGTCGTTGAACTCGACCTCGCCGCGCAGCTCGCGGCGCGACACGATGCGCGCGGGTACGCCGTGCTTGCGCGCGCGCTCGAGCCCGAATGCTTCGGGCTTCGACGAGATCACGGCGGTGAACTCGACGTCGAGCCGGCCCGCGTCGCGCTCCTCGACGAAGCGCTCGAACGTGGTCCCTTGCCCCGACAACAGCACCGCGATTCGCAGCGTCACGTGCGAAAGCTACCAGAGCGGGGCCCGAAGGCGGAGACGCCTCCCGGCTCACGCCGAGAGGCGTCTCACTCGTCCCTTCCCGTTTGCCCTACCAGGTGTAGCGGAACCGGAGCTCCGCCTGGTCACGATTGAGAACCGGCGCCACGCCGCGGCCCAGCACGGAGCCCTGCATCTGCTCGGGCGACGTGTACTGGGCGATCGGGAAGTACGAGCCCTGTTGCTGGTACACGTGCCCGAAGAAGCTCGAGTAGCCCAGCGTGGTCGAGAACGCGTCGTTCCACCGGTACGAGATGCCGGTGATGATCGCGGCCTGCGACTCCAGCGGCGCGTACAGGATCGAAACGCGCGGCGCGAGGCGGTCCTGGAAGTAGCCCGTGAAGAACGTGAACACGATGTTGCCCGAGAACGGATTTCCGGCACTGCCGTAGAGGCCGTCCTTGTTCAGCTTCCCGCCTTGGTAGTTCGGCAGGTAGCGCACGAACATCTGCAGGTTCATGAAGAAGCTGCGGTTCGGGTTCAGGAAGTTGAAGAACGTCGGGCGGTCGACCGAGACCGACAGCACGAGCTCGTCGGACTGCGACAGGCCCGAGAACGTGGTCGAGTTCGCGAACAGCTTGCGCGCCATCCATGAGAACTCGATGCCCCAGCTGGTCTTGGTGACGTCCTCGGCGAAGTCGAGGCCGAAGCCGAACACGTTCTTCTTCTGGTAGCGCAGGTCGTCCTGGCGGCCGCTCTGCCACAGGAAGTCGCGGCGGCCGTAGAAGCCATCGCCGCCCGCCTTGCGGATCGGCAGCGTCTGCGTGGTGCCGCCGACGATGCCCGCGATGCTCTTGCAGAACACCGGCGAGCGCGGCGGCAGGCCGTTCGGGAACTTCGCCTTGAACTTCGCGCTGCCCGGCGCCTCGTCGACGCGGTAGGGCTCGTACTGCGCTGCGTCCTCGAGCGGATCGCCCTTGATGCCGCTGCCGCACAGGATGTTGTCGTCGGTGATCGGGCCCGGGGTGTAGTCGTCCTGGCCGTCCCAGATGCCGTCGCGGTCCTGGTCCAGGTCGTTCAGGCGGTCCTGGTTGATGTCGCGGAGACCGTTGCCGTTCGGCGCGAGCGACGAGGTCGGGTCGCCGAACAGGTTGTTGCGCTCGCTCACGCTCATCTGCAGCTGGCGGCCGTTCACCGTGACGACCTGGCCGGCGAAGAGCTGGCGCAGCCCGTTCAGGTTGTCCATCTCGAGCGCCGCGAGGTTGACGCGCGTCTGCGCGCCGCCGCTGCCCGGCGTCACGTCGTTCACGCCGTAGCTGATGGGCATGTCGATCAGCATCGCAGCGCCGCTCGCCGGGGTGTGGCTGTTGGTCGCGATGACCTTGGTGACGTCGTAGTAGCAGATGTCCACGGGGCAGGATTGCGGGTTGTACGCGCGCAGCTGCGCCTGTGCTGCCGTCGGGTCCGCCACGGCCGCCACCGTGCTGAGCCCGGAGAGGTTGTTGCGCACCACCTCGAAGTCGTCCTGCTGCTGGTTGAACACGCGCTGGTTGCGTGCGTAGATGCCGTCGGGGCCCGCGATCGGGTCGCCCGTGGCCTGCCTGTTGGTGTTGCCGCTGCCCCAGTTCACGAGCTCGGTCAAGCTCTCCGGCGGATCGAACTGGCGGTCCAGGCCGACGATCTCGGTCGAGATCAGGAAGCGCTCCAGGTTGGCGGACGCGATCTCCAGCGCGGTACAGCCGTGGTTGAACGGCGTGGCGTTGTCGGTGGGATTGATCGTGTTCATCCAGCGGCCGCAGTACTCGCCGTCGATGTTCTGGTAGGTGACCGGGCCCTTCGGGTTGATCAGGTTGAACTGGTTGAGCGGGCTCGTGAGCGAGAGCGGATTGTTCGGGTCATCCTCGAACACGACCGCGCCCCACTTCTTCTTCGCCTCGGGATCGATCTTCCAGGGCATGGGCTGGATCCAGCCGTCCGCCTGGCGCGGGTTGTTCGGGTCGTTCTGGAACTCGGCGCGGCCGACCTTGCCCATCTTGATGACCTGGTCGGGCGTCAGGTTGAGGTAGGTGCAGTTCTCGATCTGGCTGCCGTCGGGCAGCGTGGTGAACGTGCCGTTGCGGCTGCAGTTGATGCCCGGCAGGTACGTCTGCTTGCCGTTCGGCGCGGTGCGCACGCCGACGAGCGCGCCGGGCTGGAGCGCCTTGAGCGCCGAGAAGCCCTCCGTCACCACGCTGGCGTCCGCGTTCATGAGATCGACGCCGCCGACGCTGAACACCGGGTTGCCCGGGATCGCGGACGTGCCGATCGCCGCGCGGATCGACGGATCGGCGGCCCACTGGCTGCCCTGCAGACCGCTGCACGGGTTCGCGTACACGGGGCCGCAGCCGAGCAGCGCCGCCTGGGCAGGCTGCAGGTTGAAGCCGATGTCGTCCGAAGCCTGGGCGCCGACCGTCGGCGAGCGCGGGTTGATGGACATGAACGTGTCGGTGAGGATGTTGCCGTCCCTGAAGCCGACCGTGTCGAACGGATCGTCCGTCGTGCGGATGCCGTCGACGCCTTGCAACACCGCCGCGCTGACCAGCGCGTAGCCACCGAGCAGACCCGCGACCGCGGTGAACGTGTCCGGGTTGTTCAAGCGGTCGAACGCGCAGTAGCCCTCGTCCTGGTCGAACGTGAACGCGCACACCGAGTGGAACAAGAGCTGGTTCACGTTGTGCAGCGAGGCGATCGCGTCGGGCGCGCGCAGGTGCTGCTTGCCGAAGTCGGGGCTGTTCGGGTCGTTGTTCGGCTTGGCCCAGAGCAGGCAGTTGCCTTCGGACGGGAAGATGTCGTCGCCGTTGCCGGGGATGCCGTCGGGGCCGACGACCTGACCCGCGGAGTTCTTGCGGTAGCGGCAGGTGCCGCCCGAGCGCGTGCTCGTCGAGAGCGGTGCGCCGGTCACGACGTCGGCCGTGCGCTCGTACTGCTGCACCAGGTTCAGATAGAAGTTGTCGTCCCAGCCCCAGAAGTCGGAGAGCGCGAACGTGAAGCGGTCCCAGCGGCCTTCCAGGCGCATGCCGTAGTCCCACGTCCCGAGCCCGTTGTAGTCGTTGTTCGGGCGCTGTTCGCCGGCGAGGCCGATGCCCGCCAGGCCGTTCGCCATGGCGCCGAAGCTCTTCAAGCAGATCAGGTCGACCGCGCCGCCCTCGCCGCACTTGCCGAGGTCGGTCGGCGTGAATTTGTCGAAGATCCACAGCATCTCGAGGCGGAGGTCCTCGACCGGGCCCACGCGCATGAACGCCTCGGGCGAGATCGTGACGTCGGCCGCCCACTGGCCGACGCGCTGCTCGTCGAGCGGGCCGAACAGGCCGTTGCCGATGTCGAGCGGGTTGTTGCGATCCTGGTTGCGGAAGAGCTCCGTCTTGCCCCAGATCACGATCAGCTTGCCCACGCGCGCGAATACCTGGCTGTCGGCCATCTCGAACTCGAGGTAGCCCTCGGCGAACTCGTCTTCGCGCTGGCTCGCCCCGTGGTTCCACTGCAGCTCGTCTTCCGTGAAGTGCAGGTCGAGGTTCGACACCACGGCTTGATGCGTCGCGTAGAAGTTCCGCGCGCCCGGCGACTGGAACACGATGCCGTTGCTCTTCTGGCGCGGGCGCGCCGGAATCTCCACGCCGAAGTTGTTGCCGTACAGGCGCAGGTCGCTCGCGTCGGTCGGCTCGTTCGAGGCCGAGGTGGGCCTGGCGCGCGGGTCGTTCAAGAGGCCCAGCACTTCGTACTGGAGCGCGATGTTGGGCTTGCCCGGGATGGCCTGGGCGGTGGTGTTCAGCTCGATGCACTGGCCATCGGCGTTGGCGCCGATGTTGAACTTGGTCGTCTGGTTGCGGATCGCGATGATCGGGCACGCCGCGGCGATGGCCTGCTGCGTGATGTCGTGGCCCTGCTTGTCGAGGCAGACGCCCGTCGCCCGGTTGAAGGAGCCCGCGTTGGCGAGGCCCAGGCCGTCGGACGAGCTGACGCCGCACGCCTGCAGCGCCAGGAACCGGTTCGAGTACACGCCGTAGAGCTCGACCACCTTCTCGCTGCCGGGGTTCGCGGCGCTGGGCACGGTGATCTGCGCGGTCTCGGAGTAGATCGGGATCTTGATCGGCTGGCTCGCGCCGCCCTGCATCTGGTCGAAGCGGTCCTGCGGCCCGGTGAGCGGCGCCGCCAGGCTGTAGCCGGCGGGCGCCGCGTTCGGGTTGTTCGCGACGTACGGGAGGTCGTCCGCCGTGTTGCGAATCCCGTCGGGGCCGACGAAGAACGGGTCGGCCTTCTGCTCGGTGACCTGCGTATTGATGACCAGGTTGCCGTCGGCGTCGCGCGAGGTCGGCGCGCCGGCGATGTTCGCGCTGATGTCGTCGGCGAGTCCCGTCTCGTACTGCCCGAACCAGTTCAGCGAGCTCAGGCTGCCGAAGTAGCCCTGCGGCTTGATCGGCGTGTTGATCGTGGCGAGGAACGGGAAGATCGTCGTGCCGATCTTGTTCGAGCCCCACTTCGCGCTGAGGAGCGCGGGCGTGCTCTCCTTCGCGAAGATCGCGAAGCGGTTCGGATCGGGGCGCGTCTTCAGGAGCTCGGGCTGGTTCGCGTTGAAGGTCGTCGTGGTCGTGCCGAGAATCGCCGCGGCCTGCGCCTCGAGCGCTTCCGCTGTGCCGGGCGGCGGCACGGCCAGGGGCTTGTTGGGATCGTTCGGATCGGTCGTGACGCCCTTCTTCGCGAGCTCCTGGATGCGCCGCACGTCGGCGGCCTCGGCGAGCAGCCCGCGCCGCTCGGTTTCCTCGCTGATCGACAGCACGTCGCCGTTCACGAGCAGGTCGTGCAGGCGCGCATACTCCGCTTCGCCGATCGTCGGACGCGCGGCGGAGAGCAGGTTCTCGCGCGCCAGGCTCGAGAAGTCGCCGGCGCGGATGGCGACGTACTGCGGCAAGCTGAACTTCAGCGGGCCGTCGAGCGGCGTGAGCTGGTTCAGGTTGCAGAACGCCGCCAGCGGGAACGGGTTGTCGAAGGTGCCCGGCTGGTTCACGCACTGGCGATAGCGGCGGTCCGGGTTCAGGATCTCGCGCGGGTCGGCGAGCGTGCCCGGCTGGTAGATCTGCTTCAGGAGGCCGCCGAAATACGGCGACTTGTTCTCGACGTTCTCCTTCAAGCTGCCGGGCTGCCGCACGGCCTTGCGCGCGGCGTCACCGTACGAGTCGGCGCTGCTGAACAGCCCACACGCGCGCGTGTAGATGCAGTCGAACGACGCGAGCACGCGGGTGTACATGAACATCGTGTCGAACGGGCCGAAGCCGTCGGGGAAGATCGACAGCTCGAACTCCAGCGCGAGCACGTGGCGCCACTGGGAGAACGTCATCGCATTCGCCGGCAGATTGTCGCCGGTGAAGAGAAGTCGAGATTCGTAGAAGCCGTGGATCGAGAACTTGCGTTCGCCCGGGAGATCCCATTCGAAGGCATGCGCGGTGTTCGCGATCCCGATGCCCGTGATCAGGATGCCCAGGACGATCGCAGCAATGCGCCCCGCGGCAGCCGGCCTTCCCCTCATCGCCATCCCCTTCACGTATCCACAGACCTGCCCGCGGCGGCTCCCTCAGCGCCGCGGGCGCTTTCTCATCGCGCGCCCGCCGCCGGAGAGCCCGGCGAGTGCCCACGCAAGTGGTGTTGCTCGCAGGCCATGCGAAGTGACGCCGCGGTGAGCAACCGGCCGTCTCGCTCGCCGCGGGTGCGCATCACTCGCCCGCGCTGGACTGCGGCGGAATGGTCTCCGCCTTCGGCAGCATCTCGTACCAGGACAGTCCCGCGTCCGTGGAACGCAGTACGTTCCCGCCAGCGCCCACCATCCAACACACGGTCGGCGTACCGCACGCGACGTCGCGGAAGTAGCCGTACTTGCCCGACGGGAAACGGCCGGAGTCGGGATCTTCCCCGAGCTTCAGCCACGTCTGGCCGCCGTCTCTGCTGATGCGGCGCAGGCCCTTTTCGCCGACGGCGACGATGTTCGACTCGGCGCTGATCGCCGCGAAGATCGCCTGCTTCGACCCGGTGGGGAGATACTTCCAGTTCTTGCCGCCGTCTTCGCTCGTCAGCGCGACGCCGCCGAGGCCCGTGATCATGCCGTGGTCGTTGTCGCGGAACTTCACGTCGAACAGGAACGGGGTTTCGATGACCTCGATCTTCACGATGCCCGCCGGAGCGAGCTTCGACTGCGCGAACGCCTTCATGTCGACGCCTTCCTGGTCGAGCGGCGTCGGACGCTTGATCTTGATGCGGTCCTGATTGATTCCCTCGTTGTCGAGGAACTTCTGCACTTCGTCTGCGCGCTCGTCGGCGAGCGAGGTGTCCTTCCGCTTCTTCAGCTCGTCGGCGGTGACGAAGCCCTCGATCGCGATCTTGAGATACGCCTTGTCCGCGAGGACGGCGGCAGCCTTGAAGATCTGGTCCCACTTGTCCTTCGGGATCTTCCGCTCGCCGGTCGGGAACGACACGTCGTCGAAGTGGACGGTGCCCTGGATGTTGCCGCGCTCCCAGTTCTGGCCGCCGTCTTCGGTGCGGAAGATGTAGCCGTACTCGCCGGCCATCCAGCCGTGGTTCTTGTCCGTGAAAAAGACGTCGTTCAGGAAGATGTCGTCGTAGATCTTCTCGCCGCGCTGGGCCGCCGCGAGCTCGTCATCGCTCAGGTACTTCCAGCTCGGGCTGTCCGGAGTCAGCACGAACGAGCGGTCTTCCCAGGTCTTGCCGGCGTCGGCCGTGTAGTAGCGGCCGCCCCAGTCACCCACCGCCCAGGCGGTGCTCGCGTCGACGGCGCGCACGGCGAAGAGGTGCTGCGCGGGCTCGCGGGGGATCTTCTGCAGCTCCCAGTTGTCGCCGCCATCGGTCGTGTGGATCACGAAGCCGCGGCGCCCGACCGCCCAGCCGTTCTTCTCGTCCGCGAACGAGATGTCGTAGATGGACTGGTCGGTCTTGCTGTCGAGCTTGGTCCAGTTCTTGCCGCCGTCCGCCGTGCGGTAGATCGCGCCGAAGTAGCCGCCGGCCCAGAGGTGGTCGGCGCCGACGGCAGTGACTGCGTACAAGTCGTCCGGCAAGTCGATCTGACCCGCCTTGAACTTCTCTTCGTATTTCTCCTGGACACACGCGCTCGTGACGACGGCCGCCGCAAGCAGAGAGATCAGGGCGCGCGCCGCGCGCAATCGTCCAAGCGTGCTCAATGCCCCTCCCCGTTGGAGCTCCGGCGCGCCGCGCCGAGCCCCTGAGCCGCACATTTTCCCGACTCGCGCGCCGCGGCGTTTGGAATGCAGCGAAGGACCGCGACGCTGGCGACCGGTGGCCGGTTCTAAACCGAGCGAAGACCCAGTGTCAAGCTTCCGCGAAATTTTCCGCGCCCATGCGCAGCTCGTGCGCAACTTCCGCACGCCGCGTGGAGACGCGCGGGTGGGACCGCCGATAGAATGACCGCGTGTCACACGCGAGAGGAGGCGCCCGCTCGCCAGCGCGCACGTTGTGGCGCACTGCGTTATTGCTCGCGTTGCGCGATTTGGGCCCTTTCGGCGGCCGCCGAACGCGCGCGGAGCGCGACACCGCCGCGGGTGAGCGAATCGCGGACGCGCTCGGATCTCTGCGCGGGGTCTACACCAAACTGGGGCAGCACCTCGCGACGCGCGTCGACGCACTTTCGGACGAGTTTCGTGCGCCGCTCGACGCGCTCCACGAGTCCGCGCCGCCCGTGCCCTTCTCGGTGATCCGCGCCGAGATCGAGCGCGGCCTCGGCTCCACGCGGATCTTCGCCTGGATCGATCCGGAGCCGCTGGGCACGGCTTCGATCGCCCAGGTGCACCGCGCGCGCCTGCAGCGCGGCGGCGAGGTGGCGGTCAAGGTGCGCCATCCCGAGCTCTCGCCCGCGGGCCTGGCGCGCGACCTGCGCGGCCTGCGCCGCGCGCTGCCGCTCCTGCGCCCGTGGCTCCGGCGCGACGAGGCGCGTGCGCTCTTCGACGAGCTGGGGCGCGCGCTCGCGCGCGAGCTCGACTTCGAGCTCGAGGGCCGCACGGCCGAGCAGATCGCCGCGGCGCTTTCGGCCGACTCGCGCATCGTGGTGCCGCGCGTGCACTGGGAGGCCACTTCGCAGAGCGTGCTGACGCTCGACTACGTGCCGCGCGTGCGCCTCGACGACCGCGCCGCGCTCGCCGCTCGCGGAGTGTCGCCGGAGCAGTGTCTCGCGATCGTGATCGAAGCGTACGGGCGGCAGGTCTTCGGCGACGGGCTCTTCCACGCCGACCCGCACGTCGGCAACCTCTATCTCGTGGCCGCCGGCGACCCGGCGCCGCACGTACTGTTTCTCGACTTCGGACTCTGTGAACGACTCACTCCTGCAGTGCGCGAGGAGCTGCGACTCGGCTTCCAGGCGCTCTTGCGCCGCGACGTCGACGCGCTGGTCGCGGGGCTCGACCGGCTCGGCGCCGTGGTGCCGGGCCGCGAGCGCGAGGCGCGCGCTGCGCTCGAGGCCGCGCTGGGCGCCGGCGCCGCCAGCGCGCTCGGCGCGGGCGTCGGCGCCATCCAGGCGCTGAAGCAGCTCGGCAAGCAGCTGGTGCGCGAGAGCCGCGCGTTCCGCATCCCGCGCGACCTGCTCCTGTGGGCGCGGACGCTCGCCTACGTGTACAACCTGGCCGAGCGCATCGCCCCGGGCGCCGATCCGATGCGGCTCTTCCTGCCGCACCTGATGCGCTTCGTGACGACGCCCGCCGACCCGGCTACTGGCGGAGCTTCAGTCGCAGCGCGTTCAGCTTGATGAAGCCCGTCGCGTCGCGCTGGTCGTAGCTGCCACCCGCCTCGAACGTCGCGATATCCTCGCGGTAGAGTGAATGGGGCGAGCGCCGGCCGCGCACGGTCACTGCGCCCTTGAACAGGCGCAGCCTCACTTCGCCGCTGACGTGCTCCTGACTCTTGTCGATCGCCGCGCGCAGGAACTCCATCTCGGGCGAGAACCAGAAACCCGCGTAGATGAGCTGCGCGAGCTTCGGAATGAGCCGGTCGCGCTCGAGCATGACCTCGCGGTCGAGCGTGATCGACTCGAGCGCGCGGTGCGCCGCGTGCAGCGCGGTGCCACCCGGCGTCTCGTACACCCCGCGCGACTTCATGCCGACCGCGCGGTCTTCCACGAGATCGACGCGGCCGACGCCGTGCTCCGCCGCGAGCTCGTTGAGCCGCGTGAGGAGAGCCACCGGCCCGAGCGGCCGCCCGTCGACTTTCGTCGGGATGCCGCGCTCGAACTCGATCTCGAGCTCCGTCGGCTCGTCGGGCGCGTCCACGGGAGAGTTCGTCCACTCGAACATCTCCTCGTCGGGTGCGAGCCACGGGTTCTCGAGGATCCCGCCCTCGTAGCTGATGTGGTAGATGTTGCGGTCGAGCGAGTACGGCTTGCGCAGCGTCGCGTCGACCGGGATGTCGTGCTTGCGCGCGTACGCCATGAGCTCGGTGCGGCCGCCCATGTCCCACGTGCGCCACGGCGCGATGATCGCGAGGTCGGGCGCCAGCGCGTGGAAGGCCAGCTCGAAGCGCATCTGGTCGTTGCCCTTGCCCGTGCAGCCGTGCGCGAGCGCGTCGGCGCCCACCTGCCGCGCGATGCGCACCTGCTCCTTCGCGAGCACCGGTCGCGCGAGCGACGTGCCGAGCAGGTAGCTGCCTTCGTACACCGCGTTCGCCGAGATCGCCGGGAACACGAAGTCGCGCACGAACTCCTCGCGCAGGTCCGACACGATGCAGTCGACCGCGCCCGTGGCGAGCGCCTTTTTGTGGACCGCGTCGAGGTCCTCGCCCTGGCCGACGTTCCCGACGTAGCACACGACCTCCGCGCCGTACGTCTCGATGAGCCAACGCAAGATGACGGACGTGTCGAGCCCGCCCGAGTACGCCAGCACGATCCGCTTGATGTCGCCTTTGGGGGTGGTCATAGGGCGCGAATCATAGCGAAGAGCATCTCGGTGGCGCGTGCGACCGCCCGATCCTTCGCTCGCCTGCGGCTCGCTGCGCGCGCCTGAACGGCGCTTGCACCGCCCTACTGCTTCGCTCGGCTTCGCCTCGCTGCGCGCGCCGCTCCGCGGCGCTTGCGCTACTCGACGACGCTCTCGCGGAGAAGCTTGGCGATGATCTCGAGGGTGCGGACGCGGTCGGCGGTCGAGACGCTGATGAGGTCGGCGATCGACATGCGGCCGTCGATCTGGGAGAGCATGAAGCCTTCGTCGGGCTGCAGGCGCAGCTTCATGATCTGCGCCGTCGTCACCCGGAGGCGCAGCACGCGGCCCTGGTCGCCGATCTCCTTGGCCCACGACTGCGCGCGCTCGGTGCGGACCAGCTGCAGGTAGCCCTGCACGTCGAGCCGATCGGGCTGCTCCTTCGCGAGCTTGCGCAGGTCGCGCCAGGCGTCCTCGTAGCGGCCTTCCTTGTACGCGGCGAGCGCGGCCTGGATCTGCGTGTCCGGGTCCTCGTCGTCGTCGGGGCGGAACTCGATCACCGGTCCGCTCTTCGGCGTGTCGTCCTCGTCGGTGACGGGCTTCTGCGCGGGCTTCGCGGGCTTCTTCGGCGGGGCCGCGGGCGCCGCGGGCCTGGCCGGCGCGGACTTCGGCGCGGACATCGCCTGCTTCACGCCCTTCGGGCCTGCCTTCTTGCGCCCGCCGCCCTGCTCCTCGTAGGCGGTCTCGAGGTAGTCGTGCACCGCCTGGTTCTCGGGGTCGAGCGCGCGCGCCTGCTCCCAGCACGAGATCGCGGCCTCGAGGTCGCCCAACCCGTAGTGGTTGAGGCCCCGTTTGAGCAGCCGCGTGACTTCAGCGTGTCTCGCGTCGTCCACGGCTCAGCCCTTGACGGCCACCTCGTCGCCCTGTTGGTACATGCTCGCGAGCCGCTCGATCTCCTGCGGCGTGAGCGTGCCGCGCGGGTTGACCTGGATGGACTGCGCGCGGCCGGTCGCGAGGTCGCGCGCCGAGACGGACACGATGCCGTTCGCGTCGATGTCGAACGTGACCTCGATCTCCGGCGCGCCCTTCGGTCCGGGCGGGATGCCGGCCAGCACGAATTCGCCGAGCAGATCGTTGTCGTCCGCGCGGTCGCTCTCGCCCTGGAGCACGCGGATCTTGACCGCGGTCTGGTTGTCGCGCGTGGTGGTGAAGATCTCCTGGCGCGACGTCGGCACCGTGGTGTTGCGCTCGATGAGCTTCGCGAAGTGACCGCCGAAGGTCGCGATGCCGAGAGACAGAGGAGTCACGTCGACGAGCAGCGGGCCTTCCTTCTCCTCGGAGAGCATCGCCGCCTGGATCGCCGCGCCGACGGCCACGACTTCGTCGGGGTTCACGCCCTTGTGCGGCGTCTTCCCGAAGAACTCGGCCACGATCTTCTGCACCATCGGCATGCGCGTCTGCCCGCCGACCAGCAGCACCTGGTCGATCTGCTTCACGGTGAGCTTCGCGTCGTCGAGCGCGCGCTGCACGATGGGCTTGGTGCGGTTGACGAGATCGCCCACGAGCTCTTCGAGCTTCTCGCGCGAGAGCAACACACTCATGTGTAGTGCGTTCTCCTCCGCGTCGGCGGCGATGAACGGCAGGTTGATCTCGGTGGAACCGAGCTGCGACAGGTCGCACTTGGCCTTCTCCGCGGCGTCCTTCAGCCGCTGCAGCGCCATCGTGTCGCCGCGCAGCGAGACCTTCTCCTTCTCCTGGAACGTCGCGAGCAGGTGCTCGACGATGCGCCGGTCGAAGTCCTCGCCGCCGAGCTGCGTGTCGCCCGAGGTCGCGAGCACCTCGATCACTCCCTTGCCCATCTGCAGGATCGAGATGTCGAACGTGCCGCCGCCGAGGTCGTACACCGCGATGTTCTCGGTCTTGTCGCGGCCGAAGCCGTAGGCCAGCGCCGCCGCGGTCGGCTCGTTGATGATGCGCAGGAGCTCGAGACCCGCGATGCGGCCCGCGTCGCGCGTGGTCTGGCGCTGCGCGTCGTTGAAGTACGCGGGCACGGTGATGACCGCTTGCTGCACGGTGTCGCCGAGATACTCCTCGGCGACTCGCTTCATCTCGCGCAGCACGATGCCCGAGATCTCGGGGATCGTGTACACGCGCCCGGCCACGCGCACGCGCACGTCGTTGTTCGGTCCCTGCACCAGCTCGTACGGCAACAGCTCCTTGAACTTCGTGACGTCCTGCGAGTCGTAGCCGCGGCCGATCAGCCGCTTCGCCGCGTACACCGTGTTCTTCGCGTTCGTCACCGCCTGGCGCTTGGCCAGATGGCCGACCAGGCGCTTGCCTTCTTCGGTGACGGCGAAGATCGACGGCGTCGTCTTGTACCCGCCCGTGTTGGGGATCACGACGGGCTGGCCATCCTCGAGGATGGCCACGCACGAGTTCGTGGTCCCAAGATCGATTCCGATCACTCGACTCATCGCGTTCCCTTCGCGGCGTCTGACACTCTAGAGTGTCTCGAGCGCCTGGCGGATCTCCTTGTCCATCGGATCGAGTCCCCAAGCCTTCTGCAGGTGCTTGCGTGCCTTCGCCGTGTCGCCCGCCTTGCGGTAGATCTCGCCGGCGGTCTTCATGAATTTCAGGTTCTCTTCCTCGAGCGACAGCGCGCGCTCCACGTAGAGCGCAGCCTTCTCGAGCCCGCCCTCCAAGCCGAGCAGCAATGCCGCGAGCTTGTGCGCCAGCTCGGCGTCGGTCGGGCTCAGCTGCGCGGCCTCCTCGAGCAGCTCGGCGGCGCCCGCGTGATCGCCGTGCAGGAGCATCTCCGCCTTGCGGCGCACCTCCGCGGCGCGATCGGCATTCGCGCGCGGCAGGATCTCGGCGAGCTCGTCGTGGTACTGCTTCTCGCGCGGGTCGAACGCGAGCGCGAGCTCGACGAGCTGCGCCGCGCGGGCCCAGTCGCCGCTCTGCTTCTGCGCCAGGGCAGCCTCGTAGTGCTTGCGCGCGCGCGCGCGGCTCTGCTCGAGCTGGCGCTGCAGCCCGACGAGCATGAGCCCCGGCGATTGCAGGCCGAGGCGGCTGCGCAGCGACGCGCCGCGGCCGCTCGTGGGCGCGCGCGAGACGGGCGGCGCGGCGGGCGGCGCCTTGGGCGTGCGCACCTCGGGCGCAGGCGCGAGCGAGCGGTCGTACGCGCCGCGCAGCTTCGGATCCCGCAGCACGTCGTGCGCGGCCACGATGCGCTTGTAGACCTCGTTCAAGAGCTCGCCGTACGGGCCGAGCTCCTTCTTGAAATATCGATCCGGGTGGTACGCCTTCGAGCGCTGGAAGAAGGCGTCGCGGATGTCCTCGGGCTCCGCATTGCGCTCGACGCCGAGCACTGCGTAGTAGTCGAGCGTGGGCAGCGCGCGGGCGAACTCGCGCACCTCGCGCTGGAACGCCTCCGGCAGATCCACGCGCGCGCCCGCATTCGCCGTGTTCGAGTCGGGACTCGAACTCATGCCGCCTCCACACCGGTGCGCAATTCGACCCAAGAAGTATCGGGGCGGCCGGAGAGAAAGTTTACCGGCGGTGGCGCTCCCTGACTCGCCTGGCGCGCGTGTCGCGAAGTTAAGAAGCGATCAGCAGCTCGAGGATGGCCTTCTGTGCGTGCAGGCGGTTCTCGGCCTGGTCGAAGACGATCGCGCGCTCGGATTCGAACACGTCGGCGGTGATCTCCTCGCCGCGGTGCGCGGGCAGGCAGTGCAGGATGCGTGCGCCGGGCGCCAGCGCGACGAGCTCGGCGTTCACCTGGAACGGGCGGAACACGCGGCGGCGCGCCTCGGCCTCGCTCTCCTGGCCCATGCTGGCCCACACGTCGGTGTAGATGAACGCGGCACCCTTCACGGCTTCGCGCGGATCGGCGACGAAGCGGATCTCCGCACCGCTCTTCGCGCCGCGTTCGAGCGCCGGGTTCACGACCGCGGGATCGGGCGCGTACCCAGCGGGCGTCGAGACCACGAGCCGCATGCCGAGACACGCGGCCAGGTTGATGAGCGAGTGACACATGTTGTTGCCGTCGCCGATGTACGTGAGCGGGTCGGTGCGCAGGTCGCCGTGCTCGTGCATGGTCAGCGCGTCCGCCATCGCCTGGCACGGGTGGAGCCAGTCGGTGAGCGCGTTGATGACCGGCACCGTCGCGTGCGTCGCGAGCGTCTGCAGCACGTCGTGTCCGTACGTGCGCGCCACGATGCCGTGGCACCAGCGCGACAGGTTGCGCGCCACGTCCTCGGGCGGCTCGCGCTCGCCGAGCTGCACCTGGCCCGGCGGCAGGTACACCGCCGTGCCGCCGAGCTCCGCGACGCCGACCTCGAACGTGACGAACGTGCGCAGGCTCGGCTTCGCGAAGTAGAGCAGCACCGAGCAGCCGTCGAGCGAGCGCACGGGCACGCGCCGCCGCCGCAGATCCTTCAGCTCGAGCGCGCGCGCGAGCATCGCCTCGATCGCGTCGCGCGGCCAGTCGGCGATCGACACGAAGTCCTTCGGGCGGCCCGGCTCAGGCCTTCGCGCGGACAAGCTTCGTTCCCACCCCGCGGTCGGTGAAGATCTCGAGCAAGAGGGCGTGGGGCACGCGGCCGTCGATCACGTGCGCGGCGGTGACTCCGTGCTCGAGCGCCTGCACCGCGCACTCGAGCTTCGGGATCATGCCGCCCTTCACGATCCCCGTCGTGATCGCATTGCGCACTTCGCCCGCGCTCATCTGGTGGATGAGCTCCCTGCCGTCGTCGAGCACGCCCTCGACGTCGGTCAACAGGATCAGCTTCTCTGCGCCCAGCGCCTCGGCGATGGCGCCCGCCGCGGTATCGGCGTTGACGTTGTGCGTCTCGCCCTCGGCGTCGACGCCGATCGGGGCGATGACCGGGATGAAGCCATCGGCGGCCAGCGTCTTCAGCAGCGACACGTCGACACGGTCCGGTGTACCCACGCGACCCAGGTCGCGGCCGCCGGGCCCGAGCAGCCGGCGCACGCGCAGGAAGCCGCCCGCGTCCTTGCCGGTGAGGCCGATCGCCTTGCCGCCCGCCTCGCCGACGAGCGACACGATCTCGGCGTTGATCTGCCCGCCGAGGACCATCTCGACGATCTCCATCGTCTCCTCGTCGGTCACGCGCACGCCGTCGACGAATTCGGACTTCTTGCCGAGCCGCGCCAGGAACTGGCCGATCTGCGGCCCGCCGCCGTGCACGATCACCGGGTGCAGGCCGATGAAGCGCAACAGCGTCACGTCCTTCGCGAACGACGCCTTCAGTGCGTCGTTCTCCATCGCGGCGCCGCCGTACTTGATGACGACCGTGCGGCCGAAGAACTCGCGGATCCACGGCAGCGCTTCGACCAGCACGTTCGCCTTGCGGATGAGCTCTTCCATCGCGGCTACAGGATGAACCGCGCCAGCTCGCGGTCGCCCGCGATGTCGGCGAGCCGCTCGCGCACGCGCGCGGCGTCGAACACCTCGGTCGAGCCGCCGCGGTCGGGCGCTTCGAAGAGCGCGTCGTCGAGCAGGCGCTCGAGCACCGTGTGCAGCCGGCGCGCGCCGATGTTCTCGGTCGAGCGATTCACCTCGGCGGCGATGCGCGCGATCTCGCGAATCGCGTCCGGCTTGAACTCGAGCCGCACGTTCTCGGTGGCGAGCAACGCCTGATACTGCTTCACGAGCGCATTGTGCGGCTCCTCGAGGATCCGCACAAATGCCGCCTCGTCCAGGTCTTCCAGCTCGACGCGGATCGGGAAGCGGCCCTGCAGCTCGGGAATCAGATCGGACGGGCGCGACACGTGGAAGGCGCCCGCCGCGATGAACAGGATGTGGTCGGTGCGCACGGTGCCGTGCTTCGTCTGCACGCTCGTGCCCTCCACGATCGGCAGCAGGTCGCGCTGCACGCCCTCGCGCGACACGTCCACGCCGTGCGTCTCGCGCCGCGCGATCTTGTCGATCTCGTCGATGAACACGATGCCCGTCTGCTCGACGCGCTGGATCGCGCGCTCGCGCACGAGCTCGGCGTCGATCAGGCCGGCGGCCTCCTGCTCGCGCAGGAACTCGCGCGCCTGCGCGACCTTCACGCGCCGCGCGCGCGTGCGCTTCGGCATGAATTGGCCCATGAGGTCGCGCAGGTTGACGCCCATCTCCTCGATGCCCTGCGGCGAGAAGATCTCGAGCGTGGGCGCCGAGCGCTCCGGCATGTCGATCTCGACCTCGCGCTCCTCGAGCTCGCCGGCGCGCAGCTTCTCGCGCATGCGCTCGCGCGTGCCGTCCGAGCCCGCGGCGGAGCCCGGCGTCTGCGGGTACAGCGCGTCGAGCAGGCGCTCCTCGGCCACGCGCTCGGCCGATGCCTGCACCTTGGCGAGCTCCTCCTCGCGCACGAGCTTCACGCCGATCTCGACCAGGTCGCGCACGATCGACTCGACGTCGCGGCCCACGTAGCCGACCTCGGTGAACTTCGAGGCCTCGACCTTGGCGAACGGCGCGGCGGCGAGCTTCGCGAGCCGGCGCGCGATCTCGGTCTTGCCCACGCCCGTGGGCCCGATCATCAGGATGTTCTTCGGGTGGATCTCGTCGCGCAGCTCGCCGGCCACGTTCTGCCGGCGCCAGCGGTTGCGCAGCGCGATCGCCACGGCGCGCTTCGCCGCGTGCTGACCGACGATGTAGCGGTCGAGCTCCGACACCACCTCGCGCGGCGTGAAGCGCCTCAAAGCGCGAGCTCCTCGACGCTGATCTGGTCGTTCGTGTACAGGCAGATCTCGGCCGCGATGCGCAAGCTCCGCTCGGCGATCTCGCGCGCGCCGAGCTCGGTCGCGTCGAGCAGCGCGCGCGCCGCGGCCAGCGCGTACGAGCCGCCCGAGCCGATCGCGGCGACGCCGCCGTCGGGCTCGATCACGTCGCCGTTGCCCGAGATCACGAGCAAGTCTTGCGCGTCGGCGACGACGAGCAGCGCCTCGAGCCGCCGCATGGAGCGGTCGGTGCGCCAGTCCTTCGCGAGCTCGACCGCGGCGCGGCGCAGCACGCCCCCGCGCTCCTCGAGCTTCGCCTCGAAGCGTTCGGCCAGCGCGAACGCGTCGGCCGTCGAGCCGGCGAAGCCGGCCAGCACCTTGCCGCCGCGCAGGCGCTGCACCTTGCGCGCGGTGCGCTTCATGACCGTCTCGCCCAGGGTGACCTGCCCGTCGCCGGCGACGACCACGCGGTCGCCGCGGCGCACGGCGATCACCGTGGTGGCGTGCATCGGTTTCACGTTCGAATCATCCCTTCGCGCGCGGGTGCGCCGACCGGTAGGCGCGGGACAGGCGCTCGGGGGAGATCTTCGTATAGCGCTGCGTCGTGGACAAACGCTCGTGGCCGAGGAGCTCCTGGATCGCGCGCAGGTCAACGTCGGCGTCGAGCAGGTGCGTGGCGTAGGAGTGGCGCAGCGCGTGCGGGCTCGCGCGCCCCGCGACGCCGGCCACCAGCATCCGCCGGCGCAGGATCACGCGCACGCCGCGGTCCGAGAGGGCGCCGCCGCGCGCGTTCGTGAAGAGCGGCTGGGCGAGCCGCCCCTCCGCCGGGCGCGAGCGGAGCCACGCCTCGAGCGCGTCGCGCGACTGGCCGGGCAGCGGGATCACGCGCTCCTTGTTGCCCTTGCCCACGACCCGCAGCTCGCCGCGGTACGCGTCCCAGTCGCGCACGCGCAGCTTGGCGAGCTCGCCCACGCGCACGCCGGTGCCGTAGAGCACCTCGAACAGCGCGCGGTCGCGCAGCGCGAGCCCGGGCGCGCGCTCCGGATCGTCGGCCTCGATCAGGCGCTCGCAGTCCTCGAACGAGAACGGGCCCGGCAGCCGCCTCTCGGCGCGCGCGCCGGGCAGACCCTCCGTCGGGTCGAGCGCCCGCACGCCCGTCTTCACGGCGAAGCGGAAGAACGCGCGCAGCGCGGCCAGGCGGCGGTTCCGCGTCGAGGCCTTGTGCGCGCGGTGGAAGCCGGCGAGGTACGCGCGCACGCCGAGCGCGTCCACGCGCGCCAGGCCGCCCGCGCGCGTGCACTCGGGGCTCTCGGCCAGGCGCCGCGCCTCGGACACGTAGGCGCGCAGCGTGTGGGGCGAGAGCCCGCGCTCGGCCGCGAGGTGGCGCTCGAAGGCCGCCACGGCGCGCGCGTCGGCTGCGCTCATGTGGGCTGCGCGCCCACGGCCGCGAGCCACGGCGCCAGGTCCTCGAGCGCGCGCGCGGAGAGCCGCTTGTGCCGTTCGCGGCGCGACACTTTTGCGTGTCGGCCTTCGAGCGGCGGGAACAGCCCGAAGGTCACGTTCGCGGGCTGGAAGCGGCGCGGGTCGGATTCGCGCAGGTGGCGCAAGAGCGCGCCGAGCGCCGTCGTGCCCGGAGGCAGCGGCGCCTCGGCGCCGGCGGCCTTCGCGGCCACGAACGCGCCTGCGAGGAGCCCGAGCGCCGCCGACTCCACGTAGCCTTCCACGCCCGCCATCTGCCCGGCCACGTGCAGGCCCGGCCGCGCGCGCAGCCCCAGCCGCTCGTCGAGCAGCTCGGGTGCGCGGATGAACGTGTTGCGGTGCACCGAGCCGAAGCGCGCGAACACCGCCGCTTCGAGCCCCGGCAGCGTGCGGAAGATCCGCTTCTGCTCGCCGATGCGCAGCTTCGTCTGGAAGCCGACCAGGTTGTAGAGCGCGCCCGCCTTGTCCTCCTGGCGCAGCTGCACGACGGCGTACGGCGGCGGGCCGCCGCGCGGGTCGTACAGACCCACGGGCTTCATCGGGCCGAAGGCGAGCGTCTCGGGCCCGCGCTCCGCCATGACCTCGATCGGCAGGCAGCCCTCGAAGTAGACCGGCTTCTCGAAGTCGTGCAGCGGCACCTTGTCGGCGGCGAGCAGCTCCGCGACGAAGCGCTGGTACGCAGCGCGGTCGAGCGGCGAGTTCAAGTAGTCGCCCTCGCCCGCGCCCGGCTCCTGCCAGCGCGAGGCGCGGAACAGCCGCTCGTGCGCGAGGCTGTCCGCGTACACGACCGGTGCGATCGAGTCGTAGAAGTACAGCGAGTCGCCGCACAGCGCGCGCATGCGCGCGGCGAGCGCGTCCGAGGTGAGCGGCCCGGTCGCGACGATCGCGAGACCGTCCGGCAGCTCGCGCACCTCGCGGCGCACGAGCTCGATCCGGGGCTCGCCGGCGATGCGCGCGCCGATCTCGCGCGAGAACGCCAGGCGGTCGACCGCGAGAGCGGAGCCGGCCGGCACGCGGTTCGCGTCCGCGGCTGCCAGCACCAGCGAGCCGGCGCGCCGCAGCTCCTCGTGCAGGAGCCCGACCGCGTTCTCGGCGTCGTCCGAGCGCAAGCTGTTGGAGCAGACCAGCTCCGCGAGCTCGTCCGTGGCGTGCGCGGGCGAGCGCAGCTCCGGGCGCATCTCGAACAGGCGCACGGCGATTCCGCGGCGCGCGAGCTGCCACGCCGCCTCGCAGCCCGCGAGGCCGCCGCCCACCACGAAAACGACGTCCGCGCGCGCCGCCATGGCGCCAGACATTAGCTCGGCGGCGTCAGGCCGACCCCACCCGCTCGAGGCGTGCGCCGACGCGGCGCAGTCGCCCCTCGAGCTCGAGCTCGAGCAGCACCGGCGCGAGCTCCGCCGGCGGGCGGGCGAGCGCGCGCGCCAGCGCGTCGAGCTCGCACGGGCCGTCGGCCAGCCGGGCGAGCACGGCGCGCGCTGCGGGCGAGTCGCGGCGCTCCGCCGCGGCGAGCGGGCGCCTGCCGGCGAGCGGCCCCAGCGCGTGCGCGAGCAGGTCGTCCGCATCGAGGATCGGCGCGGCGCCCTCGCGCAGCAGCCGGTTGCTGCCTCGACACAGATCTGTGTCGATCGGCCCCGGCACGACGAGCACCTCGCGGCCCTGCTCGAGCGCGTGCCTGGCGCTCCACAGCGAGCCACTCGCCTCGCGCGCTTCGACCACGAGCGTGGCGCGCGCGAGGCCGCTGATCAGCCGGTTGCGCTCCGGGAAGTGGTACGCCCGCGCGTCCTCGTCGGGACAGCGCTCGGACAGCCAGGCGCCGCCGCCTGCGAGGATCCGCTCGGCCAGCCCGACCTGGCCGTGCGGCGTGACGTGCAGGAGGCCCGACGCCAGCACCGCGACGGTCGGCGCCGCCGCCGCGAGCGCACCCTCGTGCGCAGCCGCGTCGATGCCGTAGGCCAGGCCCGAGACGACCGCCGCGCCCGCCCGCGCCGCCGCCTCGGCGAACGCGTGCGCGGTCGAACGGCCGCGCGCGGACGGGCGCCGCGAGCCCACGATGGCGAGCGCAGGCCCCGCCGGCAGCGCGCCGCGCAGCCACAAGAGCAGCGGCGGATCGGGGATCTCGCGCAGCGCCGCCGGGAACTCGGCGTCGCCCGGCGCGAGCGCGCGGATCCCGCGCGCCGACGCCTGCTCGAGTGCGCGCTCGCCCGCGCCGCCGCGCAGGGCGCCCGTCACGGCAGCGAACAGGGCCGCCGGCAGGAGCCGCCGCCACTCCGTTCGCTCGGCGCCGAGCAGCTCGCGCGCCCGCATGCGCGAGAGCCGCGGCACGGCGGCGAGCGCCGCGCGCAGCGAAATTTCGTCGGCCAAGCAAAACTCCGCGGGACCGCGCGGGGCGAGCGCGGGTAGAGTAGCCGGCCATGTCCGAATCGGCCGCACGCAGCGCCAGCTCGCAGATCCTGCCGTACGTCCTGCCGTACTTCCTGTACGTGGCGATCGGCGCGCTCGCGGATCCGCGCACGCACGCGGAGCTCGCGTACTCGGCGCGCCTCCTCGCGGTGGGCGGCGCGCTCGCGTTCTTCTGGCGCGAGTACCGGCCTCTCACCGGACCGCGGGCCGTCGCGGGGTCGCTCTTCGCGGGGGTCGTGGCGGGGCTCGCGGGCACGGGGCTCTGGGTCGCCCTGCGCGTGCCCTTCCCCGCCGGCTCGCCCGCGCCATGGAGCGACTCGGCCTGGCTCGCGCGCGCGCTCGGCTCCACCGCGCTGCCGCCGTTCGCGGAGGAGCTCCTGTTCCGCGGCTTCGCGCTGCGCGTGATCCTGTTGTGGGAGCGGGCTCGCGCCGAGCGGCGCCCGCTGCCCTTCCAGGACGCGCTCGAGCGCAGCTCGCTCGCCGACGTGGCGCCCGGCGCGTGGAGCGCCCTCGCAGTGCTGGGCTCGAGCGTGCTCTTCGCGGCGGGGCACACGCCGGCCGAATGGGTGGCGGCGTCGGCCTACGGCGTGCTGATGTGCGCGCTCTGGATCGCGCGCGGCGACCTCGTATCATGCATTTGCGCCCACGCCGTCACGAACGCGGCCCTCGCGCTCTACGTGCGCGCGAGCGGGCAATGGGGAAGCTGGTAGCCATGTCCGAGATCCCGCAGAGCTACGAGTTCGCGAAGGCCGAGCGCGACTGGGTCGAGCGCTGGGAACGCGAACACGTGTACCGCTGGGACCCGGCGCGCCCGCGCGGTGAGACGTTCGTCGTCGATACGCCGCCGCCCACGGTGTCGGGCTCGCTGCACATCGGGCACGTGTTCAGCTACACGCACGCCGATCTCATCGCGCGCTTCTGGCGCATGCGCGGCAAGAACGTGGCGTTCCCGATCGGCTGGGACGACAACGGGCTGCCGACCGAGCGGCGCGTGCAGAACGTGCTCGGGCTGCGGCCGAACGCCCGGCTCGCGTACGACCCCCACTGGCAGCCGCGCCGCGACAAGCCGGCGGATGCGCCGCTCGAGGACGTGTCGCCGCAGAACTTCATCGAGGCCTGCAAGCTCGTCATGGCGGAGGACGAGGCCGTGTTCGAGGCGCTGTGGCGCCGGCTCGGCTTGTCGTACGACTGGTCGCAGCTCTACCGCACCATCGCGGCGCACCCGCAGCGCGTCGCGCAGCTGTCGTTCCTGGATCTGGTCGCAAAGGGCGAGGCGTACTCGAAGTTCGCACCCACCATGTGGGACGTGGACGACCAGACCGCGGTGGCGCAGGCCGAGACCGAGGACCGCGAGCAGCCCGGCGCCTATCACGATCTACGCTTTTCAGTGTCGAGTGGCGGCGAGCTCGTGATCTCGACCACGCGGCCCGAGCTGCTCGGCGCCTGCGTGGCCGTGGTCGCCCACCCCGACGACGCGCGCTACCAGGCGCTCTTCGGCAAGACGGCGCGCACGCCGCTCTTCCACGCCGAGGTGCCGATCCGGCCCAGCCCGCACGCCGATCCCGAGAAGGGCACGGGCATCCTCATGGTGTGCACGTTCGGCGACCAGGCGGACGTGGAGTTCTGGCGCGCGCAGGGCCTGCCGCTGCGCCAGCTGATCGGCCCCGACGGGCGCATGCGTCCGGTTCGCTTCGACCGCGAGCCGTTCCAGAGCGCGAACCCGGCGGAAGCCGCGCGCAGCTGGCGCGAGCTCGAGGGCAAGACGGTGAAGCAGGCGCGCGCGAGGATCGTGGAGCTCCTGCGCGCCGACGGCGCGCTCGTGGGCGAGCCGCGCGCGATCGTACATCCCGTGAAGTTCTACGAGCGCGGCTCGCGGCCGCTCGAGTTCATGCCCACACGCCAGTGGTTCGTGCGACTGCTCGTACACCGGGATGCGTTGCTCGAGCAGGGCCGCAAGGTCTCCTGGCATCCCGCGCACATGCGCGCGCGCTACGAGAACTGGGTGCAGGGCCTGAACCAGGACTGGTGCGTGAGCCGCCAGCGCTTCTCCGGCGTGCCATTTCCCGTGTGGTACCGGCTGGACGCGAAGGGCGAGCCCGACCACGAGCGGCCGATCTTCGCGCGGCCGGAAGACCTCCCCGTCGACCCGCGGCTCGCGCCGCCGCCGGGCTACACGCAAGCGCAACGCGGCGTGCCGAACGGCTTCGCCGGCGACGCCGACGTGATGGACACCTGGGCGACGTCGTCGCTGTCGCCCCAGATCATGAGTCACTGGACGCTCGACCCGGCGCGCCACGAGAAGCTCTTCCCCGCCGACATGCGGCCGCAGGCGCACGAGATCATCCGCACCTGGGCGTTCTACACCATCGTGAAGGCATACCTGCACGAGCGGCAGATTCCCTGGAAGAACATCGTGATCAGCGGCTGGATCCTGGATCCGAACCGCAAGAAGATGTCGAAGTCCAAGGGCAACGTGACCACACCCGCGAGCCTGCTCGAGCAGCACTCGGCCGACGCCGTGCGCTACTGGGCGGGGCGCGCGCGGCTCGGCGTCGACACCGCGTTCGACGAGCAGGTCATGAAGCTCGGCAAGCGGCTCGCGACGAAGCTGGTGAACGCGGGGCGGTTCGCGCTGCTGCAGCTCGAGCGCGCGGGAGCCACCCCGGCCAGCCACCCCGCCAGCGCCATCGCGCACCCGCTCGACGTCGACTTCGCAGCGCGGCTGCGCGAGCTCGTGGCGCGCGCGACCGCCAGCTTCGAGGCATTCGACTACGCGGCCGCGCTGCAGGCCACCGAAGAGGCGTTCTGGGACTTCTGCGACAACTACCTCGAGATCGTGAAGGTGCGCGCGTACGCGGAAGCGCCGTCGCCCGAGCAGCGCTCGGCGCTCGCCACGCTGCAGCTCGCGCTGCGCGTCTTCCTGCGCCTCTTCGCGCCCGCGCTGCCGTTCGTGTGCGACGAGGTGTGGTCGTGGCGTTTCGCGGAGAGCGCGGGCGGCCGGTCGATCCACGTCGGGCCGTGGCCGAGCGCGGAGGAGTTCGCCGGCATTCCGCTCGAGCGCGCGAACGGCGCGTACGCGGCGGCCTGCGAGGTGTCCACGCGCATCCGCGGCGCGAAGACCAGCGCGAAGAAGAGCTTGCGCTGGCCCGTGGCGCGGCTGGTGGTGCGCGGCGCCGAGCCCGACCTGGCCGCGCTGCGCGCGGTGCTGCCCGACGTGCTGGCTGCGGGCGTGGTCGACACTTCTGCGTGTAGCCTCGCCTCCGGTGCGCCCGCCGAGGGTGCGCTCTTCTCGACCGAAGTCGAGCTCGCCGCGCAGTCCGGCGAGTGATCGCGGAGCTCGAGGCGCGCGCCTTCGCGGCGTGGCCCGCGGCCGAAGTCGAGCTGCTCGGTGGCTGGCGCCTGCGCGCGACCGCCGGCGTGACGCGGCGCGCGAACTCGGCGTGGACGGCGGGCGACGCGGGCGAGCTCGGTCCGGCGATCGCGCAGACCGAGGCGTTCTACGCCGCGCGCGCGCTGCCGGCCGCGTTCCAGCTGTGCCCGCTCTCGCCGCCCGCGCTCGACGGCGAGCTCGCCGCGCGCGGCTACGGCGCCGAGGGCGCGGTCTCGATCCAGACGGTCGAGCTGGCGGCGCTCGCGAGCCGTACGCCGCCCGGCGTCGAAACGCACGTCGCGGCGGAGCTCGACGGCGCGTGGTTCGAGCTCGCCGCGCACCGGGGCCGCTACGCGGCGACGCCCGAGGTGTTCCGCGGCCTCGTCGGCCGCATCGGCAGACGTGCGGGCTTCGCGCTCGCACGGCTCGACGGCGCGCCCGCGGCCACCGCGCTCGGCGTGTGCGAAGCCGGCTGGCTCGGCGTGTTCGCCATGGCCACGCTGCCCGAGTTCCGCCGGCGCGGCGCCGCGACGGCGCTGCTCGACGCGCTCCGAAGCTGGGGCGAGTCACTCGGCGCTGCGCGCGCCTATCTGCAAGTGGAGCGCGACAACGCGGAAGCGCTCGCGCTCTACGCGCGCGACGGCTTCCGCGAGGCTTACGGCTACCACTACCGCGTGTCGGCCCCCGCGCGCGCGAGCACCCGCTCCGCCTGAACCAGGTGCGGCTTGTCCAGCATCTGCCCGTCGAGCCCGACGGTGCCGGCGCCGGAGCTGGCGCGAAACGCCGCCACCACGCGGCGCGCGTGCGCGACCTCGGCCTCGCTCGGGCTGAACGCGCGCTGGATGATCGGCACCTGGTCGGGATGGATCGCGATCTTGCCCGTGAAGCCGTCGACGCGCGCGCGCACACACACCTGCTCGAGCCCGGCCGAGTCGCGGAAGTCCGGGTACACGGTGTCGACGGGCTGCACGCGCGCGGCCACCGCGCCCGCCAGGCAGAGAGCGCGCGCGAGCTGGTACACGAAGGCGAGCTCGCCGTCGGGTCCGCGGTTCGTGCTCGCGCCGAGCGCGGCGGGCAGGTCCTCGGCACCCCAGGTGAGGCCCGCGAGGCGCTGACTCACTTCGGTGTAGGTGTGCAGGTGGAAGAGGGCGCGCGCGGTCTCCGTTGCGACGGGCAGGACGCGCGTGCGTCCGTCGGGGAGCTCCTCGCGCGCCTCGAGCGCCGACAGGTAGTGCGCCAGCGCCGCGACGTCGGCGCCGGAGTCGGTCTTCGGCAGCACGATGCCGTCGGGCGCACCGGGCATGACGGCGGCGAGATCCGCGAGCGCGAGCCCCGACGACAGCGGGTTCACGCGCACCCACAGCTCGGACTTGCGCACGCGGTGCGCCGACAGATACTCGCGAACGAGCGCGCGGCCCGCCGGCCGCCGCTCCGCCGACACCGCGTCCTCGAGGTCGAGAATCAGGACGTCGGCGCCGAAGCCCTCGGCCTTCGCGAGCTTCTTCTCGCTGTCTCCCGGCACGAATAGCCACGCTCGCTGGGTCACGCGCGGAGCGTACACGAACTCCGGTAGACTGGCCGCGAGGAGGCGCGATGTCCGAGCAGAAGCTGGCGACCGGCATATTCCTGGCCCCTTTCCACCCGGTCGACGAGGACCCGACGCTGGCGCTGCGGCGCGACCTCGAGCTCGTCGAATACCTCGACCAGCTCGGTTACGCCGAGGCGTGGATCGGCGAGCACCACTCCGCCGGCTACGAGATCATCGCCTCGCCCGAGCTCTTCATCGCCGCGGCCGCCGAGCGCACCCAGCGCATCAAGCTCGGCACGGGCGTGATCTCGCTGCCCTACCACAACCCGCTCATGGTCGCGGACCGCATGCTCCAGCTCGACCACATGACGCAGGGGCGCGCGATGTTCGGTGTGGGACCCGGGCTGCTGCCGTCGGACGCGCACATGCTCGGCATTCCCGTCGCGAAGCAGCGCGACCGCATGGTGGAGTCGCTGGAGGTGATCCTGCGGCTCCTCGCCGGCGAGGTCGTCACCGCCAAGACGGAGTGGTTCGAGCTGCGCGACGCGCGCTGCCAGCTGCGCCCCTACACCCGCCCGCGCCCGCACATCGCGGTGGCGAGCACGGTGACACCGTCTGGTGGCAGGGCCGCGGGCCGCTACGGGCTCGGCATGCTTTGCGTCGCGTCGACGCAGCCCGACGGCTACGACGCGCTCGCGGTGAACTGGAAGGTGGCATGCGACTTCGCAGCCGAGCGCGGCGGAGAGATGCGGCGCGAAGAGCTCCGCCTCGTCGCGCCCGTGCACGTGGCCGAGACGCGGGAGCAGGCGCGCAAAAACGTCGCCTACGGGCTCGAGAAGTGGACCGCCTACTTCAACCGCATCAGCCCCGCGGGTTTCGGCAACCCGACGCCGCAGGGCGATCTGGTCGACGGTCTGGTCGAGTCGGGCCGCGCGGTGATCGGCACGCCCGACGACGCCGTCGCCATGATCGAGCGGCTCGAGAAGAAGACCGGCGGCTTCGGCGTGTTCCTGCAGCTGGCGCACAACTGGGCCGACTTCGCGGCGACGAAGAAGTCGTACGAGCTCTTCGCGCGTCACGTGACCCCGCGCATCGACGGCGCGAATCGCGCGCGCGAGCAGTCGCTCGCCTTCGCGGGCGACGGCAGCGCGAAGTTCATGGGCGACGCCATGGCCGCCGCGCAGGCCATGATCCAGAAGCACGCGCAGGAAGAAGAGGCGAAGCGCCGCGCGCGCTAGTGCACGCTGCGGAAGCTGTCGCCCACGTGCAGGTCGCGCTCCGACTTCATCACGAGCGCGAGCGACGTGATCTCGCCCGACTTCACGACGAACATCTCGCCGAGCACGTCGTCGGGAACGACGAGCATCTCCTGCGTGAGCGGATCGCGAACTTCCTTGGCGGGCCGGAAGGCCTGCAGCCGGCGGCCCGGCACCATGCCCTGCTTCGTGCCCGCGTCCAGCACCACGAAGTCGCCCGCGCCGGTGCGCTGGCGGTACGGCTCGAACGCGACGATCTGGCCGCGCACGTCCTGGCCCGAGCGCACCTCGACGATCGCGGTGGGCTCCTCCACGAACGGCAACACGCGGTCGCCGGGCTGGATCTCCGCGTACGACGTGATGATCCGCGCCCAGCTCGTCTCGGGATACAGCTGCGTGATCTCGGCCTTGCCGAGCACCTGCACGAAGTAGCCGAGCTTCTCGCCCGTCACCGGATGGTGTAGCTCGCGCCGCACGCGGAAGACCGTGTACGCGTCGCCCACGTGGCCCTGGCCCTCGCCCACCGACAAGATGGTGCGCTGGCCCTGCGCGAGCCAGACGTTCTCGTCGTGGTTGCCCATGATCGCGCCGGTTGCCTTCATCTCCTCGGCGGTGACGAACGCCTCGCCCTGCAGGGTGGGCACGTCGATCCTCACCTCGTTGCTCACGTCCGCCGCGTCGAGCGAAGCGAACGGGTCGGGCTGCTCGGTCGCGGCGGGCGGTGGCGCTGGCGCGGGCACGGCATCGGGCGCCGCCGGCGCGGCCGGCTCCGGCGCGGGCGCCTGGCCGGCCGCCGCGAGCCGCGCGGCTTCCTCGGGCGTGAGCTTCCGCATCGAGCCCTCGGAGATCCAGATCAGATCGCCGGGATAGATCCAGTGGGGATTCGCGATCTTGGCCTCGTTCTCCTTCCAGACCGACGGCCAGATCCAGGGCGTGCCGAGATACCTCTGCGAGATCGACCAGAGGGTGTCGCCCTTCTGCACCTTGTAGATCTGGCCCTTGCGGCCATCCGGCGTCACACCCTCGCCCTGCTCCTGGGCGAAGCCGAGCGCGGGAAGGACGAGCAGACCGAGAGCGAGTGTGATGGGGCGCAGCGCGGACATGGAATCCCCTTTCCGCGTCGCGCATCGGCTAAGGCGGAGTGCGCCTTTACAGGCGCACTCACCATCAGCCGGTCTGAAGCTCTTTGAGGAACTTCTCGGCGTCGCTGCGCTCGGCGAACTGGGCGACTTCGTCGAGCGCGCGCTTCAGCTCGGAGACAGCGCGGTCACGCTCGCCGTTGCGGTCGTACGCCTTCGCCAGGTGGTAGCGCACGGTGCCGCGCAGCGGGTGGCCTTCGGGATAGCCGTCGATCGCCTCCTTGAAGAGGCCGATCGCCGCGGCGGGAATGCCTTTCTTGTACATGATCCAGCCGAGCGTGTCGGCGACGCTCGGATCCGTGGGCATCGCGTTCTTGGCGTCCTGTGCGAGCTGCAGCGCGCGGTCGAGATCGGCCGGGCTCGGGTTGTCGCCGTTCGCCAAGAGCCAGGCGAGGTTGTTCTTCGCCGCCGGCTGGTCCTGGTCGAGCCGGAGCGCCGTCTCGTAGTACTCCTTCGCCTGGTCGATCTTCCCCGAGTGCTCGCAGATCTGCGCGAGCTCGAGCGCGATCGGCGCGTTCGAGGGCTGCAGGTCGAGCGCCTTCTTGTACGTGTCGGCCGCCTCGTCGAGCAGCTTCTGGTCGTTGTTCTTGCGCGAGAGCTCGCGGTAGAGCTTCCCGAGCGTCATGTACGACTCGACGCGCTTCGGGTCCTTCTCGATCGCGGTTTTCAAGTCGGCTTCGGCCTTGTCGATCGTCTCCTGCCGCATGTCCGTCTGGCCGAGGCGGATCTTGGCGCGCATCTCGTAGAGCGCGGCGTTGTTCGGCTGCTCGGCGATCCAGCCGTCGACCTTCTTCAGCGCCTCGTCTGGCTGGCGCTCGTCCAGGTCGGCCTGTGCCATCTCGGCCATGATCACCGGGTTCGTCGGGTCCTGTTCGTGCAGCTTCGCGAGGATCGGCGCCGCGGCCTGTGGCTCGCGCGTCCGCCTGTAGAGCTGCGCGACTTTGAGCCGCAGCTCCGGCGAGGCGTCGTCGGGCAGCTTCACGTTGTGCAGCGCGTCGCGGGCGTCCTTGATGCGCTTCAGCCGCACCAGCGACTCGATGTAGATCAAGCTGACGCGCAGGTCGTTGGGGTTCTGGTCGAGCGCCTGCTTCGCCTCGCGCGCCGCGTTCTCGTTCTCGTTCGAGTCGAGGTACAGCGCGGCGAGCTGGCTGCGCGCGGGCAGGTTCGTGGCGTCGAGCGTCAGCGCTTGCTGGAACTCGCTGCGCGCGAGCTCGGCCTGGTGCTGCGCCAGGTACGCGGTGCCGAGCAGCACGTGGGCCGACGCGTTGGGCTGCTCATCGATCACGCGGCGGAGGCTCGTCGCGGCTTCCGCGTACTTCTTGTCGAGCAGGTAGAACTTTCCCTCGGTGAAGAGGCCGAGCACGCTCTTCGGGTTGTCCTTCAGGACCTCGCGCACGATCTTCCACGACTCTTCGGTCGGCGTGGCGTTCTCGCCCTGCTGGTCGACGACGAGCTCGGCGCGGCGCAGCTTCGCGGCTTCGTTCTTCGGGTCGAGCGCGATGGCGCGGTCGACGTCCTGCAGCGCCTTGTCCATCGAGCCGATGCGGCGGTGGTAGTCGGCCAGCACGAGCAGCGGGTCGACGGAGTCGGGCTTCGCCTTCACGCCCTCTTCGAGCATGGCCTCGGCTTTGTCCGCCTTGCCGGTCGCGTAGTAGAAGCGCGCGAGCGTGAGCAGCACGTTCGAGTCGGTCGGCGCGTCCTGGCGGGCCTGCAGCAGCACCTCTTCGGCTTTGTCGTTCTGGCCCTGGTTCAGGTAGAAGTTGGTGAGGAACAGGCGCACCGCGGTGCGGTCCTCGGGAGTGTCGGCGACGGAGATCGCGGTCTCGAGCTCCTTCAGCGCCTCGTCGTTCTTCCCGACGATCGCGAGGAAGCGCGCCAGGCTGGTGTGGTTCGCCGCGGAGCCCTTCGCCTCGACGAGCTTGCGCAGCGCGTCCTCGGCGCCGGCGACGTCGCCCTTGCGGCCGAGCGCTTGCGCCTTCAGTCCGAGCGCCGACTCGCTCTGCGGATTGATCGAGAGCGCGAGCTCGACGTCTTCGAGCAGGCCGTCGACGTCGCCCTTCACCGACTTCAGCGCGCCGCGCAGGAGCAGCGCGTCGATGTTCTTCGGGTCGTCCTGCAGGAGCTGCGTGACCTGCTCGAGCGCGCCATCGCTGTCGCGCGCCACGAACAGCACCTGCGCGAGCTTCAGCTTCCAGTCGGCGTTCTTCGGCGCGAGGCGCGACGCTTCCTTGTAGTGCCAGAGCGACTCGCCGTACTCCTGCAGGTTCCAGAGCGTCTCCGCCATCTGGTAGTGCGCTTCCGCGTCGTTCGGCGCGAGCTTCAGGAGCTTCAGGTAGGCGACCTTCGCGTCGTTCCACTCCTTCTTGTCGTAGAAGCCGACGGCCTCCTTCCGCTCCTCGGCGATGCGCGCCTCTCGCGACGTGCAGCCGGCGACGGCCAGCAAAGCCAACATGAGAACCAGCACCGCGGAGCGCATCGGAAACGACCTCCATCGAGACCGGACAACCCGGGGCGAATAGCATAGCCGGCGGCGCCGTTTCCGGGACTGCGCCGCATGAGGTCGCAGCTCTGCCGCAAGTCCGAAGGGCGCGCAGCGAGGAGCAGGCGAGGGCAGGCGCGGGCCCGCGGGCCGCCCGCGGGCTGTTGCGCGCCAAAAGCTCTAGGACTCTACGTCCGCGGTGGGAACCAAATACCGCTTGCCCTCTTGCTCGAGCCAGCCCTCGTCCTTGAGCTCCTTCACGACGCGCGTGATGGTCTCGCGGCTGGTTCCGACGAGGTCGGCGAGCTGCTGGTGCGTGATGGGCGAGGTCGCCATGCGGTCCTCGCGGCCCGCGACGGGCTCCTTGGCGAGGCGCGCGAGCAGGCGTCGTGCGCGCCCTTCGACGCGCTCGAACAAGAGCCCCTTGATCTGCTCGTCGGTCTCGCGCAGCCGGCGCACCAGCACGCGGATCAGCTCGAGCGTCAGCTCGTGGTTCTGCTTCAGCAGGCCGAGGAAATCCTGGCGCGACAGCGCGAGCAGCACGCACGGCGTGGTCGTCTTCACCGACGCCGAGCGCGGCGCGCGGTCGAGCAGCGCCATCTCGCCGTGGAAGTCGCCGGGACCGAGGATCTCGAGGATCTTCTCTCGCCCGTCCTCGCTCATCTTGGTGACCTTCACCTGGCCTTCCGAGATGATGTACATGTAGTCGCCGATCGAGCCGTCCTCGTAGATGACGGCGTCGCGCGGGTACTTCCGGTCGATGAGCAGACCCGCGATGTCGGCGAGGTCCTTCTCAGCGAGATCGTGGAACAAGGGAATGGCGCGGAGCGCCTCGTTTCGGTCCTTCATCGCTGGTCCACCTTCGGCGAGGTCCCCGGAGCTCACAGCAGGTCCCCGCGTCCGCGGCGAGCAAGCTCGTCCACGATCTTCCGGACGTCTTGCGCCCGATGGTTAGCACAGACCAAGAGTGCATCGGTGGTCTGGATCACAAGCAGATCGTTCACCCCCAGGAGCGCGATCGTCTTATCGGTCGAACTCCACACGACATTGTGTTCGGCGTCGAGTGTGATGGGTGTCGCTTTGGAGTGTACCCGGTTCGCTCCGAGCGGCGCGAGGTGCGCGCCCAGCGCGTCCCAGCTGCCCAGATCGCTCCAGGCGAAACGACCGCGCAACGCAAAGACGCGCTTGCTGCGCTCGAGGACCGCGTAGTCGAAGGAGAGCGGGCGCACCTTCCGGTACGCGGCTGCGAGTGTGCGCTGCGTCACGCGTTCGCCCGCGGCCACGCGCTCGAGCACGCCGCCCAGCGCGTCCCAGACTTCGGGCGAAAGCTGCTTCGTCTCGGCGAGGATGCGGCCGGGTCGCGCGACGACCATGCCCGCGTTCCAAAGATAGGAGCCGTCCGCCAGGAAGCGCCGCGCGCGGGCCGCAGCGGGCTTCTCGACGAAGCGGGCCACGCGGTGCACGCCGTGCGCGCTCGCGCCGAGGCGCAGGTAACCGTACGCGGTGTCGGGCCGCGACGGCTCGATGCCGAGCAGCACGAGGCGCTCGCCGTCCGCGGCCGCGCGCGCCGCAGCGCGCACGGCGCTCGCGAACGCGCGCGCGTCCGGGATGTGGTGGTCCGCGGGGAAGACGCCGATCACGCCGTCGTCGCGGCGGCCGAGCGCCACGGCCGCGGCCCACGCGATCGCCGCCGCCGTGTTGCGCGCGACGGGCTCGAGCAAGAGCCGCGTGCCCTTGCGAGCACTCAGCGCGGCGCGTGTGGCGCGCGCGAGCTCTTCGGCCGACACCACCGTGGTGCGCGCCGCGGGCGCGAGCAGCGCGAGGCGTTCCAGCGTGTCGCCAAGAAGTGTACGGCTGCCGACGAGCGGCACGAAGGGCTTCGGCACCGCGCGGCGACTCGCGGGCCAGAAGCGCGTGCCCGCTCCACCCGCGAGCACGACCGGCAGGAGCGGAGGCGAGGTCGCTATCGGCCGACCCCGGTGTAGCGGAAGCCCATGCGCCGCATCTCGTCGGGCTCGCAGATGTTGCGCATGTCCACGATGACGGGCTGGCGCAGGCGCTCCTTCAAGAGCGCGAGGTCGAGCTTGCGGAACTGGTTCCACTCGGTGAGGAACAAGAGCGCGTCGCAGCCCTTCGCGGTGTCGTACGGATCCTCGCAGAACACCGCGCCCTCGAGCTCTCGCGCCGCGTTGTCCATCGCTTGCGGATCGAAGCAGCGCAGGTGCGCGCCGCGCCGCTTCAGCTCCTGGCTGATCCAGATGGCGGGCGACTCGCGCACGTCGTCGGTGTTCGGCTTGAACGACAGCCCGAGCACCCCGAGCGTCTTGCCCGACAGGCTGCCCAGCATCTCCTCGACCTTCGCGATCATCCGCGCGCGCTGCGCGTCGTTCGCGGCGACGGTCGCCGAGACGATGCGCTGCTCGACGCCGAACTCGCGGCTGAACTGCACGAGCGACAGCGTGTCCTTCGGGAAGCACGAGCCGCCGTAGCCCGGGCCCGGGTGCAGGAACTTGCGGCCGATGCGTCCGTCGAGGCCCATCGCGCGCGAAACGTCGTGCACGTCTGCACCCACGGCTTCGCACAGCGCCGACACTTCGTTGATGAAGCTGATCTTCGTGGCGAGAAACGCGTTGCTCGCGTACTTGATGAGCTCGGCCGTCGCGACGTTCGTGATGACGAACGGCACCTCGATCAGGTTCAGCGGCTTGTAGAGGTCCCTCAGGATCGCGATCGCCTGCGGGTCCTCCGCGCCGATCACGACGCGGTCGGGGCGCAGGAAGTCCTCGACCGCGCTTCCCTCTCGCAAGAACTCCGGGTTGGAAGCGACGGAGCAGAGCACGCCTTCGCGGCCCGCCGCGCGCGCGGACTCGTCGATGATGCGGCGCACGCGCTCGGCAGTCTTCACGGGCACGGTGCTCTTCGTCACGACGACCTTGTAGCCGTCGAGGTGCGAGCCGATCGTGCGCGCGACCTCGTCGACGTACGACAGGTCGGTCGAGCCGTCCGGGCTCGGCGGCGTCGGTACCGCGATGAAGATCACCAAACTGTGTTGCACCGCGCGCTGGGCGTCGGTGGTGAATGAGAGCAGCCCCGCCTGCACGTTGCGGCGGACGATCTCCTCGAGCCCGGGCTCGAAGATGGGAATCTCGCCGGCTTCGAGCCGCGCGATCTTCGCCGCGTCCTTGTCGACGCACGTCACGTGGATGCCGAACTCCGCGAAGCACGCGCCCGTCACGAGGCCGACGTAGCCGGTGCCGATGACCGAGATGTTCACCGTTCCCACTCCCTTCTCAGCGAAAGCGCGAGCGGCCGCGCGGCTTCCCAGATCACGATTCCGATGCCGACCCCCAGCGCGTCGCGCGCGAAGTCGGCGAACGACGCCTCCCGGCCCGGCACCCACAGCTGCAGGATCTCGTCGCCCGCCGCGAAGGCCGCGAGCGCGACGAATACGAGCAGCGCGCGAGTCCACCGCGAAGCGACGACGGCCCAGAGAGTAACCAGCGCGAGCCCCGTGAACAGTGGAATGTGCAGCAGATCGAGCTGGAAGCGGGTGAAGCCCCACTTGGCGACCGTGCGACCCGGCAGCGCGGAGAGCGAGATGACGCCGCTCATGTACAGGAGCGCCACGGCGGCGCGGCCCGGCAGGATCTTGATCACGCCGCTTCCTCGCGGAGCCAGCGCACGAAGTGAGCCACGCCCTCGTCGAGATCGACGCGCGGCTCGTAGCCGAGCTCCGCGCGCGCGCGCGCGATCGACGCCCACGTGCGCGGCAGATCGCCCGGCTGCGGCGGCAAGGTCTCGCGCTGCGCGCGCCGGCCGAGCGCGCGCTCGAGCGCGGCGATGATGTCGTTCACGGTCACCGGCTTGCCGCGGCCGAGGTTGTACACGTGGTAGCTCCGCGCGCGCTCGAGCGCGCGCACGATGCCGTCTACGGTCTCGAGCACGAACGTGAAGTCGCGCTCGTAGGTGCCGTCGCCGAACACCGGGATCGGCCGGCTCGCGAGCATGAGCGCCGCGAACTTGTACAGCGCGAGATCGGGGCGCATGCGCGGCCCGTACGCGTTGAAGAAGCGCAGGCACGTGGTCGCCATGCCGCTCGACGCGTGCGCCGCGTGACACAACAGCTCGCCGCCGCGCTTCGTCGCGCCGTAGGGCGACATCGGCCGGTCCGCTGCGAGCTCCTCGGTGAACTCGCCGCGCGGGCGCTCGCCGTAGACGCTCGACGACGACGCGAACACGAAGCGCTCGACGCCGCCGCGCAGCGACGCGTCGAGCACGATCTGCGTGCCGACGAGGTTGACCTCGGCGTACGTCACGGGGTCCTCGAGGCTCGGCCGTACGCCCGCGCGCGCCGCCAGGTGCACCACGCGGCGCGGCCCGAAGCTCTCGAACGTCTTGCGCACGAAGTCCGCATCGCGAATGTCGCCTTCGAACACGCCCGCGAAGCCGCGCGCGCGCCGCGCCGCGGCGAGGTTGCGCTCCTTCACCCCGCGCGGATAGAAGTCGTGGAACGAGTCGAGCACGGCCACCTCGTCGCCGCGCGCCAGCAGCGCCTCGACGACGAACGAGCCGATGGCACCGGCGCCGCCGGTGACGAGCACGCGGCCCGGATCAGTACGTGAAGTCGTAGTCGTAGTGGAAGCCGACGCCGACGTTCCACTTGTCGTAGGGGTTGCCAAAGAGCGCTGGATCTCCCGAGCGGTCGTTGAAGCGCAGGACCACGAAGGTGGCCAAGCGCTTCTGGAGCTGCCAGTCGATGCGCGCCCACGTGTTCCACAGATTGCTCTGCAGCCTGTTGTGCGCGCTGAGCTCGCACTGACCGCCCTTGTCGGCGCCCGAGCCGGTCTCGACGAGCGAGCCCTGCGCACAGGTGAACTCGGGGCCCGTGATCGGGTTGAACGAGTCGGCCACGTACGTCGCCGGCTGGATCTCCGGGAAGTGATTCGCCGACGTGAAGTGCTCGTACGCGCCGTAAGCGGTGAACGTGACGTACTCGGCGAGCCGCCAGTGGTACTGCAGCGACACCGTGTCCACGTTCACGTTCGAGGTCGCGACGCTCGACGTGGTGCGCGTCTCACGCGAGTAGCTGAGCACGACGTTGCCGCGCGAGAGCGTGCGCTGGAGCGACAGCGCGCCGATCAGGCCCGGGCCGACGTCGTCCGAGCTCGCCGTAGTGATGTCGACGAACGGCGTGACGGTGCCCGCGGCCGGATTCGGCGCCACCCGCGTGATCACCTGGGGCTGGCCCATGTTCTGCGTCTCCAGCCGGCGCACGCCGAGCGCGACGTTGGTGCTCCACAGCTCGCTCCACGAGCGGCCCCAAGAGACCGTGAAGCTCTGCAGGTCGCTGTCGGTCGTGCCCGTCGTCAGCGGCACCGTGTGTGGATTCGAAGGATCCGCCACGGTGAACGGATTCAGCTCGGTGTCCGCGAACTCCGTCGAGTTCGCGTCGATCGAGAACGACAGCGTGTCGAGCGGATCGAGGGTGTGGTCGAGCGTCAGATTCGCGAACCAGCCGTTGCGATCGCGCAGGTCCGACGGGGGCACCGACGGCGTCGGCAGGTACGTGATCGTGTACGGCCCGCCCGAGAGCGACAGCTTGTTCAGGGGCGAGAGCAGATAGCGCAGCCCGAGCTGGCCCTGCCCGAGGTCCAACGTGGGGACCGCACCCTCGACGAGCTGGCCCGGGGTGATCACGGGCTGGCCGGGCACGCCGGGAGACTCGCCGCCGATCGAGACCTGCGTCGGGCCGCGGATCTCGTCGTGCGCCTGGATGCGCTGGTAGCTGCCGCTGCCGAAGATCCAGAGCCGCGGGAGGAGCTGCCGATCGAGGTCGCCGCCCACGCCGCGGTCGGTGCCGTCGAGGTCGTGCTCGTCCCAGAACGTGTGGTCCGAGACCCAGCCGTTCACGATGAAGTGGCCGAGCGTGCCGTGGTTCTCGATCGTCAGCGCCGGACGCACGATCGTGAGCGCGCTCGAGTTCGGGTCCTTCTCCTTGTAGAAGACGTTCGAGTCCCAGTCCTGCTCGACGGTCAGGTTCGTCGTGATCTGCGTCGTCTCGCCCGCGCGTACCGCCGCCGCAGCACTACACAGAAGTGCGACGAGCGCGAGGCTAGCGCCAGAATGGGCGTTCTTGCGGGACAATGATCTGGTCTCCCGGGACGAGCAGGATGTTCTGCGCGACGTCCGCACCGTCGACGAAGGCGTCGTAGTCGAACACGAACTCGGCGGGATCGCCGCTGTGCCCACGGATGATCTTGATGTGGTTCTTGCCCGCGAACGGCGTGAAGCCGCCCGCGATGGCGATGGCGTCGAGCACGCGCATCTCGGGCATCATCGAGATGGCGCCCTGCCGCGCGACCTCGCCGAGGATGTAGACGTTCTTCGAGCCGACGCGCGAGACGATCACCGTCACCTGCGGCGCGGTCACGTATTCCTTCAGCCGCTCGGTGATGTCGTCCTTCAGCTGGTTCGGGGTGCGGCCGGCCGCCTGGATGTCGTTGATCAGCGGCACCGAGATCTTGCCGTCGAGGCGCACCTCGACCGCGGGGATCGAGAGGTCCGTCTCCTTCCAGATCGCGATCGTGAGGACGTCCTGCGCGCCGATCACGTAGTCGCTCGTGACGGCGGCGGCGCCTTCCTCGAGCTGCTGCACGCTGGGCGTCTGGCGCGTCGTCTGCGCGCACGCAGCGAGCGCCAGCGCGAAGAGCGCCGGCAGCAAGGCAGTCCTGGGGGATCGTCGCGAGAGCATCGTTCCTTTCTCCTTGGCTCGGGCTACGCCGAGTCCGAGAGGCCGGCGTCCCGCATCTTGTAGAGGAGCGCCTTGTAGCTGATCTGCAGAATCGCCGCGGCTTCCTTGCGATTCCACCGGGTCCGCTCGAGCACCTTTGCGATGAGCCGCGCCTCCGCGACCTGCGCAGCTTCGCGCGCGACGCGCTTCAAGCTGACGCGCTCGCTCGCGCCCGAGAGGAACCGCGCGAGCTCGCCGCGCGCGGCGCCGCACGGCTCGGCGGCGCGCGGCTGCATGGGCCGCGCGCGCAGCTCGGCCAGCACGGGCTCGGGCGTCCCGAGCACCACGATGCGCTTCACCAGGTTCTCGAGCTCGCGGATGTTGCCCGGGAAGTCGTAGCTCGCGAAGGCCGCGTGCAGCTCTTCCGGCAGCGGCTTCGGGTCCTTGCCGTACTCGCGGGCGTAGCGGTCCGTGAAGTGATCGGCGAGCAACGGGATCTCGTCGCGCCGCTCGCGCAGCGGCGGCAGCTGGATGGTGACGACGTTCAGGCGGTAGAACAGGTCTTCGCGGAAGCTCCCGTCTCGGACGGCCGCCTCGAGCTGCCGATTCGACGCGGCGATCACGCGTGCATCCACCATCACGTCGGCGTGGCCGCCGAGCCGCGAGAACTGGCCGTCCTGCAACACCTGCAGCAGCTTCGCCTGCAGGCTCGGGTGCATCTCCGAGATCTCGTCGAGGAAGATCGTGCCGCCGTTCGCGAGCTCGAACTTGCCGAGCTTGCGCTTCTGCGCGCCCGTGAACGCGCCCTTCTCGTAGCCGAAGAGCTCGCTCTCGAGCAGCTCGTACGGGAGCGCCGCGCAGTTGACCTTCACGAACGGGCGGCGCGCGCGGTTCGAGCGCGACCAGATCGTGCGCGCGACGAGCTCCTTGCCGGTGCCGCTCTCGCCGCGGATCAGCACCGTGATATCGGTGTCGGCGACGTGGTCGATCATGTCGTCGACGAGCCGCATGCGCGGGCTGTCGCCCGCGAAGAGCGGGGCCTGCGCGAGCCCGTCTCCGAAGCTGCGCGGCGCGTCGGCTTCGTTGGCCGCGCGCGCGAGCGCCTTGTCCAGCGCCGCGTCGAGCGCCTCGGTCTCGAACGGCTTGCGCAGGAAGTCGACCGCGCCGAGCCGCACGGACTCGACGATGGCCTGCGTGTCGCCCGTGCCCGAGAGCATCACGACCGGCAGCGCCGGCGCCAGCGCGCGCAGCGCCCGCAGGGTCGCGAAGCCGTCCATCCCGGGCAGCCCCAGGTCCAGCGTCACGGCGTCGGGCAGCATGCGCCGCACCTCCGCGAGCGCGGCCTCGCCGGAGTCCGCGAGCACGGCCTCGAGTCCGCGCGCGCGCGCGAACGCTGCGAGCCACTCGCGCGCGCTCGCGTCGTCGTCGACGAAGAGAACTCGGGCCGCGGCTTTCATGGGAGGGCTCGCCAAGACTGAGGGGTGGGTAGGCAGGTCCGACGACCGACCCTGCTGGAAGCGTGCCAATTATACCCCCGCGGGGCGGGGTGCCGGACCGCGAGTTGCCGGTGGCAGCGGTAGCGCGCCTCCGAAAAGCGGTGGCCGGCTACTCACCCGCAAGCGTCCGGCAAGCCGCGCGAGGTTCCTCATGCGCGGAGGCTCTGCTACGCTGGGCTCATGTCGCGAAGGGTCGAAAAGCCTTGGGGATACGAGGAGATCTGGGCCGAGACTCCCCGCTATCTCGGCAAGATCCTGGCCATCCGCGCCGGCAAGCGGCTGTCGCTGCAGCTGCACCGGCAGAAGGACGAGGCCATCTACGTGCTGCGCGGCACCTTGCGGCTCACGCTCGAGAACGACGCGGGCGAGCTCGAGATCCAGGACCTCGGCCCGGGCGCGAGCCGGCGCATCTCGCCCGGCCGCCGCCACCGCTTCGAGGCCGTGTCGGACTGTGAGCTCTGCGAGGTCTCGAGCCCGGAGATCGACGACGTCGTGCGGCTCGAGGACGACTACGGCCGCGCGCCCGCGGCGCCGTCCGCCGGCACCTCGTAGCCGAGCTCGCGCAGCCGCTCGCCGGCCTCGGCGACCATGCCCTTCACGCGCTCGGGCGGCTCGCGCCGCCACGTGCCGACGTTCGGCTGGAAGTCGCGCGAGGCGACGGCCTTGATGTCCTGGTGGCCGGCCCAGCGGTCGTGCGGCTGGTCGTTGAAGCGCAGCACCGCCGGCTCGAACGCCTCGCCCAGGAAGTCGAAGAGGCGCCTCACCTCGGCTTCCGGGCTGGCGGCGAGCTTCTCGTAGAACAGCTCGTGCACGCGGCCGGCATGGACGGCGGCGAACGCGCGCATGACACCCACCTGTGTTGCCCAGTAGCGCGCCGCGCCGGCGTAGCGGTCGCCGCCCGCGGCCGCGACGTGGGGCTCGGCTTCGGGGATGTCGGGGATGCGCGCGATCGAGCACGCGGAGTCGAGCCCGTTGCGGTACACGAACACGTACTGCGCGTCGGGGAAGAGCGCGTCGATCTCGTCCAGGCAGTTCACGTAGGACGGCGTCTTGTCGGCCCAGCGCGGCTTCTGGTGACTCGCCGCGTACATCTCGAAGAAGTACGCCAGGTGCTCGCGCAGGCGCGCGCGCACGTGCTCGGCCGAGAAGCCCATCGCGAGCAGGCCCTCCAGGGCCTTCGGGTCCCGCAGCACGCGGGTCCCGGGCAAGAGGAAGAACGACTCGGGCGGACACGCGATGCGCGAGTGGCTGTCGAGGATGAGCCGCACGAGCGTCGTGCCCGAGCGGTGCACGCCCACGACGAAGATCGGCCGCTCCGTCGCGGTCCGGCGCTCGGGCGCGACGATCTCGCGGCGCGTGCGCTGGGTCTCGTCGAGCACCGCGCGCAGCGTCCGCCGCACGAGGTCGATGAGCCGCACCGACAGCGCGGGCCGCTCCGTCACGGTGGCGCCCCCGCGCCCGGCGACTTGACTCGCGGCGCCGCCGCCGCGACGTTCGCCGTTTCCCGGGGTGAGGGAGGCGATCCAGCGTGGCGCGGGGCGAGCGCGAGGCCGAGCCAGCCGTCATCGCGGTGATCGGAAGCGTCTTTCCGATCCCGCCCGAAGCCGGCACACCGCGTCCGTTCCAGCTGCTGCGGCGAATCGCGGCGCGCACGTCCGTGCACTGTCTCGCCGCGGTACCGCAGTCGCCCGAGGAATGGGAGCGCTTCCGCGAGCACCCCGCCCTGCGCGACGTGTTCGCGTCGACCCACGCGTTCCACCGGCGCACCGAGGTCTCGCCCCTCGCGAAGCTCGCGACCCTCGTCACCGGCCGGCCGCTCTTCGACCAGCGCTTCCGCGACCCCGCCGTGCTCGCCGCGGCCCGCAATTGCGCCGCGGAGCTCGCCCGCGCGCACGAGCCCGCGGTGTTCTACTGCTGGGAGCGCGACACCTTGCAGTACGTGCCGCGCGCGCTGTGGCAGCGCACGGTGTGGGACCTGGTCGACGCGCCCGTGCTGGCGACGGAGCGGCGCCTCGCGATCGACGAGCTCATGAGCACGTGGGAGCGCGTCAAGCTGCGCACGGCGCTCGTCACGCTGCGCCGCTTCGAGCGGCGCGCGCTCGCGCGCGTCGGCCGCGCCACCTTGAATTCGAGCGCCGACCTGGCAGCGCTGCGCAAGCGCATCCCCGACGCGCCCGTCGACGTCGTGATCGACGGCGGAGACGCCGACTACTTCTCGAGCGAGAACGCGCCCGGCGCGGTCGAGGCCCCGGCGGACCTCTTGTTCTTCGGCAACCTCGCGTTCCCGCCGAACGCCGACGCCGCGCTGCACCTCGTGCGCGACGTCATGCCGCTCGTGTGGCGCGCGCGGCCCGACGCGCGCGCGATCGTCGTCGGGCCCGAGCCGCCCGAGGAGGTGCGCGCGCTGCAGGACGGCAGGCGCGTGATCGTGACGGGCTTCGTGCCGGACGTGCGCCCGCACCTGGCGCGCGCGACGGTCATCGTGAGCCCGCTGCGCTTCGGCTCGGGCATGAAGAACAAGCTCCAGGCAGGGCTCGCCATGGGCAAGGCCATGGTCGCGAGCCCCGTGACGTGCGAAGGCTTCGACCGCCTCGAGCCCGGCATACACGCGCTGGTGGCGGACGGCGCGCAGGACATCGCGCGGGCCGCGCTCTCGCTCCTCGACGACCCGGCCCGGCGCCGTGCGCTCGGCGCGGCGGGGCGTCTGCTCATCCGCACGCACTACAGCTGGGACGCCGCCGTAGCGGTCCTCTGGGAGAACCTGCGCCATCTCGGCACCGCGACCGCGAGCGCGCGCACTTCCGAGACTGCGTTGCGCTCGACGTAGGCGCGCGCCGACGCCGCGTACAGCACCCAGAAGTACGCCGAGATCTGCTTCGCGTACAGGAACGAGTCGGTCGTGAGGCTCGCCACGAAGATGTGCACGCCGCTCGCGAGGAGGATCCCGCCGAGGCGGTACTCCTTCGATCCCGAGCGCCACAGCTGCCAGCCGAGCACGGAGACGGCGACGACGAGCCACGCGAACGTGCCCAGCCCGATCAGGCCGGCCTCGGCGGCGACCTTGATCACGAGGTTGTGCGGATCCTTGTTGTCGAAGATCCCGTACTTGCCGCCGAACTCGCGCGTGCGCAGGAAGAACGCGTTCAGCCCGTTCCCCCAGATGGGTGAGTGCGCGAACATGTCGATGCCGATCTTCGTGAACACGATGCGCGTCGCCGTCGACGACTCGAAGCCCGAGGCCCACGACACGCCGTACACGGAGTTGCTCGCGTGCGTGGTGAGCTCGATCCGGTCGCGGATCACCTGCGGCAGCAGCGGATACGCCACGGTGCCGATCATGAGGACCGCCACCACACCCCCGATCAGCAGCGCGCGCGAGAAGAACAGGAAGAACACGAAGTGCGCGGCGATCAGCGCCACCCAGTTCCCGCGCGACAGCGAGATGACGACCATCCCGAGCGAGAACAGGTACACGAATCCGTGTACGGCGCGGCGGAACCAGCCGATCTCGCGCACGTACAGCGCCAGGTAGAGCGACACGAACATCATCGAGCCGACGGCTTCGGCCATCGCGTTCGGATCGCCCTGCAGGCCCGACGCACGCCCGTCCTCGCTCGTGACCGTGATGCCGAAGATGGCGTCGGCGAGCCCCGCGGCGCAGCTGATGAGCACGCCGACCGAGATCGCCTCGAGCAGCCAGATGCGGTCCTTCGGCCGTTTGAACCACCAGTACGAGCAGAAGAAGAGCAGCGCACTGAACGTGATGCTCTTCCAGAACTTGAAGATGAACCACAGCGCGTTGACGCCCGTCTGCGTCTCCGCGTTCCTCGCCCACGGGATCGCGATGACGAAGGCGAGCAGCGTCATGGCGACGAAGCCCACGACCGGCGCCGAGTAACGCAGCGGCGGCAGGCGCGGGCCGAAGCGCAGCGTGGTGACCGCGAACGCCAGCCCGAGCAGCACCGTCTCGGTGTTGATGCCGGGCACGGGCAGGCGCGGCGAGTACGGGTCCATCGGGTACATCGCGACGAGCAAGAGCAGGCCCGCGAGCGGGCGCCACAGGAGCAGGCCGATCACGATGATCGCGAGGAAGGCGTACGGGAACTGCAGGTAGTCGAACGCGGTCTCGATCATCGCCCTACCCCGCCGCGCGCCGGCTCTCGGCGAGCTCCGCCGCCCGCGCGTCCGCCTGCAAGGCCGCCTCGGCCTCGCGGCGCCCCGCGCGCCGCTCGAGCGCGCGCAACGCCACGTAGCCCGACACGAGCAGCGCCGCGACCAGCCCGAAGCGCAGCTCGGTGCTCATCGCGCGCGTCTGGAGCCCGAGCGACGCCAGCACGATGCACAGCGCGTACAGGACGACCAGGGACTCGTTCACGGAGAGACCGTTGCGCAGAAGCAGATGGTGCAAGTGACCTCGGTCCGCGCGGGTGACCGCCGCGATGAGCTCGCGCACGGTGAGCCCGCGCGCGCCGTGCGAAGACAGGTGCGAGAGCCCACGGCGGATCACCGCGAGCGCGGTGTCGAGCAGCGGCAGCCCCAGGACGAGCAGCGGCACGACCAGGGCCACGGCCGCGGGCGCCTTCTGGTACGACGCGAGCGCGAGCACCGCGGTCATGTAGCCGATCGAGAGCGCGCCTGCGTCGCCGAGGAAGATGCGTGCGGGGGGCAGGTTGAAACGCAAGAAGCCGGCGAGCGCGCCCGACAGTGCGAGCGCCGCGACCACGGGCACGGTCGCGCCGTTCTGGTTCGCGAGCAGGAACACGGTGAGGGCCGTGACGAGCGCGACGCCCGACGCGAGCCCGTCCATGCCGTCGATCAGGTTGAACGCGTTCGCGACGACCACGATCCACGCCACGGTCACCGCGAACGAAACCGGCGGCGAGTCGACGAGCATCAGCCCGAAGGGCAGCTCGATCGGCCCGACCTGGAAGCCGAGCGCCCACGTGAGGGCGGCGATGGCGACCTGCCCGGTGAGCTTGCGCAGCGGCGCCATGTCGTACAGGTCGTCCCACAGCCCGAGCGCGACCATGAGCACGCAGCCGAGCGCGAGCCCGCCCAGCGAGCCCTCGCCGAACGTGAGCTCGCGCAGCTCGCGGACGAACGGGATGAGCACGCCCACGCCGAGGAACACCGACGCGAACACGGCCACGCCGCCGAGCATGGCGACCGGCGCCTTGTGCGCCTTGCGCTCCGTCGGACGGTCGAGCCAGTCGCGCCGGTGCGCGAAGCGGATCGTCGCCGGCGTCAGGACCAGCGCCACCAGCCAGGGCACGACGAGGATTGCTGCAAAGATGCGCATCGCCGCGTCCCCCCCTAGCTGCGGCCGCTAGGACTTCCCGTAGCCGTACGCCCCGAGATAACCGATCTCGTTGCGGTCGCAGCGGTTCAAAACGACACCGATCAACTTGTTCGCGTCCAGGCGCTCGAGCGCTGCCTCGACGTCCTCGCGCGGCACGCGCCCGGCGCCGACGACGAACAGCGCCGAGTCACAGTGGTCGACGAGCGTCACGGTGTCGGGCAGGCCGAGCACCGGCGGCGCGTCGAAGATCACCGTGTTGAAGCGCGTGTGCAGCTCCGCGAGGAGGTCGGTCATCGCGCGCGCGGAGAGCAGCTCCGACGGCGCGGTCGGCAGCGCCTTCACGGGCAGCACCATGAGCCGCGTGTTGGGCACGGCGATCAGCGCCTCTTCGAGCTTCGCGTCGCCCTCGAGCACCTCGGCCAGGCCCACGACGCCGCCCGCGAACGACTTGTGCACCTGCGGCGTGCGCAGGTCGGCGTCGACCAGGCACGTCGAGTGCTCGCGCTCGCAGCCGAACGACAGCGCCAGGTTCACCGCCGTCGTCGTCTTGCCCTCGCCGGGCCGGGACGAGCTGACGACGATGCTGCGCAGGTCGCGGGTGCGCCGCAGCGACTGGATGCGCGCGCGCAGCGTGCGGTACTCCTCGCTGTACATCGAATCGGCGGCCCCGACGAGCAGGGTCTCGCGGCTGCGCACCTGACGCGCGCGCGCCGCCTTCGCGCTCTTCTTCGCGGCCTTCTTCGCCCTGCGGCGCTCGCGCCAGCCGGGCTGCGACTCGGGCTCCACCGCCGGAACGGTGAGCTCCGCAGCCGGCAGCTCGGCCACGCTCGGACCCTCGCTTCCGCGGCGCATCGCTTCAGCTCGCTGAAGCGCGTCGTGGATCTTGCCCATGCCTCGAACGACCTCCTGGCTACAGCTCCGGCTGGGGACCCGCGCCGCCTCTTCGCCAGAGGCGCCGCAGCCAGCCGGCCCGAGCCTTCGACTCGGGGTTGCCGCGCTCGCGTACGAAATGCGGATCGCCGGGATTCGCGGACAATCCCAGCTCGGCAGCGGACAGCTCGACGAGCTGCGCCGAGACCTTGGTCTGCTCGCGCGCGAACGCGGCGATCAGCGCGTTGTCGCAGAGCACGTTGACGACGCGCGGGATGCCGCGCGCGAAGCGGTGCACGGCGCGCTCCGCCGAGCCCGCGAAGAGGTCGCCCTTCGGGTGGCCGGCGACGAGAAGACGCTCGCGGACGTACGCGGCGGTCTCGTCGGCGCGCAGCGGGCGGATCGCGTGGCGCAGCTCGACGCGCTGGCGCAGCTGCCGCAGGCCCGGCTGGGAGAGCTTGTCAGCCAGCTCGGGCTGCCCCACGAGCATGATCTGCAGGAGCTTCGACTGCGGCGTCTCGAGGTTCGACAGCATGCGAATCTCCTCGAGCATCGCGTCCGAGAGGTTCTGCGCCTCGTCGACGATGAGGAGCGTCTGCAGCCCGTTCGTCATCCGCTCGATCAGGTACTTGTTCAGGCGCGAGAGCGCGGCCGTCTTCCGGAACGGATCCTGCCAGTCGAGCTCGAGCTCCTCGAACAGCGCCGCGAACAGGTCCTCGACGGTGAGCGACGTGTTGAAGATGTACGCGGTCTGCACCAGCGGGCCGAGCTTGTGGAGCAGCGCGTTCAGGATCGTGGTCTTGCCGGTCCCGACTTCGCCGGTCAGCGTGATGAAGCCCTTGTGCTCCTGCACCGCGTAGACGAGCGTCGCCAGCGCCTCCGCATGGCTCTCCGACATGTAGAGGAAGCGCGGGTCCGGGTTCACCCGGAACGGATCCGAGTCGAGACCGAAGAAGCGGTTATACACGCGACGCTCCCAGGCGCGGCAACAGGCGGAAGCGGCGCGGCGCCGGCGCGGTCTCGCCGGCGAGCTCGGGCACGGCGGCCAGCACGGGCAGGCCGATCGCGTCCTGCAGGTCGATCACGCGGTGGAAGCTCTGGTCGCTCATCTCGCGCACGACGAGCGAGCCCATGCCGATCATGCCGCCCAGGATCACGCCGGCCAGGAACCACACCGGGCGGTTCGGGCGGATGGGCGACGTCGGCAGCTCCGCAGACTCGATCACCCGAAAGCGCTCGCCCTTGTTGTTCTGCTCGAGCGTGCGGCCGATCTCCGCATCGAGCTGGCGCGACTGCAGCGAGCGGATCGACTCGGTGGTGTTCTTGTACTGCGACTCCAGGTGGTCGAGCTCGGCCGCGCGGCGCGGCGTGTTCTCGATGCGCTGCTCGTACTCGGCGATGTCGGCCTTCAGGCGCTCGATCTCGCCCGAGTACACGCTGCCGTCGACTTCGTAGTCGCGCAGCTTGTCGCGCATCATGATCTCGTCGCGCGAAGCCGGGCCCGGCTCCTCGGCGCGCTTCTGGATCAGCTCGTCGAGCGCCGCGATCTCGGCGCGCGTCTGGATCACGTCGGGGTACTTGTCGGTCTTGCCCGCGGACAGGAGCCGATTCAGCTCGAGCTCGAGCGTGTGCTTGCGCAGCGACGGATCCGTCGCGTCGGTCTCCGACGCGTTGTGCATGTCCTGGATCTGCTGCGTGAGGAGGCGGACCTGATCCTTCGCGGCCTCGGCCTTCGACTCGGTGGTCGCCAGGTCCAGGCGGTCGCGCTCGAGGCGCTCGCGGTTCAGGTCGAGCTGCTCCGGCAGCTCGCCCTGGTAGTTCTCCTTGTAGTCACTGATCTGGCGGGCGAGGTCGGCCAGGTCCTGGCGCGCCTTCTGGAGCTGTTGGTCGAAGAACTCCGTCGCACCCTCGGCGAGGCTGGTGCGGTCGCGCAGGTTGGCGGAGATGAAGTCGCGCGCGAGCCGGTTCGAGACCTCGGCCGAGGTCTTCGGGCTGCGGTCGCGGAAGGCGATCGAGAACGAGTTCAGCTCGATCGGCTTGCGCGGATCGATGATCGCGGGCGGCAGCGGCTCGATCGTGATGCGCTTGCGCAGCTTCTCGACCTGGTCTTCGCGAGACTCGGTGGACCCCTCGAACAGCTTGAAGTCGCTGATGACGCTCGACAGGCTGTCGCGCGCGAGGAGCTGCAGCTTCAGGTTGTCGAAGCGCGTCTCGGTCTTCGCGGCGATGACGCTCGCCGCCATGGTGTCGGGGATGACCTGCGGCTCGACGGTGACGGTGGCGGTGGCCTCGTAGGTGGGCGGCCAGAACAGCGCGGCCAGGGCCGAGAGCAGCACGCCGACGCCGAAGGGCACGAAGAACCAGCGGCGGCGCCGGCGGAATACGCCGTACAGGTCGCCGAGGCTTACGCCGGCTTCGCTGCGCACGTCTCTCGCGGTCATCGGTTCACCCTCGTGCTCGGCGCTGCGCGCGCTCGCGATCGCCGACGCGCAGGTACACCGCGGCTTCCATGCCGGGGTCGGCTAGGCGCGGACATCATGCCACAAGCGTGCCAAGGCACTGCGACGGCCCTGGTGCCCGGTGGTGGGGGGCAGTGGGAAGCGGGCTACATATTACGGGAAGCGCGCGTATTCCGAGAGACTTTTCCGCGAAGAATCGCGCGCGCCCCCCCGTCGGGAGGTCACTCGCCCAGCCCGCACTCCTTGATCTTCTGGAGCAGCGTCTTGTACGAGACCTCGAGGATCCGGGCGGCCTTCTTCCGGTTCCAGTTGGTCTGGTAGAGCACGCGCTTGAGGGCTTCGCGCTCGGCCTCGCGGGCGGCCTTGCGGCCGATGTCGCGCAGCGAGATCGGCCCGTCGCCGGCTTCGGCGTCGGCCGCTGGCCCGGCTCCCGCGCCGGGACCGCCGCCCGACACGGGCGCGGGCGCAAGACGCGCCGCCGAGGCGGCCGCCCCAAAGATCTCGTCTGCGATCGCATCCTCGCTCTGTAGGACGACGATGCGCTTCACCATGTTCTCGAGCTCGCGCACGTTTCCGGGCCACGAGTAGTCGAGGAAGCCCCGCATGAGCCGGTCGGAGATCCCGGCGAGCTCGCGGCCGTACTTGGCGCTGTACAGCAGGCGGAAGTGGTCGACCAGCACGGGAATCTCCTCGCGGCGTTCACGCAGCGGAGGGACCCAGACGTTCACCACGTTCAGCCGGTAGTAGAGGTCCTCGCGGAAGGAGCCCTTCCGCACCATCTCCTCGAGGTTGCGGTTGGTCGCGGCCAGCACGCGCACGTCGACGTGCACGTCCGTGTCGCCGCCCAGGCGCGAGAACTCGCCGTCCTGCAGCACCTGCAGGAGCTTCGCCTGGAGCTTCGGGCTCATCTCGCCGATCTCGTCGAGGAACATCGTGCCGCCGCTCGCGACCTCGAACTTGCCGGCCTTGCGCGACGACGCCCCCGTGAAAGCGCCGCGCTCGTAGCCGAAGAGCTCGCTCTCGAGCAGCTCCTCCGGCAGCGCCGCGCAGTTCACCTTCACGAAGCGGTTCTCGCGGCGGTTCGACAGGTCGTGCGTGGTGCGCGCGACGACCTCCTTGCCGACGCCGCTCTCGCCGTGGATCAGGATCGTGACGTCCGCGTCGGAGACCTGCTCGAGGATCTCCTTGATGCGCACCATCTTCGCGGACGCCCACAGGGACGACGTCCGCTCGCGCGCCTCGTGCTCGCGCAGCCGCTCGCGCAGGTCCTCGCGCTCGCCCTTCAGGTTCTCGATCTCGAGCACCTTCTTGAGCGCGATCTCGAGCTCTTCCTCCTCGAACGGCTTGTTGATGTAGTCGGCCGCGCCCAGGTTCATCGCGTCGACGACGGTGCCCGCCTTGCCGACGACCGACAGCATGATCACCGGCACGTCCGGCAGGAGCTGCTTGATCTTGCGCAGCGCCTCGATGCCGTCGATGCCCGGCATCATGACGTCGAGCACGATCACGTCCGGCCGCGCGCCGCCGTTCAGGAGCTCCATGGCCTTCAGGCCGTCCTCGGCCAGGAGCACGTCGTAGCCCTTCATGGGCAGCAGGTTCTTCAGATACGTGCGGATCACCTCGGCGTCGTCGACGACGAGGATCGTCTTGCGCTGCGGCACCGTGCGCGGCACTCCCGTTCGCTTCATCGCTCGCTCCCCCTCTGGCCGCTGGGCAGACTCACGCGGAACAGGCCGTAGCCCAGCTCGGGTACGGCCTCGATGCGCCCGCCGTGCGCAGACACGATGCGGCGGCAGATCGCCAGGCCGAGCCCCACGCCGGCCGAGCTCGAGCCCTGGGCGCGCGGTCCGCGCACGAAGGGCCGGAAGATTCGTTCGGCGTCCCCGCGCGTGACGCCCGGGCCCTCGTCGCGGATCGCGACCTGCAGCCAGGCGCCGTCGTCGAGCTCGGCCAGGTCGGACGCGACGCGCACGCGCGCGCCCTCGGGCGAGAACGCGGCGGCGTTCGCCAGCAGGTTCACGAACACCTGCTCGAGGCGCTCGGGGTCGCCGAGCAGCGCATCGGGCACGGCGCCGAGCTCGCACTCGACAAGGACGCCGCGGTCGGCGAGGAGGGGGCGGGCGGTGCGCACGGCGAGCTCGAGGACCTCGTGCAGCCGCAGCGGCTTGCGGCCGCTCGGCAGCGCCTCGCCGCTGCGCGCCAGCTCGAGCAGGTTGTCGAGCAGCGGGCCGATGCGCTCGATCGCGCGACGCGCTTCGCGCACGAAGGTCCAGTGCTCGGGCTCGAGCAGGCGATCGCGCTCGCTGCCGAGCCAGCGGAGGTAGCCGCGCACGGCGGTGACGGCGGTGCGGATCTCGTGCTCGATCATGCCGATCTGCTCGCCGCCGAGCGGCGCGTCCGTCGCCGCTGGCGGCTGGCTGCGCTTTTCGCTGGCGAGCCGCCAGACCTCGCGCTCGAGGCGGCTCTCGCGCTCGCGATCGAGCACGAGCCACAGCCCGGCGGACACGCGCGCGAGCGAGATCGGGCGCAGCCGCCCCGACAGGTCGCGCACCGCGAAGCCATCGCCCGCCTGCAGCTCGTCCAACGGGCGGTCGCCCACGTCCGCGAAGAGCTCCGCGACCGCGCGGCCCGCGAGCTCCTGCGGCGGCAGCCCCGCCCAGCGCCCGAAGGCCGCGTTGGCCGCCACGACCCGGCCGTCCGCCACGCGGACGACGCCCCGATCGAGCGCGGCCAGGAGCGGGCCCCAGTCGGCACCCGAGACCAGTGTGGGATCCCCATCCATCCCGATCCTCTTCGGCACGAGCTTACCCAAGAGTGAACCTTTTCTACCCACAGAAAGGCTCGGGCGGGGATGGCATGATCCGGCCCAGTGGCGACGCGAGAGGACCAGGAGCACGCCCGCCTCCGGGAGCTGCGGACCCAGCTCGAGCTCCACAACCACCGCTACTTCGTGCTCGACGACCCGCTGATCTCGGATGCGGAGTACGACGCGCTCTTCCGCGAGGCGCGCGACATCGAGGCGCGGCACCCCGAGTGGGTGAGCGCGGATTCGCCCACGCAGCGGGTCGGCGGCGAGCGAGTCGCAGGCCTGGGCACGGTGGTGCACGGCATTCCGATGCTGTCGCTCGACAACACGACCCGCCGCGAGGAGGTGCTGGCGTTCGACGCGCGCGTGCGGAAGTACCTCGCACACACCGGCGACCTCGCGTACACGGCCGAGCCCAAGTACGACGGCGTTGCCGTCGAGCTCGTGTACGAGCGCGGCCTCTTCACGTCGGGCTCGACGCGCGGCGACGGCCGGACCGGCGAGGAGATCGGCCACAACCTCCGCACCGTGCGCTCGATCCCGCAGCGCTTGCAGAGCGCAGAGCCGCCCGAGCTGCTCGAGGTGCGCGGCGAGGTGCTGATGCCGATCGCCGCATTCCGGAAGTGGAACGCGGAGCGCGCCGAGCAGGGGCTCGAGCTCTACGCGAACCCGCGCAACTCGACCGCCGGCACGCTGCGCCAGCTCGACCCCAAGGTGGCGGCCGCGCGGCCGCTCGAGTTCTTCGTGTACGGCATCGGCCGCGGCGAGGCGGCGCTCGGCGCGAAGTCGCAGAGCGAGCTCGCCGCCAGGCTGCGCGAGCTGGGCTTCCGCGTCGACCCGCAGCGCGCGTCCGGCGTCGACATCGGGGGAGCCATCGAGTTCCACGAGATGCTGCTGCGCGACCGCGACGGGCTGCGCTACGAGATCGACGGCAGCGTGATCAAGGTCGACGACTTCGCGCTGCAGCGGCGGCTCGGCACGCTGAACCGCTCGCCGCGCTGGGCCGTCGCGTACAAGTTCCCGCCGCGCCAGCAGACGACGCGCGTGCGCGCGATCGAAGTGTCGGTGGGCCGCACGGGCACGCTGACGCCGGTCGCGGTGCTCGAGCCCGTATCGATCGGCGGCGTCACCGTCGAGCATGCGACGCTGCACAACCAGGACGAGATCGAGCGGCTGGACGTGCGCGTGGGCGACACCGTGTTCGTCGAGCGCGCGGGCGACGTGATCCCGAAGGTGGTCAAGGTCGTCGCCGGCGCGCGCCCGCCCCACACGGAAAAGTTTCGCCTGCCCGAGGCGTGCCCGGTGTGCGGCACGAAGGTCGTGCGCGCGGAGGGCGAGGTCGCGCTGCGCTGCCCGAACCGGCGCTGCCCCGCGAAGCTGCGCGAGCGGCTGCGCCACTTCGCGAGCCGCCACGCGCTCGACATCGAAGGGCTCGGCGAAAAGCTGGTCGACCAGCTCATCGACGCGAAGCTCGTCGCGCATCCGTCCGACTTCTTCGCGCTCGACGCCGTGCGCCTGGCCGAGCTCGACCGCATGGGCGAGAAGTCGGCGCAGAACCTGGTCGACGCGCTCGCGAAGGCGCGGCGCGTGTCGGCCGCGCGCCTGATCTATGCGCTGGGCATCCCGCACGTCGGCGAGCGCGTGGCGGCCGTGCTGGCGCGCGCGTTTCCCGACCTGGCGCGGCTGGCCGCCGCCACGGCCGAGCAGCTCGAGGCCGTCGACGAGATCGGTCCGACGATCGCCGAGACGCTGCGGCTCTGGTTCGACGACCCCGAGAACCGCGCGGAGTGGGAGCGCCTGCGCGCGCTGCTCGACGTGGAGAGCGCGCCCGTCGTCGCGCATGCGAAGAGCGAGGCGCTCGCGGGCAAGACGATCGTCATCACCGGCACGCTCGGCGAGCCGCGCTCCACCTGGAAGGAGCGGCTCGAAGCGGCGGGCGCGAAGATCTCGGGCTCGGTGTCGAAGAAGACCGACTTCCTGCTGGCCGGAGAGAACGCGGGCTCGAAGCTGGAGAAGGCGCGCGAGCTCGGCGTGCGCGTGATCGACGAGCGCGAGGCCGCGCGCCTCGCCGCGGGCGAGGCGCTCTAGCCGCCGCGGCGCCCCAGCACGCGCGCATACGCGTCGCGGCGCGCGAGCCCGAAGCGCGCCGCGATCTCGCGCGCCGTGTCGCGCGCGGTGCGGCCCGCGGCGAGGAGCCGCGCGATCTGGGCGTCGATCTCGTCCGCGGACGCCTCGGGCTCGCCTGCGCCGGGCGGCGGGCCTTCGACGACGATCGCGAGCTCGCCGCGCAGCTCGTGGAGCTCGAGCTCGCCGAGCACGCCGCGCAACACCGTCTCGTGTCGTTTGGTCAGCTCGCGCGCGAGCGCGACGCGGCGCGGCCCGAGCGCGGCGCGCAGGTCGGCCAACGTGGCGGCCGCGCGGTTCGGCGCCTCGAACAGCACGAGCGCGCCGGGGAAGCGCGCCAGCGCCTCGAGCTCGCGCGCGCGCTCGGCCCCGCGGCGCGGCAGGAAGCCTGCGAACGCGAACGGCCGCGGCGCGAAGCCGCTCGCGACCAGCGCGGCCAGCACCGCCGACGCGCCCGGCACGGGCACGACTGCGAAGCCCGCCTCGAGCGCCGCGCGCACGAGCCGCTCGCCGGGATCGGAGACGAGCGGCGTGCCCGCGTCCGAGACGAGCGCGAGCGACTCGCCGCGCTCGAGGCGCGCGAGCAGCTCCGGCACGCGGCGCGCCTCGTTGTGCGCGTGGAGCGACACGCGCGGTGTCTCGATGCCGAAGTGGCGGCACAAGATGGCCGTGTGCCGCGTGTCCTCGCACGCGATCACCGCCACCTCGCGCAGTACGCGCACCGCGCGTGGCGACAGGTCCTCGAGGTTGCCGATCGGCGTCGCCACCACGTAGACGCAAGCCCGCTCGAGCCCTACGCTCGTCTCAGCCAACGCGCCTCACCCCAGCGTTCGAGGTGCACGGGTGACTGCGCGAGACCGACGAGCCGTCGGCCGCGCCGGCGAGGCGCTCGCCGAGCGCTATCTCGTCGCGCGCGGCTACCGCATCCTCGCCCGCAACGTGCACCTGCGGCACGCCGAGCTCGACCTCGTGGCGCTGCGCGGCGGCGCGCTCGTGTTCGTCGAGGTCCGGCTGCGGCGCGGCGACCGCTTCGGCACGGCCGCCGAGTCGGTCGACCCGCGGAAGCAGCGCCGCATCGCCGCCGCCGCAGCCGAGCTGCTCGCGCGCGGCGAGCTGCCGCGGGCGGCGCGCCTGCGCTTCGACGTGATCGCGATCGACGCCAGCCGCGAGCCGCCCGAGCTGACACACTTTTGTGACGCCTTCCAGGTCGAGTGAGCGCTACAGCGAGAGGGACTTCGCGGCGTGCTCGCCGAAGGGCCCGTCGCCGCCGCACGCCTGGACCACCTGCACGACGGCCGACAGGCGCTTCAGGGCGCGGCCGAACGCGCGCGCCTCGGCGTCGCCGCGCACGGGCAGCTCGGGGCCGACGAAGAGCGGCACGCGCCGCTCGCTCGCGAGCGCCTCGTGCAGCGCCAGCTGGAACGCCAGGCAGACCAGCGCCTGCTCGCGGTCAGGCAGCGCACGGAACGGCTGCTCGTCGCGGGCGGCGCCGCGCAGCACCCAGTCGCCGTCATCGACGCGCCGCGCGCTCGTGAACGTGCCCGCGGTGAGCGCGCGCAGGTAGACCGACAGCGCGGGCGCGAGCCGTGCGCGCACGTCGGTGTCGGAGCGGCCGACCACGCGCGCCGCCGCCTCGACCCACAGCGACGGGCTGAGCTCCGCTTGCGCCGCGGGCGCGGGTGCGGGTGCGGGCTCCGGCAGCGGCTCGCGCGGCGTATCGGTGTCGTCCTCGTCGGGCTTGGCCTCGGCGGGCGCGAGCTCGAGCTCGGGCGGTGCCGGCGCGGGCTCGGGCGGCAGCGCGGGCAGCGCGATCTCGGCGGGCAGCGCCAGCAGTGCGTCGCGCGCCGCGCGCACGGCCGCGATCGCATCGCTCTGGCCGCGGTCGCGCTCGAGCGCCGCGAGCTCCTCGCGTGCTCCCGACGGATAGCGCAGCACGAGCTCCGCGAGGCGCCGCTTCTCGAGCTCGGCCTTCTCGGCGAGCTCGCCGTAGCGCGTTGCCGCCGCGGCAAGCGCGTCGATCGAGTCCAGCCCGAGGGAGACCAGGAGCCCGCGGACCTGCGCGCCCTCGGTCTCGAAGCGCCGCTCCGAGCCGCGCTCGCGCACGCGCAGTGCGGCGAGCAGCGCCTCGGAGCGCGCGAGCTGGCTGCGCGCCGCGCGCGCCAGCGCGAGCGCGCCGAGCAGCGCGAGCAGCCCCAGCGCCGCGAGGCCGTAGCCGACGGGGTAGCCGACGGCGCCGGCCGCGGCACCCGCGACGCCGAGCGTCAGCCCGAGCGCGATCGGCGCGAGCTGGCGGCGGGGCGCGCTGCGCAGCCGCGCACGCTCGGCGAGCACCTCGGCGCGCGTCTCGTCGATCGCCGCGCGCTCCGAGTCGCGACTCCCCATGAGCGCGCGGAAGTGCGCGACGCGCGCGTCGAAGTCCTCGACCACGTCACCGAGCGCCGCGTTCTTCTCCAGCTCGACGAGCGTCGACTTGTGCTGGCGCTCGAGCTGCGCGAGCTCGGCCTCGAGCGAGCGCAGCTCGTGGATGCGCTCCTCGCTGCGCACGCGGCCCGCGCGCGCGGCGGCCAGCGCGCGCTCGAGCGCGCCTTCGCGCTTCGCCCGCTCGTGCGCGAGCGCGAGCACCTGCTGCTCGTGCTCGGCCAGGAGGCGCGCGCGTTCCCTGCCGCGGTCCTCCCGCTCCGCGGTGCCGCTGCGCGCGGCGGCGCGAGCCGGCGCAGGCTGCGGCACCGGCTCGGGCGCAGGGCGCCGCGCGGGCAGGAGGTCGTCGCCGCGCGCCGCGCCGAGCCCGCACACGTGGAGGCGCCGGAAATCGCCCGGCTGCGGCAGGCCGACCGCGAGCCCGTAGTCCTCGATCTCGCGCGGATCGCTCGACAGCGCCTGGTAGCCGCCGTCCTTCGCGTCCTGGCGCCCCAGACTGATGCGCCCGCGCGCGAAGTCCGCGGCGATCACGTACGCGTCGCTGCGCAGCGCGAGCGACAGCACGGCGCGCCCGCGCGTGTCGCGGCTCGCCACGTCGTCGCTGCTCGGGTAGAGCAGCGCTTCGATCAGCTCGAGGAAGCGCCGCGCCTCCGCGGCGTCCGGCAGACACACCACGGTGTAGCCGGGATCGAGACCGAGCGGATGATCCCCCGCCGGTGCCGAAAGGCCGCGAAGGTGGATCCCGTGGATCCTCATGCGTCCGGTGGAGTCTCTTCCTTCGGCGCCGACTCACTGGCCGCGCCGGGCTGGTTCGCGAACGCCTCCTGCTCGCGGATGCGCGCCGCCTTGCCCGAGAGATCGCGCAGATAGGTGAGCCGTGAGCGCCGCACGCGGCCGCGCGCCTTCAGCTCGATCTTGGCGATCGCAGGCGAGTGCAACGGGAAGATCCGCTCGACGCCGACCCCGTACGACATCTTGCGGACCACGAAGCTCGACGACGCGCCGCCGCGCCGCCGCTGCAACACCACGCCTTCGAACACCTGCACGCGCTCTTTGTCGCCCTCGACGATCCGCACGTGCACGCGCACGGTGTCGCCTGGACGGAAATCGGGGACGTCCGGCCGCTCCGGCGTCTCGAGGTCTCGGATCTGTCTCATCGCTTCACTCCATTCGAAACAAGAAGGTCGGGGCGCCGGGCGCGCGTCACGCGCTCGGCCTCGTGGGCGCGCCAGCGCGCGATCGCCGCGTGGTCGCCGGAGAGCAGCACGTCGGGAACGGCCAGCCCGCGGAATTCCCGCGGGCGCGTGAAGAGCGGATGCTCGAGCGCTTCGCCCGAGAACGAGTCTTCGGCCGCAGAGATCGGGTTCCCGACCACCCCCGGCACGAGCCGCGTCACCGCTTCGGTCACCACCAAGGCCGCGAGCTCTCCCCCAGCGAGCACATAGTCTCCGATCGAGAGCGGCTCCGCACCCGTGAGCGCGAAGATTCGCTCGTCGAAGCCGGCATAGCGGCCGGCCAGGAGCACGAGCTGGCGCTCGCCCGCGAGCTCGCGCGCCAGCGCTTGGTCGAACTTGCGGCCGCGCGGGCAGAGCGCGAGCACGCGCGCGCCGGGCTCGGCGACCGCCTCGACCGCGGCCACCACGGGCTCGCAGCGCAGCACCATGCCGTCGCCGCCGCCGTACGGCGCGTCGTCGACGCTGTGGTGTCGGTCGCTCGTGAAGCGGCGCAGGTCGGCCACGCGCACGTCGACCCGGCCGTCCTCGCGCGCGCGGCCGAGCAGCGAGCCGGCGAGGAAGTGCTCGACCAGCTCGGGAAAGATCGTGACGACGTCGATGCGCGGCCCGCTCATGGCGCAGCCTCGAGCAAGCCCGCCGGCGGGTCGAGCCACAGCTCGCGGCTCTCGCGGTCCAGGCGCGCGACCATGCCCTCGATCGCGGGGAGCAGCAGGTCCGGGCCGTCGCGCCGGATCACGAGCACGTCGGCGCCGGCCGTGGGCAGGATCTCGGCCACGACGCCGAGCCGCGCGCCGTCGGGGCCCCGCGCGGTGAGCCCGATCAGGTCGCGCCAGTAGAACTCGCCCTCGGGCAGCTCGGCCAGCTCGGCCGCGCGGATCTGCAGGGCCGCGCCCGCGAAGCGCTCGGCGCGCTCGCGCGTGTCGAGCCCGCGCAGCCACAGGCGCACCCGCGCGCTTCCGTGCGCGCCAGCGCCCGCGGGCTCGCAGCGCTCGACCACGAACGGGATCGCGCCCGGGTCGCCGACGAGGCGCAGCGTGCGGACCGCGAGCAGGTTTGCGGGGTCGTCCCCGTGCAGAGCGACGAGCAGGCCGCCGTCGAGCCCGTGCGGGCGGACGACCCGGCCGAGCTCGACCCAGTCAGCCTCGGCGGGGCCTCGCGGCGCCGGGGAATCCTCTGCGCTTCGAGTGGCCGCCAAGTCTCACTCCTGGTCGTCCTCGTCGTCTTCGAACTCGTCGTCCTCGCCGTGCCCGGCGATGTCGACGTCCCAGCCCTCGCCCGCGACCGCGAGCAGGGTGCGGATGGCCTTCGCGGTCTTGCCGCGGCGGCCGATGATCTTGCCCACGTCGTCGGGGGCGAGCCGGAGCTCCACCACGCGATCCTCGGCGGCGACGCACTCCACCTCTTCGGGCTCGTCGGCCAGGGTTCGCGCGATGAACTCGACCAGCTCCTTCACGGGCAACTCACGCCCCCGGTGACGCCGCAGCAGCGGCGCGCTTGTGGCGGGCGACGAGCGTCGCGACCGTGCTCGACACCTGGGCGCCGCGCTCGACCCACTTCGCGAGCGCGGACTCCGAGTACTGGATGCCGCCCGCGCCGCGCGGCTCGTACGTGCCGAGCAGCTCGAGCACGCGGCCCTGGCGCTTCTTGCGCTGGTCCATGACGACGATCCTGTACGACGGCTTTCCGCGCGCGCCGGTGCGATACAGACGAACTTTGACCATTACGGGGAAACCTCCGCCGGCCGCTCCCGCAAACCCCGGCGAGCGAAGCGGCGAAGCTATAAGGGCTCGGGGCGGGAGTCAACGGCGTTCGCGCGCCGGCTCTCCTTCTGGCGGGAGCACGCCTCGCACGCATAGCGCACCACGTGGCGCTGGGAGAGCCGGTCGTAGCCCTGGTCGAGGGCCACGCGCCGCACGCGCTGGCAGTCGGCGCCGCAGAAATCGCAGCGCAGCGTCTGGGCTTTTCGCTGGGGCATGGCAGCGGCGAGGTTAGCACGCGGGTAAGATGGCACCGTGGAGCGACCCGAGATCCGCCGGCGAGACCCCGCCCGCACCGCGCCCGGGCGCCGGCGGGGCCCCGCCGAGTCGCTGGGTGCGCTCCTGCCCAAGCTGCTGGACGAGGTCGGCCTCGGCGCGACCGCCCAGGCGGTCGCCGTGATCCGCGCCTGGGACGAGGCGGTCGGTCCCGAGCTCCGCGCGCACTGCCGGCCCGACGGCGTGCGGAACGGCATCGTGCACGCCCGCGTGCGCGACTCGGCCTGGATGCAGCGCATCCAGCTCGAGAAGCCCCGCATCTTCGCGCGCCTGCGCGCCGCGCTCGGCGAGGGCGCGCCCAGGGAGCTGCGCCTCCGCATCGGACCGCTCTAGGCTCGGAACCGGACCGGCAGCTTCGCGGGGACTCGGAAGAGCGAATCGCTCCACTCGATGTGCTCGCTCTCGAGCTCGAGCCCGGGCAGGCGCCGCACCAGGGTGCCGATCGCGAGCTGCGCCTCGAGCCGCGCCAGGTGTGCGCCCAGACAGAAGTGCTCGCCGCCGCCGAAGCCCCAGTGGGGTACACCGATTCGTGTAATGTCGAAGCGATCGGGCTCGTCGTAGGCGCGCGGGTCGCGGTTCGCGGCGGCGAGCAGCGCGAGCACGGGCTCGTCGGGCGGCAGCGTCTGGCCGTGCCACTCCAACGGCTCGTGCAGGATGCGCACGGTGCCGAGGATCGGCGGGTCGAAGCGCAGGCACTCCTCGACCGCGCCCGCGACGAGCCCCGGGTCGGCGACGAGCCGCGCGAGCTCGCCGGGGTGCAGGAGCAGCTGGCGCACGCCGAGGCCGATCAGCCCGATCGTCGTCTCGAAGCCCGCGCCGAGCAGGCCGACGGCCTGCACGATCAGCTCCGCGCTCGACAGGCGGTCGCCGTCCTCTTCGGCGCGGATCAGCTCCGAGAGCAGGTCGTCGCCCAGCGCGCGGCGCCGCTCGTCGGCGAGCGCCACGAAGTACTCGGTGAGCTTCTCGAGCGCGGGCTGCGCGAGCGCCAGCGCGCTCGACGGCGCGAACTGCACCGCGAGCGCGTGCGTGGCGTGCGCCGTCCACTCCGTGAAGCGCGGCCGGTCGGCGAGCGGCACGCCGAGCATCTTGCAGATGATCGTCGAGGGCACGACGCGCGCGAGGTCCTCCGCGACGTCGAGCGAGCCCTTCTCGAGCACGCGGTCGATGCACGCGTCGGAGACCTCCTGCACCTCGGGACGCAGGCGCTCGACCATGCGCGGCGTGAACGCCTTCGCGACGAGCTTGCGCAGGCGCGCGTGCGGCGCGCCGTCCTGCAGCAGCATGAAGTCGTTCGCGTCGAGCCCGTTCGGGCCGCGCTCGGCCGGGATGAGGAAGGGCGTGCCGTCCCGCCGGCGCATGCCGCAGCGCACCTCGCGCAAGAGCCGCGTCACGTCCGCGTAGCGCGTGATCGCCCAGGGGCCGAGCGGCGTCCTGGCGAGCGGCTGGTGCTCGCGCAGGAACGCGAGGATCGGGTGCGGGTTCGCGCGGAACGAGGCGTCCGCGCCGGGGCCGACGAAGCCGTTGCCGCCGGCCTCCACCTAGACCTCCGCCCCGACGTATGCCAGGAACATGCGCGTGAGCTCGCGCGCGAGCGGCTCGTCGCCGCCTTCGTGCGCCGGGGCGGCGCGCCCCGCGAACAGGATGCGCGCCTGCATGAGCGTGAAGGCGAGCTCGAGCACGAGGTCGACGGCGGCCTCGGGATCGGGGTGGCTCATCTCGCTGCGCCGCGACAGGAACAGCTCGCGCATGCGCGCCGTGAGCCGCTCGTGGAAGCGCTTCACGTGCGTGGCGAACGTGGCCTCGTGCGCGGAGCGGAACATGAACGCGCAGACGAGCCGCGCGTGCGCGCGCAGGCGCCGCAGCATCTCCAGGTTGCATGCGTAGACGAGCTCGCGCGTCGGCCGGCCCCGCCAGCGCTCGACGTCGGCCAGCTCGTCGACCACGCCCAGCACCTCGTCGAAGAAGCGCTCCTCGAGCGCGCCCAGCAGCGCGTTCTTGTCCGCGAAGCGCGCGTAGAAGCTGCCCGTGGACGAGCGCGCGCGGCGCACGACCTCGGGGATCGACAGCGCCGCGAGCCCCTGGCGCTCGATCAGCGCCTGGGCGGCGTCGAGGATCCGCCGGGCGGTCTGCTCGCTGCGCGCCTGCTTCGGCGGGGAGATGGAGCGCAGGAGCTTCAGCGACTGGGCCAACGCGATCCCGAATTGGAACTAGAATGCGATTCTAGTCTGCGGCAGGGCGGGCGGGCAAGCCGGCCGCGGCGCGGAGCTCGGCCTCGGAGAGCTCGCCCGGGCGCAGCACGCGCAGCCCGCCGTCGACGTCGACCGCGACCACGGTCGACGGCGCGCGCCCGCCGGCCGGCTCGCCGCCCAGCACGGCGAGCCCGGGCCCGAACGCCGCCTCGACCTCGGCCGCGTTCGTGGCCGGCGGCTCGCCGCTGCGGTTGGCGCTGGTCGAGACGATCGGGTGCGGCGCGGCGCGCGCGAGCGCTGCCGCGGTCGGCTGCGGCGAGCAGCGGAACCCTACACCGATTGGTGTCGAAACCTCCGCGAAGGCGGCGTCGGCCACGGGCACCACGAGCGTGAGCGGCCCGGGCCAGAAGCGCGCCGCGAGCGCGTCGGCCGGCTTCGGCAGCCCCGGCGCCAGGCGCGCGAGCGCGGCGCGGTCGCGGATCAAGACCGACAGGCCGCGGTCGCCCGCCCGGCCCTTCGCGGCGAGGAGCTGCTCCAGCGCCGGGTGCGAGAACGCGTCCGCGCCCAGCGCGTACACGGTCTCGGTCGGGTACGCGACGAGCTCGCCCCGCGCGAGGCGCTCGAGCGCCTCGGCGAGCCCGACGATCACGGCCGCTTCGCGCCGAGCGCGCGCGCGGCGATGTCCCGCCGGAAGTGCGCCCCTCGGAAGTGGATGCGCGCGACGAGCTCGTAGGCGCGCGCCTGCGCCGCCGCCAGGTCGCGCCCGCGCGCGGTCACGCCGACGACGCGCCCGCCGGCCGTCTCCCAGCCCCCGCCCGCGCCGCGGCGCGTGCCGGAGTGGAACACCTTGGCGTCGGCCAGGCCGTCGAGCGCTTCGAGGCCGGAGATCGCCGCGCCCGTCGCGAAGCTGCGCGGGTAGCCTGCGCTCGTCATCACCACGCAGACGGCGGGCGGGCCGAAGCGCACCGGCGCCGGCTCGGCGGGCAGCCGGCCCTCCGCCGCGCCGACGAGCAGCGGCACGAGATCGGACTCGAGGCGCAGCATGAGCGGCTGCGTCTCGGGGTCGCCGAAGCGCACGTTGAACTCGATGACGCGGGGCTGCCGGGCCTGGATCATCAAGCCCACGAAGAGCGCGCCGCGGAACGGCCGGCCCTCGGCGCGCATGCCGTCGAAGGTGGGACGCACGATGCGCTCGACGATCTCGCGCTCGAGCGCTGCGTCGATCGGCGCCGCGGGCGAGTAGGCGCCGACGCCGCCCGTGTTCTCGCCGCGGTCGCCGTCGAGCGCGCGCTTGTGGTCCTGGGCGTGGCCGAGCACGGCGAAGCGCTCGCCGTCGCACAGCGCGTAGAAGCTGGCCTCGTCGCCGACGAGCCGCTCCTCGACGAGCACCGCGGCGCCTGCGTCGCCGAAGCGCTTCTCGCGCATGATCTCCTGGATGGCCGCGACCGCGGACGCCGTGTCCTCGCACACGAACACGCCCTTGCCGGCCGCGAGCCCGTCCGCCTTCACCACGCACGGGCCGCCGAGCGCGCGCACGTGCGCCTCGGCGTCGTCGGCCGACGCGAAGCTCGCGTGCCGCGCCGTCGGGATGCCGTGGCGCGCCATGAACTCCTTCGCGAAGCGCTTGCTCGACTCGAGCTGCGCCGCCGCGGCGTTCGGCCCGAAGACCGCGACGCCGGCCTCGCCGAGGCGGTCCGCGATGCCGAGCGCGAGCAGGTCCTCGGGTCCGACGACCACGAAGTCCACGCCCTCTCGCTTCACGAGCTCGAGCACCGCGCGCGCGTCGCGCGGGTCCGCGCCGGGGAACACGCGCGCGTCCTGCGCGATGCCGTCGGAGCCGGGTGCGCACAGCACCTCGTCGACGAGCGGACTCCTACCGATCGCCCACGCCAGGGCGTGCTCGCGGCCGCCGGAGCCCAATACCAGAACGCGCATGCCGCCCTCCCCCGCGCCGGCGGATTTACGACGGGGCGCGGGCGCGGTCAAGTCGCGATGCGCGGCACGCGCGGGCCGATGCGCACCAGGATCTCGTACGAGATGGTGCCGACCGCCCGCGCGAGCTCTTCGACGGGCACCGCCAGCCCGCCCCGCCGCCCGAACACGAGCGCGACGTCGCCGGGCCGCGTGGCGTCGTCGGCCGGCACGGCCACGGTGGTGAGATCGCACGAGACGCGCCCGACCACGGGCGCGCGCCGCCCGGCCACGCCGACCGAGACGCGCCCACCGCCGGCCGCGCGCGGCAGCCCGTCGGCGTAGCCCACCGCGAGCGTCAGGATGCGCAGCCGCTCGGGCGCGCGGAACGCGGCGGCGTAGCCGATCGGCGTGCCCGCGGCGACGGTCTTCGCGTGCACCACCCGGGCGCACAGGCTCATCACCGGCTCGAGCGCGTGACCGCCTTCCAGCGTCGGGTCGACGCCGTAGAGCCAGATCCCGGGACGCACGGCGTCACTTTCCGGTGTACAGCCGCGCGCGATCCCGGCCGAGTTGTCCAGGTGCACCCAGTCGGGCGTGAAGCCCGCGCCGCGCACCTTCGCGACCAACTCGGCGAAGAGCGCGCGCTGGCGCGCCGTCTCGGCTGAGCCCGCATCGTCCGCGCACGCCAAGTGACTCATCACTCCCGCGAGCTCCACGTGTTTCGCGCGAGTGAGTCGCGCGAGCATCGGCTCGAGCTCGGCGGGCACTACGCCGAGCCGGCCCATGCCGGTGTCGAGCTCGAGCTGCACGCGCGCGGCGCGGCCCGCGCGCGCGCCCGCGGCGTCGAGCCAGTCGACCACCTCGGGCCGCGAGATCACCGCGTCGGCGTCGAGCTCGAGCAGCCGGTCTGCGTCGGCCGGCGCGACGGGGCCGCCCAGCACGAGCAGCGGCGCGCGCACGCCCGCGGCGCGCAGCTCCTCGGCCTCGCCGACGCCGATCACGGCGAACGCCTGGCAGCCCTCGGCGACGAGAGAGCGCGCGCACAGCGCCGCGCCGTGGCCGTAGCCGTTCGCCTTCACGACGGCGATCACGCGGCGCCCCTGCGCGCGCGCGCGGATCGCGCGAAAGTTGCGCGCGAGCGCGCCGACGTCGATCTCGGCCCAGGCGCGCGCGTCCTCCCCCACGACCGGGAATCTAGGGGAGCTTTCCGCTAACGTCCCGCTCGTGCAGTACGTGCTGAACGGCGAAGCCCAGACCGCCGGCGCCCCCCTGAGCGTGCTGGATCTGCTGACGCGTTTCGAGCTGTCGAAGCGCCGCGTCGCCGTCGCCATCAACGCCGAAGTCGTGCCCAAGTCGCGCTTCGCCGAGGTGTGGATCCGCGACGGCGACCGCGTCGAGGTGATCCACGCCGTCGGAGGCGGCGCGTGACCGCCTCCTACAAGCTCGGCGACCTGGAGCTCCGCTCGCGCCTCATCATCGGCTCGGGCAAGTACAAGTCGTTCGAGGAGAACCGCAAGGCCCTCGACGCGAGCGGCGCGGAGATGATCACCGTCGCCGTGCGGCGCCTCGACGTCGCGTCGCGCGACCGGGGCTCGCTGCTCGACTGGATCCCGCCCGACCGCTTCCACATCCTGCCCAACACCGCCGGGTGTACGACGGCCGAGGAAGCCGTCACCACGGCGCGCCTCGCGCGCGAGCTGCTCGACACGAAGCTCGTCAAGCTCGAGGTGATCGGCGACTCGCGGACGCTGTTCCCCGACACGACGGCCACGCTCGAAGCCGCGCGCAGGCTCGTCGCCGAGGGCTTCACCGTGCTGCCGTACATCACCGACGATCCCGTGGCGTGCATGCGGCTCGAGGAGCTCGGCTGCGCCGCCGTGATGCCGCTCGGCGCGCCGATCGGGTCGGGCCTCGGCATCCGCAATCCCGCGAACATCGGCATCATCCTCGAGAGCGTGTCGTGCCCGGTGATCGTCGACGCGGGCGTCGGCACGGCATCGGACGCCGCGATCGCGCTCGAGCTCGGCTGCACCGCCGTGCTCATGAACTCGGGCATCGCGGGCGCGAAGGACCCGGTGAAGATGGCGCACGCGATGAAGCTCGCGGTCGAAGCGGGGCGCGCGGCCTACGAGGCCGGCCGCATGCCGCGCCGGCTGCACGCCCAGGCGTCGAGCCCCGAGACAGGACTCGTCGAGCTCCCTTGATCCCGAGCCTCTCGTACTGGACGGACGGCGCGCGCGGGCGCGGCCGCCGGGACCAGCTCGAGGTCATCGAACGGCTTTTCCGCGGCGGCGTCGAACTCGTCGTGCTGCGCGAGCGCGACTGGTCCGGCGCCGAGTGGGTGGCCTGCGCGAAGCGGCTCGAGAAGCTGCGCCGCGAGGGGCTGCGCGTGCTGGCGAGCCGGCGGCTCGACGCCGCGCGCGCGCTCGGCCTCGACGGCGTCCACCTGGGTGCCGAAGCCGTGCCCGTCGCGGAGGCGCGCGCCTTCCTCGGCCCGCGCGCGTTGGTCGGCTACTCCGCGCACGAGCCCGGCGAAGCGCGCCATGCGGCGGAGGCAGGCGCGAGCTACGTGACGCTCTCGCCGATCTACCCGAGCTCGAGCCACCCGGATCGCCCGCCGCGCGGCTGCGCCTGGTTGGCGGCCGCTGCGCGCGAGCTGCCGGTCCCCGTGCTCGCGCTGGGCGGCGTGACGGCGGAGCGCGTGGCCGAGCTGCGCGCTGCGGGAGCGGCAGGCGTGGTGGCGATCTCGGCGCTCGGCGCCGCGCCCGATCCCGAGGCCGCGGCGCGCGAGTTCCGGCGAGCTCTCGCCGATGAGGAAGGGCGATGATGGCACGGAAGCTCCTCGCGCCCCTCTCGTTCGTCCTGTTCGGCTGCGCCGCCCTGCCGCACGCCCTCGCGCGCGACGCGCTCGACGAGCTGCAGGAGCGCATCATCGAGATCAACCAGCGCGTGTCGCCGTGCGTCGTGCACATCGAGTCGGCGGTGCGCGTGAACGGGCGCCGCAACTTGATCGAAGGCTCGGGCTTCGTGATCGACCCGTCGGGCGTCGTGCTGACGAACTGGCACGTGGTCGACCGCGCCGAGAAGGTCTCCATCGTCGTGCCCGGCCGCGACGGCCACTACGACGCCGAGACCGTGGGCACGGACAAGCAGACCGACGTCGCCGTGCTGCGCATGACCGTGCACGAAGGCGAGAAGCCGTTCGACGCCGCGAAGCTCGGCGATTCGGACAAGGTGCAGGTCGGCGAGTGGGTCGTCGCGATCGGCAACCCGTACGGGCTCGAGGGCTCGGTGTCGCTCGGCATCGTGTCGGCCAAGGGCCGCGACCTGCGCACGGAGCAGCTGCTCAACGACTTCATCCAGACCGACGCCATGATCGACCACGGCTCGTCGGGCGGCCCGCTCATCAACCTGAAGGGCGAGGTGATCGGCATCAACTCGCGCGGCCAGGGCCGCGGCATCGGCTTCACGATCCCGATCGACACGGCGAAGCGCGTGGCGGACGACCTGCTCGACCAGGGCCGCATCGCGCGCGGCTACCTCGGCGTGACCGTGCAGCCGCTCGGCCGCGAGCTGGCGCGCTACTGGGGCGAGCCGAATGTGCACGGGGTCGTGGTGGGCTCGGTCGCGCACGGCTCGCCGGCGGAGCGCGCGGGCATTGCCGTCGGCGACGTGGTCGTCGCGTTCGACGGCGAGCCGCTGCGCGCGGAGAAGGAAGAGGACCTGGGCCAGTTCCAGCGCCTGATCGCGCAGCGCAGCGCAGGCCGCCAGGTGGAGATCGACGTGCTGCGCGGCGGCGAGCGCAAGAAGCTGCACGCCTCGCTCGCGACGCAGCCCAAGTTCGTGCCCGACGAGCAGGAGACGGCGAACGGCTTCACCGTGGAGGAAGTCACCGAGACGAGCTTCCGCGGCCAGCGCCTGCCGCAGCGCGAGGGCGTGCTCGTGTCGTACGTCGAGAGCGGCTCCGAGGCCGACGAAGCCGGCATGGAGCGCGGCGATCTGATCGTGGACGTCGGCAAGGCGCCCGTCGCGACGCTCGACGACTTCCGCAAGGCGATGAAGAGCCAGGCGGGCGACCACCCGTTCCTCGTGCGCGCGCTGCGCGGCGACGACATGCGCTTCCTGCTCGTCGCGCCGCGCGGGGCCGCGCGCACCGACACCGCCGCCAGCCTGCGCGACAGCAACCCGCGCTAGCTGTCGCTCCTAAGGACGTTGTTCATGGAACTCCCTGAGGCGAGTGATTGGGGATTTCATACCGAGAGCGCTGTGCGGGCGCTGGTGGTTGTAGAAGCGCAGCCAGGGTAGCAGCGCTGCGGTGCGTTGGGCCGACGAGCGATACGGCGCTGCGTAGGCCCAACGACGCAAGAGCGTCTGGATCAGCCGCTCGACCTTGCCATTGGTGCGCGGGGTGTAGGGCCGTGTGAAGCAGCGACGAATGTCGTGTTCCGCGCACAGCGAGCGCATCGGCAGCGAGTCGTTCGCTTTGGCATTGTCGCTGAGCACCCGCTCGATCGGGATGCCCCGGCGCGCAAACCAGCGCACAGCTCGAGCAAAGAACGAGGCGACCGTGGCTCCGCCGTCATCGGCCAGCACCTCGGCGTAGGCCAGGCGGGTGTGGTCGTCGACGCAGACGTGCAGGAACTCCCAGCCGATCCCGCGCTGGCGCTGCGTGTACTGGCCGGTGATGCGGTGTCCAACCCCGCGGATCCGCCCGAGCTTCTTGCTGTCCAGGTGCACGAGCTCGCCGGGGCGCTCACGCTCGTAACGCACGATCGGCGGCCGGGGCACAGCGCTGGGCAAACGGCCGCGACCGGCCTGGTGCAGCAGCCGGGAGATCGTCGAGGGCGGCAGCCGCGCAATCGCGGCGATCTCCCAGGCCGTCAGCCGCCGCTCGCGCAGCTTCAACACCAGCTCGCGTAGCGCGACCGGCGTGCGCCTTGGGCTCAAGCGCGGTCGTGAGCTGCGGTCCGCCAGCCCCGACTCACCGAATTCGTCGAAGCGAGCCAGCCACTTGTACGCGGTCCTGGTGCTGACGCCGACCGATTGGGCCGCATCGCACACCGCCCAGCCCAAACGGCGTACCCGCTCCACGATCAGGCGACGCGTAAACGGAGTCGTTCGTGCGTTACGATGCAGCTTCATCCGCGGTCCCCCTCTGCGAGTTTGGAGTCTTCGACAAACCCCATTCTCCCAGAGGGACCCGGATGAACAACGTCCTGAGGAAGGACAGCTAGCGCACGGCGAGCACGCGGGCCGGCCCCGAGGCGCGCGTGCACCACACGCGCGGCCCGCGGCCCGTCCGCTCGCGGAAGCGCGCGGCGAGCGCCGCAGCGAAGGCCGCCGCGTCGCGCTCGGGCAACAGGTGCACCGTGCAGCCGCCGAAGCCGGCGCCCGTCATGCGCGCGGCGGCGCAGCCGAGCGCGCGAGACAGCTCGACCGCGGCGTCCGCCTCGGGCCAGCCGACCTCGTAGTCGTCGCGCAAGCTCGCGTGCGAGGCGGCCATGGCCGCGCCGGCCGCGGCCAGGTCGCCGCGCGCGAGCGCCGCGGCCAGCGCGTCGACGCGCGCGTTCTCGCCCACCACGTGCCGCGCCCGGCGGAACGCGACCGGGTCGAGCGCGCGCTCCAGCGCGGGCAGCTCGGCCGGCGCGAGCTCCGACAGCGAGCCGAGCGCGCGAGCCAGCGCGCGCTCGCCCGCGGCCCGCGCGCGCTCGCACTCGCGGCGGCGCTCCGCGTACGCGCCTGCGCGCAAGCTGCGCGCCACGCCGGTGTCGAACACCGCGAACGCCAGCCCCGGCGGCAGCGCCGCGGGCCTCGCCTCGAGACTCGCGCAGTCCAGCCGCAGCGCGCTCGCAGGCGCGCTACACAGAACTGCGTACTGATCCATGATTCCGCAGGGCACGCCCACGAAGTCCGCCTCGGCGCGCTGGCACAGCCGCGCGAGCTCGGGCCGCGCGACCGCCTCGGCCCGGCCCGCCGCGGCCAGGAGCGCCAGCGCGCTGGCCGCCTCGAGCGCCGCCGAGCTCGACAGCCCGGCGCCCTCGGGCAGGTCCGTCTCGACCTCGAGCTCGAAGCCGCGGGCCGGCAGGAGCCCCGCGCGCTCGAGCTCGCGCGCCACGCCGCGCGGATAGTCGAGCCAGCCGCCGCGCGCGGGCTCGCCGCGCTCGGCCGACGCCCGGCCGCGCTCGCGCGAGCGGCCGACCACGCGGTCGTCCGCGCGCCAGCGCACGGACACGCGCGTCTCGAGCTCGATGGCCGCTGGCAACACGAGCCCGCCGTTGTAGTCGGTGTGTTCGCCGACGAGGTTCACGCGCCCGGGCGCGGCGGCGGAGGCGTCGGGGGTCACGTGCGGCTCGTGCGCAACTCTGCCTCGCCCTTACAAAATACCGGGCGCTGGCCTAGGGTCCAAGACCCACTTCCCGGGGATGGCGATGCTCGGATCCGACAACGCCGCGAGGCGCGGCGGCGCGTTCGCGTTGGCGCTCGCGCTCGTCTGCGTCGCCGGGTCGGCCCCCGCCAGCCGCGAGTCACGCCGCACCCCGGTGGTCGCCGCCGTCGAGAGCGCCGGGCCCGCCACGGTGAATATCACCTCCACGCAGGTGGTCGTAGACCAGGCCAATCCGTTCGTGCGCGGCGACCCCTTCTTCGACGAGTTCTTCAGCCGCTTCATGAACCCGCGGCCGAGCACCTCGCAGAGCCTGGGCACCGGAGTGATCATCAACCGCGACGGTTTCGTCCTCACCAACGAGCACGTCCTCGCCGGAGCTACACAGATTCGAGTCGGGCTGTCGGACGGCCGGCAGTTCGACGCGGAGCTCGTCGGCGGCGATCCCGCCTCGGACCTCGCGGTGGTGCGCGTCAAGACGGGCGAGCCGCTGCCGACGCCCAAGCTGGGCGACTCCGACGACGTCATGATCGGCGAAAGCGTCATCGCCATCGGCAATCCGTTCGGGTTGAACAGCACGGTGACCACCGGCGTCCTCTCTGCAGTGAACCGCTCGATCCGCGGCGACGGCCGCGAGTACCACGGCTTCCTGCAGACCGACGCGAGCATCAACCCGGGCAACTCGGGCGGTCCGCTCCTCAACATGGACGGGGAAGTCATCGGCATCAACACCGCGATCCTCGGCAACGCGCAGGGCATCGGCTTCGCCATCCCGATCAACCGCGCGCGCCGCATCGTGGACGACCTGATCCAGCACGGCGAGGTGCAGCCCGCCTGGCTGGGCATCTTCCTGCAGGAGCTCACACCCGCGCTGCGCGAGGCCATGGGCTCCGCGGAGAGCGCCGGCGTGCTCGTGTCGACCGTCTTCGCCGGCACGCCGGCCGCGACCGCGGGCGTGCAGCGCGGCGACGTCGTGACCACGCTCGAGGGCTCGGCCGTGCACTCGCGGCGCGAGTTCTACGAGATCTCGCGCGGGCTCACGGTCGGCGGCCACGCTAAGCTCGTGGTCGATCGCAGCGGCAAGAAGCTCGCGCTCGACGTCGGCGCAGAGCGCTTTCCCGAGGCGCGCGCCGACGAGCTGGCGCAGATGCTGCTCGGCCTCGACTTGGCCGAGCGTACGCCCGCGCTCGCCGAGAAGTACGGGGTTCGTTCCGATCATGGGCTCGTCGTGAAGCGCGTCGTACCCCACAGCGCTGCGCAAGAACGCGGCATCCGGCCCGGCGATCTCGTGCTCCAGCTGGGACAGGATCGCGTCGATGATCGAGGGGCCCTGCGGAAGGCGATTCCGAAGCTTCTCGGCCAGGACGGCGTCGTGGTGGTGGTTCAACGCGGCCGATCGTACGGCAGCGTGATGCTCGAGCTCTGGTGACCGGCGACCCGGCAGAGCAAGGAGATGCAATGAACAAGGTGTCTCGAACCCACAAGCTCCTGGCGGGCGCGGTCGCGCTCGCGTTCGCGGCGGTGGCGCTGGCCGGCGCTCCGGCGCGCGCCGAGATCTCGAAGCCGTTCTGGACGGAGGGCGAGCCCGGCGACGCGTCGAGTCGGCCCGACTCGTTCGCGGACCTGGCCGAGAAGGTCTCGCCTGCGGTCGTGAACATCAAAGTCGAGCGCAAGACGACGCTGAAGGGCGGCCCCGAGGAGCTCTTCGAGGAGTTCTTCGGCCAGCAGCGCAAGCCGGGCGAGAAGGCGCCGCAGCACCCGCCGCATCAGATGCGCGTGCCTTCGACGGGCTCGGGCTTCGTCGTCTCGCCGGACGGTCTCATCGTCACGAACAACCACGTGGTCGAGGGCGCCGACAAGGTCGTCGCCGTGTTCGAAGACGGCACCGAGCGGGACGCGAAGATCGTGGGCCGCGATCCGAAGACCGACCTCGCGCTGATCAAGGTCTCGGCCGACAAGCCGCTCGTGACCGTGCCGCTCGGCGACTCCGAGCACCTGCGCGTGGGCAGCTGGGTCATGGCGATCGGCAACCCGTTCGGCCTCGACCACACCGTGACCGTCGGCATCCTCTCCGCGAAGGGCCGCTCGAACTTCGGCGGCGAGCAGATCGCGGGCCCCTACGACGACTTCCTGCAGACGGACGCCAGCATCAACCCCGGCAACTCCGGCGGTCCGCTCTGCGACATGAAGGGCCGCGTCATCGGCATCAACACGGCGATCGCCGCGAACGGCCAGGGCATCGGCTTCGCCATCCCCATCAACATGGCGAAGCAGCTCCTGCCGCAGCTGCTCGAGCACGGCGCGGTCACGCGCGGCTGGCTCGGCGTGCAGATCCAGCGAGTGACTCCCGCCCTCGCGAAGACGTTCAAGCTGGGTGAGTCGACGCACGGCGCTCTCGTCGGCCAGGTGTTCGAGGACAGCCCGGCCTCGAAGGCGAAGCTGCAGCGCGGCGACGTGATCACCAAGTTCGACGGCCGCGACATCAAGGAGTACGACGACCTGCCGCGCATCGTCGCCTCGACGCCGCCCGGCTCCGCGGTCGACGTGGTGGTGCTGCGCGACGGCAAGGAGAAGAAGCTGTCCGCCACGCTCGAGAAGATGAAGGAAGAGGATGTCCAGCCCGCCAGCGACGAGCAGACCGACAGCGACTGGGGCTTCGACGTGCAGCCGCTCTCGGACGAGATCGCGAGCCAGCTGGGCCTCTCGGCCGGCACGAAGGGCGTGGTCGTCGCCTCCGTCGACCCCGACTCCGCCGCCGCCCGCGCCGGCCTCCGCCGCGGCGACGTCATCCTCGAGGCCAACCGCGTCGAGGTCGTCACCCCGAAGCAGCTGAAGGACGCCCTCGGCAAGAACACCGAGTCGGCGGTGCTGCTGGTCCAGCGCGGCGACGGGACCCTCTACCTGGCGATCGAGAAGGACTCGTAAGAGGCAGGAGCAGGTCTGCGCGTCGCGCTGCGGACGCGGTTTCCCATTTCGGGGTGAAGAGGTCAGGTTCGCGAGCAGGCCGCTGCGCACGGCTCCGGCGAGTCGGTAGCGCAGCGAGTCTTCGAGCGAGCTGGCACCGGGAGCCGGAGCCGTGTGCGCGGCCTGCGCAGCGCAGCCGCCGTCCGGGTCACCGTCTCCGGCTCACTTCACGCTGAGCCCCGCCCAGCGCTTCAGCTCCCTGCGAGCGATCACCATCTTGTGTACTTCGTCGGGGCCGTCGGCGATGCGGAGGGAGCGGCCGTTGCGCCACATGGCGGCGACGGGGGTGTCGTCGGAGACGCCGAGCGAGCCCATGGTCTGGATCGCGCGGTCGCAGACTTCCATCAGCAGGTTGGCCGCGATGACCTTGATCATCGAGATCTCCTGCTGCGCCTCCTTCTTGCCGACGGTGTCCATCTTCCACGCCGTGTAGAGCGTGAAGAGGCGCGCCTGGTCGATCTCCATCTTCGACTTCGCGATGAAGTCCTGGATGAACTGCTTCGTGCCGAGCGGCTCGCCGCCGAGCTTCCGCGTCGCGGCGTACTTGACCATGATCTCGTACGCGCGCTGCGCGCCGCCGATGCAGCGCATGCAGTGGTGGACGCGGCCCGGGCCGAGGCGCGCCTGCGCGATGGCGAAGCCCGCGCCTTCGGGACCGAGGCGGTTGGCCACGGGCACGCGGCAGTCCTCGTAGCGGATCTCGCAGTGGCCGCCGCCGCCGGTGTGGCCCATGACCGACACGGCGCGCACGATCTGGAAGCCGGGCGTCGCGGTGGGCACCAGAATCATGCTCGCGCGCTGGTGCGGCGCGGCGGACGGATCGGTGACCGCCATGACGATCGCGAACTCGGAGCCGATCGCGCCCGAGGTGAACCACTTGTGCCCGTTCAGCACGTAGTGGTCGCCGTCGCGCTTCGCGAGCGTGCTGAGCTGCGTCGGATCGGCGCTCGACACCTCGGGCTCGGTCATCGAGAAGCACGAGCGGATCTTCCCGTCGAGCAGCGGCTGCAGGAACTTCTGCTTCTGCGCCTCGTTCCCGAACTCGGCGAGGATCTCCATGTTGCCCGTATCGGGCGCGGCGCAGTTGAAGATGCGCGACGCGATGCCGACGCGGCCCATGATCTCGGCGAGCGGCGCGTATTCCAGGTTCGTGAGCCCGGCGCCGTGCTCGGCATCCGGCAGGAACAGGTTCCAGAGGCCGATCTTTTTGGCCTTCTGCTTCAGCTCCTCGACGATCTCGGGTGCGTGGTGCGGGTTCCCCGACGCCTCGACCTGCTCGACGGCCACGCGCTCGGCCGGGTAGATGAACTCGTCCATGAAGCGCTCGAGCTGAGCCTGGATCTGCCTGACCTTGTCGCTCGGTTCGAAGTCCACGGTGACTCCTCCATCGCTCGTGTTCCGACGATCCTATCAATCCCCGGAGTACTTCGGCGGGCGCTTCTCCAGGAAGGCCTTCACGCCTTCGCGGAAGTCGCCGCTCTGCGAAGCGAGGATCTGGTTGCGATCCTCCATCGCGATCGCGGCTTCGAGCGTCGGTGCGTCGATGCTCCAGTTCAGACAGTCCTTGGTGAGCCGCACGCCGACGGGCGAGTTGCGCAGGATCAGCGCGGCGATCTCGCGGCCCGCCTTCTCGAGCTCGGCGTCGGGCACGACGCGCGACACGAGGCCCGTCGCGAGCGCGCGCGGCGCGGTGATGAAGTCGCCCGTGAGCAGCAGCTCGGCGGCGACCGATGCGCCGACGATGCGCGGCAGGAAGTACGACGCCCCGATGTCGCACGCGCCGAGCCCTATGCGGATGAACGCGGCGTTCATGCGCGCCGACTCGCCCGCGACGCGGATGTCGGACGCGAGCGCGAGCGCGAAGCCGCCGCCCGAAGCGGCGCCCTGCACCAGCGCGATGAACGGCTGGGGCAGGCGCCGCATCTTGATCACCAGCTCCGCGATCTTGTGCTGGCCGCGCAGGCCGGCGGACACGCTGCGCGCGGTGCCCGCTCCCGTGTTCTCCTTCAGGTCGAGCCCGGCGCAGAACGCGCGGCCGGCGCCGCGGAGGATCACCACGCGCGCTGCGGTGTCGTCGTGGAGCCGGTCGAGGAACCCGTGCAGCTCGTCGACGAGCTTCGGACTCATCGCGTTCAGCGACTGCGGCCGGTTCAGCGTGCAGAGCACGAGGCCGTCGGCCTCGCGCTCGACCAGGAGCGTCTCGTAGGCGTCGGTCATCGGTTCCTCCTCAAGAGCGGTCGAACAGGACCCCGGGGTTCAGCAGCCAAGCGGGGTCGAGCTCGCGTTTGGCGGCGCGCAGCGCGCGCGCGAAGCCGTCGGGGCGCTCGCGATCGTACCAGGGCCGGTGATCGCGACCGACGGCGTGGTGGTGCGTGATGGTCGCGCCTTCGGCCGACAGCACGTCGCTCGCCACGCGCTTCACCTCGTCCCACTGCTCCAGCTCGGAGCCGCGCCGCGCGGGCGCGAGCAGCGAGTAGTAGGGCGCGGGTCCGTCGGGGTAGACGTGGGTGAAGCGGCAGGTGATCGAGCCCGCGCCGTAGACGCGCCGCAGCGCGTCGCCCACCTCGCCGATCACTTTTTGGTGTAGGCGCTCGAAACGGTCCCAGGTGATCGCGGTCTCGAACGTCTCGGCCATGACGCCGACCGACACGAGCGCGTCGCGCACGTACGGCGCGCCGATGAACGAGTTGCGCCACGCGCCCGCACTGCCCTCGCGCGTAGCGGCCGTGTCGCCGCGCGTGCGGACCGCGTCGTCGGGCACGAGCCCGCCGTGGTCGCGGCACAGCTCGGCGCCGCGCCGCATCCAGGCGTCCAGGTCGTGGTCGGCCGACTCGAAGCCCAGCACGAGGATCGCCTCGCTTCCCGAGCCGCCGGCCGAGGTCGCGGCCTCGCCGGGGTCGAGCAGGCGGCAATTCGCGGGCTCGAGCCCCGACTGCGACAGCGCGCGCACGGCGCGCACGCCCGCGTCGAAGCTGGCAAAGCGGACGCTCGCGTTCGCGCGGCGCGTGGGGCGGTCCTGCAGGCGCAGCCACGCTTCCGTGATCACGCCGAGCGTGCCCTCGGAGCCGATGAACATCCGGTCGGGCGCGGGCCCGGCGCCCGAGCCGGGCAGGCGCCGTGTCGCAACGACACCGGTCGGTGTCACTACGCGCAGCGCTTCGACGAAGTCGTCGATGTGCGTGTAGCGCGTCGCGAAGTGGCCGCCGCTGCGCGTCGCGATCCAGCCGCCGAGCGAGCTGAACTCGAACGACTGCGGGTAGTGGCGCAGCGTGAGCCCGTGCGGGCGCAGCTGGTCCTCGAGCGCGGGCCCGAGCACGCCGGCCTCGATGCGCGCCGCGCGCGACGCGCGGTCGAGCTCGAGCACGCGCGCCATGCGCCCGAGGTCGAGCGTCGCCACGCCGCGGTAGTCGCCGTCGACCTTCGCCTCGACGCCGCCCACCACGCTCGAGCCGCCGCCGAAGGGCACCACGGCGATGCGCTCGCGGGCGCAGTGCTCGAGCACGAGCGCCACCTCGGCTTCGCGCGTGGGATAGGCGACCCAGTCGGGCGGGTGCGAGAAGTCGCGGCGCTGCGCCCGGACCGAATCGCGGTAGCTGCGCCCGTAGGTGTGCCGCGCGCGGTCCCAGGGCGCGGCCGTCGCGAGTCCCTCGAGCGCGGCGGGCGGCTTCGTCCGCGGCGCCGGCAGCCCCACGTCTTCGAGCCGCGGCAAGGGCGCGGGAATCAGCTCGCGCGCGAACCGCTCGCCCAGCGACTTCGCCAGCCGCGCGCGCGCCGCGTCGTCGGGCCCCGCCCCCTCGTCGCCCCAGCCCCAGAAGCTCTGCCTCGGCACCAGCGCATTATGGCCGAGCCGCTAGTCTGTTCGCCGATGTGGAGTCCGGGACCGGTCGAGCGCTTCGTCCGCGGAGCTGCCTCGCTCGTTCTCCTGCCGCTGGCGCTCTTGTTCTGGAGCACGCTGGCGCTGGTCCACGCGCTGCTGGGCGCGTCGCCGCGCCAGGCGCACCGCTACTACGTGGGCTTCGCGCGCACGTGCATGCTCGTCGCGGGCACGCGCATCGACGTGCAGGGACGCGAGCACATCCAGCACGGCCAGGCCTACGTCGTGGTGTCGAACCACGAGAGCAACTGGGACCCCCTCGTCATCATCTCGGCCCTGCCCGAGCTGGTGATCCGCTTCGTGCTGAAGGCGCAGCTCCTCAAGGTGCCCGTGTTCGGCGGGGCGCTCCGCAACACGGGCAACATCGCGGTCGACCGGCGCCAGGGCAGCGCCGACGTGCGGCGCGTGCAGGAGGGCATGTCGGAGCGGCCGCCCGACGTCACGATCCTGTTCTTCGCGGAGGGCACGCGGGCGCGCGACGGCGCCTACCGCGCGTTCAAGATGGGGGCGTTCGCAACCGCGCTCGACTTCAAGCTGCCGATCCTGCCGGTGGCGGTGGCGGGTACGTTTCCGATCTGGCCGCCGGGCCGCGTGTGGCTGCGGCCGGCACCCGTGGTGCTCGAAGTCGGCGCGCCGATCGGCGTCGAGGGCTACGACGCCGGCGACCGCAACGCGCTGCGCGACGAGACGCACCGGGTCGTCGCCGAATTGCGCAAGCGCGCGCGCGAGCGGCTGCGCGCCCGCGGCGTCGACCCCGGGGGCACCGACTGACGTAGAATGCGCGCGATGGCACCCACGTCGCGCCGCTTGCCCGCCACGCACGGCCTGTCGCTCCACGCGCTCGAATGGAGCACGGACGGCACGCTGCTCCTGTTCCTGCACGGCTTCGGCAACGACGCCCACGTATGGGACTGGGTCGCGCCCGCCGTCGCGCCGCACTACCGCGTCGTGGCGCTGGACCACCGCGGCCACGGCCAATCGGACCGCGATCCCGAGGCGCGTTACGACCACGAGACCATGGCGCGCGACGTCGCCTCCGCGCTCGAGTCACTCGGCGCCGAACGGGCCGTGATCGTCGGTCACTCGCTCGGCGGGCGCGTCGCCATGCGTTTCGCGGGCCTGTGGCCCGAGAAGCTGGCCGGTCTGGTCATCGTCGACTCCGCGCCCGAGCTCGACGCGCGCGGCACCACGCGCATTCGCCTGGACGTGCAGCAGCAGGAGCCCACGTTCGCGAGCCTGGCCGACTACGAGCGCGTGCTCGCGCGCCAGTATCCGGCGACGCGCCCCGAGATCCTCGCGAAGCTCGCGGTGCCCTGGACGCGCCGGCGCGACGACGGCCGCCTCGAGCTGCGCCTCGATCCGGCGTTCATGCGCGGCCGTCGCGGCGTCTCCGAAGAGGAGCTCGCGCGCTGGTCCGCGGAAGAGGCGAAGCACCTGTGGAGCGCGCTCGAGAAGCTGCCCTGCCCCGCGCTCGTCGTGCGCGGCGCCGCGTCCGACGTGCTCTCCGCCGACGTGGCGGACAAGATGGCCGACGACGTGCTGAAGCAGGGCAAGCTCGCCGTGATCCCGCGCGCGGGACACTCCGTGATGCTCGACAACCCCGAGGCCTTCGAGCAGGCGCTGGCGGCCTTCGTGCTGGGCGAATAGCGGCACCGCTCAAGGCGCGCGCCGCCGGCACCGATGCAGGGCCGTCGGAGGTCGCGCCATGAAGGACGGTCGCACGCGCCAGGTGCCGGTTTCGCGCGCCGAGCGACGCGATGGCTATCTCGCGTCACACGCGGTGTCGCTCGTGTTCGCATCCGGCCCGCTCGGCGGCAGCGAGGTTGCGCTCGACAAGCCGCGCATGACGCTGGGGCGCGGTCCGCAGTCGGACGTGGTCGTCGACGACCCGTCGATCTCGCACCAGCACTGCGCGTTCGAGCTCGGCACGAACGGCTACCGCGTCCGCGACCTCGGCAGCACGAACGGGGTGGTCGTGAACGGCGCGCGCGCCGCGCTCGCGGAGCTGAAGCACGGCGACCGCATCGCGCTGGGTCAGATCGAGCTGCGCTACGTGGTCGAGGCGCGCACGTCCGCGCCGAAGACCCACGCGATCGACTAGCCGGAACGGGCGCGCACGCAGCGATGTCGGCGAGCGGGCCCCGCACGATCGGCAGCTTCGCGATCGAGTGCGAGCTCGGCTCGGGCGGCATGGGCGTGGTGCTCTTGGGGCGCCACGTGTCGCTCGACCGGCCTGCGGTGCTGAAACGCCTGCGCCCCGATCTGTCCGCGAGCGAGGAGCTCGTCGAGCGCTTCGCGCGCGAGGCGCGCGCCGCGGCGTCCATCCACCACCAGAACGTGGTGGCGGTCTACGACTGGATCGCCTGGCGCGGCGAGCACTACATCGCGCAGGAGTACGTCGACGGCGTCGACCTGCGCGCCGCGCTGCTCGAAGTGCAGCGTTTCCCGTGGCGCTGCGCGGCGCTCGTGGCGCTGGAGCTCGCGCGCGGTCTCGAAGCGATCCACGCGCGCGGCATGATCCACCGCGACGTGAAGCCCGCGAACGTGCTGCTCGGGCGCAACGGCGACGTGAAGATCGCCGACTTCGGCATCGCGCTCGACCCGACGAGCGACGGGCTCACACGGCCGGGCACGACCATCGGCTCGCCGCCGTACATCGCCCCCGAGCAGCTGCTCGGCGAGCGTGTGGACGCGCGCGGCGACCTGTTCGGCCTGGGCGTGCTCTTGTACGAGCTCTTGACGGGCGGCACGCCGTACCGCGAGCCGGGTCAGGGCGAGACGGCGAGCCTGCTCGCGCTGATGCAGCGCGAGCGCTTCGAGCCGCTGCGCCGCGCCGCGCCGGGTACGCCGCGCTGGCTGGCCCGGCTGGTGCGGACGCTCTTGCGCGCGCGGCCGCGCTCGCGGCCCGCGTCGGCGCAGCGCGTGCGCCGCCTGCTGGAGAAGAAGCTCCGCGCGTTCCCGGCCGAGGCGAGGCTCGAGCTCGCGACCTGGCTGTGGGAGGAAGGCGTGTTCAAGCCGCGCGAGGGTGACACCATCGTGTTGTCGCCCGAGCCGGTGCGCCCGCGCCGACTCCTGCGCGGACTCGCGTGGAGCGCGGCGCTGGGCTCGGCGCTGGCTTTGGGAGCGATTCAGTGGCAGCCGCGCTGGCTGCCGCACGCGAGCGCGACCCCGACCCAGGCACGCCTGCGCTTCATGCTCGACGAGCCACTGGAGCTCGGCGTCGACGGCGCGGCGCCCATTCCGGTCGCGTCCGGCGACGAGCGCGCCTTCGCGCCCGGCCGACACCACCTGGTGTTCGAGTGGCCGAGCGGGGCGAAGAGCGAGCTCGACCTGGAGCTCACGGCCGGCCAGCGGCAGAGCTTGCGCCCGGTACCTCCTTAGACTCCTGCAGGTGCAAGAGCAGGATGCGGCGGATCTCCTCGATCGTCTCGGGGTTGCCCTGCGCCGAGTGACTCGAGTGGACGATCTTCTCGGATTCGACGCCCTCGATGTGCGCGCTGGCGTAGCGCACCACGCCGTCGCTGGCGTCTTCGAGCGGGCCGTCGCCGTCGACCGCGATGATCGAGTGCGCCCGCACGCCGGGCGCGAGCGGCAGCGCGGCGAGCGCCTTCATGAAGTGATTCCCCGGGTTCATGTTGTCGATGCTGGTCGGCAGCTCGTCGATCGACTGCCAGGCGATCTTGCCCTGGTTCAGCGACGCGATGTCGACCATGCGCTTCGTCAGGTCCGCCGGCAGCTTCACGAGCGAGCCGACCACCCGCGCCAGACTGAGCGCCGCCAGGTAGCTGCCGCGCTGCGGCGTGCACACGAACACCACGCGCTTCACGAAGGGCTCGGGCGTGAAGATGAGCGACCGCTTCAGGAACTCGAGCGTGTTCGGGTCCGCGCGCAGCTCTTCGGGCGAGAGCGGCGTCATCTGGTGCCAGAACGCGAGCCCGCTGTCGACGACGGTGAGCTTCGTCAGCAGCCCGCCCTGGCTGTGTCCGATGATCACCATGTTCCGCAGCGCGGCGTCCTTGCCGTCGGGGTCGAGCTCGTGCACCGCGCTCTCGAGTGACTGGCGCATGACTCCCGCGGAGTAACCGATCGGATTGCCCGTGTTGTACATGTAGAGCCAGATCTGGTACCGGCTGAGGATGCGGTCGTCGATCTGCAGCTCGTTGATCAGGTCGGCCCAGCGCGCAGGGCTCGACGCCGTGCCGTGCACGAGCACGATCGGGATGCGGCCCGGCCGGTAGGGCTCCATCAACAGCAGGCCATCGCGTTCGCTGCGGTCCTTCCACGGATTCAGAGCGCCCGAGAAGAAGCCCGCGTATTCGAACGCCCACCACTTCGACACCGACAGCGTGTAGGCGAGCGCCGAGGTCGTCTCCGACTCCAGCGCCCACGGCTGACCGTCGACCACGATGCTCGACGCCTCGTCGGCCGGGTAGAGCTCGAGCTTCGCGTTCAGCCAGCCAGGGCCGAGCTCGGTCTCGACGTCGGCGATGCGCAGGAAGGCCGTCACCGGCACGCGCAGGTCGGGCGGAATGCGCCGGTGCCCCGCGACGACCTTGTCGGTGTCCTCCTTCCACAGCCCGGCGACGAGCGGCGCGCCGACGCCCGCGCGCCGATAGCGATTGCGCAGGCCGTGCACCTCGAGGCTCGTCGCGGCGATGAAGTGTTCGAGCCGGTAGCCGCCCCAGGTGAAGCGCGTGGGGTCGACTTCGAGGTGGAGGGCGCCGAAGGGCAGCATCTTCCAGCCGGGCTCGAGCGAGACCTCGTCTTCGTGCGTGATCAGGCTCTCGGCCAGCCCCCGGTTGTAGAGCTCGCACGCGATCCGCAGCCGCGGGTCCGTCGCCGGCAGCATGCCCTCGCCGTGGAAGTCCGAGAAGAGAAGCGCGTACGCGTAGACCGCGGCAGCGAGATAGTAACTCCGGTCCCGAGACCGCTCGGCGTACGTGTAGGAGAGCTCCGACAACGCGAACAGGCGGTAGCCCGTGCTGCCCTTGCCCAGGCTCTGGTGCAGCTGCGCGAGCGCCGTCTTCGGGTCTGCCAGGAACAGCGGGTACATGCCCAGGCGCTCGAGCACCTGGATCGAGAGCTGGCTCGGCTCGTCCGAGGTGAGGATGTTCGCGGTGATCTCGCGCTCGACGACCGACGGATCGGCGACCTCGACCTGCACGGGCACCGACGTGCACGCGGCGAGCGCGAGCGCCGCGGCCAGCGCGGTGGCGAGGCGCACGTTCACTTGTCGAAGCGCTCGAGCCAATCCCCGACCACCCGGCGCAGCAGCGCGCGGTCGAGATCGTAGCTGCGTTCGCGCCCGCGCGTTTCGACCACGACCAGGCCCGCCTCTTCGAGCTTCAGCAGGTGGCGGCTCGTCGTGGGCCACGTGCAGTCGAAGCGCCGCGCGATCTCGCCGGCGGTCATCGTGCCGCCGTGCAGATGGAGCGAGAGCAGGACTTGGCGGCGCGACGGATGGGCCAGGCAGGCGAAGACTGCGTCGAGCTCCGCGAGTTCGCGCAGGCCGTCACGCCTTGCCAAGGAGCTCGAGCGGCCGCACGTGCGGGAATTCCATGTTGGGCTTGTCGCCGCGCGCCTCGGTCAGCTTGTCCATGCGCTCCCAGATCTCCATGACCTCGGGGTGCTGGTGCGCGAGCTTCGAGCCGTCGGCGGACGCCCAGTCGAAGATCTCGAAGAACAGCGGCCGTCCGTCGCCTTGCTCGGCGCCGCGGTAGTGCGCGGGCCGCTTGGCCGTGACCAGCCCGAGCTCGCGCAGCACCGGCCAATGGCGCTCGAGCAGCTTCTCGAACGCCTTCTCGTTGCCCTTCGCCACCCGGTAGATGCAGACGACGGTCTCGGGGGTCGCTTTTTTATTAGCCATTTGGCTAATCATCTCGCAACCGCGCCGGCGCGTCAATCAGATTCGCTCGAGCTCTGCGACGGTGCGTTCGTTCTGCACGTTGCCCGTGTTCAGCGTGGAGGCGGGCTCGAGCAGGAGGACGCAAGTCTCCTCCGCCGCGGCGGGCTTGTGCTCGACGCCCCGGGGCACGATGCACAGCTCGCCTTCCCTCAGGGTGACCACGCGGTCGCGGAAGTGCAGCGCGAGCTCGCCCGACAGCACCAGGAAGAGCTCGTCCTCGTGGTCGTGGTGGTGCCACACGAACTCGCCCTGGAGCTTCACGAGCCGCACGTGCTGCCCGTTCAGCTCGCCGATCAGCTTCGGGCTCCAGTGGTCTTCGAACTTCGCCAGCTTCTCGGCCAGGTTGACCTTGGCGACGTCGCTCGCCCTCTCCCGCGGGAAGACTTCACACTCTGCGAACCTCGATGTCCCGCCACGCGTCGATCTCCTCCTGCCGCGGCGCCTGCTCGGCGCGCGGGGGGACGTCGAGGATCATCGTGTCGCGACGCTGCTTGGTGTAGGGTCGCCAGCTCGGCAGGCCGGCGTGGTTCGGGTCGCCGTTGCGCGCGAACGCGAGCCACGTCTCGCTCATCAGCTCGGCGAGCGCACCGCGATCCGGGCGCGAGCCGGTGATCGGCGCGCCCTCGACGTTGTCGAAGACGAACGGGATCTCGAGCGCGTGCGACGACTTGAACAGGCCGCCCATGAAATCCGACGCCCACGTGAACAGATACATGTATGCGGGCGCGGTGCCGCCCTCGGCCTTCCGCTCGGCGAGGCGCATGGACATGATGCGCGTGGGCTCGGTCGTGATCGCGATGAACAGGTCCCACGGCGTCGCGTCCGGACGCGTGCGCTTGTAGGTCGAGAGCACGCGGTCGAGCTTGTCGCCGAGCATCGGGCCGAGCCGGCGCACCAGGTCGGCCTCGGAGAGCTTGCGGCGCTTCGGGTCCGCCGCCACGAACATCGCCGACTCGTCGAGGTTCGTGCCGATCATGAGCGGCACCGCCGCCCCCGCGGGCGCGGCCGTCGGATGGAACGGGTGCTGCGGCAGGTGCACGCCGTCGACGACGGGCGACAGCTGGAACATGGCGGGCGAGCCGAGCAGGAACGGCCCGGTGCCGGGCTTGCCCGGCGGCAGCTTGGCGATCGCGTCCAGCAGCGCCTGCGGCGCGACCTGCTGCAGCTTGCGCGCGTCCTTCGCGGGGATCTCGAGCGCCGCGAGCAGGCGCTCCGTGAACGCACGTGCGGCGTCGCGTTCGACCGCGCGCAGGCCGGGACCGCTCTGCACGACCGCGCGGTGGAACAGTCCCTTCGCGGCGGGCAGCGCGAGCATCGTGCTCACCTTCGCGCCGCCGCCCGACTCGCCGAAGATCGTCACGTTGCCGGCGTCGCCGCCGAACGCGGCGGCGTTGTCGCGCACCCATTCGAGCGCGAGCACCACGTCGAGGAGCCCCACCACGCCGGAGCCGTCGAACTCGTCGCCGAGGTGGTCGGCCAGATGCAGGTAGCCGAACGCGTTCAGCCGGTGGTTCACGGTGACGACGACGACGTCGCCGCGCTTCGCCAGGTTCGCGCCGTCGTACCAGACCTCCGAGCCGGCGCCCGCGCTGAAGCCGCGCCCGTGCAGCCACAGCAGGACGGGCCGCCGCACGCCGTCGCCCAGGCCCGGCGTCCAGACGTTCAGCACCAGGCAGTCCTCGCTCTGCGGCAGGTAGCGCACCTCGCCGATCACGCGCGCGTCGGACTGCGCGGGATCGACCAGCGCGCCGAGCTGCGGACAGATCGGGCCGTACTGGGTCGCATCGCGCACGCCGCTCCACGGCGCGCGGCGCTGCGGCGGCTCGAAGCGGCGCTCGCCGCCCGTCGGCTCGCCGTAGGGCACGCCGACGAAGCGGTGGATGCCCGACTCGCTCGTGCTGCCGCGCAGCCTGCCTGCGCTCGTGTCGACGACCGGAGAGCTCATCGCGGGACCTCCGAATGGGTCCCCAGGGTATCAGGGCGCGGTCACTCGGTGTCGCGGGATTTCCAGGCGATTTCCCAGATGCAAGACACGGCGCCGACGACGCGGCACTTCGTGTGCTTCACGACCACGTCCTCGAAGCCCAAGAGCAGCATGCGCTCGCCCTGATAGCCCGTGAACGTGTCGCAGATCTCGCGCGTGGGCTGCGCGAACGCGACGAGCTCGACTACGGCGCGGCCGGCGTCGCGCTCCACCACGCGCATCTCGCCGGTGTCGTACATCGACGACAGGAGCGTGAAGGCCGCCTTGCGGTCCGCGGTCTTGTTGAAGCGGCTGTACGTGCCTTCCATGTGTGCGCGCGCGGCGTCGCGGCCCATCTTCTCGCACGGGTTCTCGCGCCCGGAGCCCACCTTCGCCAGCGTGCGCAGCAGCTCCGCGTGGTCTTCGAGCGGGTACCACGACGCCAGCACGATGCGCTGCTCGAGGTACTTCGCGAGCTTGGGCGGGAGATAGGTCGAGACGCGCTCGCCGTGAGACAGGAGCGCCTTCACCGCCTCGACCACGACGGTCCCCTTGGCGTTGGGCATGGCCGCGAATCGGCCTCGGCAATGGCCGGCTTGAGATCACCCGGTGCGGCACGGGTATGATCGCGCCCCATGGCGGAGAACGACTTGGCGCCGAACGACTGGATGGTGCGCGACGAGCTCGCCGACTTCGAGCGACGGCAGATCACGCTGCTCGGACAGACGAAGCTCGTGTTCGTGGCGGGTCGCGGGCCCGCGGTGATCGTGATGTCGGAGATGCCGGGCATCTACGCCGGGGTGGCGCGCTTTGCGCGCAAGGTGCGCGACGCTGGCTTCACGGTGTTCATGCCGCAGCTCTTCGGCGAGCCGGGCCGCCCGCCGACCCTGGGCTACGGCCTGCGCAGCATGCTCCGGGGCTGCATCAGCCGCGAGTTCCGCGCGTTCGCGGCCAACCAGTCGAGTCCGGTGATCGCCTGGCTGCGCGCGCTCGCGGCGCACGCGCACCCGCTCGCCGGCGGCAAGGGCGTGGGCGCGATCGGCATGTGCTTCACCGGGAACTTCGCGCTCTCGATGATGATCGAGCCCGCGGTGCGCGCGCCCGTGCTCTCCCAGCCGTCGCTGCCGCTCGGACGCGCCGGCGGCATGCACATCTCGCCCACCGAGCTCGCGCAGGTGAAGGAGCGACTCGAGCGCGACGACCTGACCGTGCGCGCGTACCGCTTCGAGGGCGACCCGTTCTGCAAGGCCGAGCGCTTCGCGGCCTACCAGGCAGCGCTGGGCAACCGCTTCGAGCCGCGCGTGCTGCCCGACTCGAGCGCGCGCCAGGGCACGCCGATGCGCCCGCACAGCGTCGTCACCATGCATCTCATCGATCGCGAGGGCGAGCCCACGCGCGCCGCGCTCGACGAGATCCTCTCGTTCTTCGCTACGCGGCTGCGCGACTGACTGCGGGCCGACTCCTAGAACGCGAACTCGCCGCGCCGCCCGCTGCGCACGCGCAGCGCGTCGTCGACCTCGGAGATCAGCACTGCGGAGTCGTCTCTGCGGTCGCGGTCGATCTTCGCGACGAGCACGCCGAGCACGCTCTCGGCCTCCTTGTCGGAGACGACGATCTCGAGCTGCGTGCGCAACTGCCAGCGCCGCACATAGCGCGTGCCGCGGTAGTGCTGCTCGTGGCGGATGCGCCCGTCGGCGAAGCGCGTCTCGGTCGCGGTGATCTGGCAGGGCAGCCGGAGGTCGAGCAGCGCGTCCATCACCTCGTCGAGCAGCCCGCTTGGAAACGTCGCCTGGATCCTCCGCATTTCTGCCTCCTCCCTCCTTTTCCGATCGGTGCGTTCCCGACGAGCTTTAGATCAGAACGCGAGCGCGCCCCTCCGCGCGGTGCGCACCCGCAGCGCGTCGTCGACCTCGGTGATGAGCACCGCGGTGTCTTCGCGCCGGTCGCGGTCGAGCCCGGCGACCAGCACGCCGAGCACGCTCTCGACTTCCTTGTCCGAGACCACGATCTCCAGCCGAGCGCGCGTCTCCCAGCGCGTGACGTAGCGGGCCCCGCGGTACTGGCTCGGTCGAGAGATCTTCCCGTCGGCGAACCGGACCTCGCTCGCGGTCATCTGGCACGGCACGCGGAGCGCCAGCACGACGTCCATGATCTCGTCGAGGTATTCGCACGGGAAGGTGGTCTCGATTCGCTGCACGGCAGAATCGACCTCGTGTCGAGCGGTCGTAGCGGAAGGGCCCGGCGCCGCCGGAGCGGCGCCGGGCCGGAGTCGCTCCGGTCAGCCGCGCGCCAGAGCGCTCGACGCGTCCGCGCTCTCGTGCGGCACGTACACGTCGTCGGGATACGCGAGGCCGCCGAACTCGGGCACGTCCAACCCCTCGAGCTCCACTTCGGGCGCGACGCGCATGCTCTTCACGGCGTTCACCACCTTGAAGATCAGGAACGCCGAGCCGAACGCCCACACGAAGTTCACGGCCGCACCGAACAGCTGGACCATGAACTGACCCTTGTCGCCGTACAGGAGCCCGGTCACGCCCTGGCCTGCCACCCCCAGGTACGTCGACGCGCCCACGCCGTTCCAGCCCGCGCCGTACGTGCCGTCCGCGAAGATGCCGACGCAGAGCCCGCCGAGCGTGCCGCAGTAGCCGTGCACGGAGATCGCGCCGCACGGGTCGTCGATCTTGAACACGCGGTCGTTCACGAGGACGCCGATGCAGACGAGGATCCCGGCCAGGACGCCGATCGCCATGGCGGAGAGCGGGCTCACGAAGGCGCAGGGCGCGGTGATCGCGACCAGACCCGCGAGCATGCCGTTGCACGCCATCGAGATGTCGGGCTTGCCGAAGCGCATGTACCAGAAGAGGAGGGCCGCGGCCGAGCCGAAGATCGCCGCGAGATTGGTGTTGACGGCGATCACGCTGATGCGCAGATCCGTCGCCGCGAGCGTCGAGCCCGGATTGAAGCCCATCCAGCCGAACAGCAGGATGAACGTGCCCGTCACCACGAACACGATGTTGTGTGCGGGGAAGGCGTTCACCTTGCCGTCCTTGCCGTACTTGCCCAGGCGCGGCCCGAGCACGATCGCGATCGCCATCGCGACATAGCCGCCGAGCGCGTGCACGACGGTGGAACCGGCGAAGTCCACGTAGCCATGCGCCCAGTTCATGGTGGTGCCGAGCTGCGACATCCAGCCGCCGCCCCAGACCCAGCAGCCGAATACCGGGTAGAAGAGCGCGCCCAACAGCATCTCCGCGAGCAGGAACGCCCAGAACGTGATGCGCTCGCAGATCGCGCCGACGAGGATGTAGCCGGCGGTCTCCATGAACACGACCTCGAACAAGGTCAGGCAGTTCGAGCCGGCGTCGTAGGCGGGGCCGCTCAGGAAGAAGCCCTTGCCGCCGAGGAAGCCCCAGAGGCCGTCTCCGATCATGAACGTATTCAGGGTCGGCGTGCCGCCGAGGCTGGCAGGCGCCGCGTTGATCGCGACCCCGCCGTACTGGAACGCGTAGCCGCAGATGGCATAGGCGATGAACGCGAACACGTACGCGGCGAAGTTCAACATCATGAGGTGAGCCGCGTTCTTCTTCCGCACGAGCCCGCACGTGAGCAGCGCGAAGCCGGCCTGCATGAAGAGCACGAGGTAGCCCGTGTTGAGCGTCCAGCCGAAGTTCGTGGCCACGCGGACGTGCCCCACGGAGTCGGCCAGCTTCATCGCGAGCGGCTCCTTGTCCGCCAGCGCCTGGAAGTCCTGATACGCCTTCAGCTTGTCTGCGTAGTCGGACGCCGTGGTGTCCGTCGGCTGCGTGACAATGAACGCGTTGCCGCCGGCGTCGTACGCGGTCGTGCGGTCGCCCGTAGCGATGCCCGCCGGGTCCGGCTTGGGCTCGTCGGCCCGCGCCGGAGAGCAAAGTGCAAGAGCCAAGAGTGCGAAATGAAATGCAGCCAGCGTCGGGACGAGCCGTCCCACGCGCCGCGCGAAGCGGTTCGTGACCATGAATCGGGACTCCTCAGGAAGCGCTAACCCCTCCAAGACGCGGGCGAACTTCGTCCAGCGCCGCAACTTGGCGCGACCCGCTCCCTAGGGTCCCGACACCCTCGAACCGCGCCCGTGCACGGGCGTGCGAAGCAACCGATGTACCGCAGTCGGTTAGAGCCGACTCACTCGGCGAGTGCGCTCGCGACGAACGCGCGGGCGCGCTCGTTGGCGCGCGCGCCGAGCGGCGTCGGGAAGCCGTTGAAGCCGTGCACTCCGCCCGGGTAGATCGCGAGCTCCGCGCGGTTCCCGGCCGCCAGCCAGCGCGCCGACATGAACAGCGTGTCGTCGAGCAGCGGATCGAGCGTCCCCACGCTGAAGAGCGCAGGAGGCAGCCTGCGCAGATCTGCGTAGAGCGGCGAGGCGTCGGTGGTGCCGCGCTTCGCGCGGTCCGGGATGAAGTGGTTCGAGAACCACTCGATGATCGTCGTGGAAAGGACCAGGTTGCGCTCGCCCCAGCCGCGCACGCTCGGCGTGAAGCCGAGGTCGTAGATGCCGTACACCAGGTTCGCGGCGCGGAACGGCGTGAGCGCGTGGCGGTCGCGCAGGCGGATCAAGGTGACGGCCGTCAGGTGCGCGCCCGCGGACTCGCCGCCGATCGCGAGGCGCTCGCTGCCGAACTCGCGCCGGGCGTTCTCGACCAGCCACAGCGCCGCCGCTTCGCAGTCGTCGGGTCCCGCGGGGTACGGGTGCTCGGGCGCGAGGCGGTAGCCGACGCTCACGCACACGGCGCCGGTGCGCTCCGCCAGCTGGTCGAGCGCGACGTCCTGCGCGTCGTGCGAGCCGAGCACATGCCCGCCGCCGTGGATGTGCAGGTACACGCCGCGCACGGGCACGCTGCGCGGGCGCAGCACGCGCAGCGGCAGCTCGCCCGCGGGCCCGCTGATCGCGCGCGTGTCGGCGTGTGGCAGCCGCACGATCGGGCCCCACATGCCCTGCCCGGCTTCGCGCGCGGCCCGGATCGCCTGCGGCGTCTGCGTGTGGATCGCAGGCGTTTGAGCCAGCAGCTTCTCGAGCGTCTCATTGGCGCGGCGCGTGTCGGCGTCGATCGCCTCGGGCGAGAAGAGCTTCGGGTCGAGGTCCATCAGGCCGCCCTCTCCGCCTGGACGAGCAGCAAGAGCGGCTTGCCCAGGTACTTCGCGGACGCGGGCACCTCGGCGGCGAGCGCGTCGTCGCCGAGGAAGTCGCGCCGCTCGATGCGCGCGAAGCCCGCGTCTGCCATGCCGTTCAGGTAGTCGTCGACGGTGTAAGGCTCGGCGCCGAGCCGGTACTCCGTGCCGTCCTCGGAGAAGTTGGCCTCGATGCCCGCGCGCGCGAGCTCGGGGTGGAACGCCGAGAAGACCAAGCGTCCGCCCCGTCGCAGCGCCGCGTGCGCCTCGGCGAAGAAGCGCCGCAGGTCGCGCAGGTGCTCGGAGACGAGCGACGACAAGAGCGCGTCGAACGCGCCCGCGCGCACGGGGAACTCCGCGTTCAGATCGGCCTGCGCCAGTCCCGCGCCCGGCGCGCTGCGCTTTGCCACGGAGAGCATGCCGCGCGAGAAGTCGAGCCCGACGCCGCGCGCTCGTGCGCCGCACATGCGCGCGAGGTGCGCACCCGTTCCGCAGCCCGCGTCGAGCACGCGCTCGCCCGCGCGGGGCGCGAGCGCCGCGAACGTGTGGCGACGGTCGAGTGCCACGAGCGGATTCGGCGTCCCATCGTAGGTGCGCGCCCAGCGGTCGTACCCGTCGCGCACCGTCGGTCGTTCGACTCGCTTGTTCACGACCGTGCACCATACCGCACGCGAAGCGGTTTACGAATTGAGCGGGATCTCACGGCGCTGCAATCCATCCGGACCGCCGACACGCTAGTCTGCCGCGCGTGCGAAAGGTCCTCGGTCTCGCGCTCGGGCTGGCGCTCCTCGCCGGCTGCTCTCACGCGCCGCGCTTCCACCCGCCGCCCGCCCTGCGGCCGTCGAGCGACCACCCGAACGTGGTGCTGATCGTCGCGGAGGACCTGTCGCCGCACCTCGGCTCGTACGGCGACCCGGTCGCGCACACGCCGCGCCTCGACCAGCTGGCGCGCGAAGGCATCCGCTTCGCCAACGCATTCACGACGGCCCCCGTGTGCGCGCCGAGCCGCGCGACGATCATCACGGGCGTCTACCCGCGCTCCGCGGGCACGATGCACATGCGCACCTCGCGCGCGTTCGACGCGCCCGATGGCGCGCGGAGCTTCTCGTACCAGGCGGTGCCGCCGCCCGAAGTGAAGGCGTTCCCCGAGCTGTTGCGCCGCGCGGGCTACTTCACCGCGAACCACCTGAAGACGGACTACCAGTTCGGCGAGCCGTTCACGATCTGGAACGTGAACGACCCCGACGAGACGCACCGCACCCTGTGGCGCGACGCGCCGAAGGGGGTGCCGTTCCTCGCGATGATCAATCCGTGGATCACGCACGAGAGCTTCCTGTGGCCGACGGAGCCCGCGAACGGCGAGCCCGCGGTCGTCGGCATCGCGGCGCGCAACAAGAAGGCGTTCGAGGGCTACCCCCCGACCGTCGACCCCGCCGCGGTGCGGTTGTCGCCGTATCTTCCCGACACGCCGGGCACGCGCCGCGACGTCGCGCGTCAGTACGACAACGCGTCGATCCTCGACGCGCAGGTCGGCGAGATCCTCGACGCGCTCCGGGCCGACGGCCTCCTCGACAAGACCATCGTCATCTTCACGACCGACCACGGCGACGGCCTGCCCAACGCGAAGCGGCGCGCGTACGACTCGGGCCTGCACGTTCCGCTCATCGTGCGCCTGCCCGACGGCACCGACGCGGGCACGGTGCGCACCGACGTGGTGAGCTTCGTCGACATGGCGCCGACGATCCTGGACCTGGCCGGGCTGGAGATCCCGAGCTTCATGCAGGGTCAGCCCTTCCTCGGCCCGCACGCGCGACGACGCGAATACGTGTACGCCGCGGTGGACCGGCTCGACCGCGTGTTCGGCAAGTGGCGCAGCGTGCGAGACACCCGCTTCCAGTATCTCGCCAACCGCATGACCGACCAGCCGCTCTTCGAGCACGTGCGCTTCCGCGACGTGCTGCCGTCCATGCAGGACCTGTGGCGCCTGCACGAGGCGCATCAGCTCACGCCGCTGCAGGAGAGCCAGTTCGAGACGCCGCGCCCGGCCGAAGAGCTGTACGACGTGCAGGCCGACCCCGACGAGGCGCACGACCTCGCCCGCGATCCCGCGTACGCGGACGTGCTCGCGCGCATGCGCGCCGCGCTCGCCGATTTCGAGGCGCGCACGCCCGACCTCTCGCCGCGCGGCGAGCGCGAGATGGCCGAACGCATGTGGCCCGGCCTCGTGCAGCCGCGCACCGAGCCCCCGGAAGCGGTGCCGGCGCCCGGCGGCATCGAGCTCGCCTCGCCCACGCCCGGGGCGTCGGTCGGCTACCGCTTCCCGCACGACCCGCCGGGCTTCTGGCGCCTGTACGTCGAGCCGATCGCGCTGCCGCGCGGCGCGACGCTCGAGGCCAAGGCGATCCGCTACGGCTACGCGGAGAGCCCGGTCGTCGCGCTGCCGTAGCGGCTCAGCGCGCGCCGCGCTCCAGGCTGAACTTCCCGCCGCCGTTCGTGGCGAGATACAGGAAGATGAAGCAATAGAGCACGGCGAACTCGCCGCCGTTCTGGATCGGCAGGACGCCCCTCGGCTGGTGCACGGTGAAGTAGGCCACCGCCATCTCGCCGCAGCAGATGAACGCGGCGATCTGGGTGCGCACGCCGAGCGCGATGAGCGTGCCGCCGATCAGCTCGATCAGCGCGGCGAACCAGAGCTGCGAGAACGTCGCGACGGCGCCGCCGCTCGGGCCGAAGCCGCCGAACGCGCCGAACATCTTCTGCAGCCCATGACACGCGAACAGGAAGCCGCTGACCACGCGCATCGCGAGAAGACCCAGCCAGGCGAGCCGCGCGAGCATCGCATCCATGCGTTCCTCCTACTCCGTCCAGGCGAAGCGCGTGCCCTCGGGCGTCGCGTTCGCGCGCAGTGCCCCGAGCGCGAGCACGCGGTCGAGCTCCGCGCTCGCGAACTCGGAGCGGACGCCCGTGGCCTCGACGACCGCCGCGCGGAGCTCCGCGACGGGGTCGCTCCGAAACGCGGGCAGGCCCTCGATCGTGTCGGTGAGAAGCAGCTTCCAGAGCAACGCTTGCCGGTGTCGGCGCAGATACATCTTCAGCTCGTAGCCGGACAGGTTGCCGTTCTTGTAGAGCCCGTCTTGGTAGCGCAGGTACCGCTCCATCGTGCTGTCGTACTCGTCGGCGACGGCCTTCAGCACGCCGGCGGTCGTGCCGGTCGTGCGCGTGACCACGTGGTTCGCGTCGTACTGCGTCCAGTCGTTCGTCAGGATCTCGAGCCCGTAGTCGGCGGCGCGGTCGCGCACCTCGGTGCCCGGGAACGGTGCCAGGATGTGGAAGCCGTACAGCGAGCCGAACTCCTGGTGGAGCTCGTTCGCGAACTCCGTCGTCTTGCGGAGCGTCTCCTCCGTCTCGCCGGGCAGGCCGATGATGAACGACGCGAGCGCGGTGATGCCCACCTGCTGCGTCATGCGCATCGCTTCCTTCACCTTCTCCAGGCTCGACTTCTTCTTCACCAGGTCGAGGATCTCCTGGCTGCCGCTCTCGACGCCGAAGCAGATCGCCTGGCAGCCCGCGCGCGCCATCGTGTCGACGATCTCGGGCGAGATCGTGTCGACGCGCGAGAAGGCGTTCCAGCGGATGCCCGTGTCGCGGCGGATGAGCTCGCCGCACACCGCGAGGAAGTGCTTGCGGTAGAGCGTGAAGAGATCGTCCTCGATCGTGATCTCGGTGAAGCCCAGGTCGGCGAGCTTCTCGATCTCGTCCACGCACAGGTTCGGCGTGCGGTAGCGCACCTGCCGGCCGGTCCACGCGGGGGCGGAGCAGAAGATGCAGGAGTACGGGCAGCCGCGGCTCGTGACCACGCTCGCGTGGCTGTCGAACGCCAGGTAGCGCTGCAGCGGCACGAGCTCGCGCGCGGGCTCGGGCAGCGTATCGAGGTCGTCTTCGAGCGCGCGCGGCGGCGTGCGCACGATCCGGTCGCCGTCGCGCAGCGCGAGGCCGCGCACGTCGCGCAGATCCATCTTGCCTTCGAGCGCGCGGCAGAGCTCGCGCATCGTGTGCTCGCCTTCGCCGATGCCGATGTAGTCGAGCGCGGGCAGGTCGCGGAAGCTGCCCTCGATCTCGAAGCTGACGTGCGGCCCGCCCATCGCGATGGGCACTCGCCCGTCGCATTTGCGCACTACTTCTGCGATCGACGCCGCGATGTGGTGATTGAGCGTGACGGACGTGATGCCCACCAGGTCCGGGCGGAAGCGCGCCATGCGCCGCTCGATCTTCTCGGGCGTGGTGCGCGACAAGAGCAGATCGAGGATCTCGACCTCGTGCCCTTCCGACTGCAGCGCCGAGGCTACATACGGAAGTGTCACCAGCAGCCGCGGAAATTCCTCGAACGGGTACGACGGATTGATCAAGAGCACGCGCATGCCACGCCACCCAACTCGCACGGATGGCGGAGATCGCCCCGGCGTGCGCGCATTCTATCGGGAAGAGCGCGGCGGCGTCAGCGAATTCCCTTGAGCCGCCCGCCCGAGCCTGCCGATAGCCTGGGGACGATGTGGATCGCGGTGGGGTGCCTTCTCGCATATACGCTCGCCAGCGGCGTGGTGGGCGTGCGCCTCTTGCAGCGCGCGCGGCGCTCGCGCGGCGTGCCCGAGCTCCTGGTCGGGCTGACGTACCTGTGCGCGCCGGGCCTCGGCTACCCGCTCGGCATCGTCTCCGACCAGATCCCGAACCGCGCGGTCGCGCTGCCCATGAACGTCGCCGGCGAGGTGCTGCTCGTCGTCGGCCTCGGCTGCTACCTGCTGTTCACCGCCCGCGTGTTCCGCCCGGATGCCGCGTGGGCGACCTGGGCGGCGCGGCTCGGCGCGCTCGCGCTCGTGTGGGTCGGCGTCGCGACCGAGAGCGCCGTCGTCCGGTATCCCGATCCCGAAGAGGCGTTCGCGCACTCGCAGGCGCCGCTCGCGACGCTGCTCGTCGTGCTGCTCGCGAGCTTCGGTTGGACCGCGCTCGAAGCTCTCCGCTACTGGCGCATGTACCGCAGGCGCATGGCGCTCGGCCTCGGCGAAGCCGCGGTGTGCAACCGCTTCCTGCTGTGGGCGCTGAACGGCTTCGTCTCGGTGGCGTGGCTCAGCGCGTGTCTGGCCCTCTTCGCCGCGGGTGGGAACCCCGGCACCCACCCGCTCGGGATCGCGGTGGCGTCCGCAGGCGGCCTGGGCAACACGGTGCTCCTGTTGCTCATCTTCATGCCGCCCGCCGCGTACACGCGCTGGCTCGAGCGCAACGCTGCAGGCAGTTCCGCGGTCGCGCCGGTCTAGCTACTTCATCCGCGCCATCGCGCGGTCGTGTACACCCGAAAGTGTCACGAGGGCGACGGCGGCTCCGATGAGCGCCATGAACATGTCGCTCTGCGTGTCCCAGGGATCGCCCTGCGTGCCGAGGAACTCGTCGGCGCCCTGCCCCAGCGCGAGCGCCGTGCCCCACTCCACGAGCTCGTACGACGCGCTGATCGCCAGAGCCACGCACAGCGCCAGGAAGCTCGTCATGCGGCGGCTGGTCAGGTAGCCGTTGCGGAGCAGCACCTCGCGCGTCACGAGCGCGGGCACGAAGCCCTGCGCGAAGTGGCCGAGCTTGTCGTAGTCGTTCCGCGCGAAGCCGAACCAGTGCTCCATCCAGAAGCCGAGCGGCACGCGCGCGTACGTGTACGCGCCGCCGAAGATCAGCACGTACGCGTGTGCGGCGATCAACACGTACAGGAGCGGCGTGAGCGGGAAGCGCCGCCACGTGGCCACGAGCAGCGGAAACGCCAGAAAGATCGGCGCGACCTCGAGCCACCACGTCGTGCGGTCGTACGGGTGCAGGAACGAGACGAGCAGCCCGGCAAGCACGGCGAACGCGAGGGCGAGCGGGAGGCGCGGGCCGCTCACGGCGTGGCTTCCGCGCCTCCCGGTTTCACCCCGCGATGGCCGGCAGCTTCTCGCCCGCGAAGTAGCGCCGCGGATTGTCGACGAGCAGCGTGTCGATGTCCTGCTGCGTCGCGCCGCCTGCGAGCAGCTTCGGCACGATGCGCTTCGAGAAGTGCGACGGTGTCCAGAGCTTCTCGATCTCGTCGATCACGTTCTGCGGGATCGGCGTGTTCTTCCAGCACCAGACGGAGTCGTGCGACACGACGATGCGGTCACCCGCGCCCTTCTTCAGCAGCTTGAGCAGCGAGGACACGCGCTCGGCATCGGGGTGGATGATGTCGAGCCCGAAGCGATCGAAGCCCAGGTACGAGCCGCCGCGCGCGATCTTCATGTGGTACTCGTGATCGCTCGTGCCGCACGAGTGACCGATCACGATGCGGTGCGCGGGCACGCCCAGGTCGACGAGGAACTTCTGCTGGTCGGGACCCATGGTGCCGCGGTCGGTGTGACTCGTGATCGGCGCACCGGTCTCGATCGACGCCTTGGCGGCGGCCGTGAGCACGGTCTTCTCGTAGTCGGTGATCACGCCCGCGCTCGTCGCGATCTTGATGATGCCGGCCTTGATGCCCGTCTTGCCGACGCCGTCCGTGAGCTCCTTGATGAAGAGCTCGGCCATCGCGTTCTCCTGCGGGCCGCCGAAGGCCGTGCGCGTCTTCCAGTACGCCGCACCCCCCTCGTGCTCGTGGTAGAGGCCCGTCGCCGCGATGATGTTGAACTTCGCCTTCGAGGCGACTTCCGCGATGAACTCGATGTCGCGGCCGAGGTCGATCGGGCACGGGTCGATCATCGACTTGATGCCCTGCCCCTTCATCTCCTCGATCCGGTCCGCGGCCATCTTCCGCATCTCGCGCTTGCTCTTGCCGGGGCGGATCCAGTCGACCTCGCCGCCCGGGTAGCCGATTAGCACGTGCTCGTGCATGAGCGTCTTGCCGAGCTTCTCGGGCTTGAGCTTGCCCGTCACCGAGTGAATCACCGTCCCCTTGGCCGCAGCTGCCATCGCCATCTCCTTCAGGGTTTGGGCGCGAGGTCGCGCGTCGCCTGCCGTGCGTCGACCCCGAGCGGAAGAATCGCGAGCGCCGGCGTGTCGACTCCCGCGTCGACGTAGCGCTGGATGTGCGCGCGGCACTCGTCGGGCGTGCCGTGGATGATGAGCTCGTCGACGACCTCGTCCGGGATCGCCGCCACGGCGGCCTTCCGGTCGCCGCGCTTCCAGGCGTCCCACATGCCGGCGAGCTTGGGTCCACGGCCCAACCACTCGTGAAACGCCGCGTAGACGGGAACATTCAAGTACGCGGCGATCGCGAACTTGGCCATGCCGCGCACCTGCTCCTTGTTCGCGTTGGGCGCGACGAAGATGCGCGCGACGATCTCCTTGTTCGCGCCGCCCTCGCGCACGAACGGCACCACCTTCTTCACGTCGTCGGCCGAGAGCCAGTTGATGATCGCGCCGTCGCCGACGCGCCCCGCCAGCCGCAGCATGCCCTGGCGCAGCGCCGCGATCAGGATCTTCGGCTGCGGGTCGACCTTCACGCCCAGCCGGAAGCCCGACACCGAGAAGCTCTCGAAGTCCTCGGCGATCTTCTCGCCGGCGAGCGCTTTGCGCAGGAAGCGCACGGTGTCGCGCACGCGCTGGTAGGGCTTCGCGAACGGGATGCCGTTCCAGCGCTCGACGATCACGTCCGACGACGTGCCGATGCCCACCACGAAGCGGCCCGGCGCGGCCTGGCACATCGACGCCACGCTCATCGCCATGAGCCCCGGCCCGCGCGTGAACGCGGGCAGGATGGCGACGCCCAGACGCAGGCTCGGCGCCCAGGCCGACGCCAGCGCGAGCGGCACGAGCCCGTCGTAGCCGCCCGCTTCCGCCGACCACACGTCGGTGTAGCCCAGGGTCTCGAGCTCCTGGATCCACGCGCGCTGCTCGGCCAGCGGCACTCCGTCGAGCGGAATCGTCATGCCGTAGCGCTTCATGGGCACTCCCCGGCCCATGATACACGCTCGCTCCGCGCGCAACTGCGCAGTGTTAGAGTCCGTTCGAGCAGCGATCGAGCAGGGAGGACGGGGATGGCGGCGCCGCACGCGACCACGGTTCTCGAGCTGGCTTCCGGGCGCGAGCTCGCGTTCGCCGAATACGGCGATCCGCAGGGCGCGCCCGTGTTCGGCTTCCACGGCACGCCCGGGTCCAACCGGCAGCTCGCTCCGTGGCACGAGGCGGGCGTGGCCGAGCGCGTGCGCGTGATCGCGCCCGACCGGCCCGGCTACGGTCACTCGCGCTTCGACCCGTACCGGCGGCTCGTCGACTGGCCGCGCGACGTCGGCGAGCTCGCGGCGCACCTCGGCCTGGCGCGCTTCGGCGTGTTCGGCGTGTCGGGCGGCGGGCCGCACGCGGCGGTGTGCGCGCACGCGTTCGGCGCGAAGCTCACCGGTGCGTCGATCGTGTCGGGTGTCGCGCCGCCCGATACACGGGGCTGGACCGAGGGCATGATGGGGCCGAACCAGCTCAACTTCGCGCTCGCGCGCCGCTCGGAGCTGCTCGTGTGGCCGATGGCGGCGCTCATGTTGTTCGGCATGAAGCACTTCCCCGACCGCGCGCTCGACGGGCTGTTGCGCAGCCTGCCCGAGTCGGACCGGCGCATCCTCACGCGGAAGGAGGTCGCGGACGTGCTGATCGGCGAGGCGCGCGACGCGGCGCCGACGACGGCGCGCGCGGTCGCGCAGGACTTCGCCCTGTTCGCGCGGCCGTGGGGCTTCAAGCTCGAGGACGTGGCCGCGCCCGTGCACGTGTGGCACGGCGACGCCGACCGCAACGTGCCGGCCGCGCACGGGCGCGCCTTCGCGGACCGCATCCCGAACGCGAAGCTGCACCTGTACCCGAACGAGGGGCACATGCTCTTCTTCGAGCACACGGGCGAGATCCTGCGCGCGGCGGCGGGCCGGGCGGGCGCGGGGTGATCCTGCGCGGAGTGCGCGTGGTGGAGCTCGCGGTCTGGGTCGCCGGCCCGGGCGCGGGCGGCGTGCTGGCGGACTGGGGCGCCGACGTCGTGAAGATCGAGCCGCCCGAGGGCGACCCCTGCCGCGGCCTGTTCATGGCGCTGGCCGGCTTGAAGGAGCCGAAGAGCCCGCCGTTCGACCTCGACAACCGCGGCAAGCGCAGCGTCGTGCTCGATACGCGCGACGCCGAGGCGCGCGCGCTCGCGCGCCAGCTCGTGCAGGGCGCAGACGTCTTCCTCACCAACCTGCGCCCCGACGCGCTCGCGAAGCTGGGGCTCGACTGGGAGTCACTCGAGGCGAGCTGTCCCCGTTTGGTGTACGCCTCGGTGACCGGCTACGGGCTGCGCGGGCCCGAGCGCGACCGCGCCGCGTACGACGTGGGCGCGTTCTGGGCGCGCACCGGCGCCGAGCACATCATGTTCCCGCCGGGCGTCGAGCCGCACGGCATCCGCGGCGGCTTCGGCGACCACGTGACTGCGCTGTCGGCGGTGTCGGGCATCATGGCCGCGCTGTACCAGCGCGAGAAGACCGGCCGCGGCCAGCGCGTCGCGACGTCGCTCTTGCGCACGGGCCTGTACTGCGTCGGCTGGGACACGGGGATCCGGCTGCGCTTCGGCACGGTCGCGCCGTCGCTGCCGCGCGGCGAGGCGCTGAACCCCGTGCTCAACCAGTACAAGAGCGGCGACGGGCGCTGGTTCTGGCTGCTCGGGCTCGAGGCGGAGCGGCACTGGCCCAAGCTGGCGCGCGCGGTCCAGCGGCCCGAGTGGCCGGCCGACCCGCGCTTTGCGTCGGCGCGCGAGCGGCGCAAGCACGCGCGCGAGCTCGTGGCCATGCTCGACGACATCTTCGCGGCGCGCAGCCTGCGCGAGTGGGGCGAGCGCTTCGACGAGGTCGACCTGTGGTGGGCGCCCGTGCAGACGCAGGACGAGGTCGTCGCGGACGCACAGGTCGCAGCGATGGACGGCATCGTGTCCGTGCCCGAAGCCGGCGGTGCCGGCGAGTTCCGCGCCGTGGCGACGCCGCTCGAGTTCTCCGCCGCGGCCGTCGGCCCGCAGGGTCCGCCGCCGAAGCTCGGCGAGCACACCGACGCCGTGCTCGCGGAGCTCGGGCTCGCCCCCGAGGCGATCCGCCGTCTGCGCGAGCGCGGCGCCCTCGGGAAGTAGCGCGCTCGCGCGTGCCCGGCTCCGCCGAAATCCTCCGCGACGAGTGGGGCATCGCGCACGTGCGCGCGGCGTCGGCGGCCGAGGCGCTCTTCGGCCAGGGCTTCGCGTGCGCGCAGGACCGGTTGTGGCAGATGGAGCACGACCGCCGGCGCGCGTGCGGGCGCTGGGCCGAGGTCGTCGGGCCGATCGCGGTCGCGCGTGACACATTCATGCGTAGGCTGGGGCTCGCGCGCTCCGCACAGCGCGACTTCGAGCGGCTCGGGGCCGGCGCGCGCGAGATGCTTGAAGCCTACGCGGCCGGCGTGAACGCCCGGCTCGCGGGCGGCGCACCGCTGGCGCCGGAGTTCGCGCTGGCCGGCGTTGCGCCCGAGCCGTGGCTGCCGTGGCAGAGCCTCGCCGTGTACAAGTTCCGGCACTCGTTCATGGGCCCGCTCTACCGCAAGCTCTGGCGCGGCGCGGTGCTGCGCGAGCGCGGGCCCGAGCTGGTCGCCGCGCTCTTCGGCGAGCGCACGGAACGGCTGACGGTGCCGCCGGGCGGCGAGCACGTCGAGGCCGCGCTCCGCGCCGAGTCACTCGCGGCCGGCGCCGGGGCGCTCGCCGCCCTGCCCGGCGGCGACGGCGCGAGCAACCACTGGGCGCTCGCGGGCAGCCGCACGGCGTCGGGCAAGCCGCTCCTCGCAGGCGACCCGCACCGCACGCTCGAGCTGCCCAACGTGTACTGGCAGAACCACCTGGCGTGTCCACGCTTCGAGGCGATCGGCTTGTCGTTCGCCGGCGTCCCCGCGTTCCCGCACTTCGGCCACAACGCGCGCGTCGCCTGGTCGATCACGCACGGTATGGCGGACGACCAGGACCTGTTCGTAGAGCGCGAGCTCGGCGAAGCGCGCGTGCGACACGAAACGGTGTCGGTGCGCGGCGCGGCGCCGGTCGAAATCGAGAGCCTCGAGACGTCCCGAGGGCCGATCGTGCTGGGCGGACGCGCGGCGGGCGCGGGAATCGCGCTGGCCTGGCCGACCCTGCGGGAGCCCGACGGCACGTTCGACTGCTTCCTGCCGATGCTCGACGCGCGCGATACGGCGGAGCTCGACCGTGCGCTGCGCGGCTGGGTCCTGCCATGCAACAACCTGATCTGCGCCGACGTCGCGGGCAGCATTCGCTACCGCTTCCGCGGGCGCGTGCCCGTGCGCAGCGAGGCCAACCGCTTCACGCCCGTGCCCGCTCTACACGAGCACGACTGGCGCGGCGCGGTGCCGTTCGAGGCGCTGCCCGCCGCGGCCGATCCGCCCGGCGGCTGCCTGGTCGCCGCGAACAACCGCCCGGCCGGCGACGGCACGCCTTATCTCGGCAGCGACTTCTCGGGGCCGAGCCGCGCGCGCCGCATCGCGGCACGGCTCGAGTCGCTCGAGCGCGCGACCATCGCCGACATGGCGGAGCTCCACGCCGACGACGTGTCGCAGGTCGCTCCGCTGTTCGTCCGTGCGCTCGACGAGCTGGAGCCCGCCTCGGAGCGCGCCCGCGCCGCGCTCGCGCGGCTGCGGCGCTGGGACTTCCGCGTGAGCCCGGACTCGGTGGCCGCCCCCCTGTACCTGGCGTTCCGCGAGCAGCTGACGGCGCTCGCCGCCGACGCGCTCGGCCTGGCCGGCGCCGGGCTCGGTGCGCTGGGCGAAGCGGCGCCCGCGCCAGAGCGCTGGGCGCTCGCCTGGAGCGCGCTGCCGGCCCTGCTCGCCGTGCGCTGGCGGCCGCGCGCGCCACTCGTGACGTTCGACTGGAAGCTCGCCTGCGCCGACGCGTTCGAGCGCGCGCTGGCGTTCCTCGAGGCGCGGCTGGGGCCGGACGCGGAGACGTGGCGGCTCGCGCGCATCCACCGCACGTTCAGCTGGCACCCGCTCGCGGTCGACCTTCCCGAGGCGCGCAAGCTGCCGCTGCCGCCGTTCGTGCCGATGGGCGGCGACTCCGACACCGTTCTATGTGGGGCGACCGTGCCCGGCTTCGGCCTGCGCGCGACCACGGTATCCGTCGCGCGCTACGCGTTCGACCTGGCCGACTGGGAGCGCTCGGGCTGGGCCGTGCCGCACGGCGTGTCCGGCGAACCGGCGAGCCCCCACTTCGCCGACCAGCTGCTCGCGTGGGCCGAGCTGCGCCTCCTGCCCATGCGCTGGCGCTGGGACGGCATCGAGGCGGCTGCGACCGCGCGCATGCGCGTCACCCTGCCGGGGCACTGATGCGGCTGCCGCGCTCCTTCTTCGCACGCCCGTGCCTCGAAGTGGCGCCCGAGGTGCTCGGCCTGTTGCTCGTGCACGAGCTGCCGGGCGGAGAGCGGCTCGTCGGCCGCATCGTCGAGGTCGAGGCCTACCTCGGCGACGGCACGGACGCCGCCTCGCACGCGCATCGCGGGCCCACCCGGCGCAACCGGCCCATGTTCGGCGCACCGGGACACTTTTATGTGTACCGAAGCATGGGCATCCACCGCTGCGTGAACGTGGTGTGCGAGCCCGCGGGCTCTGCAGCCGCAGTGCTACTGCGCGCGGCGGAGCCGCTCGAAGGCGAGGCGCGCATGCGCGCGCTGCGCGGCGGGCGCTCCGACCGCGAGCTCGCCAACGGCCCCGGCAAGCTCTGCGAGGCTCTGGACATCCATCTCTCGGACGACGGCGCCGACGCCCTGCGCGGCCCGCTCCGGCTCGAGCGCGAACGCGATGCCCGCCCACGCGACGTCCGCGTGGGCCCGCGCGTCGGCATCACGAAGTCGCCCGGCCTGCCCTACCGCTTCTTCGTCGCCGGCAGTCCGCACGTGACGCGCGTGGCACACAACGCGCGCTCGCGCCCGTTCGGCGCGCGCGAACACGCTGGCGGGTGACGCTCGCAGCCGCGTATCCTGCGCGCGTGTCGCAGGCCGCGAACCGGGAGGGTGGGCTCGAGCCGCGCGAGCGCTTCGTGCGCGCGTGCCGCGGCGAGCCCGTCGATCGCGCGCCCGTGTGGCTCATGCGCCAGGCCGGCCGCTACCTGCCCGAGTACCGCGCGATCCGCGAGAAGTCGAGCTTCCTCGCGGCGTGCGACACGCCCGAGCTCGCCGTCGAGATCTCGCTGCAGCCGCACCGCCGCTTCGGCATGGACGGCGTCGTGGTGTTCTCGGACATCCTGCTGCCGCTGCGCGCCGGCGGGCTCGAGCTCGCGTTCAATCCGGGCCCGACCGTCGCGAACCCGCTGCGCGGCGCCGCCGATCTGGCGCTGCTCGAGGGCGACGTGGAGCCCGCGATCGCGGGCACGTGCGAGGCGCTGCGGCGCCTGCGCCGCGAGCTCGGCCCGCGCGCCGCGCTGATCGGCTTCGCGGGCGCGCCCTGGACTCTCGCAGCCTACGCGACCGAGGCCAAGCTCTCCCGCGAGGTGGAAGTGCTCTCCGCCATGTCGTGGCGCGAGCCTGACACAGTTCTGCGTATATTGGACCGCATGGCGGAGATCTGCGCCCGGACGCTGCGCCTGCAGATCGAGGCCGGCGCCGACTGTCTGCAGATCTTCGACACCTGGGCGGGCGTGCTCGACCGGCCGCGCTTCGAGAAGTTCGCCGGCCGCGCCATCCGCGACGTGCTGGCGCGGCTCGGGCGCGACCGGCCGCCCGTGATCGTGTTCGCCCGCGGCGCGGCGCATCTGCTCGACGAGCTCGCGGCGCTCGGCGCCGACGTCGTGTCCCTCGACTGGCGCGTCGACCTCGGCGAGGCCGCGGCGCGCGTGGGCCAGCGCGTGTCGCTGCAGGGCAACCTCGACCCGACGGCGCTGCTCGCGCCGTTGCCCGCGATCGCGCGCGCGGTGCGCGAGCTCGCGCGCGCCGGCCGCAAGGCGCGCGGCCACGTCATGAACCTGGGCCACGGCGTGCTGCCGTCCACTCCCGTCGAGTCCGTCGCGACGTTCGTGCGTACCGCGCAGGAAGCGGGCGGTTGAGCGGAGCCGACACCGTCGTCGTCGGCGCCGGCATCGCCGGTCTGGCCTGCGCGACCGAGCTCGTGGCGAACGGCTGCGACGACGTGCTCGTGCTCGAGGCCGCGCCGCGCGCGGGCGGCCCTGCCGAGACCGTGCGCATCGGCGAGTATCTCGTCGAGCGCGGGCCCCTGACCGTGCGCGCCAACGCCGAGCTGCTCCGGCTCGTCGCGCGGGCCGGCCTCGTGCCGGTCGAGGCCCGGCGCGCGGCCGCCGCGTTCGTCTCCGACGGCAAGGTCGTCGCGCTGCCGCCGTCGCTCGGCGCGCTCGCGCGCGGCGAAGTGCTGCCGCTCGGCGCGCTCTTGTCGGCGCTGGCCGAGCCGTTCCGGCCCGTGCGCGCGGGTCCGCGCACCGTGCGCGCGCTCGTCGAGCAGCGCTTCGGCGCTGCCGCCGCGGACCGCCTCGCCGACCTCATGACGCTCGGCGTGTACGGCACGACGGCGGACCAGGTCGGCTTCGAGGCCGCGTTCCCGGCGCTGGCCGAGTCACTCGCGCGCGCGGGAGGGCGCTTCGCGGGGCTCGCGCTGCGCGGGCTGTTCTCGCCCCGCACGCGGCGCGCGCCGATCGTCTCGACCGAGCTCGGCCTCGGCGGGCTGTGCGCGCGCCTCGCGGAGTCGCTCGGGCCGCACTTGCGCACGCGCGCACCGGTGACGCGGCTCCGCCGGGCCGGCGCCGGGTTCGAGCTCGAGGCCGGCGGCGAGAAGCTCGCCTGCCGCCGGGCCGTGCTCGCGGCGCCGCCCGCGGCCGCCGCGCGGGCGCTCGATGCGCCCGGCGCGGTGGAGCTGCTCGGCGGCTACTCGTCGGTGCCGCAGGTGCTGGCCCATTTCGCGCTCGAAGAGCCGGCGTGCGCCGAGCGCTGGACGGGGCTCGGCTTCCTGGTGCCGCCGCGCGAGCGGCTGCCGCTCGTGGGCTGTCTCTTCCCGAGCAATCTGTTCGCGGACCGCGCGCCGCGCGGCGCGCTGCTCCTGGCGGTGTTCGCCGCGCGCCCGCTCCACGGCGCGAGCGACGCCGCGCTCGCGCGCGAGCTGGCGCCGGTGCTGCGGCAGCTGCTCGGCGCCACGCGCGAGCCGGCGCTGCTGGACGTGTCGCGCCACCCCGAGGGCATCCCGCTCTACGACACGGGCCACGCCGAGCGCACGCGCGCGCTGCGCAAGCGGCTCGCCGAGTCGAGCGGTCCGACACTATGCGGTGTAGGATGGGACGGCGTGGCGTTCGCGGCCGCCGCGGCTTCCGGCATCGCCGCCGCCCGCGCGCTCGGCGCCCGCTAGCGGGAGGTCTCGGCGCGCTCGAGCTCGAGCGCGCGCGCCTGCAGGCCGGCGAGCGCGTCGGCGTCCGCGCCGCCGAACACCCGCCCCTGCAGCAGCGACTGCAGCGCCGGGCGCGTCTCGGAGTCGTCGAGCAGCGCCATGAACAGCGGTGGCCTGCGGTAGAACAACAGGATCAGCTCGCGCCACACCTCGCCGCCGCGCCGCACGGTCTGCTCGTACTCGGCGAACGACTCGGCCGCGCGCGCAGGGTCGGCGAGCGCGTCCGCGATGGCGCGTGCAGCGAGCCGGGCCGACTCCGCGGCGACCGACACGCCCGACGAGAACACCGGATCGACGAACTGCGCCGCATCGCCCAGCGCGAGCCAGCCCGCGCCGGCCAGGCGCTCGCCGAAGTAGCTCTGGCTGCCCTCGACCCACAGCCCGTTCAGCGGCTCCGCCTTGGCCGCGCGCGCCGCCAGCACGGGATGCGAGGCGAGCGCGCGCGCGAGGAAACGCTCGGCCGTGTCGCCGCGCGCGAGGCCCGCCTGCCCTTCCGACACCACGCCGATCGACGTCGCCTCGTTGGTGATCGGGATCTGCCACGCCCAGGCGCGCGGCGCGCCGAGCACGTGGATGTGGATCCAATCCGCCGTCTCGCGCGGCCCCCGGTCGACGCCACGGAACCAGCCGTGCACGGCGACCTGGTTGAGCCGCGGGTCGCTGCGCCGCATGCGCAGCTGGCGCGCGAGGAGCGCGGCGCGTCCGCTCGCGTCGGCGACCACGCGCGCGCGCAGCGGCTCGCCACCCGCGATGCGCACGAGGGGCCGCGCGCCGAGCTCCACGCTCTCGACCTCGGCGCCCTGCAAGATGGCGGCGCCGCGCCGCCCCGCGTGCGCGAGCAGCAGCGCGTCGAAGCGCGCGCGGTCGACGTGGTACGTGTAGTCCTGCGCGATGCCGAGCTCCGGCATCGCGCGGAACGGCAGCGCGAACTCGCGCCGGCCGTCGTCCAGCGTGAAGAGCGCGCCGTGCTTGCGCACGAAGCCGCCGGTCTCGAGCTCCGCCAGGAAGCCGATCTCGTCGAAGATCCGCGTCGTCGAGCACACGAGTGACTCGCCGACGTGCGGGCGCGGGTGCACGGCCCGGTCGACCAGAACGTGGTCGATGCCGGCGCCACCGAGATACGAGGCGAGGATCGAGCCCGCGGGTCCGCCGCCGATCACGACGACGCTCGCGTCGACGGGCTCCTCGCGCGACGCTGCCGGGCCACCCGTCGCCGCCGATACGCCCATGCCTTCGAAGATCGCGTCGCGCGCCCGCACGGCCTCGCGCGCAGCCAGGTCGCGCGGCCGCGCGAGCGGCACGGCGACGGTGCGCCGCACGGTCGCGGGGCGCGGGCTCATCACGAGCACGCGGTCGGCGAGCTGCACCGCTTCCTCGATGTCGTGCGTGACGAACAGGATGGTCTTGCGCTCGCGCTCCCAGATGCGCAACAGGTCCGCGCGCATCTTCAGCCGCGTCAGGTAGTCGAGCGCGCCGAACGGCTCGTCCATGAACAGCACCTCGGGATCGGCCGCGAGCGCGCGCGCGATCTCGACGCGCTGGCGCATTCCGCCCGAGAGCTGGCGCGGATAGGCGCGCTCGAAGCCCGCCAGCCCGACCCGCTCGACGTAGTGCGCCACCGCGCGCGCGCGCTCCTCGCGGCTCGCGCGCGACAGGCCGAAGCCGACGTTCCCCTCGACGGTGAGCCACGGGAACGTGCCGTCGTCCTGGAACACGAAGATGCGCCGCGGGTCGGGCCGCCGCACCGGCTCGCCGTGCGCGAGCACTTCGCCGCGGGTCGGCGACAGGAACCCCGCCAGCACGTTCAGCAGCGTCGACTTGCCGCAGCCCGACGGGCCGACGATGCAGACGAACTCGCCGCTCTGCACCTCCAAGTCGATCCGCTCGAGCACGCGCACGGGCGGGCCGCCCTGCGGCGCCGCAAACTCGACCCACAGGTCGCGCACCGACAACACGGGCTCAGGCACCCGCGCGCTCCCGCGGCGCGTCGCCGAAGCGCCAGCGCACCGACGGCAGGCTCTCGAGCCGGCGCATGCCGCCGTCGAGCAAGAGCCCGATGACACCGATCAGGATCATGCCCGCGATCACCAGGTCGTAGCGGTTGCCCGCGTTGCGCGAGTCGATGATCAGGTACCCGAGCCCCGAGTGCAGCGCGATCATCTCCGCCGCCACCACGACGAGCCATGCCACGCCGAGCCCGATGCGCATGCCGACGATGATCTGCGGCAGCACGGCGGGGAACACGACCTGGCGGAACAACGTCGAACGCGACACGCCGAAATTCTCTGCCGCGCGCAGGTAGCGCGGCTCGATCGTCTGCACGCCGACCGTGGTCTGCACGACCATCGGGAACACCGACGAGATGAAGATCAGGTAGATCGGCGACGCGTCGCCGACGCCGAACCACAGGATCGCGATCGGGATCCACGCGATCGGCGAGATGGGCCGCAGGATCTGGAAGATCGGGTTCAGGGTCGTGAAGGCGCCGCGCACGCGGCCCATCCACAGCCCGAGCGGCACTGCGAACGCGACCGCGAGAGAGAAGCCCACCGCGACGCGCCACAGCGACGCGCCGATGTGCCGGAACAGGCTGCCGTCGGCGGCGAGCTCGAGCGCGCCGCGCGCCACCTGCCACGGCGTCGGGAAGATCGCGCTGTGCGCGGCGAGCACGACGCCGGTCCACACGGCCAGCAGTGCGGCGATCGCGGCGAGCGACGGCGCCGCGCGCCCGAACCCCCGGCTTGCCCTGCTCATCCCCACCACGCCCTCACCCGCCACGCGACCCGCGCCCACGGCGTGTCCGGCTCCTCCTCGACGACGACCAGGAGCTGCCCGCTCGCGTGCGCGGTGCACGTGAAGGGGTAGCTCGCCGCCTGCGAAAACGGGAGTCGGAAGCTCTGGCCCGGCATGAGCAGGGTCGGGCCGAAGATCTGCGGCACGTCGTCCAGATTGCGCAGCAGCAGCACGTCGCGCACGCCGAGCGTGAGGCGGATCTCGGCGGGCAGGATCTCGCGCTTCTCGCCCGCCATGCGCCGCGCCCACGTGCCCTTCGGGATCTCGAACAGCGCCTCGCGCGAGTCGGCGCGGATCGGCGCGAAGCCGGCCCAGGCGAGCGCGCCGAGCGCGCACGCTGCGAGCGCGAGGCCCGCGCGCCGGCGCCGCTCACTCGCCGAGGAGGATCGCGACGTCGTGTGCGTAGTCGTCTGCGCTGCGTCCATACGGCATGAGCGCGCGGATCGTTCCCGCGCGGTCGATCAGATAGGTGAACGAAGAGTGCGAATACGAGTAGCCGTCCGCCGAGACGCGCCGCGTCGCGGTGACGCCGTAGTCGCGGCGCACGGCGGCGAGCTGGTCCTCGCTGCCGGTCGCGCCCACGAACGTGGGATCGAACGACGCCAGGTACGACTTCATGCGCGCGGCGTCGTCGCGCTCGGGGTCGACGGTCACGTACACCACCTGGAAGTCGCGCGCGCGCGCGTCGCCCAGCTGTTTGCGCGCGGCGGCCAGCGTGGCGAGCGTCGTGGGGCAGACCTCGGGGCACGACGTGAAGCCGAACGCGAGCACCACGACCTTGCCGCGGAAGCGCGCCAGCTCGAGCGTTCGCCCGTCCGAGCCGGCGAGCGCGAAGTCGGGCGCGGGCCGCGGCGGCTCGAACACGCCCGCGCGCAGCGCCGCGGGCTCGGCGGCCGGCGCGCGCGCGGCGAGCGCGCAGGCGAAGAGCGCCAGCAGCGCGGCGCGCCGGGCGCTACAGCTGGATGGCCGCGGGCCGCGCATCGCGCGCGAAGCTCTCGTCGAGATAGTGTTCGTACGGGACCGGGTGCTGGATCGTCCCCGCCTCGACCGACAGCCGCATCAGCTCCTCGAACTCGGCGCGGATCATGCGCAGGTCGCCGTACGTCACGCGGTCGCTCGGGTTCTGCATGACGAAGCGCAGCACCGCGGGGTCCTGGTTGAAGTAGTCGCGGCCCGCGGCGATCTGGATCGCCTGCTCGCGGTGGTCGGGCAGCTCGTCGAGCCACACGCCCGCGCCCAGCACCTGGTTCACCAGGTCCTGCACCAGCGCGCGGCTCTCGGCGATGAGCTCGTCGCGCACGGTGAGCACGCAGCAGATGTACTGGGGCCACTCGTCGCGCGTCATGCGCAGCGGGCGCGCGTAGCCGGCGCGCTGCGCGGCGGCGCCGAACGGCTCGCCCGTGCAATACGCGTCGACGGCGTTCGCGAACAGCGCGGCCGGCATGTCGGGCGGCGCCATCTCGACGAGCTCGACCTCGCTCGGGCTCATGTTCTCCCGCGCCAGCATCTTGCGCAGGAACAGGAAGTCGACGGCGAAGCGGCTCGGGATCGCGATGCGCTTTCCCGAGAGCTCGCGGAAGTGCTGCACGCGCGACTCGGTGCGCACCATGATGACCGCGCCCGAGCGGTGCCCCAGCGAGACGATCTTCACCGGGATGCCCTTGTCCGCGAGATCCATGACGAGTGGCGCCAGCATGTAGCCGGCCTGGATGCGGCCGGCCATCAGCGACTCCTTGATCTCGGGCCAGCCGTTGAACTTCTGGTAGACGTACGGCAGCCGGCCGCCCGCCGCTGCCGCGCGCGCGGCGCACGCGACCGGCAGCGTCAGATTGCACGTGACGGGCAGGCCGCCCACCTGCAGCGCGCTGTCGCTCCTGTCGGAGCCGCACGCGAGCGTGGCCAGCGGCAGCGCGGCGGCCGCCGAGGCCAGCGCCCCCTTCAGAAAGGCGCGCCGCGACAGCGGGTACAGCGACGCGCAGCTCGCGCGCAGGGAGGGAGTAACGGGCTCGTCCAATTCGTGTCCTGGGTGGCGGATTCTAGCCAGCTGGGGTTCGCGCGCCTACGGCTCGCCGCGCGCCACTCCGGGGCGCCTGCGCTCGGCCCGCGGGTAAACCGCTTGGTTTCCGGGGGAGTCCAACCGGGCGGTGGAAATTGCGGCCAGCCGCCTGAAGGCGGACGCTCCTCCGCAGATGCGGGCGGAGCAGTTCGCCAGGTTCGCCGAGGCGCGGCGCGAGCGCGCGCTGCGCCTGGCGTTTCGCCTGCTGTCGGGCGATGCGGCGGCTGCGGAGGACGTGGTGCAGAACGCCTTCTTCCGCGCGCATCGGGCGCTCGAGGGATTTCGCGGCGACGCGAGCCTCGACACCTGGTTCTACCGCATCCTCGTGCGGGAGGTGCAGCGCCATCAGCGCTGGCGCGGGCTGCGCCGGCTCTTCGCGGCGGACCCGGCGCAAGCCGAGCGCGCGCCCGACCCGCACCCCACGGCCGACCCCGCGCTGCGGCGCCGGATCGGCCGCGCGCTCGAACGGCTGTCGCCGGGACAGCGCGAGGTCTTCGTGCTGGTCCACCTGGAGGAGCTGTCGGTCGCCGAGACTGCCGCCGTGCTGGGCAAGGCCGTCGGCACCGTGAAGAGTCACCTGCACCGCGCGCTGGCGTCGCTGCGCGTGGAGCTCCAAGACCTGCGTCCACCTACACTGGATGGTGACGCCCCCAAGGAAGAGGAAGAGCCATGAGCGAAGACGAGCGCTGGATCGAAGCGGTGCGCAGGGAGTTCGTGCCCGACACGCTGCGGCCCGAGCGCGCGGCCGAGCTGCGCCGCGAGCTCGCGCGGCGGATCGCCGCAGACGAACCTCGCCGACGCTTCGCGCTGCCCGCGCTCGCGGGCGCCGTGGTGGCTGCGCTCGCGCTGTGGCTCGCGGCGCCCGTGCGGATCGCGACGAACCGAGACGCCTCAGTCACTGGCGCCGAGATCGACGCGTACGTCGATCCCGACGCAGTCGCGAGTGAGATCAGCGAGCGGCCGGACTATCTGCCGGCCGACTACGAGAATCTCGCGCTCTTGCTCGACGACGACGCGGCCGAGCGGTAAACCGCCGCAGAGCGACACGGGTCGAATCATCGGACACAAGGAGGTCCAATCATGCGACCGACACGATGGCTGAATCTCGCCGCGCTCGCCGCGGCCGTGCTCATGCTTCAAACCGCGCCTGCGTTCGCGGATCCGCCGGGCGGACCCGGCGGCCCGGGCGGCGGGGGAATGGAAGGCCGGCTCGAGTACAAGCTCTCGAAGCTGGGCCTGCGGCCCGACCAGCAGCAGAAGATCCAGGCGATCCTCGACGCCGCGAAGCCGCAGCGCCAGCAGCTGCGCACGCAGATGCACAAGGCGTTCGACGACATGAAGGTGCTCCTGGACCAGGACACGCCGGACCAGAACGCGGTGCTCGCGCAGGCCGACCTGATCGGCCAGCTGACGACCGAGGCGCACAAGGACATGCTGACGACGCTCCTCGCGGTGCGCGCCGAGCTGACGCCCGATCAGCGGCTCGAGCTGAAGCAGTCCATGCGCGGCCACGGCGGCAAGTTCCGCCGCTGGCACCAGAACCCGAACGGCGGCCAGAACGGCAGTCAGACGCCCCCGCCTCCGGCCGATCCGAACTCGGGGACCTGATCATTCCCACAAAGGCGGGCTGCTGCTCGACAAGACCCTCGCTCTCGTGACCGTGGTCGGCCTGACCGCTTGCGCGGTCGGGCCCGACTACGTTCGCCCGCAGACCCCCGAAGGCGGCGCCTGGACGGCGCCGCTGCAGGGCGGCCTGGTCCAGTCGCCGGTCGATTCGGAGCGACTCGCGAAGTTCTGGACCGCGCTCGACGACCCGGTGCTCACCGGGCTCGTCGAGCGCGCGGTGAGCGGCGGCAGCTTGACCGTGCAGCAAGCGCAGGCGCGCGTGCGCCAGGCGCGCGCGCTGCGCAAGGTGGCCATCGGCGAGTTCTTCCCGACGGTCACCGGCAACGCGCAGGTGGAGCGCGAGCACATCGTCGCGCGCACGAGCGGGATTCAGGGCACGCTCGACCTCTACTCCGCCACGCTCGACGCGAGCTGGGAGATCGACGTCTTCGGCAAGCTGCGGCGCAACCTCGAGGCCGCCACCGCCGACCGCGACAGCGCGATCTGGGACCTGCGCGACGTGCTCGTCACGCTGTCGAGCGAGATCGCGCTCGCGTACGTCGACATGCGCTCGCTGCAGGAGCGGATCCGGATCGCGGAGGCCACGCTGGCGTCGCAGTCCGAGACCTTCGACCTGACGAACTGGCGCGCCATGGCCGGGCTCACCACGTATCTCGACGTCGAGCGCGCGCGCACGAGCGTGGAGACGACGCGCGCCACGATCCCGAGCTTCCGGCAGGCGCTCGCCGCCGACCAGCACTCCATTGCCGTGTTGATCGGCGAGGCGCCCGGCGCCGTCGAAGACCTGTTGCGCGATCCGAAGCCCATCCCGCTCACGCCGACGGAGGTCGCCGTCGGCGTGCCCGCCGACACGCTCTCGGAGCGGCCCGACGTGCGGGCCGCGGAGCGCAGCCTCGCGGCGGAGACGGCGCGCATCGGCGTCGTCACCGCGAGCGCGTATCCAAGCCTGAATGCGCTCGGTACCATCGGCCTGGAAGCGCTCTCGCCCGGCGGGCTGTTCCGCGCCGGCGCTTGGACCGGCGCGCTGGTCGGCACGGCCAGCGAGACGATCTTCCAGGGCGGCCAGATCATGGCGAACATCGAGGCGCAGAACGCGGTGCGCGACCAGGCCCTCGCGGCCTACCAGAGCGCCGTGCTGACGGCGCTGCAGGACGTCGAGGACGCGCTCGTGGCCTACTCGCAGGAGCAGGACCGGCGCAAGGCGCTGGCGGCCGCGGTGACTTCCGCCGATCTGGCGCTCACGATGGCGCAGCAGCAGTACGGCTCCGGCCTCATCGACTTCCAGGACGTGCTCGACGCGCAGCGCTCCCTCTTCGTGCTGCAGGACCAGCTCGCGTCGAGCGAGGGGCTCGTCACGTCGAACCTGATTCGCTTGTACAAGGCGCTGGGCGGCGGCTGGGTGCCCGAGGCGCAGTCGTGAGCGAGCTGCGCGAAGGCGAGGACGAGGGGGCGGACGTCGCGTCGACGCTCGGGCTGGGCGACGCGCGTGCGGCGGCGAAGCGCCGCCGCACGCTGACCACCTATGGTGTAGCGGCGATCGCAGTGGCCGCCTTCGCGTTCATGGCGCTGCGCGGACGCGGCAACGGCCCGCACTTCACCACGCAGACGGCTCGCAAGGGCGATCTCACGGTGCTCGTCACGGCGACGGGCACCCTGCAGCCGACCAACCAGGTCGACGTGTCGAGCCAGCTGTCGGGCTTCATCAGCACCGTCTCCGTCGACTACAACGACAAGGTCACCGTGGGCCAGGAGCTCGCGAGACTGGACACGACGAAGCTCGAGGCCGCGGTGAAGCAGGACCAGGCGGCCGTCGACTCGGCGAAGGCGAAGGTGCAGGAGGCCGAGGCGACGCTCGCGCAGGCCGAGAGCCAGATCAAGCGGCTCGAGCAGGTGCGCGAGCTCTCGAACGGCAAGGTGCCCTCGCAGTCCGACATGGACACCGCGAACGCGGCGCTGCTCAACGCGCGCGGCGCGCTGGCGGACGCCAAGGCGTCGGTCGTGCAGGCCGAGGCGACGCTGAACTCGCAGCAGACCGACCTGGGCTGGGCGACGATCCGCTCGCCCGTGAACGGCATCGTGCTCACGCGCTCGGTGGAGCCGGGCAACACGGTCGCCGCGTCGCTCTCCGCGCCCATCCTCTTCACCCTGGCGGAGGACCTGACGCGCATGGAGCTGATCATCTCCGTCGACGAGGCCGACGTCGGGCAGGTCACCGAGGGCCAGGCCGCCACGTTCACCGTGGACGCCTGGCCCGACCGCCACTTCGACGCGAAGGTCTCGCAGGTGCGCTTCGGCGCGAAGACGCTCGCGGGCGTCGTCACCTACGAGGCCGTGCTCAAGGTCGACAACTCCGAGCGGCTCCTGCGCCCGGGCATGACCGCGACCGCGGACGTCACCGTGAAGCAGCTGAAGGACGTGCTGCTCGTGCCCAATGCCGCGCTGCGCTTCGCGCCGCCCGCGCACGCCGCGCAGGACTCGGGCAGCGGCGGAGGCGGCGGACTCCTGCAGGCGCTGCTCCCGATGCGGCGCTGGGGCGCGCGGCGGCCCGACGCAAAGCCCAACGAGCACAAGCCCGCCGGGCCGCGCACCGGGCGCGTGTACACGGTGGTCGACGGCCACCTGCACGGCATCGACCTGTCGCCCGGCTCGACCGACGGCACGTGGACCGAAGTAAAGGCCGGCGACGTCCAGGAAAACATGGAGCTCGTCACTGACCAGTCTCTCACTCACAAGTGAGTCGATCGTGAACGCGGCAGGTCCCCCAATCATCGAGCTCACGAACGTGAGCAAGATCTACGGCATGGGCCAGGCGTCCGTCGCGGCGCTGCGCGGCATCGACCTGCGCATCGAGCGAGGCGAGTTCGTCGCCGTCATGGGCCCGAGCGGCTCCGGCAAGTCGACGTGCATGAACATCCTGGGCTGCCTCGACACGCCGACGTCCGGCTCGTACCGCTTCGACGGAGCCGAGGTCGGCCGCCTGTCGCGCGACCAGCGGGCGCAGCTGCGCCGCCACTACCTGGGCTTCGTGTTCCAGGGCTTCCACCTGTTGGGCCGCAGCACGGCGCGCGAGAACGTGGAGCTGCCGCTCGTGTACCGCGGCCTGGGCGCTGCCGAGCGTGCGCGCCTCGCGGGCGAAGCGCTCGAGCACGTGGGGCTGACCGGCTGGGCGACGCACACGCCCGCCGAGCTGTCGGGCGGCCAGCAGCAGCGCGTGGCAATCGCGCGCGCGATCGTGACGAAGCCTCAGGTGCTGCTCGCCGACGAGCCCACGGGCAACCTGGACTCCGAGCGCGGCCGCGAGATCATGGACCTGTTGCGCCGGCTGAACCAGGAGCACGGACTCACGGTCATCATCGTGACTCACGACGAGCACCTGTCGCGCTGGAGCGACCGCGCGATCCGTTTCTTCGACGGGCACATCGTCTCGGGCGACTCCGACTCGGAGGCCGCCTAGATGCTGTGGAGCATGATCCGCCTGGCCCTGGTCGCGATCCGGCGCAACGTGCTGCGCTCGTCGCTCACGGTGCTCGGCATCGTGATCGGCGTCGCGGCGGTGATCACCATGACGACGATCGGCGCGGGCGCCACGGCGAAGGTGACCGCCGACATCGCGAGCCTGGGCACCAACCTGCTCATGGTGCGGCCCGGCCAGGGCCAGGGCCCGGGCGGCGCGCGCGCGGAGTCGGCGCCGCTCAAGGTCGCGGATGCGGAGGCCATCGAAGCCGAGATCGGCGGAGTCGCGGCCGTCGCGCCCACGGCGCAAACGTCCACGCAGGCGATCGCCGCGAACCACAACTGGTCGACGTCGGTCACGGGCACCACCAACCAGTACTTCGCGGTGCGCAACTGGCCGCTCGACAGCGGGCGCGGCTTCACCGAGGGCGAGGAGCGCTCGGGGCGCGCCGTGTGCCTCTTGGGCGACACGGTGCGGCGCGAGCTCTACGGCGGCTCGGATCCGTTGGGCACGCGCATGCGCCTGGGCCAGCTCACCTGTCTGGTGATCGGCACGCTCACGGCGAAGGGCGAGTCCAGCTTCGGCACGGACCAGGACGACGTCGTGCTCGTGCCGCTGCGCTGGCTGCAGCGCACCTTGGCCGGCAACAACGACGTGGGTTCGATCTTCGTCTCGGCCGAGGACGGCGTCTCGACCGCGAAGGTGCAGACCGACCTCGAGCGGCTGTTCCGCGAGCGGCGCCACACCCCGACGGGCGAGGACGACTTCTCCGTGCGCGACATGAAGGAGATCGCCACGGCGCTGACGTCGACGACGAAGGTCATGACGGCGCTGCTCGGCGCCGTGGCCGCCGTGAGCCTGCTCGTGGGCGGGATCGGCATCATGAACATCATGCTCGTGTCGGTCACCGAGCGGACGCGCGAGATCGGCATCCGCCTCGCGATCGGCGCGCTCGAGCGCGAGGTGCTCACGCAGTTCCTGGTCGAAGCCGTCGTGCTCGCGTCGGTCGGCGGCATCGTGGGGATCGTGATCGGCCTCGTCGCGGCCGCGATCGGCGTGCGCGCGATCGGCGCGCCGTTCGTGTTCCAGCCCGGCATCGTGGTGCTCGCGTTCTTCTTCTCCGCCGCAGTCGGCATCGTGTTCGGCTTCTTCCCGGCGCGCCAGGCGGCGCGCCTCGACCCGATCGAGGCGCTGCGCCACGAGTGAGCTTTTGGCACCCCTCTCGGGGCGATGCCTGCGCTGCGCGACCTCCGCTACGAATTCATCCGCACTCCGCTCGAGCAGCCGCTGATCCGCTTGCGCGAGCTGTTCGCGCGCGTGGAGCAGCGCCGTCACCCCGAGCTCGCCGAGGTGCACCGCGAGGACGCGCGCATCCGTTCGATCCTGGCGCGCGTGCTCGACGCGGACTCGTGTTGCGTCGACGCCGGCTCCCACTACGGCTCGATCCTGAGCCGCTTCTGCCGCCTGGCGCCTCGCGGCCGGCACGTCGCGTTCGAGGCGATCCCGAAGAAGGCGCGCTTCCTGCGGCGCAAGTTTCCCGACGTCGACGTGCGCGAAGGCGCGCTCGCCGAAGCGCCGGGACGCGTGAAGTTCTTCCTGAACCGCACCGCGACCGGCTACAGCGGGCTGGCGCGCCACGGCCAGGGCGAGTTCGAGGAGCTCGAGGTCGCCTGCTGGCGCCTCGACGACGTCGTGCCGCGCGACCGCCGCTTCGACTTCGTGAAGCTCGACGTCGAGGGCGCGGAGCTCATGGTGCTGCGCGGCGCGCGCGAGTTCCTCGGGCGCGACCGGCCGACGGTGCTGTTCGAGTGCGCGCCCTCCGGGCCGCCCATGTTCGGCTACGCGCCGGGCGAGATCCACGCGCTGTTCGAGTCGCTCGGCTACGGCGTGTTCCGCTTGCGCGACGTCGCGCCGAGCGGCCGGCCGGTCGGCCGCGCGGACTTCGAGCGCGCGCTCGTCTACCCGTTCCAGGCGTTCAACTGGCTCGCGATTCCCGACGAGCGCGCGGCCGAAGTGACTTCGCGCCGCCGCCCCTAGAGCTGCACGGCGAGCTCGCCGATGTCGACGAGCGGCAGCCCGAAGTCGAGCGCGAAGCGCTCGAGCTCGGCGGCGCCGGCCATGTGCCCGTCGCGCGACATGATCTCGCAGCACACGCCGACGGGCGCGAGCTTCGCGGCGCGGCACAGCGCGACCGTCGCCTCGGTGTGACCCGCGCGCACGCGCAGTCCGCCCGCGCGTGCGCCCAGCGGGAACACGTGGCCCGGGCGCACGAAGTCGGCGGGGCGCGCCGCCGGGTCCGCGAGCCGGCGCACGGTCGCGGCGCGCTGCGCCGCCGACACGCCGGTGCCGCGCTCGGCGGCGAGGTCGACGGACACGTGCATCGCGGTCCCGTGGTGATCGCCCGCGCCGGGCACGGGCGGGATCTCGAGCCGGTCGAGCAGCGCGCGCTCGCACGGCACCGTCGTGTGTCCGCACGCCTCGGTGAGCAGGAACGCGAACGTCTGCGGCCGCAGCGCCGCGCCCGCGGCGATCACGTCGCCCTCGCCTTCGCGGCTCGGATCGAACACGACGGCGCAGCCGCCCGCCGCAATCTGCGCCACGACCTTCTCGACGCCCATGCGGCCGGACACCCAGCCGCTCCACGGCAGCGCCGCGACGACGCGCCGGTAGGCGTCGCGCACGCGCCCGGCGTGTCGCTCGGCCAGCCGGTCGAGCAGGTCGATCTCGAGGTTCACGCGGCCGCCGGGACCGAGCGCGCCCAGCGTCGTCGCTTCGATCGTGGTGGGGATCAGCGCCACCGCGAAGCGGTCGCGCTGCAGCTCGGCGACGGTGAGGCTCACGCCGTCGAGCGCGACGGAGCCCTTCGGGAGCAGTGATTCGAGCGCGCGGGACGGTGCGCGCAGCCACAGCCGGCGGCCGCTCGGCTCGTCGTCGGCGCGCAGCACCTTGGCCACGGCGTCGACGTGGCCCTGCACGAGGTGCCCTTCGAGCACGTCGCCGGCGCGCACCGGCAGCTCGACGTTCACCGCGGCGCCCGCGGCGAGCTCCGCCAGCGTCGAGCGCCGCGCCGTCTCGGTGCTGACGTCGACGCGGAACTCGCGCTCGCCGACGGCGGTCGCGGAGAGACATACGCCGGCCACCGACACCGAGCCGCCGGGCACGAGCCCCGCGCAGGCCTTGGGCGCGAGCACCGTGAGCCCGCGCGCGTCCACGGACACGATCCGACCGATTTCGCAGATGAAGCCTCGATACACAGGAAACCTCCTTCAGTGGTTGAGTCGAGAAGGAGGACGTCCGCGGTCCTCGAGGCGGGGTTTCACCGCGTGGCTCCGGAGTCGCACCGGATCGCCCCGCCCGGCGCGCGGGGCCGGCGGGCCGTCGCCGCCGCACCGTGGAGTTGCACCGCGAGCCATCATACACCAGCGCGCAGCGGGCGTAGAATCGGGCCATGGGGAAGCGGACGCGCGACCGCGTCGAGCTCGAGACGCCCGCGGAGCTGCGCGAGATCCTGCGCGCGCGCGGCGTGTCGGATGCGCTCATCGCCCGCGCGCTCGCCGCGGGCCTGGCGCCGGGCCAGCTCGTCGGCTGGTCGTACTGGCGCAAGCTCGACACGGCCGACGTCGAGCAGCTCGTGTCGTGGCACGAGCGCTGGACGGTGGGCGACCTGCGCGGACGCGAGGTCACCGAAGCCGACGCGGCCGCGTTCTGCGAGCTCTGGGAGAACTCTCCGGAAGAGCTCGGCGACGTCGAGATCACCGTGCTGCGCGGCCCCGACGCCTTCGCGCAGTTCCGCCTGCAGAGCGACGTGCACATGCACGTCCTCGCCGACGGCAACGTGATCGTGGCGAGCTGCGGCTGGGCGCGCCGCAAGGTGGAGATCGCCGGCCAGCGCGTGTCGGTCAGCTACGGGCAGGCGCTGCGCGTGCACAAGAACTACCGGCGCATGGGCCTGGGCGACGCGGTGCGGTGTATCTCGCGCGCGATGACGACGTCGGGCCCCGACATCGGCCAGTACGACATCATGCGCTCCGGCAACTTCGCGGTCGTCGGCTGGTGGGAGAAGCACGTGCCGGGCTTCTTCGAGAACACGCCGCGCCGCGAGAACGAGGTGCCCGGCCTGCCCGTGACCGTCGCGCAGCTGCCGGCACGGTCGGCGGGCGGCGCGAACCCGCGGGTGCGTCCGGCCCGCCGGGACGACCTGGCCGTGTGCACGGCGCTCTTGAACCGGACGCACGGCGGGCTCGACCTGTTCAGGCCCTACACAGAAGAGCGTCTCGAAGAAGTGCTCGACGAGGGCTACTGGGGACCGCGCTCCGCCTGGTTCCCGGCGGTGTACGGCTGGCCCGACTACTTCGTGCTCGAGTCCGGAGGGCGCGTCCGCGCCTGCGCCGGGCTGTGGGACCGCGGGCGCGACCTGCGCGAGCGCATCCGCAACCGCAAGACGGGCGCGGAGCGCACGCTCGCGGGCGCGTCGCTGCTCGACTGGGGCTTCGAAGCGGGCGCGGAGTCCGGCATGGCCGAGCTCGTCGCCGAGCTCGCCGGCCGCACGGCGGCGCTGGGCCGCGACTTCCTCTCGGTGTCGCTCGACCACCAGCCCGAGCTGGCGAAGTCGCTCGAGGCGCGGGAGCCCGCGGTCGAGACGCGCTACCTGCGCTGGGGGAACCGCGACCTGCCGATCGTGCGGCCCTACACCGACCTGCGTTACTGGTGAACGGACGCGCGGACTAGATCGTCGCGCGGCCCTTCCAGGACAGCTCCCAGCGGCACGCGCTCGAGCCCTCCGCGCGGCAGCGGGTGTGCCGCACGTGAACGTCTTCGAAGCCCTGCATCTCCATGCGCTGCAGCTGGTAGCCCGTGAATGTCTCGCAGACCTCGCGGGTCGGCATGGCGAAGTTCGTCCACTCGATCAACGCGCGGCCGGGCGCGCGCTCCAGCACCTTCATCTCGCCGGTGTCGTACATCGAGGAGAGCAGCGTGAAGGCCGCCTGCCGGTTCACGCTCTTCTTGAGCCGGCTGTACGTGCCTTCCATGTGGTCGCGCGCGGCGGCGCGGCCCATCTCCACGTACGTGTCGCCGCTCTGGTTGCCGAGCACCTTGCCGACCGCGCGGATCAGCTGGACGTAGTCTTCGAGCGGGTACCAAGACGCCACGACGATGCGCTCGTCGAGGTAGCGGATCAGATTCGGGGGCAGCACTTCGCGCGACCTCTCCTTGTTCTTTCGGAGCGCCTTTACGAGCCCGATCACAACGGTGCCCTTGGCTTTGGCCACGCGGGGAGTCCTCCGGCGAAGTTCTCGCCTGCTCTTCCAGAGATCGGGATTCGCCTGCAGGCGCTTGAGACGCGCACGTTGCCCGCGCGCGCGCCGGCAGCGAGAATGCGAATCGCGGGGGGAAGGCGGCGCGCATGCGAATTCGTCTGTCGCTCGCGCTCGCGAGCGTGCTCTTCGGCTGCGGCCGCGCTGCGGATCGCGCACCGGCAACGGAGCCGCAGCTCGACGCTCGACTGGCGCGCGCCAACCTGACGATCTGCGCGACCTGCCACGCGCGCGGCGGCACGGGTGCGCCGCTCGTCGGCGACGAGCAGGCGTGGCGGCGTCGGCGCGCGCAGGGTTTCGAGGTCCTCGTGGCGCACACCGTGAACGGCTGGCGCGGCATGCCGCCGCTCGGCACGTGCGGCGCGTGCTCGGAAGCGGATCTGCGCGCGTTGGTCGCGTACGTGGCCCGTGCGGCGGAGGCGCCATGAAGGGGCTCTCACGATGCGCGCGCGCGGTCTGACGCGCCGCGAGCTCCTGCGCGGCGCGCTGGCCGCGGGCCTCGGCGGCGCGGCGCTCGCCGCGTGCTCGCGCGCCAACGAGCGCCCCGCCCAGCCGTCGGATTGGGCGCCCGGCCGGCCGCTCCCCTGGCGCAACTGGTCGGGCCTCGAGACGTGCGTGCCCGCGGCGCGCGCCGCGCCCGGGAGCGAGGCCGAGGTCGCAGCGCTCCTGCGCAGCGCGTCGGGCGCGGTGCGCCCCGCGGGCGCCGGCCACTCGTTCAGCGCACTCGTGCCCTCGGACGGCACGCTCGTGTTCCTGGACGCGCTCACGGGCGTGGTGAGCGCGGACGCGGCGACGTCGAGCGCCGAGGTGTGGGCCGGCACGCGGCTCTCGCAGCTCGGGCTCGCGCTCGCCGCGCTGGGCCAGGCGATGCCCAACCTGCCCGACATCGAGTACCAGACGCTCGGCGGCGCGATCGCCACGTCCACGCACGGCACCGGAGCCACGCTCGGCTCGCTCGCCTCGTGCGTCACGGCGCTCACGCTCGCCACGCCCGCGGGCGAGCTCCTCGAATGCGACGCCTCGCGCAACACAGAAGTGTTTCATGCCGCGCGCACGTCGCTCGGCGCGCTCGGCGTGGTCACGCGCGTCCGGCTCGCCAACCGGGCCGCGTTCCAGGCGCTCGAGCGCACGCGCTTCGTCGAGCTCGACGCGCTGCTCGCCGACCTGCCGCGCCTGCGCGACGAGAACCGCCACTTCGAGTTCTACGCGTTCCCGCACGCGAGCGTCGCGCTCGCGATCGACACCAACGAGAGCAGCGAGCCGCCGCGCAAGGTCGGCGACGACGATCCCGAAGCCGTCTACCTGTTGCGCACGCTGTTCCGGCTCACGCGGCGGGTGCCGGTGTTCGGCGAACGGATGTACGACGCGTTCCTGCGCAGCCAGCCGCCGACCGAGCACCTGGACACCTCGTGGTCCGTGCTCGCGCACCCGCGCACCGTGCCGTTCAACGAGATGGAGTACACGCTGCCCGCGGAGCAAGGCCCCGCGTGCCTGCGCGAGGTGCTAACCGAGATCCGCGCGCGCGACCTCGACTCGTGCTTCCCCATCGAGTGCCGCTTCGTGCGCCGCGACGACGTGTGGCTCAGCATGTTCCACGAGCGCGACGGCTTCACGATCTCGATCCACCAGTACGTCGACCAGGACTGGCGCCCGTACTTCGCGGCGCTGGAGCCGATCTTCTGGAAGCACGGCGGCCGGCCGCACTGGGGCAAGCTGCACTCGCTCGACGCGCCCCGTCTCGCCGCGCTCTATCCGCGCTGGGCGGCCTTCCAGAAGGTGCGGCGCGCGCTCGACCCCGGCGGGCGGCTCGCGAACGCACACCTGGCGCGCGTTCTCGGCACCTGATTCCGGACCCTGAGGAGTATGCTTCCCCGACTTCGGAGGGACCCATGCGCTTTCTCCGCGTGCTCGCGATCGTGCTCGTCGTGCTCGGCGCCGTGGGCTTCGGCGCCTACCGCTACTTGTTCGGGCGCACGCCCGTGCCCGAGACGAGCGACTACGTGCTCGATTTCGCCGAGATCCGCCGGCTGGCGAGCGCGCTGCCGGGCGACCCGCCGCTGCGCGTGAACCACGAGCAGGTCGCCGAGGCCAGCCTGCCCGCGGGCGCCGTGTTCGCGGGCGAGTCGCTGCGCGTGCAGCACCCGATGTCGCACGGCGCGTATCAGCTCGTGTTCGCGGACGGCTACGACATGATCGACTCGGCTTTCGACGCCGACACGATGCACGTCATGAGCCCGGGGACGCCGTTCGCCAACGATGCCTGGTCCGCCATCCAGAAGGGCCTCGCCGGCGCGAAGCAGATCGTGATCACGCACGAGCACGGCGACCACCTGGGCGGCATCATCAAGTTCGCGCAGCCCGAGCAGCTGGTGGGGCGCCTCGTGCTCACGAAGCAGCAGCTCGCGGACGCGGACCAGTACTCGCGCATGACGCTGCCCGACGCGCTGAAGAAGAAGCTACAACCGATCGAGTACGACCCATATTTCGCGCTCGCGCCCGGGGTCGTGCTCATCAAGGCGCCGGGCCACACCCCGGGCAGCCAGATGGTCTACGTCCGGCTCGCCAGCGGGAAGGAGCTCCTGTTCATCGGTGACGTCGCCTGGCACATGGATCAGATCCGCAAGCTCTGGTACCGGCCCAGGCTCGTGACGGACTTCTTCATCCACGAGAACCGCGACCAGGTGCTCGCGGAGTTTCGTACCCTCCACGACGTGGCCGAACGCGAGCCCATCCAGTTCGTGGTTTCGCACGACGTCGACCAGCGCAGGGAGCTGATCGCTGCGGGGCTGCTTGGGGAGCACTTCGAGTTCTGACCGACCGCGACGCGCGTAATCCAGAGGCCGGGTCCGGCGGTCTACCCACCAACGAAAATCGATCGGACCTGATGTCGGAACGTCCACTCACGCTTCCCAGCCGCTGGCCGGGATCGCTGGCGGCCGTGGCGGGGCTGCTCGCGCTCCTCGTGGCTGCGGGCATCTTCGCGCTCGTCCGCAGCCGTTCGTCGGCGTCGGGCCCGGGCGCGGGCGCAGCGGGCGCACGCGCCGTGCCCGTGCTCGCGACGGCAGCGCACACCGGGGACATGCCCGTCTACGTGACCGGGCTGGGCTCGGTCACGGCGCTGAACACCGTGACGGTGAAGTCGCGCGTGGACGGGCAGCTCATGCACGTGGCGTTCAAGGAAGGCGACGTCGTCAAGAAGGGCCAGCTGCTCGCGGTGATCGACGAGCGCCCCGCGCGTGCCGCGCTCACCGCGGCCAAGGGCCAGCTCGCGCACGACCAGGCGCTGCTGGCGAACGCGAAGCTCGACTTGCAGCGCTACAAGGAGCTCTTCAAGCAGGACTCCGTCGCCAAGCAGCAGCTCGACACGCAGGCCGCGCTCGTGCGCCAGTACGAGGGTACGGTCGAGGTCGATCGCGGCAACGTCGACAACGCGCAGGTGCAGCTCGACTACTGCCGCATCACCGCGCCGCTCGCGGGCCGGCTGGGTCTGCGCCTCGTCGACGCGGGCAACGTGATCCACGCGACGGATCCGAACGGGCTCGTCGTGATCACGCAGGTGCAGCCGATCGCCGTGCTGTTCACCGTGCCGGAAGACCAGGTGCCCGCCGTGGTCGCGAAGCTCGGCGCCGGCGAGCACCCGCAGGTCGAGGCGCTCGACCGCGACGGCACGCGCACGCTCGCGAAGGGCACGCTCCTCACCACGGACAACCAGATCGACCCCGCGACGGGCACCGTGCGGCTCAAGGCGATCTTCCCGAACGAGGACGGCTCGCTGTTCCCGAACCAGTTCGTGAACGCGCGCCTCTTGCTCGACCTGCGCAAGGACGCGACGATCGTGCCGACCGCGGCCGTACAGCGCGGCGCCGACGGCACGTTCGCGTACGTCGTGAAGCCGGACCAGACGGTCGAGACGCGGATTCTCAAGGTCGGGCTCGTCGACGGCGAGCGCACGTCCGTCGACAAGGGCGTCTCGCCCGGCGAGCTCGTCGTCGTCGAAGGCGCCACCCTGCTGCGCGAAGGAAGCCGAGTCGAGCTGAAGACCGACACGCCGCCTGCCTCGGCCGCCGCCCCGCCGCCGTGAACCTGTCGCGCCCCTTCGTGCTGCGCCCGGTCATGACGACGCTCCTGACCGTGGCGCTCCTGCTCGCGGGCGCAACCGCTTTCCGCCAGCTGCCGGTGTCGGCGCTGCCGCAGGTCGACTACCCGACGATCCAGACCGTCACCTTCTACCCCGGCGCGAGCCCCGACGTGATGGCGTCGTCGGTCACCGCGCCGCTCGAGCGCCAGTTCGGCCAGATGCCGGGCCTGAAGCAGATGACGTCGACGAGCTCGACGGGCAGCTCGGTGATCGCGCTGCAGTTCGAGCTCGCGATGAACCTCGACGTGGCCGAGCAGGAAGTGCAGGCCGCGATCAACGCGGCCACGAGCTTCCTGCCGAAGGACCTGCCCCGCCCGCCGGTGTACAGCAAGGTCAACCCGGCCGACGCACCGATCCTCACGCTGGCGCTCACGTCCGGCGCGCTGCCGCTCTACGACGTCGAGGACCTGGCGGACACGCGCTTCGCGCAGAAGCTGTCCGAGCTGCCGGGGGTCGGGCTGGTCAGCGTGTCGGGCGGCCAGCGGCCCGCGGTGCGCGTGAAGGCGAACCCGGCTGCGCTCGCCGCCGCCGGGCTCACGCTCGAGGACCTGCGCACCGCGATCTCGACCGCGAACGTGAACCAGGCGAAGGGCGGCTTCGACGGCCCCGAGCGCGCGTACGTGATCGCGGCGAACGACCAGCTGCAGTCGAGCCGCGACTACAAGCCGCTGATCGTCGCGTACCGCAACGGCGCACCGGTCACCCTCGGGCAGATCGCCGACGTGCACGACGGCGCCGAGGACGTGAAGCAGGCCGCGTGGATGAACGACCTGCCCGCGGTGATCCTCAACATCCAGCGCCAGCCGGGCGCCAACGTGATCGAGGTCGCCGACCGCGTGAAGGCGCTCCTGCCTCAGCTCGAGGCCGCGCTGCCCGCGTCCGTCGACGTGGTGATCCTGACGGACCGCACGACCACGATCCGCGCGTCCGTCGCCGACGTCGAGTTCGAGCTGGGCCTCGCGGTCGTGCTCGTCGTGCTGGTCATGTACGTGTTCCTGCGCAGCATGTCGGCGACCGTGATTCCCGGCATCGCGGTGCCCGTATCGCTCATCGGCGCGTTCGGCGCGATGGTGCTGCTCGGCTTCAGCCTGAACAACCTGTCGCTGATGGCGCTCGTCATCGCGACGGGCTTCGTCGTCGACGACGCGATCGTGATGATCGAGAACGTCGCGCGCTTGATCGAAGACGGCATGGCGCCCCTCGAGGCCGCGCTCGCGGGCTCGCAGCAGATCGGCTTCACGATCGTGTCGCTCACGCTCTCGCTCATCGCCGTGCTGATCCCGCTGCTCTTCATGGCCGACGTCGTCGGCCGGCTGTTCCGCGAGTTCGCGATCACGCTCGGCATCACGATCCTGATCTCCGCGGTCGTCTCGCTCACGCTCACGCCCATGATGTGCGCGCGGCTCCTGCGCCACGAGCCCGAGAGCGAGGAGAGCGAGCTCGCGCGGCGACTGCGCACGGGCTTCGACGGCCTGATCGAGTACTACGGGCGAACCCTGCGCGTCGTGCTCGACCACCAGCGCGAAGTGCTGTGGGGGTCGCTGGCGGTGCTCGCGCTCACGGTCGTGGTGTGGGTGCTGATCCCGAAGGGCTTCTTCCCCATCCAGGACACCGGCGTGTTGCTCGGCATCTCCGAAGCGCCGCAGTCGGTGTCGTTCACGGCGATGACCGACCGCCAGCGCGAGCTGTCGCGCGTGATCCTGCAGGACCCCGCCGTCGACAGCCTGTCTTCGTTCGTCGGCGTCGACGGCACGAACTCGACGCTCAACTCGGGCCGCTTCCTCATCAACCTGAAGCCGATCCACCAACGCGACGCACGCGCCGAGGCGATCATCCGGCGCATCCAGAACGCCGCCGCAAACGTCCGCGACGTGACGCTGCACCTGCAGCCCGTGCAGGACCTCACCGTCGACGACCGCGTGAGCCGCACGCAGTTCCAGTACACCCTCGTCGATCCCGACGCCGCGGAGCTCGACCACTGGGCGCCGCGCGTGCTCGACGCGCTGCGCGCGCTCCCCCAGCTGCGCGACGTCGCGAGCGACCGCCAGGCCGACGGCCTGGAGATGCGGCTCGCGATCGACCGCTCCACCGCGGGCCGGCTCGGCATCACCCCGCAGCTCGTCGACGACACGCTATACGACGCGTTCGGTCAGCGGCAGGTCTCGACGATCTTCACCGAGCTGAACCAGTACCGCGTGGTGCTCGAGAACTCGGGGCCGTTCGTGCGCGACCCGACCGCGCTCGATCAGATCTGGCTGCGCTCGAGCGAGGGCGGTCAGGTGCCCCTCAGCACGATCGTGCAGCGGACCGAGGGCACGACGCCGCTGCAGATCAGTCACCAGGGCCAGTTCCCCTCGGTGACTCTCTCGTTCAACCTCGCACCGGGTGCATCGCTGGGTCACGCCGTGACTGCCATCGAAGACGTCGCACGCGAGCTCGACTACCCGCCCGGTCTGCGCGGCAGCTTCCAGGGCACGGCACAGGCGTTCCAGGCGTCGCTCTCGAACGAGCCGCTGCTCATCCTGGCCGCGATCATCACCGTCTACATCGTGCTGGGCGTCCTGTACGAGAGCTACGTGCACCCGGTCACGATCCTGTCAACCCTGCCGTCGGCGGGCGTCGGCGCGCTGCTCGCGCTGTGGGTCACGGGCTCGGACTTCACCGTGATCGGGCTGATCGGGATCGTGCTGCTCATCGGCATCGTGAAGAAGAACGCGATCATGATGATCGACTTCGCGCTCGAGGCCGAGCGCGAGCGCCACAAGACCGCGCAGCAGGCGATCTACGAAGCGTGTCTGTTGCGCTTCCGCCCGATCCTGATGACGACGATGGCCGCGCTGCTCGGCGCGCTGCCGCTGGCGCTCGGCACCGGCATGGGCGCCGAGCTGCGCCGTCCGCTCGGGATCTCGATCGTGGGCGGGCTGCTGGTGAGCCAGGTGCTCACCTTGTACACGACGCCGGTCATCTATCTGTTCTTCGACCGGCTCGCGCGACGCGCGGGTGACCAGAAGTGAGTCTCTCGGAGCTCTGCATCTCACGGCCGAAGGCGACGGCGCTCCTCACGGTGGCGATCGCGCTCGGGGGCTCCATTGCGTTCCGGCTGCTGCCCGTGGCGCCGCTGCCGCAGGTGGACTTCCCGACGCTGCAGGTGTCGGGCGCGCTGCCGGGCGCGAGCCCGGAGACGATGGCGAGCGCCGTCGCCGCGCCGCTGGAGCGCCAGTTCGCGCACATCGCGGGACTCACGGAGATGAGCTCGACGAGCTATCTCGGCTCGACGAGCATCGCGCTGCAATTCGACTTGTCGCGCGACGTCGACGGCGCCGCGCGCGACGTGCAGGCGGCGATCGCCGCCGCGCGCGCCGATCTGCCGCCCGACCTGCCGAGCAACCCGACCTACCGCAAGGTGAACCCCGCGGACGCGCCCATCCTGATCCTGGCGCTCACCTCCAAGACGCTCGCAGTGGGCGAGATGTACGACGCCGCGTCGAGCGTGCTGCAGCAGCGCCTGTCCGAGGTCAGCGGCGTGGGCCAGGTGTTCGTGGGCGGCAGCTCGCTGCCCGCAGTGCGCGTGGAGCTGAACCCGCAAGCGCTCGGGAAGTACTCGATCCAGCTCGAGGACGTGCGCAACACGCTGGCGGCGACGAACGCGAACCGGCCGAAGGGCGAGCTCGGCGACGCAATCCACCGCTGGACGATCGCGGCGAACGACCAGCTCGACCGCGCCGACCAGTACAAGCCGATCGTGATCGCGTACCGCGACGGCGCGCCCGTGCGCGTCGGGGACGTCGGCTCGGTGATCGACTCCGTCGAAGACGTGCGCACGATCGGGCTCTCCGGGCCGGAGACCGCCGTGCTCGTGATCGTGTTCCGCCAGCCCGGCGCGAACATCCTCGAGACCGTCGCGCGCGTTCGCGCGGCGCTGCCGCAGCTGGAGGCGGCGCTGCCGCACTCGATCGACGTCTCGATCCCGCTCGACCGCACGCCGCCGATCCGCGCCTCGCTGCGCGACGTCGAGCTGACGCTGGTGATCGCGGTCGTGCTCGTCATCCTGGTCATCTTCGCGTCGCTGCGCAGCGCGCGGGCGAGCCTGGTGCCGAGCGTGGCGGTGCCCGTCTCGCTCATCGGCACGTTCGGCGGCATGTACCTGGCCGGCTACACGCTCGACACGCTCTCGCTCATGGCCCTCACCGTCGCGACGGGCTTCGTCGTCGACGACGCGATCGTCGTGCTCGAGAACATCGCACGGCACGTCGAGGCGGGCATGCCGCCGCGCGAGGCGGCGGTGGTCGGCGCGCGCGAGACCGCGTTCACGGTGATCTCGATGAGCCTGTCGCTCGTCGCGGTGTTCATCCCGATCCTGCTCATGGGCGGCATCGTCGGCCGGCTCTTCCGCGAGTTCTCGATGACGCTGGCGATGGCCGTGGCGATCTCGCTGGTGCTCTCGCTCACCACCACACCGGTCATGTGCGCCGCCCTGCTCCGCAAGTCGGAGCAGGCGCCGGGGCGGCTGTCGGTCGCGGCCGAGCGCGTGTTCGACGCCATGCACGGCGCTTACGCGCGGACCCTGCGCGTCGCGCTGCGACACAAGCGAGTGACGCTCGCGGTCGCCATCGCGATGGTCGGCCTGAACGCGTGGATGTTCACGGTCGTACCCAAGGGCTTCTTCCCCTCCCAGGACACGGGGCGGCTGTCGGGTGCGATCCAGGCCGACGAGAGCATCTCGTTCCAGGCGATGCGCGGAAAGCTCGCGGAGGCGATCGACATCATCGACAAGGATCCGGCGGTCGAGAGCATCATCGGCTTCACGGGCGGCGGCGGCGGCGGCGGCTCGCCGCGCAACAGCGGACGCATGTTCATCGCGCTCAAGCCGCTCGGCCAGCGCCACGAGAGCGCGCTCGGCGTGATGGCGCGGCTGCGCGGGCCCCTCTCGCACATCGCCGGCGCGCCGGCGTTCCTGCAGCCCGTGCAGGACATCCGCGTGGGCGGCCGCTCGAGCAACGCCCAGTATCAGTACACGCTCACCGACGGCGACCTCGACGAGCTCAACGCGTGGTCGGGAAGAGTGGAGCGAACGCTGCGCAAGCTGCCCGAGCTCGCCGACCTGTCGAGCGACCAGCAGAACAAGGGCCTCGAGTCGCAGCTCGTGATCGACCGCGAGACCGCGTCGCGGCTGGGGCTCACGGCCGCGCAGATCGACAACGCGCTGTACGACGCGTTCGGCCAGCGCCAGGTCTCGGTGATCTACCGGCTCCTCAACCAGTACCACGTGGTGATGGAGGTCGCGCCCGCGTACTGGCAGGACCCCGAGACCCTGCGCGGGCTGACGATCGCCACGCCCAGCGGAGACCAGGTTCCGCTCATGGCCTTCAGTCACTACGCGCCGGGTGTCTCGCCGCTCGCCGTGAATCACCAGGGTCAGTTCCCGGCAATCACGTTCTCGTTCAACCTCGCGCCGAACGTCGCGCTGGGCCGCGCGGTGGACGCCATCGCGGAAGCGACCTCGAAGCTGCGCTTCCCGCCCGGCCTGCGCGGCAGCTTCCAAGGCACGGCGCAGGCGTTCCAGAGCTCGCTCGCGAACGAGCCGACCCTCATCGCGGCTGCGCTCCTCGCCGTGTACATCGTGCTCGGCGTGCTCTACGAGAGCTACGTGCACCCGATCACGATTCTCTCTACGCTGCCGTCGGCCGGCGTCGGCGCGCTGCTCGCATTGTGGGTGACGGGCTCGGAGCTGTCGGTGATCGGGCTGATCGGGATCGTGCTGCTCATCGGCATCGTGAAGAAGAACGCGATCATGATGATCGACTTCGCGCTCGAGTCCGAGCGGCAGGGCCAGAAGCCGGCGTTCGACGCCATCTACGAGGCGTGCCTCCTGCGCTTCCGGCCAATCCTCATGACGACGCTCGCGGCGCTGCTCGGCGCGCTGCCGCTCGCGCTCGGCACCGGCATGGGTTCAGAGATGCGTCGGCCGCTGGGCATATCGATCGTCGGCGGACTCATCGTGAGTCAGATGCTCACGCTCTACACGACGCCGGTCGTGTATCTGTATCTCGACCGACTTCACCGCGCGGCTCGGCCGCGCTGGCTGCGGAGGCGCTAGTCATGCGTCGCTTCGTCGCACTGGTCTCGTTTCTCGCCTGCGCCGCGGGCTGCTCCGTCGGACCGGACTACGTGCGGCCCGAGATCCAGGCCCCGCCCGCCTACACGGAGCTCGACGGCTGGAAGACCGCGCAGCCCAGCGACTCGACCGCGCGCGGCGCCTGGTGGGAGGTGTTCGGCGACGAGACCCTGAACGAGCTCGAGAAGCAGGCCGATTCGGCGAACCAGACGGTGATCGCGGCGTACGCCAGCTACGCGCAGGCGCGCGCGCTCGTGGCGGCCGCGCGCGCCGCCTATTACCCGACGATCACCGCGGGGATCGGCGCCACCAAGGGGCGCATCTCCGCGAACCTCACGAACAGCCACCTGTCCACGCATCACTCCACTTCGGACTACGTGCTCCCGCTCGACGCGAGCTGGGAGATCGACGTGTGGGGGCGGGTGCGCCGCTCCGTCGAGTCCGCCGAGGACACCTCGGAAGCGAGCGCGGCCGACCTCGAGACCGCACGGCTCAGCCTGCAGGCGGAGCTCGCGACCGACTACTTCCAGCTGCGCGGCGACGACGCCGAGATCGACCTGTTGCAGCACTCCGTCACGGACTACGAGCGCTCGCTCGAGATCACGCAGAACCGCTACACCGCAGGCGTCGCAGGGCGCTCCGACGTGGTCAACGCGCAGACCCTGCTCGAGTCGACGCGCGCGCAGGCGATCGATGTCGCCGTGTCCCGCGCGCAGCTCGAGCACGCGATCGCCGTGCTGACGGGCCAGCCGCCCGAGCTGCTCACCCTGCCGCAGAAGCCGCTCGACGCGACGCCGCCCGACGTCCCGATCGGGGTGCCGTCGCAGCTGCTCGAGCGGCGGCCGGACGTCGCCGCTGCGGAGCGTCGCGTCGCCTCGGCGAACGCGGAGATCGGCTTCGAGCGCGCGGCGTACTTCCCGACTCTCACGCTGAGCGCGTCGGCCGGGCTCGAGGCGGGTTCGCCCAACAAGTGGTTCCACTGGGCGAGCCGCTTCTGGTCGGTGGGGCCCGCGCTCTCCGAGACCGTCTTCGACGGCGGGCTGCGCAACGCCCAGAACGACCAGGCGCGTGCCGCGTACGACCAGGCCGTCGCGGACTACCGGCAGAGCACGCTCGTCGCGTTCCAGGAGACCGAGGACTCGCTCGCGGAGCTCCGCCTGCTCGAGCAGGAGTCGCTCGCGCAGGCCGCGGCGGTCAGCGCCGCGGCCGAGTCCGTGCGCATCGCGAACAATCAGTACAAGGCCGGCACGATCAACTATCTGGACGTGGTCGTGGTGCAGACGGCCGAGCTGAACAGCGCGCGCACCGCCGTCGACTTGACGAGCCGGCGCATGGTCGCCGCGGTCGGGCTCGTGAAGGCGCTCGGCGGCGGCTGGCAAGGGAACTTCACTCCCGCGCCGATGTCTCCGACGCCATAACCTACACCAGCTAGTGTGGCGTGGGTCGGAGGTTCGTCCTGAGGAACAAGACTCCGTACGGGTTCCAGGTCGACACGTTCCAGTAGATGTTCATGCCGCCCGTCCCGTCGAGCTCGGTATACGCGTCGATGATGTTCGAGCCGTAGAAGAAGCCGCGGTCGAACGTCTTCCCGAACGGAAAGCAGCCGGGCAGGAACGAGTCGATCGGCCGGATCGGATCGCTCGGCACGCACGGCGCGCCCGGCTGGCTGACGCACGACGGGCTGAACAGCACCCCGCCCGGACCGAGCGGCGTGCCCACGGCATCGGGCGCGCCCTCGAGCAGGTGCGGCTGCGCGGGCGACCACGGCCCCCACGGATCATCGGCGAAGCGGATGCGCACCGAGCCGGGCCCGTCGCCCGGGCGGTCGTGCGTGGGATCGAGCAGCAGGTAGTCGCCGATGTCTCCGCCGTACAGCATCACCCACTTGTGCAGGGTGCCGCCGACCCAGCTGATGCTGAACTGGTTCACCAGCGGCTGCTCTTCGTGCGGGCTGCCGCCGACCTGGCCGTCGAGCGCGAGCGGCTTCGCGTTTGCCTGCTGCAGCGACCAGATGGGCTTGCCCTGCGCGTCGACGCCCGCGTAGTACCACGGGTGGAACAGCCAGCGGCCATCCGCGGCCTTCACGATCGGCAAGGGATGCACGAGCAGATAGAGCTGCGCCTGCCGGCCCTGCTCGCCCGCGAAGCCGGGCCGGCCCCACACGAGCACGGCAGCGCCGCCGGGCCGGTAGTCGTTGATCTTCGGGAAGGCGAAGTTGAAGCGGCTCACCGTGCGCGAGGCGGCGTTGATGAACTTGTTCGTGCGCAGGGTCGCCGCCGAGACGTAGGTGCCGGGCGCGTTCGGGTCCTGGAGCGCGAACTCCATCTCGTTCGCCGCGGTGTAGACCGTCGACGACGGCGTGCCGTCGTTCTGCGAGCTCGACGGGTCGACGCACAGGCCCGTCGGCGTGGGCTGGCAGGTCTCGCCGAGCGTCGCGTTGCAGCCCGCACCGCTCGACAGGTCGCAGGCCGTCGGGATGCCGTTCGGCGCGGGCACGCACTCGCCCAGCGCCTGCGTGCATTGCAGTCCGTCGGCGGAGAGCCAGTTCACGATCTCGGGGTGGTCGTCGAGCGGCCCGCGGCACGCCGCCACGGGCGAGCTCGCGCCCGCGTTGCAGTGGATCGTGCCGCCGCGCCCGACGATGGCCACGAGGTCGTTCCCGTCGCTGTACGCCGAGCCCGGCACCTGGCCGTAGCCCATCGCGAGTGACTCGCCCTTGCGAAACACGAGGAGCCTCTGGAGCGTGTTCGGGTCGTTGGGGTCGGTGAGGAACGTCACCGGCGGCACCCCCGTCGCGGGGCGCACGAGCGGCAGCGTGCCCTCGGAGTCGTCGTTGTGCAGCTGGCCGGAGCACACGGAATCGAACGTCGCGTCCGTATCGCCGAACAGGATCTGCAGCTCGCCCTTGTGCAGTACGGTCCAGCCGAGGTCCGCGCCCCAGAAGGCGAGGCTCGGCTGCGCCTTCACCGCCGACGGGCCGACCAGCGCACCGATGATCTGCGGCGGCGCTGCGGTCTGCGCCGCCGCGCGCGCGGCGATGAAAAGCAGCGCTCCGACTAGACCCCGCGCGAACCCCGACCCGGCCATCTGCGACTCCCTCCGGATGCACGCAGGCCGGCGACCACCAGGTCGACGGCGCTGCGCAAGAGCTCCTCCGCGTCGGCGCGCTCGCGGCCACGCGCGACGAACAGCTCGCGCGTGAGCGTGAAGTGGATGAGCCAGACCATCTCGGCCGCGTGCGGCACGTCGAGGCCGCGGCGCAGCTCACCCGTGCGCACGCCGTGCGCGAGGATCGGCTCGAGGCTCGCGCGGTACTTGCGCCCGAACTCGAGCTGGCCCGCGAGGCCCCCGGGCACCAGGCTGCCGGGATCGAGCGCGATGATGCGGCGCAAAAGCGGGTTCGCGCGCACGTAGTCGAGCGAGACGCGCATCATCTCGCCGATGGCGTCCGCGACCGAGCCCTCGCCGTACTTGGTGTGGCGCACGGCGTCGGTCCACGCGTCGACGAGCCGCTCCCACACCGCGGAGAGCAGGTCCTCCTTCGAGGCGTAGTGGTCGTAGAGGAGTCCCTTCGACACGCCGGCGAGCCCCGCGATCTCGTCCACGGTCGTCTTCGCGAAGCCCTGAGCCGCGAACAGCTCCTCGGCCGCGCCCAGGATCCGCGCCAGGCGCCGCTGGCGGCCCTCGGCCCGCGCCCCGCCGACTTCGCCCCTGCCCTTACGCATTTCTGCGTCGCCCCGCCAGCTGCATGAGCCCGTCGACGGAGCGCCGCCGGCCCGCGGGCTGGTAGCTGAGCAGCAGCAGGCGCCGGTCGCCGTCCGTGCGGTTCGGCAGCGAGCGGTGCACGAGCAGCGAGCCGAAGTACACCGCGCTTCCCGCGGGGACCGGCAGTGCCACGAGCTGCGACTCGTCGAACCCGGCGAGCTCCATCTCGAAGCTGCCGAAGCCCTCGACGGATTTCTGCGGCCACACGCCGCGGTTGTGACTCCCGGGCAGTACCTCGAGGCAGCCGTTCTCGCGCGTCGCATCGTCGAGGAACACGAGCGCGGTGGCGATGTCGGCCGCGCCGTCCGAGTTCTCGACCCAGTACGGGTAGTCCTGGTGCAGCACGATGGGCCCGCCCGCGCGCGCGCGCTTCACGTTCAGCTTCTCGGTGAACAGGCAGAGCTCCTCCGCACCCACGACGTCCTTCAGAGGCTCGACGAAACGCGGGTCGGCGGCCCAGGCGCGGAGTGACTCGTCGAAGTGCGCGAACGGCTCGAGGCCCTGCACCACGTCGGGATGCTCGGGCTCCCACTTCACGATCGTGCACAGCCCGCGCTCGAGCTGGAACATGTAGCTGCCGACGGCGAGCTTGCGGCGGCCCTCGCTCGCCGCGAGCACGCGCTTCACCAGCGCCTCGCAGTGCGCGCGCAGGCGCTCCACCTCGTCGGCCGAGAACGCTCGCTCGCGCACCACGTAGCCCTGTGTGCGCAGCTGCTCGAGCTCGCGCGCGTCGAGACGTTCAGGCGCCCGCATGGTCGCTAACTTGACTGATTAGGCGATTCCGGTCAATTTGTTTTTCGTACCCTGGAGGACGCGATGCCCTACCCGAAGGCCGGCGACGCCGAGCTCGAGCGCTTCCGAGCCGAGGGCTACCTGGTCGTTCGCGACGCGCTGCTGCCTCGGGACCTCGAGCGCCTGCAGGCGATCTGCGACGACCTGCTCGAGAACCGCGAGAAGGTCGCGTTCGACTGGGCGTGGGAGGCCGGCACCGACCGGGACAAGCGCAAGTTCAAGATCGTGCAGACCAGCCCGAGCCTGTTCCGCAAAGGCGAGCTCGAGAACGAGCGCTTCCGCACTTGGGCGACCGACTTCGCCTCGGCGCTGCTCGGCCGGCCGGTCGAGTTCTGGTATGACCAGTTCCTCGCCAAGCCGCCCGAGGAGGGCGCGCGCACGCCGTGGCACCAGGACGAGGCGTACTGGGGCCGCAACCTGGACGAGCGCGGCATCACGTGCTGGCTGCCCTTCCACGACGTGGACGTCGGGAACGGCTGCATGCACTTCGTGCCGGGCGCCCACCGCGAAGGCGTCCTCGAGCACCGCTCCGTCGACAACGTGCAGAGCGACCTGCTCGTGTGCGAGGTCGACCCCGCGCGCGTCGTCGCCGCGCCGATCCGCCTCGGCGACGTCACCTTCCACCACGGCAAGATGCCGCACATGACCACGCCCAACGTGTCGACGCGCTGGCGCCGCGCGCTGTCGCAGCACTTCCGCGTGGTCGGCTCCAAGGGCGAGGGCGACCACTACCCGTGGAAGATCTACGTCAACCAGTTCACGGGGCAGCGCACGAAGCCGAACGTCCGGTGAGCGGAGCGATGGCGTAAACTGCGGGGCCCTGGAGGTCCCGTTGCCCGAGCCTCGTCCACAGAAGCGTCCGAAACCCGTTCCGACGCCCGAGACGAAACACTTCTGGGAAGGCGCGCGCGCCGGCGAGCTGCGGCTGCAGCGCTGCCGCGCGTGCGGCCACGCGTATTTCCCGCCGCGGCCCGCGTGTCCCCGCTGCGCGAGCCTCGACACAGAAGTGTTTCGCGCGAGCGGGCGCGCCCGCTTGTACAGCTACGTGATCCACGAGCGGCCCGCGCCCGGCTTCGAGCCGCCGTACGCCATCGCGGTCGTCGCGCTCGAGGAAGGGCCGCGCATGATGACGAACCTGGTCGACGTGCCGCAGACGCCCGAGGCGCTGTTGCTCGACATGCCGCTCGAGGTGCGGTTCCAGAAGCTCGACGACGAGATCTCGCTGCCGGTCTTCGCGCCCGCCCCGGAGCGCGCATGAGCCGGGCGAGGCTCGCCGTCGTGGGCGCGGCCGAGACGACCGAGCTCGGCGTCATCCCGCACACGTCGCAGATCGAGCTGCACGCCGACGCGGCGCGCAACGCCCTGCGCGACTGCGGGCTCTCGCTGCGCGACGTCGACGGCGTGGCCACCGCGGGCGAGTCGCCCGTCGCGGTCGCGCAGTATCTCGGCATCGTGCCGAGCTGGCTCGACGGCACCGCGGTCGGTGGCTGCTCGTTCATGCTGCACGTGCGCCACGCGGCCGCAGCCATTGCGGCGGGTCACTGCAAGACGGTGCTCGTCACCCACGGCCAGAGCGGGCGCTCGCGCGTGGGCATGGGCGGCCGCCCCGGCGGCGGGGCGAGTCTCGCGGGCCAGTTCGAAGCGCCGTACGGCGTCGCAGGCCCGCCGACGATGTTCACGATCCCCGTGCTCCGCTACATGAAGGAGCTCGGGCTCACGCACGAAGAGCTCGCGATGGTCGCCGTGGTGCAGCGCGAGTGGGCCTCGCGCAACCCGCGCGCGATGTACCGCGATCCGCTCACCGTCGCGGACGTGCTGGCGTCGCGCGTGATCGCGTGGCCGTTCCACCTGCTCGAGTGCTGCCTCGTCACCGACGGCGGAGGTGCGCTGGTGCTCGTGGCCGCGGAGCGGGCCCGCGACTTCCCGGCGCGCCCGGTCTACGTGCTCGGCACGGGCGAGAGCTCCGAGACGCCGATGGTGTCGCAGATGGAGGACTTCACCACCTCGCGCGCTTTCCGGGTGTCCGGCGCGCAGGCCTTCCGCGAGGCCGGCATCGCGCCCGCCGACGTCGACCACCTGATGGTCTACGACGCGTTTGCGCACCTGCCCCTCTACGGACTCGAGGACCTCGGCTTCGTGAAGCGCGGCGAGGCCGCGCGCTTCATCTGGGAGCGTCACACGGCGCCCGGCGGGAAGCTGCCGCTCAACACGAACGGCGGCGGGCTCTCGTACACGCACACCGGCATGTACGGCATGTTCGCGCTGCAGGAGAGCGTGCGGCAGGTGCGCGGTACGGCGCCCGCGCAGGTGCCCGACGTACACATTTCCGTGGCGCAAGGCGTGGGCGGGATGTTCGCCGCAGCCGGCACGGTCATCTTCGGCAGCGAGGCCAGCGCATGACGTTCCTGCTGCTGCTCGCGTTGGCCGGCGGCGCCGCGTGGCTGTACTTCCGGCCCAACCGGGCGCGCATCGCGCCAGCGCTCGAGCTCGAGAGCTGGGACGTCGTCGCCGACGGCCAGCACAACTCGAACACCGACCTCGTGTGCTTCGGCGGCCGCTTCCTGCTGGCGCATGCCGCATCGCCCTACCACATGGGCAGCGCGCAATGCCGCATCGTGGTGCGCGCGTCGGCCGACGGGCGCCGCTTCGAGCCCGTTGCGGAGCTGCGCGTCGAGGACGAGGACATCCGCGACCCGAAGTTCGCGGTGATCGGCGGGCGGCTCTTCCTCTACGTGCTGCCGAACAAAGGCTTCTACGCCCTGCCCTACACCACGCTGTACGCGACGAGCGAAGACGGCGAGAAGTGGACCGAGCTCCGGCCCGTCGAGATCCGCGGCGCGCCCGAGCGCGGCTGGCTGTTCTGGCGCCCGCGCACGCGCGACGGCGAGACGTTCTACGTCCCCGCGTACTGGAACGGGCACGGGCACTCGATCCTGTTGTCGTCGCGCGACGGCGTGCACTGGGAGCTCGTGTCGCGCATCTGGGACGGCGAGGGCAACGACGAGACGGACTTCGAGTGGCTCCCCGACGGCCGCATGCTGGCGACCGCCCGGCTGGAAGTGACTCCCGACCGGATCCTCGGCAACCGCGACGCCTCCACTCTGCTCGCGACGAGCGCGCCGCCCTACCAGAGCTGGAGCTACGCGCGCAGCCGCGTCACGCGCCTCGACGGGCCGGCCCTGTTCGCGCACGCGGGCCGCGTCTTCGCCGTCGCGCGCCGGCAGTCTGGCTCGCGCCGCTTCCCCATGCACCTGGGCGGCGCGCTCTCGCGCAAGCGCACGGCGCTGTTCCTCGTCGAGCCACACCGATTGGTGTTGCTGTCCGATTTGCCGAGCGCGGGCGATACCTCGTACGCGGGCGTCGTGCTGAAGGACGGCGCGCTCTTCGCGAGCTACTACACGAGCGATCCGGCGCGCGACTGGCCGTGGCTGCTCGGGATGTTCCTGCGCTCCGAGATCCGCATGGCGCGGATCGGGCTCGACTCGCTCGTCGCACTGGCCGACGCCCGCGGCTAGCGCTCCTCGCTGCGCGCCGAAACGACGTACAGGACCGGCAGCACGATCAGGGTGAGCAGCGTGGCCGAGATCAGGCCGCCGATGATCACCACCGCGAGCGGGCGCTGCGTCTCGCTGCCGATGCCGTGCGACAGCGCCATCGGCAGGAGCCCGAGCATCGCGAGCAGCGCCGTCATCAGCACGGTGCGCAGGCGTACGCGTGCGCCGGCGACCACCGCGTCGAGCGCGTTCTTCCCCGCCGCGCGCTCGTCGTTGAAGCGGCTCACCATGACCACGCCGTTCAGCACCGCCTGCCCGAACAGCGCGATGAAGCCGATCGCCGCCGACACCGACAGCGGAATGCCCGTCACGAACAGCGCCACGATGCCGCCGATCAGCGCGAACGGCACGTTGCCCAGGATGAGGAGCGCCGAGCGCACCGAATTGAACGCGTTGAACAGCAGCACGAAGATGATGAACACGCTGATCGGCACGATCAGCGACAGCCGCTTCATGGCGCGCTCCTGGTTCTCGAATTCGCCGCTCCAGGTCACGAGTGTGCCGGTCGCGAGGTGCAGGTCGTCCACGCGCGACTTCATGTCGGCGACCACGCTGCCCATGTCGCGGCCCTCGATGAACACGCCGATAGCCGCCACGCGGGAGCCGTTCTCGCGGCTGATGTTCATGGCGCCGACCGTCTCGCGCGACGACGACACCTCTTCCAGCGGCACGTGCGCGCCGTCGGGCGTGTCGACCAGCACGTCCTTCAAACGCGCGAGCCGGCGCTGGTCTTCGGGCAGCCGCAGGGCGACACCGAAATGTTTCTCGCCCTCCCAGAGCTGGGTCGCGACCTTGCCGCCGAGCGCCGTCTCGACGACATCCTGGATGTCCTGCACGTCGAGGCCGTAGCGGCCGGCGCGGTCGCGGTCGATCTCGATCACTTCCTGCGGCACGTCGCCGGCGCGGTCGACGAACGCGCGCGACACGCCCCGCACGCCCCGCACCGCGTGCAGGATCGCGTCGGCGTTCTGGTGCAGCTGGTCGACGTCCTCGCCGAACACCTTGACCACGACCTGGCCGTCGATCTGCGAGATGCTCTCGAGCACGTTGTCGCGGATCGGCTGCGAGAAGCTGATCTCGAGCCCCGGCAGCGCGGCCACGTTCGCGTCCATCTCGTGGATCAGGTCTTCCTTCGAGAGTCCGCGCTTCCATTCGCTCTGCGGCGTGAGATCGACGAACACCTCCACCATGTTCATGGGCTTCGGGTCGGTGCCGTCCTCGGGGCGGCCCGCCTTCGAGATCACGCTGCGCACCTCGGGCGTCTTGCGCAGCAAGGTGCGCATCTTCGCGCAGAGCGCCCGGGCTTCCGACAGCGAGATTCCCGGCGGCAGAGTCGCGTTCACCCAGATCGTGCCCTCGTTCAGCTCGGGCAGGAACTCGGTGCCGAGCCGCGACGCGAGCCCGAGGCTGGCGGCCAGCGCGGCCGCCGCGAGGCCCACCACCAGCCCGCGCCGCTCGAGCGCCCACGCGAGCGCCGGCGCGTACACGCGCTGGCACGCGCGCACGAGCGCGTTCTCCTCGTGCGCGAGGTTCCTCCGCAGGAACCACGAGCACAGCAGCGGCACGAGCGTGAGCGAGAAGATCAGCGAGCCGACGAGTGCGCTCGTCACGGTCCACGCCATCGGCGCGAAGATGCGCCCCTCGTGGCGCTGCAGCGTGAAGATGGGCAGGTGCGCCGCGATGATGATCAGCATCGAGAAGAACGTCGGGCGGCCGACCTCGACCGTGCCCGCCTGCACCAGGTCGAGGATCGTCTCGCGGTCCGCGCCTTGTCCACGTTCGGAGAGCTTGCGGAAGACGTTCTCGACCACGATCACCGCGCCGTCGACGATGATCCCGAAGTCCATCGCGCCGAGCGACAAGAGGTTCGCGGGAATGCCGCGCCACGTGAGCCCGAGGAACGTGGACAGGAGCGCGAGCGGGATCACGAGCGCCACGATCGCGGCCGCGCGGAAGTTCCCGAGGAACAGGTACAGCACGAGCGTGACCAGCAGCGCGCCTTCGGCCAGGTTGTGGAACACCGTGTGGAGCGTGGTGTCGATGAGCCACGTGCGGTCGTAGTACGGCACGAGCTGCACGCCCTTCGGCAGGATCTTCGTGTTGAGCAGCTCGATCTGCTCCTTCACACGAGCGAGCACGAGCGACGGGTTCTCGCCCTTCCGCATGAGGACGATGCCGTTCACGATGTCGTCGTCCTCGTCCTGGCCCATGATGCCCTGGCGCGGCACGGAGCCGACGGCCACGCGAGCGACGTCGCGCACGAGCACGGGCGTGCCCGCGTGCGACGTGACGACCACGTGCTCGATGTCCTCGGTCGTGCGCAGCATGCCGACGCCGCGGATCAGGTACTGCTGCGCGCCGCGCTCCACGTAGGAGCCGCCCGCGTTCGAGTTGCCGCGCTCGAGCGCGCCGAACAGCTGCTCGAGCGTGATGTTGTAACCCTTCAGGCGCCCCATGTCGGGGTGGACCTCGTACTGCTTCACCGAGCCGCCCTGACTCACCACGTCGGCGACGCCGTCGGCGTGCTTCAGGTACCGCTCGACGACCCAGTCCTCGAGCGTGCGCAGATCGCGCGGGTCCCAGCCGTCGCCCCGCACGCGAAAGCGGTAGAGCTCGCCGATCGGCGTGGCGAGCGGCGCGAGGTCGGGCTCGACGTTCGGCGGCAGGTCGGCGAGCGTGAGCCGCTCCTGCACGCGCGCGCGCGCGAAGTAGTCGTCGACCTTGTCGTCGAACGTGAGCACGATGAACGACAGGCCGAACTGCGTGTGCGAGAAGACGCGCACGGCGTGAGGCACCGCCGACAGCGCGATCTCGAGCGGGATCGTGACCTGCTTCTCGACCTCTTCCGGCGCGCGGCCCGGGTACAAGGTGATGACCTGCACCTGCGTGTCGGAGACGTCGGGGAACGCTTCGATCGGCAGCTGCACGAACGCGAACACTCCCGCCGCGATGAACAGGAGCACGAGCACCACCGTGAAGAGCGGTTGGCGCAGCGCGAACTGGACGAGTCGCGCGATCATGCGGCCCTAGGAACCGGCACTGTCGCGGTAGATCTTCTCGAGCAGCAGCGCTCCGTCGGTGACGACGCTGCTGCCGCTCGCCAGGCCTTCGCGGATCTGCAGCCAGCCCTCGCGCTCTGCGCCGATCTCCACGCGGGTGCGCTCGAAACGGCCATTGCCGCCGTCGACGAACACGAAGTGGTTCTCCCCCTCGAGGAACACGGCGCGCGAAGGCACCTCCTGCACGGTCCGCTCGCTGTCGGGCGCGACTTCGACCGTGACGAGCATCTCGGCGCGCAGCTGGCGGTCGTCGTTCGCGACCGTACCGCGCGCCTTCACCGTGCGCGTGGTCGGATCGAGGAACTGACTCACCACCGCGATGCGGGCCGGGAAGGTGCCCTCGTCGGCCATGTGCGTGCGCAGCACGCAGGGCTGGCCGGCGCGCAAGAGGGGCGCGTCGTGCTCGGAGACGTCGAGCACGACCCACAGCCGGGTAGGATCGGTCACCGTGAAGAGCGGCGCCGTGAGCGCCGGCGTGCCGGCGAGGATCTGATCGGGGCGCACCTCCTGGCCCGGCGAGAGGTTTCGCTCGACCACCTCGCCGTCGATCGGCGAACGCAGCGCGAACGTGCCGTCGACCGCGCCCTCCTTCGCGCCGTACGCCGACAGCCGCGCGACCGCACGCTCCCGCTCGGCCTTCGCGCGGTCGAGGTCGGCCTCGGCGGCATCGAGGTCGCGGCGCGACGCCGCGTCGTGGTCGAAGAGATCCTTGGCGCGCGCCTCGGTGCGCTCGGCGAGCCGCAGCGCGCTGGTCGCACTGTGCGCGTCGGCCTCCGCCTGGCCGTAGTCGGGCGACGCCACTTCCGCGAGCACGTCGCCGCGGTGCACGAACTGGCCGATCTGCACGTCGACGCGAGTCACTCTTCCCCCGAACGCCGAGTACACGCGCACCGTGGCGTCGTCGTCCCACGCGAGCCGTCCGTTGAGCTGGAGCGCCGAGGGCTTCGCGGTGAGCGCGCGCTCCGTCGCGAGCGACGCGAGCTGCGGGCTCGGCGCGGGCAGCGACACGCTCGCGCCCGAGACCTTGGGCTCGGGCGCCGGCAGCTCGGCCGCGTGGCGCCCGCAGCCGGCGAGCGCGAGAGACAGAAGTAGCGACACGACGGCGACACCCTGGTTCACGAGCGAGGCTCCCCTCCGGTGGCTGCTTCGAGCTGGTACAGCGAAAGCCACCAATCGCCGACGTTCTGCTGGTACTCGGCCTGAGTCGAGACGAAGGTCCGCTGCGCGTCGAGCAGCTCGAGGAGCGACGCCGCGCCGCGGCGATACTGGTAGTCGACGAGATCGAGCGCGCGTCTCGCGCGCGCGAGCGTCGTCGACTCCATGCGGCTGACGCGGCTCTGCGCAGACTGCCACGCCGCCCACGATTGCGCGACGTCGGACGCGAGCTGCGCGTCGAGCCGCGCGCGTGCGATGCGCTGCGCGTCGAGGTTGGCCTTTGCCTTCTCCACCTCGCCGCCGCCCTGGTAGAACACGGGGATCGGCAGCGTCACGCCGAGCGACGCCGTCGGCGGCTGCAGCGCCTCGTTGCCCGTGCCTTCCTGCGAGTAGGTGCCGGAGAGCGCGATGTCCGGAATGCGCGAGCGCTCGGCGAGCGCCACTCCGGCGTCCGCGCTCGCCAGCGCCGCATTCGCGGCGGCCAGGTCCTGGCGCTGCGCGCGCGCGCGCGCGACGAGGTCGTCGGTCGTCACGCCCGCGAGGTCCGGCGGCGCCACGCACGCCGGCAGCTGCGGCGCGACCTCGAAGTCGACGCGGCCGCTGCGATCGCCGAGCAGGAACGCGAGCGAGGCTTTGGACTGCGCGAGCTGCTGCTTGGCCGCGTCGACCGCCTGGTCGAGCTCGAGCTTCGCCGTGTCGGCGCGCGCCGCGTCGGCTTCCGACACGTCGCCCGCGTGCCAGCGCAGGTTCACCAGGTCGGCCGTCTTGGCCGAAGCTTCGGCGGCCTCCTCGGCCGTGCGCACGAGCGCCCCGGCGACGACCGTCTCGACCCACGCCTGCTCGACCAGCGCGCGCAGGGTGCGCAGGGCGTCCTTTCGCTCCAGGCGCGCGGCATCCAGCGCGGCGTCGGCGACCTGAGCGCGCAGACGGCGCTTGCCGATGAACAGGTCCGCGATCAGCCCCTGGTCGGAGACGCCGCCGCCCCAGAGCGTCGAGCTGCAGCCGCTCGACTCGCACTGGTTCGGGTCGTAGTGGAACGTGTGCCCGCCCACTCCGCTGAGCGCAGGATTGGGAAACGCTCCGGCGATCTGGCGGTCGCCCTCCGCCGACCGGACGGCCGCATCGGCGGCGAGCAGGTCGAAGCCGCGCTCCTCCATCCGCTGGAGCGCCACGTCGAGCGTGAGCGGCGACGGGATCGGCGGCGGCTCGGCAGGCTCGTCCGCGCGCGCGGGGCGCACGAAGACGCAGGACAACATCGCGATAGCGAGCGCTATCGAACGCAAGCACTCCTCCCGGGCATCGGCCGCGCGTGGGACGCCGGTAGAGTGGGCCGAATTCAGCGTTTCCGCACGGAATCCGGGCACTTACATGAGAGATCTCTCAGTTCGAGCTCAGCGCTGCGCCACCACCTCCACGGCGACCTCGACGGTGTGCTCCCCACCGCCGAGGAAAACTCCTTTGATGGGGGAGACGTCCGCGTAGTCGCGCCCCCAGGCGAGCGTCACGTGCCCGTCCGAGACGCGCAGATCGTTGGTGGGATCCAGGTCGAGCCAGCCCGCTTCGGCGCCGCACCAGACGGACAGCCAGGCGTGGCTCGCGTCGGCGCCGACCAGCCGCGGGGTACCGGGCGCCGGGCGGGTGTGCAGGTAGCCGCTCACGTACCGCGCGGGCAGGCCGAGCGCGCGCAGGCACGCGATTCCGACGTGCGCGAAGTCCTGGCACACGCCGACGCGCGACTCGAGGACTTCGCGGACGGGCGTGGCCACGGACGTCGCGCCCGGCCGGTACGCGAAGTCCGCGTGGATGCGGTGCGTGAGGTCGAGCACCGCGGGCAGGATCGGCCGCCCGGGCGCGAAATCGGCTGCGGCGTAGCGGGCGAACTCGGCAGCGACGGGCACCAGTGGCGACGCGAACGACATCTCGCGCGCGGCGAGGCCCACCCGCGAGGTGTCGCCCGCGAGCTCCTCGAGCAACGCGTCCCAGGCCGGCGTGGTGCCGGGCTCGGGGGCGGGCGCGAGCTCGATCTCGCTCTCGGAGACCAACACCATCCGGTGATGCGGCTCCTCCACCGTGAAGAAGTGGAACGGGTTGCCGAAGTAGTCGCGCTCGGCGTGCGTCTCGGCGGGCGGCGGCTCCACGTGCAGCAGAGTCGCGAACCGCGTCTGGCGCTCGGTCTCGCGCGGCTCGAGCCGCACCTCGTTGTGGCAGATCGAGACGAGCTCTTCGTACGCGTACGCGGTCTCGTGAGTGACTCGGTAGCGCACCGTTCCCCCTAGAAGCGCTCGATGCGCCGCGCCTCGCCGGCGTGCGACAGGTAGCTGCGCGTGAGCGCGTCGGACAGCGCCGGCAGCTCGCCGGTCGTGCGCGCCAAGAGCTCGGCCAGGCGCAGCCGCTTGCCGGCGTCCACGCGGCACAGCTCCGCGACGTCGGCGAGGCGCACGCGCGCCAGCGCCGCGAGCGCGACGCGCTCGGGCTGCGTGCGCTCGGCGGCCGCGCCCACGCCGCGCACCTGCGCGAGGTGCTCCTCGAGCGCGGCGAGCTGGAAGCCGACCGAGCGCGGGTTCGTCTCGTCGCTCAAGAGGAGGTCGAGCACGGCCACGACCTGCAGCTCGCCGCGGTAGCGGCGCCGATACGTGATGCCGCTCTCGGCGACTTCGAGCAGCGCCTCGAGCCGCGCGGGCTCGTCGTCGCCCGTCTCCACGAGACAGGCGTCGAGCAGGGTCGCCACCCACGTCGCGCGCTCGATGCGCCGGCCCATGTCGGCGAAGCGCCAGCCGAGCGTGCGCGTCATGCTCTCCATCGTGAGTCCGCTCCACGCGGAGAGCCGCACGATCATGCGGTTCAGCGCGTCGCGCGCGGCCGACAGGCTCCACGACGCCGCCGACGGTCCCGACGCGTCCTGCTGCAGCTCCGACAGCACGCGCCACGTGTCGAGCGAGATCTGGTCGCGCAGCACGAACGCGAGCTGCTGCACGGCCGCGAGCGTCGCGCGCACGGAGCGCGGCGACTCGTTCGCGAACACGCGGTCGAGGAACGCCCGCCCCTCGTGCGACGCACCTTCTTCGATCGCGCCGCTGCGCGCGAGGGCGTCGATCAGCGCCGGGAGCGACGCATCGCCGTCCGCACCCTCGCCCGAGATGCGCGCGATGATCGCCCGTGCGAGCCGCGCGGCCCCTTCGCACCGCTCCAGATAGCGGCCGAGCCAGAACAGGTTGTCGGCCACGCGGGACGGCAGCTCGGCGCCGCCGCGCGTCAGCTCGACCGGCGCGCCCGCCGGCCGCAGCAGAGTCACCGCGCTGGGCGTGCCCGCGCTGCACACCCACGTGTCCTTGCTCCCGCCGCCCCGCTGCATCGACACGACCAGCGAGTCGGGCGCGACGGCCACGCGCGTCAGCCCGCCGGGCATGACCTCCCAGTCGTGGTCCTCGCACGCCGCGGCGTAGGCGCGCAGCACGAGCGGGCGCGCGCGCACGCCTTCGGGCGCGAACACCGGCGCGGTCGAGAGCGCGACCTGCTCCTGCGCGACGAACGCGTGCGGCCGCGCGCGGATCTGCGCGAGCAGCGCCGCGCGCTCCGCCGCGGAGAGGTGTGCGCCGAACACGGGCTCGAGGCCCGCGTACGGGAACGCTGGCTTCAGCACCAGCTCGTCGAGGTGCGCCTGGACGTAGCCGAGCGCCTCCTCGTGCCCGCACCACCACGTCGCCACCGACGGCAGCGCCAGCTCCTCGCCGAGCAGCGCCCGGCACAGGCCGGGCAGGAACGCGAGCAGCGCCGGCGACTCCGCCAGCCCGCTGCCCAGCGCGTTCGCGACCGCGACGTTCCCGGCGCGCACCGCGTGGACGAGCCCCGCAATGCCGAGCGACGAGTCGCTGCGCAGCGAGAGCGGGTCGCAGAAGCCGTCGTCGACGCGGCGCAGGATCACGTCGATGGGCTCGAGCCCGCCGAGCGTCTTCAGGAAGACCGCACGGTCGCGCACGGTGAGGTCGCCGCCCTCGACCAGCGTGAAGCCGAGATAGCGCGCGAGATATGCGTGCTCGAAGTAAGTCTCGTTGTACGGCCCCGGCGTGAGCAGCACCACCCGCGGGTTCGCGACGTGGCGCGGCGCGAGCGCGCGCAACGAGTGCTGGAGCCGCTGGAAGAAGCCGGCCAGCCGCTCGACGCGGCTCTCGCGGAACGCCTCGGGCAGCGTGCGCGACGACACCAGCCTGTTCTCGAGCGCATAGCCCGCGCCCGACGGCGCCTGCGTGCGGTCGCCCAGCACCCACCAGTCGCCGTTCGGCGCGCGCGCCAGGTCGGCCGCGTAGAGAGTGAGGCGCGCGAGCCTCGCGGGCGCGCCGTGACACGCGCGCAGGTAGCCCGGGTGCGCGAAGACGAGCTCGGGCGGCAGGTGGCCCTCGCGCAAGAGCTTCTGCTCGCCGTAGACGTCGGCGAGGATGGCGTCGAGGAGCCGAGCGCGCTGCGCGAGCGCGCCGCGCACGCGCGCCCACTCGTCGGGCCCGAGCACGAGCGGCAGCGGGTCGAGCTCCCACGGGCGGTCCGTGCCACGCGGGTCGCCGTACACGTTGTACGTGACGCCGTTCTCGCGAATCAGCCGGCGCGCGCCTTCCCAGCGGCGCGCGAGCTCGGCGGGCCCGAGCGGCTCGAGCGACTCGACGAGCGGCCGCCACGGCTCGCGGGTGGCGCCCTCGGCGTCGAGCATCTCGTCGTGCACGCCGGCGGTCCGCTCGTAGCGCAGCCAGCGTTCGTCGCCGTCAGCCACTCGGGCGCTCCGGCCAGCGCAGGTCGAGCGTCAGCGGGAAATCCGGGTTCGGCGGCGTGCGTGCGATCTGTACACGTCCCGGTGTATGTCCGAGCTCGGAGAAGCGCGCCAGCCGCCGCGACTCCGCCTCGCTCGCGTTGACCGGGAACCGATCGAACGCGCGGCCGCCCGGGTGCGAGACGTGGTACGTGCAGCCGCCGAGCGAGCGCTCGAGCCACGTGTCGACCACGTCGAACACCAGCGGCGCGTGCACCGGGATGGTCGGGTGCAGACACTGCGCGGGCTGCCAGGCGCGGAAGCGCACGCCGGCGACCGACTCGCCGCGCGTGCCCGTGGGGTGGAGCGGGAGCGCCCGCCCGTTACAGCTGATCGCGTAGCGGTCGCCGAGCCCGCCGCTCACCTTCACCTGGATGCGCTCGAGCGAAGCGTCGACGTAGCGCACGGTGCTGCCCGTGCCGGCCTCCTCGCCGAGCACGTGCCACGGCTCGAGCGCGCGGCGCAGCTCGAGCGCGATGCCGCCGCGCTCCACTTCGCCGAGCTTCGGAAAGCGGAACTCGGCGAACGGCGCGAACCACGCCGGGGCGAAGCCGAGGCCCGCGCGCGCGAGCTCCTCCAGCACGTCGCCGAAGTCCTGCAGCACGAAGTGCGGCAGCATGAAGCGGTCGTGGAGCTGCGTCCCGTAGCGCAGGAGCCGCGGGCGGTACGGCGCTTCCCAGAAGCGCGCCACGAGGGCGCGCACGAGCAGCTGCTGCAGGCAGCTCATGCGCGCGTGCGGCGGCATCTCGAAGCCGCGCAGCTCCACGATGCCGAGCCGACCGCGCGGGCCGTCGGGCGAGTAGAGCTTGTCGATCGAGTGCTCGGTGCGGTGCGTGTTGCCCGTGGCGTCGACGAGCAGGTTGCGCAGCGCGCGGTCGACGAGCCACGGCGGCACCGAGTCACTGGAGTGCGCGTCGGCGGGCAGCAGCCGGAACGCGAGCTCGAGCTCGTGCAGCGCGTCGCTGCGCGCCTCGTCGACGCGCGGCGACTGGCTCGTCGGCCCGATGAAGAGCCCCGAGAACAGGTAAGAGAGGGACGGGTGGTCCTGCCAGTAGCCGATCAAGCTGCGCAGGAGATCCGGCCGGCGCAGGAACGGGCTGTCCGACGCGACCGCGCCGCCGAGGGTCACGTGGTTCCCGCCGCCCGTGCCCGTGTGCGTGCCATCGAGCTGGAACTTCTCGCTGCGCAGGCGCGCGAGCCGCGCGTCCTCGTACAGGCCCGTCGTGTTCGCGACCAGCTCGCGCCAGCGGGTCGCTGGCGCGACGTTCACCTCGATCACGCCCGGGTCGGGCGTCACCTCGAAGCGCGCGAGCCGCGGATCGGGCGGCGGCGGATAGCCCTCCGGGCGCACGGGCAAGCGCAGCTCGGCAGCGGTGTCCTCGACCGCTTCGACCAGCGCGACCCAGTCCTCGAGCCGCGCCAGCGGGGGAAGGAACACGTGCAGCATGCCGCCTCGCGGCTCGAAGCACAGCGCCGTGCGGACGATGCCGTGCGCCGGCTCGCCGCGCACCGGCGGTGCGAAGTGCCCGCGCGGCGCGGCCGGCGCTGACACCGGAATGTGTCGCTGCCTCGAGCGCGGCTCGAGCGGCGCGCGCGGCTCGAACGGGTCCACGTCGGCGAAGAAGTCGAGCTCGTGCGGCGCGGCCCACGGCAGCGATTCGAGGGGCAGGCGCAAGCCCAGAGGAGAGTCGCCGGGCGACAGGTACAGTCGCTCGCGGCGCAGGAACCACGGGCCCGACCGCCACGCGCTCCTTCCGCGCGGGTCGAGTGCAGGCGCGGCCGCGAGCGGCAGCGCGTAGCCGACGACCGAGGCGAGACCCTGCTCGAGCACGCGCGCCAGCCGCGCACGCTCCTCGGGGTCTTCGAGCTTCGAGTCGTGCGGGTCGACGTTCGCCGGCAGCCGGCGCTCGCGCCACAAGTAGTAGAAGGCGTCTTCGAACGCGGGCAGGGCGAAGCCCGGGTCGACCCCGAGCCGCTTCGCCAGCGCGTGCGCGAACTCGAGCGCGTGCGGCGCGGCGTGGCCGTGCGCACCGCGCGCGTCGGCGAACAGCTTCTCGTCGCGCCACAGCGGCTCGCCGTCGCGCCGCCAGTAGCAGCCGTACGCCCAGCGGGGCAGCGACTCGCCCGGGTACCACTTGCCCTGGCCGAAGTGCAGGAAGCCCGCCGGCGCGTGGCGCGCCCGCTGGCGGCGCAGCACCTCTTCGGCGTACTCGGCCTTGCGGCCGCCGAGCGCCGCGGTGTTCCACTCGGGCGCGTCGGGCTCGTCGACGGCGACGAACGTCGGCTCGCCGCCGTGCGTGAGGCGCACGTCGCCGGCGCGCAGACGCGCGTCGACGGCCTCGCCGAGCGCGTCGATCGCGGCCCATTGCTCTTCGCTGTAGGGCCGAGTGACTCGCGGGTCCTCGTGCACGCGTTCGACCTGGAGCGAGAACGAGAAGTCGACCTCGCACTCCTCGACCGCGCCCGTGATCGGCGCGGCGGAAGACGGCTCGGGCGTGCACGCGAGGGGAACGTGGCCCTCGCCCGCGAGCAGCCCCGACGTGGGGTCGAGCCCGAGCCAGCCCGCGCCCGGCAGGTACGCCTCCGCCCACGCATGCAGGTCGGCGAAGTCGTGCGCCGGACCCGCGGGCCCGTCGAGCGGCTTCTCGTCGGGCGCGAGCTGCACGAGATACCCGCTCGCGAAGCGCGCCGCGAAGCCCAGGTGGCGCAGCGCCTGCACGAGCAGCCATGCCGAGTCGCGGCACGAGCCCGAGCGCTTCTCGAGCGTCTCCTCGGGCGTCTGCACGCCGGGATCCATGCGGATGAGATAGGCGACCGACGCCTGCGTCCGCTGGTTCAGCGCGACGAGGAAGTCGATGCTGCGAACGGTCTCGCGTGGCACGGCCGCGAGGAACGCGTGCAACCGGGGTCCGACGGCGCCGACCTCGCGGTACGGCGACAGATCGCGCGCCAGCGCGGGCTCGTACTCGAACGGCCAGCGCTCGGCGTAGCCCTCGACGAAGAAGTCGAACGGGTTGTGCACCTCGACGTCGAGCAGCAGGTCGACGTCGACCCACAGCCGTGTCGTGCGCTCGGGGAACACCGCGCGCGCCAGGAAGTTCCCGAACGGGTCCTGCTGCCAGTTCAGGAAGTGGCGCTCGGGCTGGAGCGCGAGCGCGTACGAGCGCACGCGCGTGCGGGCGTGCGGCGCCGGCCGCAGGCGCACGACCTGCGGCGACAGCGCGACCGCGCGGTCGTACTCGTAGCGGGTGCGGTGGTGAAGAGCGACCCGGATCGCCACGCGCGCACACTCCTCCCAGCCGCACGCGATGCAGGATCCGCGCCCGCCGCGCGCGCCCCGCAGCGCCGCCCGCGCCCCGCGGCAGGCCCGCGGCGTGGTCTTCGGGCGCCCGGCTTCTGGGCTACGATCCGCTCGTGGCGACGGAGAAGACGGTCCGGTCTCTGGCGCTGGCCCTGCCCGAGACCTCGGAGAAGCCCTGCTACGGCACGCCGGCGTTCTACGTGAAGGGGAAGCTCTTCGCGCGGCTGCTGCCGGACGGCAAGAGCCTGGCCGTGCGGGTCGATCCGGGCGAACGCGAGGGCCTTTTGGTCGCCGCGCCGGGGGTGTTCTTCCTGACGCCCCACTACGAGGCCTGGCCCATGGTGCTGGTGCGCCTGCCGCGCATCGCGCGCGCCGATCTGGAAGAGCGGCTGGTCGAGGCGTGGCGCTTCATCGCACCGCCGCGCCTGCTCGCCCGAAACGACCGGAGTCAGTGACTCGCGAGCATCGCTCGCTCCGAAACCCTCCACTCTGGGAAACGGGCGGCGTCTTTTGTGGAGCCGGCTCCGCAGGCAACTCCGCGGCAGAACCATCGCCCAAGCGGGCGGGCATGGTACGATCAGAGCCTCGCAATTCGAGCGCCATCGCCCCTCGATCGCAGCGGTTTGCCGCGCTCGCGCCAGCGGCCCATGGCGGCCTCCCCGAACCCAGCGTTCCTGGCGGGTGGCGCAGAGCTTGCAGAATCGCATTTCCGCAGGAGTGTCCGATGGTTCCGATCAGCTTCGACGCGAAGGTCAGTGACGACGAGCGGCGCCAGCGGCTCTACGCTGGCGAGATCTTCATCTATTCGCCGACGGCAGCCGGGAATGCGCTCTGCGACTTCGCCCGCGAGATGACCGCAGCTGCGTTTCGCCCGCTCGACCCGCGCACCGCCCAGCACTCGCTGCCGGTCGAGCGCTTCGCGGCGATCCTGGCGGAGCTCAAGCCCGCGTTCATTCACCATCCCGAGTCGAAACGCCTCATCCGCGAGCTCCTGGCCGCGGTGGGCTGCGATCCCAATGTGACCTACTTCGACGTCCCGCGCCTGCGCACGTCGACTTCGCACGCCTTCCTGACGACCGGTATCGCCTACGCCTTCCACCCGCACCGCGACACCTGGTACTCGGCGCCGCCGTGTCAGCTCAACTGGTGGCTGCCGCTGCACGACCTCTCCGCGGACGACGGGCTCGGCTTCCATCCGTCGTACTGGAGCCGCGGCGTCCGCAACGGCTCGCGCCGCTACAACTACGCCGAGTGGAACCGCACCAGCCGCCACACCGCGGCCGTGCAGATCGGCGAGGACACGCGCGACCAGCCCAAGCCCGAAGAGCCGATGGACGTCGAGGCGGAGATCCGGCCGCTCTGCGCGCCCGGCGGTCTGGTGATCTTCTCGGCTGCACAGATGCACTCCTCGGTGCCGAACACCTCCGGCCGCACGCGCCTCAGCGTGGACTTCCGCACGGTGAACGTGCGCGACGTCGAGGAGGAGCGCGGCGCGGCCAACGTCGACTCCGAGTGCACGGGCACGACGATGGGCGACTACCTGCGCTGCCGCGACCTCGAGCACATCCCGCGAGCGCTCGTGGAGCGCTACGAGAAGGGGATTCTGGCGGTGTCGCGGCCGGGACCCCTCTCTCGCCGATAAGTCCAGAATGCAGGGCACTCGACGGCCCGCGACGATCCCGATCCGGTCGCTCTCGCATCGCGCGGAGCACGAGTGCCGGCCCTTGGGAGAGCGATGATCTTCAAGGAGACGGGGCTGCCCGGTGCCGTGACGATCGAGCCCGAGCGCATCGAGGACGCGCGCGGCTTCTTTGCGCGCATCTTTTGCGCGCGCGAGTTCGGCGAGCACGGCCTCGCTGCACGCTTCGTGCAATCGAGCGTGTCGTGGAACGCGCGCGCGCACACGCTGCGCGGCATGCACTTCCAGCTGCCGCCGCACCGCGAGATCAAGCTCGTTCGCTGCACGCGGGGGGCGATCTTCGACGCGATCGTCGACCTGCGCACCGGTTCGCCCACGCGGCTGCGCTGGTTTGGCACGGAGCTCTCCGCCGCGAACCGGCGCATGCTGTACATCCCCGAAGGCTTCGCGCATGGCTTCCTCACGCTCGTGCCCGACACAGAAGTGTTTTACGAGATGACCGAGTTCTACGCGCCGCAGGCCGGCCGCGGGCTGCGCTGGAACGACCCGGCGCTCGCCATTCGCTGGCCGGCCGCGCCCTCGGTGATCGCCGAGCGCGACGCGACCTATCCCGACCTCGACCTCGCCGCGCTGGCCGAGGTCGGCGCGTGAACCCCGCCGCGCGCGACGCGCTCGGGCGCGAGCTCCTCGACTTGGTGCGCGAGCTCTACCCGATCTGCCGCAGCATCACCGGCGACGGCGTACGCGAGACACTGCGGCTGGTCGCGCGCATGCTGCCGCTCGAGCAGCACGAGGTGCCGAGCGGTACGCCGGTGCTCGACTGGACCGTGCCCGACGAGTGGAACGTGCGCGACGCCTGGATCAAGAACTTGGCCGGCGAGCGCGTGGTCGACTTCCGCCGCCACAACCTGCACCTGGTGAGCTACAGCGAGCCGGTCGCACCGCGCCGGATCGCGCGCGCCGAGCTCGCGGAGCACCTGCACTCGCTGCCCGCGCATCCCGACTGGATTCCGTATCGCACCTCCTACTACAACCGCAGCTGGGGCTTCTGCGTCACGCACAAGCAGCTCGAGTCACTCACGGATTCCGAGTACGAGGTCTGCGTCGACACGCGGCTCGAGCCGGGCCATCTGACCTACGGCGAGTACTTCCTGCCTGGCGAGCGCGAGGACGAGATCCTGTTCTCCGCGCACGTCTGCCATCCGTCGCTCTGCGACGACAATTTGTCGGGCATCGCGGTCGCGAGCGCGGTCGCGCAAGCGCTTGCGGCGCGCACAGAGCGCCGCTTCTCGTACCGCTTCCTGTTCATCCCGGGCACGATCGGCTCGCTCACCTGGCTGGCGCGCAACCGCGAGCGCGCCGCGCGCATCCGCGGCGGCATGACGCTCGTGTGTCTCGGCGACGAGCGCGGCTTCACCTACAAGCGCACGTTCGCGGGCCGCACGCAGATCGACCGCGCCGCCGAGCTCGTCCTCGCGCGCTCCGCGCAGCCGTTCGACGCGATCGACTTCTTCCCCTACGGGTACGACGAGCGGCAGTTCAACTCGCCCGGCTTCCGCATCCCGATCGGCTCGCTCATGCGCGGCCGCCACGGCCGCTTCGACGAGTACCACACCTCGGCCGACGAGCCGTCGTTCGTGCACGGCCCGCAGCTCGTCGACGCGGTCGAATCCGTGCTCGCGATCGTAGACGTCTTCGAGGGCGACGCGCGCGTGCGCAGCCTCTCGCCGTACGGCGAGCCGCAGCTCGGCAGGCGCGGGATCTATCGCGCCATGGGCGGAGAGGCCGATCCCGAGGCGCTGTCGCTCGCGATGCTGTGGCTGCTGTCGCTCGCGGACGGCGAGCACACGCTGGTCGACGCCGCGGAGCGCTCGGGCCTGGCGTTCGCGACCATCCGCTCTGCGGCGACGCTGCTCGAGCGCCACGGGTTGCTCGAGACGTTTTGAACGCGCGCACGCTGGCGCGCGAAGGAGAACCGGACATGCGGGTGCTGGTGACGGGACACGGCGGCTACATCGGCGCAGTGATGACGGAGCTCTTCGCCGCGCAAGGGCTCGACGTCGTCGGGACCGACAGCGGGCTCTTCGAAGGCTGCAACTTTGGCGAGTACCAGCCGCCCCGCGAGGTGATCCTGCGCGACCTGCGCGCCCTGGACGAGCACGACCTGGAAGGTTTCGACGCCGTGGTCCACCTGGCCGCGATCTCGAACGATCCGCTCGGCGACCTGAACCCCGGCTGCACGTGGGACATCAACCACAAGGCATCGGTGCGGCTCGCCGAAGTCGCCAAACGCGCCGGCGTCAAGCGCTTCCTCTACTCGTCGTCGTGCAGCGTCTACGGCGCGGCGAGCCCCGACGACGTGCTGACCGAGACGGCCGCGTTCTCACCGCTCACCGCCTACGCGCAGTCGAAGGTGCGGGTCGAGGCCGACGTTGCCGGGCTCGCCGACGACGAGTTCAGCCCCGTCTACCTGCGCAACGCCACGGTGTATGGCGCCTCGCCGCGCCTGCGCGGCGACCTGGTCGTGAACAACTTGACCGGCTGGGCGTTCGCGACCGGCCGCGTGCTGCTGAAGAGCGACGGCACGCCTTGGCGGCCCCTCGTGCACGTCGAGGACGTGTGCACCGCATTCCTGGAGGTGCTGCGGGCGGAGCGCGAGGTCGTGCACAACCAGGCGTTCAACGTCGGCCGCAACGGCGAGAACTACCGCATGCGCCAGGTTGCCGAGCACGTCATGCGCGAAATCCCCGGGAGCCGGATCGACTTCGCCGAGGGCGCGGGCCCCGACCCGCGCTGCTACCGCGTCGACTTCACCAAGATCGAGCGCGCGCTGCCCGGCTGGAAGCCTCACTGGACGGTCGAGAAGGGCGTGGCGGAGCTCCACGCGGCGTTCCGGCGCGAGATGATGCGCTCGGACGATCTCGAAGGCGACCGGTACGTGCGCATCCGCCGCATCGTGCGTCTGCTCGAGGCAGGCTGGCTCGACTCCGACCTTCAGCGCATCGTGGGCGCCTGGGGCAACGCGCCAGTCTGAGCGAGCCCCGTAGAGAGCGCCTCCGCAAAGCGGAGCCGGGCTACCACCGGCCGGGCGCATCTGCGCGCTCCCGGGGTGTGTCAAAATGCGGGGAAATGCGCCGCCGAGCTCGCGAAACGGCACCGCGCTGCGCATCTTCGGAGCGGTCGAGGCACGCCTTTTGCTCGCATCCTCGCGGACGCGAAGAGGTGTGAGCTTGACCACGCAAACAATGCACGAACCGCCCTGCCGCTTCTGTCGGGCACCGCTGCGCGATTCGTTCGTCGATCTGGGCATGTCGCCGCTGTGCCAGCGCCACCTGCGCCCCGACCAGCTCGGCGAAATGGAGCCGTTCTACCCGCTGCACGCCTACGTGTGCCGGGCGTGCTTCCTGGTGCAGATCGAGGAAGTCGTGCCGCCCGAGGAGATCTTCGGCGACGGCTCCTACGCGTACTTCTCGTCCTTCGCCGACTCGTGGCTGCGCCACGCGGCGCAGTACGTGGAGCTCGTGACCGAGCGCTTCGGGCTGGGGCCGAAGAATCTCGTGGTCGAGGTCGCGAGCAACGACGGCTATCTGCTGCAGAACTTCGTCGAGCGCGGCATCCCCGTGCTCGGCATCGAGCCCGCGTCGAACACCGCCGAGGCGGCCGTGCGCAAGGGCGTGCCCACCCTCGTGCGCTTCTTCGGCGCCGAGACCGCGCGCGCCGTCGCGCGCGACCACGGCCGCGCGTCGCTGCTCCTCGGCAACAACGTGCTCGCGCACGTGCCAGACATCAACGACTTCGTGTCGGGCCTCGCGCTCCTGCTCGCGCCCGACGGCGTGCTGACGATGGAGTTCCCGCATCTCATGCAGCTGGTCGAGCAGAACCAGTTCGACACGATCTACCACGAGCACTTCTCGTATCTGTCGTTCGGCACGGTGGCGGCGATCTTCGCGCGCCACGGGCTCGAGATGTTCGACGTCGAGGAGCTCGGCACGCACGGCGGCTCCCTGCGCGTGTACGCGCGCCACGCCGGCCGCGCGCTGTCCGCGAAGTCGCCGCGCGTCGCGGCGCTCCTGGCCGGCGAAGAGAGCCGCGGCATGCGCGGGCTCGAGTACTACGCGCGCTTCGGCGAGCAGGTGAAGGAGACCAAGCGCAAGCTGCTTGCGTTCCTGATCGAAGCCAAGCGCGCGGGCAAGTCGATCTGCGGCTACGGCGCTCCGGGCAAGGGCAACACGCTGCTCAACTACTGCGGCGTCCGCACCGATTTCCTCGACTACACGGTCGATCGCAGCCCGCACAAGCAGGGCGGCTTCCTGCCGGGCACGCACATTCCGATCCGCGCGCCGGAAGAGATCGCGCGCACGAAGCCCGACTACGTGCTGATCTTGCCGTGGAATCTGCAGGACGAGATCATGGAACAGATGGCGATCGTGCGGTCCTGGGGCGGCAAATTCGTCATTCCGATCCCGGAGGTCCGAGTGCGATGAAAGTCGTCCTCTTCTGCGGCGGCCAGGGCATGCGCCTGCGCGAGAGCATGGAGAGCCTCCCCAAGCCGCTCGTCACGATCGGCCCGCGGCCGATCCTGTGGAACCTTATGAAGTACTACGCCCACTACGGACACCGCGACTTCATCCTGTGTCTCGGGCACGGTGCGGAGGCGATCAAGAACTACTTCCTGCACTACGACGAGCGGCTGTCGAACGACTTCGTGTTGCGCAAGGGCGGCGCCGACGTGCAGCTGCTGGGCCGCGACATCGACGATTGGAGCATCACGTTCGTCGACACGGGCACGCGCTCGAACATCGGCATGCGGCTCCGCGCCGTGCAGCAGCACCTGGCCGGCGAAGAGGTGTTCCTGGCGAACTACGCCGACGGGCTCTCGGACCTGCCGCTCGACCGCTACCTGGCCGAGTTCCGCGCGCACGGGCGCGTCGCATCGATGCTGTCGGTGCCCGCGCCGCAGAGCATCCACATGATCAACGCCGACAAGGGCGGGCTCGTGAAGTCGATCGAGCACGTGTCGAACTCGGTGCTGCGCGTGAACGGCGGCTTCTTCGCGTTCCGGCAGGAGATCTTCGACTACATCCGCGAGGGCGAGGAGCTCGTCGACGAGCCGTTCCAGCGACTGATCCAGGAGCGCCAGCTCGTGGCGTACGAGCACGACGGCTTCTGGCTCGCGATGGACACGTTCAAGGACAAGCAATCGTTCGAGCAGCTCATCGCGAACGGGAACACGCCGTGGCAGGTCTGGAGTTGATCGAGGCCGCCAGCCGAGTGCTGTGCCTCGGGGCCCACTGCGACGACATCGAGATCGGCTGCGGCGGGACGCTGCTGCGCTGGCTCGAGGAGCGCCCCGAGCTCGACGTGCGCTGGGTCGTGTTCTCGTCCGACGCGCGCCGAGCCGCCGAGACGCGCGCGAGCGCGCGCCGCTTCCTGGGCCGCGAGCCGGACAAGTGCGTCCAGCTTCATGAGTTCCGCGACGGCTTCCTGCCGTGGCAGGGCGCCGAGGTGAAGGAGGCGTTCGAGCGGCTCAAGGCCGAGTTCTCGCCGGACGTCGTCCTCACGCATCACCGACAAGATCTTCACCAGGACCACCGCTTGGTCGGCGAGCTGACCTGGAATACCTTCCGTGGGCCGATGATCCTCGAGTACGAGATCCCGAAATGGGACGGGGACCTCGGCAACCCGAACGCGTTCGTGCCCCTCGCGGAGCGCCACCTCGTGAAGAAGACCGACATCCTGCTCGAAGCCTACGCATCGCAGCGCGGCAAGCGCTGGTTCGAGGCGGAGACGTTCCGTGCGCTCGCGCGGCTGCGCGGCGTGGAGGCCGCCGCGCCCGAGCGCTACGCCGAGGCGTTCTACGCGCGCAAGGTGCTGCTGGGATGATCGACGCCATCCGCGAGCTCTACTCGCGCCGCGACCTGCTCATCATCATGGCCTGGCGCGAGATCAAGGTGAAGTACAAGCAGTCGGTCATGGGCATGCTGTGGGCGGTGCTCATGCCGATCGTGATCGTGTGCTCGGGCTTCGTCGTGCGCTACGCGATGGCCGGCATGTCGGGCAAGCCCGTCGAATCGACCGACTTGATGTCGGTCGCCGTGAAAGCGGCTCCGTGGGCGTTCTTCGTCTCGACCTTGCGCTTCGGCAACACGAGCCTCATCAACAGCGCTCACCTCGTGACGAAGATCTACCTGCCGCGTCTGATCTTTCCGCTCGCGTCGGTGAGCTCACAGCTGCTCGACTTCTCGATCTCGACCGTCGCTGTGACATTGTTTCTCGCGATCGCCGGCGCGGGCGTCAGCATCGAGCTCCTCTGGCTGCCGCTCCTGCTCGGCGCGCTCGTCGTGTTGGCGACGTCGCTCGCGATCCTGTTCTCGGCGGCGAGTCTCTTCCTGCGCGACGTGAAGTTCCTCGTCGACGTGTTCCTGACCTTCGCGATCTTCTTCACGCCCGTGTTCTACGAGTCGAAGCTGTTCGGAAAGCTGGCGCCGCTGCTCTTGATCAACCCGGTATCGCCACTGCTCGAGGGAATCTCGGACGTGGTCATCCATCACCAGGCGCCGGACCTGCCTTGGATCGCGTACAGCTGCACGGTCGCGGTCGTGCTGTTCGTCGTGTCACTGACGTCGTTCAAGAAGCTCGAACCGTTCTTCGCCGAGAGCATCTGAGCCATGGCGGACAACGTTCTCGAGGTCTCGGGCGTCTACAAGAAATTCCGGCGCGGCGAGCTGTACGGCTCGCTGCGCGACTTGTTGCCGGCGATGGTCGGCCGGATCTTCCGGCCCAAGCTCAAGCCCGCGGAAGTCGATCTCGACAAGCGCGACTTCTGGGCGCTGCGCGACGTGACGTTCAGCGTCAAGCGCGGCGAGGCGTTCGCGATCATCGGCGGGAACGGCGCGGGCAAGAGCACGCTGTTGAAGCTGCTGACCGGCATCATGCGCCCGACCATGGGCGACATCCGCGTCGCGGGCCGCATCTCGGCGCTGATCGAAGTCAGTGCCGGCTTCCATCCCGATCTCACCGGGCGCGAGAACGTCTTCCTGAACGGGGCCATCCTCGGCATGACGCGTGACGAGATCAAGCGCCGCTTCGACGAGATCGTCGCGTTCTCGGGCCTCGAGGAGTTCATCGACACGCCGGTGAAGCGCTACTCGTCGGGCATGTTCGCGCGGCTCGGCTTCTCGGTGGCGGCGCACGTCGACCCCGACGTGCTGCTCGTCGACGAGGTCCTCTCGGTCGGCGACTACCTGTTCCAGCGCAAGTGCGTGGAGCGCATGAACGCGGTCATCGCGGCGGGCTCGACGGTCGTGTTCGTGTCGCACAACCTGCGCGCGGTGGCGAACCTGTGCCCGCGCAGCATGCTGATCGAGCGCGGTCAGGTGCAGATGATCGGCCCCACCGAGGAAGTGATTCGCGCGTACTACAAGCGGGGTTCGGAGCCGCGAACCGCCGACGAGCGCCGCAAGGCCTCGATCACCGAAGTGATCGCGCACGACGACTCGGGGCGCGTGGTCGAGATCGAATCGGGCTCGAAGCTGCGCATCACCGTGCGTGGCCACGCGCAGCAGCGCATCGAGGACATGAGCGTCGTGATCCAGATCGTCGACGACAACCAATACTCGGTGTTCGACACGTGCACCCAGCGGCTCGGCGCGGGCGCGCTCACGCTCGAAGAAGGCGATTCGATCGAAGCGACCTTCGAGCTCGACCTGTCTCTGGCGGAAGGTACGTTTCACGTGAACGCGTACCTGCACCGCTACCTGACCGACTGGCCTTACGACACCTGGCTCTCTGCGGCGACGTTCTTCGTCACCGGCGCCCACGACGTGCGCGGCCTCGTAACCCTCTACCCGAGGCTCACGGACTGCCGCATCAGCAGCGGCGCCAGCAAGTCCGAAGAGACGGTGGATGGCGACTAGCGGGCTGCGCGCAGGCGACTGGATCGAAATCAGAAGTCGCGAGGAGATCCTCGCGACGCTCGATGCCGACGGGCGCCTGGCCGGCATGCCCTTCATGCCCGAGATGCTCGCGTACTGCGGGCGACGCGCGCGCGTGTACAAGTCGGCGCACAAGAGCTGCGACACGATCAAGCACTGGGAGGTGATGCGGCAGATCGACGACGCCGTTCACCTCGAAGGACTGCGCTGCAACGGCAGCTCGCACGGCGGGTGTCAGGCCGCCTGTCTGCTCTACTGGCACACGGCGTGGCTCCGACCCGTCGATGGTGCTGTCACCCCGCCAGCGGCGCACGGCGCTTCGGCGGCGCGCTGCACGGCCGAGTCACTCGCCGCCGCGACCCAAGGCCCGCCGGACGAGAAGGGCGAGCCGCGCTACCGCTGTCAGGCGACGCTGCACCACGAGTACTCGCGCGTGCTCGACTGGCGGGATCCCCGCGCGTACTGGCGCGACTTCCGCTCGGGCAACTTCGGGCTCGGCGAGCTCGCGCGCTACGGGCTGCGCGCGCTCTACAACACGTTCGCGCGTCACTTCCTCGGCGGGCGCACGCGTCCGCGCGTGCTCGGGCTCGCGGGCGAGAAGACGCCGACCGAGCAGCTCGAGCTCAAGCCCGGCGATCTCGTGCGCGTGAAGCCGGAGCACGAGATCATGAAGACGATCGACGCGAAGCGGAAGAATCGCGGCCTGACCTTCGACGTCGAGATGACGCCGTTCTGCGGCAAGACGTTCCGCGTGCTGTCGCGCGTCGAGAAGATCGTCGACGAGCGCACCGGCCGGATGCTGCCGATGCCGCGCGACTGCATCGTCCTGGACGGCGTCTTCTGCGGCGGGTGTCTCAGTCAGTACCGGATGTTCTGCCCGCGCAGCATCTACCCCTACTGGCGCGAAATTTGGCTCGAACGGGTCGAATAGCCCAGACTGCGCTCGCGCTCTTCTGGCTCGGCTGCGGCACCGAGCCGCGCGGCGTTCCGCTCGTGTCGAAGGCTCTCCGCGTGGCGGTCGAGCCGCTCGTCGTCGTGCCCGGCTCGCCCTGGTTCGTCGGCGCGCGAACGGGCCGCGCGGTGCTGCTCACCGGGTCGCACACCTGGAACAACTTTCAGGACTTGGACCTGCACGATCCGCCGCGCTCCTTCGACTACGACACGTATCTCGATTTCCTCGAGCGCCACGGCCACGACCTGATCCGGCTGTACGTCTGGGAGCAAGCGGCGGGCTTCGCGGGCATGCACGAGACGGTGACGATCGTACCGCTACCGTGGGCTCGCACGGGGCCGGGCGTCGCACTCGACGGCGAGCCGCGCTTCGACCTCGACCGTTTCGATCCGGCGTACTTCGCGCGCCTGCGCGACCGCGTCGACCGCGCGGCCGCGCGCGGCATCTACGTCTCGGTGATGCTCTTCGACGGCTGGAGCGTGGAGGCGAAGGGCCAGCCGGTGGGGAACCCCTGGCTCGGCCACCCGTTCAACCGCGCCAACAACGTGAACGGCGTCGACGGCGACACGAATGGCGACGGCGAAGGCACCGAAGTCCACTCGCTCGAGAACCCGCGAGTGACCGAGCTGCAGCGCCAGTATCTCGCGCAGGTCGTGCGCACGCTGTGGGGCGCCGAGAACGTGCTCTTCGAGATCAGCAACGAGAGCGCGCACACGTCGGTCGAGTGGCAGTACGAGATGATCCGCTCGATCCGCGCGCTCGAAGCCGCCGCGCCCGTGAAGCACCCGATCGGCATGACGGCGACGTTCCCCGAGGACATCCGCGGCAACACGCCGCTCCTCGACAGCCCCGCGGACTGGATCTCGCCTCACGTCGAGCCGTGGGAAGCCGACGAGGCGCCGCGCGTCGCGACCGACAAGATCGTGTTCGAAGACACCGACCACGTGTTCGGCGTCGGCGGCACAGTGCGCTGGGTGTGGACGCGCTTCGCGCGCGGCGAGAACGTGCTGTTCATGGACCCGTGCACCACGGCGATCGACGCGAAGCTCCTGCCGACGTGGCGCGCCGGCGACTCGGCGCCCGCGCTGCCGGCGCCCTGCCCCGGCGCGCAATGGGAGCCCGTGCGCACGGCGCTGGGCCAGGCGCGCGCCCTCGCGCAGCGGCTGGAGCTGGGCGCACTGACTCCGCACCCGGAGCTCTCGTCCACGAGCGCCTGTCTCGCGAATCCCGGCCGCGAGTATCTCGTGTTCGCGCCACTCACTCACCGCAGGCTCGGCCCGTGGCTCGGCCTGCTCTCCGTGCGGCTCGGCGCGCCGCTCTTCTCCGTCGATGTCTCGGCGGCGCAGGGTCCGCTGGCCGCCGAGTGGGTGAACACGCGGACGGGCGAGCTCGTGCCGGGTCAGGCCATCGCGGGCGGCGCGCGAGTCGAGCTGCGCGCGCCTTTCGTCGCCGACGCGGTGCTGCACCTGCGCGCCGCTAGCCCGCGATGACGGATTCGAACAGCTCCAGCGCGCGCGCGCGGATCACCGGCCAGGCCAGCGCCTCCGCCTGCGCGCGTGCGGCCGCTCCCATGCGCGCGCGCCGCGCGGGATCGTCGAGCAGCGCGAGCGCCGCCTGCGCGTGCGCCTCGGCGTCGCCGGGCGCGCAGAAGCACGCCGCCTCTTCGGTCACGTAGTCGCGCAGATCCGGCACGTCGGTCACCACCGTCGGCAGGCCGCACGCCATGCCCTCGAGCAGCGCGTTGTTCGCAGTGGCGGCTTCGAGCGGGAGGAACACGAGCGCGGCGGCGCGATACTGCGCGAGCAGCGCCTCGTCGCAAATCCCCGACAGCACCTCGACGTCGCCGCCGGCCAGGCTGCGCACGCGCTCGGCGGCGGCCTGCGGCGCCACCAGGCGCACGACGGAGTCGGGCCGGCGCGCGCGCACGAGCCGCGCGGCTGCCGCCAGCGTCGGGAGATCGCGCCGGTGCGCTCCCACGGAGAGCAGAACGAGCGGCCGACGCAGATCTGTGTCGGACGCCGGCCGGAAGAACTCCGTCTCCACGCCGTGCGGCAGGAACACGCAGCGGCCCGGCGGCACCAGGTGTTGCAGGTGCGGCACCTGGTGCCGGCTCATGCACACGATCGCGTCGAGCTGGCCGGGCCGGAGGCCGGCCGCGAGCTCGGCCAGCCGGTCCACGGGCTGGTGGAACGTCGCGGTGAAGCGCGCGCGCAGCCAGGCGGGACGCGGCGCGTAGGCCCACGTATCGAAGTCGCCGTCGACCACGTGCACGAGCCGCGCGCCCGCCGCCGCCACGCCCGCCCACAGGAGCCAGCGGCGCTCCCAATGGACGTCGCCCGTCCGCTCGATGTGCCGGCGCACCAGCGGATGCGGCAGGAACCGGTCGTCGCGCGGCAGGTTCGGACCGAGGCCCGAGTCGATCAGGTAGCCCGAGCGCTGGCCGTGGTGGCGCCAGCGCTGGTTCAGGAACACGATGCGCGGGCGCATGCGTGCGAGCTTCGCGAGGTGAACGGCGGCGGCGCCCGCGGACGCGACGAGCGCGCCGAGCCCCATCAGCGCGCCCCGCCCGAGCGTCGGCGAGCGAGCACGTCGGCGTAGAAGTCCAGAGTGACTCGCGCGATCTCTTCGGGAAGAAAGCGGGCGCGGTAGTCGGCGAGGCCCTGCTCTGCGAGGGCCGCCGCGCGCTCGGGGCGGTCGAGCAGGTCGGCGATCCGCCGGGCGAGGTCGCCCGCGTCGCCGGCGCGGCACAGGAGCGCGTTGCGCTCGTCCTCGACGATCTCCGTGCAGGCGCCCGCATCGCAGCACACGACCGGACAGCGCTGCGCGAGCGACTCGAGCAAGGTGAGCGGGAAGTTCTCGTAGCGCGACGTGAACAAGACCGCGCTCGCGCGCCGGCGTTCGTCGACCAGGCGTTGCGGGTCGACCTGCCCCAGGTAACTCACTCGCGGCCGTGACTCGTCCGGAACGCGCGCTTCGAGATACTCGGGAAAGGTCCAGCGCCGTCCCGAATCGTCGACCACACCGTCGTCGCGTCCCGTCATCACGAGCCGCACGTCGCGGCCCGCCGCGCGCAGCTTCGCGAACGCGTCGACCACGAGATCGCCCCCCTTGTGCCGATCGAAGCGCCCCACGAACAGGATGCGCCCCGGCTCTGCCGCTTCGCGCGACCAGAGCGCAGCGGGGTCCGGCTCCGGACCCGGGTTGGGAATCACGACCGCGTGCGGCAGCTCGAGGCCGTAGCGGCGCCGCACGCGGTCGAGGACGTCGCGCGAGGGCGACGACAGGCCCTCGGCGCGCGCGATCGCGCGGCCCTCGCGCGCGACGAGCCGATCGAACGCCGCGTCCTCGGGCACGCCGCGCGCCGGCGCGTTAAGGAACCAGGGCCCGTGCAGGCGCACGACGACGGGCACGGGAACCGCGCGAGCCGCCCAGCGCGACTCCCCGCGCGATTCCTCGATCTCGGCCACGTCGAAGGGCCAGCGCCCGTACGCGTCGCGGAACGCGAGCCACACGTCGAGCGGCCCGAGCACGCGCTTGGCGACGTGCGGCGCGAGCTTCCACGTGGCGCGCGTGGCCAGCCGCGCCAGGGGGTGGAGACGCGCGAACGACTGCTGGATCAGGAAGGCATCTTCACCGCCGGGCGCGAGCTGGTACGACGCGACGCGTGCCTCGCCGCCCCGCGCCGCGATGCCGCGCTGCAGGTTGTCGACGTACGAGACGATGCCGTTCGCGAAGGCCGCGCGCGGCCAGCCGGGGCTGACGAGCAGGATCCGCAACGCCCGTGCGGTGGTGGCGGACTGTGGCAAAGGCCAACCTCTCGAAACGTCCGGAAGGGCCGGAGCAAGGTAGTCGAGGCGGGCGAAAGGGGAAGCGTGTCGGAGCGAATCGCAGAGCCGGTGCCCAAGGCGCGCATCGCCGTGATCTCGCCCTGCCGGGACGAGGCGCGCACGCTGGCGCGCACGATCGCGTGCATGGAGGCGCAGACGTTCCCACCTGCCCAGTGGGTGGTCGTCGACGACGGCTCGAGCGACGCCACGCCGGACATCCTCGCCGCCGCGGCCGAGCGCATTCCGTGGCTGCGCGTGATCCGGCGCGCGGACCGCGGCTTCCGCAAGGTCGGCGGCGGCGTGATCGACGCGTTCTGCGAAGGGCTCGCGGCGGTCGACGTCGACTACGACTTCGTCGCCAAGATGGACGTCGACCTCGAGTTCGGGCCCGAGTATCTCGCGCACATCCTCGGTCACTTCGCGCGCGATCCGCGGCTCGCCGCCGCGAGCGGCAAGGTGTTCCGCCCCGAAGGCGACGGCTTCGTCGAGGAGTTCATGATCGACGAGATGGTCGCCGGCCAGTTCAAGCTGTACCGCCGCGACGCGTTCGAGCGCATCGGCGGCTTCGTGCGCGAGGTCATGTGGGACGGCATCGACTTCCACCGCGCCCGCCAGGCGGGCTATCGCACCGCGAGCTTGCCCGATCCGGAATTGCGCATCATCCACCTGCGACTCATGGGCTCGTCCGACAAGAGCGTCTACACCGGCCGGCTGCGCTGGGGTCGCGGCCAGTGGTTCATGGGCTCGTCGCTCTCGTACGTCGTCGCGAGTGGCGTGTTCCGCATGCGCGAGAAGCCGTTCGTCACGGGCGGCCTCTTGATCATCGCCGGCTATCTCGGCGCCGCGCTCCGCCGCGCGCCGCGCTACGGCGACCTCGCGTTCCGCCGCGAGCTGCAGCGCTGGCAACGCCAGCGGCTCTTCGGCCTACTCGCCGGACGCGGCGCCCGCTGACGCTCCGCCGCGCAGGCCGACCAGCGCACTCTCGCAGAGCACGCGCGCGGTGAACGGGAGGTTGCGCCCGAGGTAGCGGCCGCCGAGCCGCCGCGGCTCCTGCACCAATCGGTGTAGCCACTCCAGGCCCCAGCGCTGCATCCAGCGCGGCGCACGCTTCACCTCGCCCGCGATGAAGCTGAGCGAGATGCCGACACCGACCCACCACGTGCGCGGGAAGCGGGCCCGCAGCGCGCCGATCAGGAGCTCTTCCTTCGGCGCTCCGAACGCCACGTAGACGATGTCCGGCGCCGTGCGCTCGAGCTCGGCCCCGAGCGCCGCGAGCTCGGCCGCGCTCGGCGGGTTCGAGACGCGCGGGCTCGAAATCCCCGCGATGCGAAGCGCCGGGTGTCGCGCGCGCAAGATCTGCGCGGCGCGCTCGCCTGCACCGGCGTTCCCGCCCAGCAAGTAGAGTGTGCGCCCGCGCTGCGCAGCGCCCTCCGCGAACAGCCAGACGAGGTCGGATCCCGCGACGCGGTCGGGCAGCGGCGTGCCCCGCAGCTTGCACGCCCAGAGCAGCGGCATGCCGTCCGCCACGATGCAGTCGGCCTGGCGGTAGAGCGCGCGGCTGTCGGGCGAGGACACGAAGCGCTGCAAGTAATCGACGTTGGCGGTGATGATCCAACCGCCGCGGCCGCGCTCCGACTCCGCGAGCACGCGCTCCACCAGCTCGGTGCGCGTCACGCGCGCCACCGGCATACCGCAGAGATCGACGCGCTCCCAGGACGACACGCAATAGCGTTAGCAACCCTTGCTCGCGCCTGCCCGCGCTCGCGGTGCTCGCAGCGCGCGCGAAAGTGCGATGGCCCCAAACGCCGACTAGGCTATGGACGTGACGAGTAGAGCCGCCGCCGAAGGCCTGTCGGAGCCCGCGCAGTGACACGCATCGGCTACGTGCAGGTGGGGGTGCCGCAGCACGGCATCTGCCGCTACGGCCGCGCGCTGGCGCGCGAGGCGCGCCGCCGGCCCGAGCTCTCCGTCGTCGAGGAGAACCTCGAGCTGACGGGCGAGCGTGCCGCGGACCGGAGGCGCCTCGAGGCTCTGGGCGCCGACGTCGGCGCGCGGGTCGAGCTCGTGCACCTGCAGATCAGTCCGTGGGGTGACGGCAGCTGGGGCGCGGGCTTCCGCGCGCGCGAGAATCTCGCCGCGTTCCGGCGCGGGTGTCGTGTCCCGCTCGCGATCACCCTGCACGACGTGAACGGGCTGGCGTCGCAGGATTGCGGTCGGCTGCTGCACATGACGCGCAGCTCGACCGCCGAGCTTCTGCGCGGGCTGCGTCCGTCGGGCATCCGCTTCGCGAAGCAGCTCCTGCGCGGGAATCTGCGCCGCGAGGACCTGCTCGTCGGCTACTGGAACTGGCGGCCGCTCGCCGCGTGCGCCTTCGCGCGCGCTGCGACACGCGCCGCGGCGGTATTGCTCGTGATCACCGACTCCGAGCGCAAGCTCCTCTCGGCGGCGCGCCTCCGGCCGGACGCAGTGCTGATTCCGCACTTCGTGGACGACGTGGCCGAGCCCGGCCCGAGCGCGCCCAAGCCCGCGGGCGTCCCGAAGACACTGATCGTCGCGGGCTTCATCTTCCACAGCAAAGGGCACGAGCTCGTCGTCGAAGCGATGGTGCGCCTCCCAGACGTGCGGGTCGTGTTCGTGGGCGGCAAGAGCCTGGCGGGATTCGAGACGAGTCACTTCGCCCGACTCATGGATCTGGCGCGCGAGCGCGGTGTGCACGATCGGCTCGAAGTGACCGGTTATCTGCCCGAGTCCGAGTATCGCCAGCGCCTCGCCGAGGCCGATCTCGCGGTGTGTCCGTTCGACGAGAACAAGTCCGCATCGGGATCGCTGTCTTCGCTGATCGCATCGGGCGTACCCGTGCTCGCGTCAGACATCCCGCTGATCGCCGAATACAACGCGCTCGTGCCCGGTGCGATTCCGACTTTCGCGCCGCGCACCGCCGAGGCGCTCGCGACGGCCGTGCGCCGCGCGCTCGCCACGCCCCGCTCCGAGCTCACCCAGGGGCTCGAGGAGCTGCGCAAGCGCCTTTCGCTCGCGGCGGTGTACGACCGGCATCTTGCCGCGTACGCACAGGCGCTCGAAGGGCGCGCGTGATGCCGAGCTCCGACCCGCTCGTGAGCATCTTGACGCCGGTGTACAACGAGGCGGCCTACGTGCGCGAGTGCATCGAGAGCGTGCTCGCCCAGACCTACCGTCACTGGGAACACACCATCGTCGACAATGCGAGCACGGACGGCACGGGCGAGATCGCGCGCGAGTACGCGGCGAAGGACGACCGCATCCGCGTGATTCGAAACGACGAGACCCTGCCTGTGGAGGCGAATCACAGCCTGGCCTTCGAGCAGGTTTCGGGCGCGGCGAAGTACGCGAAGGTCGTGGCCGGCGACGATTGGATCTACCCGAAGTGTCTCGAAGAGATGGTCCGCCTGGCCGAGTCGCACCCGCGCGTCGCGATCGTCGGCGCGTACAGCCAGTCCGGGATTCGGGTCGACCCCGCAGAGTTTCCGTTCGAAGCAGAAGTCGTTTCCGGGCACGAGCTGGCGCGCTGCTACCTCGCGCGCGGCCCGCATCTCGTGGGAGCGCCGACGCCGCTCCTGTTCCGCGCCGACGCCGTCCGTGCACGGCGCCCGTTCTACCGCAGCGCGAAGCCGCACCACGACGCCGATGCGTGCCTGTCACTCCTCGCCAACGACGACTACGGCTTCGTGCGGCAGGTGCTCACGTATACGCGGGTGCGCGAGGGCTCGCTCACGGGGAAGTTGAACCGCTACAACGTGTACATGCCGGCGATCCTCGAGCTCTTGATCGAGCACGGGCCGAACTTCTTCGAGCCGGCCGAGCTGGACGCACGGATCCGCGACCAGCTCACCTACTACTACAACGAGCTCGGGCGGTCCCTCGTCCGCCGCCGCGGCTCGGATTTCTGGGACTATCACCGCAAGCGGCTCGCGGAGCTGGGCCACCCGCTCAGCTGGGCACGCGTCGCGGTGAATGCCATCTTGTACGCCGCGGAAGCGGTGGTGACTCGGACGCGCAAGAAGGTGTAGCCGTGGGAATCGTTCGGAACCTGGACCTCGCAGCGCTCGCGCGGAGCTTCGCGTCCGCTGAGCCCTTTCCGTCGGTCTGCATCGACGACTTCCTCGACCCCGCATTCGCGCTCGAAGTCGCGCGTTCGTATCCGACTGCGGCGAGCCAGGGGCGCGGCGGCCGCACGTTCGACGGGGTGAACGAGAGGAAGAAGACGCAGATCGTCGATCCCGCGCTCTTCCCAGCGCCGGTCGCCCGCCTCGCCGACTACTGCAGCCGCCAGGAATTTCGCGACACGCTGTCGGCACTCACCGGAATTCCGAACCTCTTGTGGGACCAGAAGTTCGTAGGCGGCGGAATGCACCAGACCGCCGCGCACGGCCTCCTCGACGTCCACGTCGACTTCAACCGGCTCGAGGGCAGCGGCTGGTACCGGCGCGTCAACCTGCTGCTCTACCTGAACGAGCACTGGCGCGACGAGTGGGGCGGCAAGCTCGAGCTGTGGGACCACCGCGTGCGGCGCTGCGTGCACACGTTCGCGCCCAAGCTCAACCGCTGCGTCATCTTCGCCACGAGCGAGCGCAGCTTCCACGGAGTCACTGCGTGCACCTGTCCGCCCGACGTCGTGCGCAGCTCTTTCGCGCTCTACTACTACACCAAGGAGCCGCCCACGGACGGCTCGGCGGCCGAGCACTCGACGATCTTTCGCGCCCGCCCCGACGAGCACGTGAAGCGCTGGGTGCTCATGCCGGCGGAGCGCCTGTCGCGTGCGGTGCGGGGGTTGCGGGCGCGTGCAAGAGAGATCGCGGCTCGAAGCCTCGGCCGGCGCGCACCGAGCTGAGCGACGGCGCGAATCACTTGTACTCGATGAGCTCTTCGCGACCGCCCCGGGCCCGAGCGAACAGAAAACGCGCGACACCCCACAGCTGCGCGAACTTGCCCACCACGCAGAAGAGCGCATCGAGGCGCGCGTGAGCCTCGTTCCGGGTGCGCCGCAAGCGCGCAGCGCGCACGCGTCGATAGAGCACCGCGTACAGCGAAAGCGGGGCGAGCGCGAGCGGCGCGTAGATCTCGCCCAGCACGAGCGCACTCACCGGGACGACGAGGCCGAACACCGCGATCGAGCGCAGCTCTCGCCAGCGGAAGCGCTCGGGCGAGTCGCCGTGAAGCACCCAGCACAGCGCGTAGGCGTAGCCGGCACGGACCTGGCGCTTCCACCACTGGCCGAAGCGCCGGAGCGCCGCGTCGTGCAGCGTCATCTCCGCATCGATTCGCCGGATCTGCCAGCCCGCAGCGCGCAGGCGGAAGCAGAGCTCGGGCTCCTCGCCCGCGATCATCGAAGCACGGAAGCCGCCGACGCCGAGAAGCGCATCGATGCGCACGAGCGCATCGCCGCCGCAGCTCTCCGCGAGGCCGACTTCGGTGTCCCATTCGAGATCGCAGAGCTGGTTGTAGATCGACGCATCGGGGAAGCGCTCGCGTCGCCGGCCGCATACGACGGCGAGCTTCGGCTCGTGGGCGAAGACCGCGAGCGCGGCCGCGAGCCAGCCCCGGTCGAGGTCGCAGTCGCCGTCGACGAGCTGCGCAAAGGCGAGCTCCGGATGCGCGGCGCGCAGCTGCTCGAGGCCGGCGTTCCTGCCGCGTGCGGCCGTGAACGGTGCGGAGGCGTCGAGCGCTACGACGGACGCCTTCGCGCGCGTGGCCAGGTCCGGACTGCCGTCCGTCGAGCCGGAGTCGACGTAGATGACCGGTACGTCCGCGGGAAGGGACGCCAGGCAGCGGCGCAGCCGCTCGCCTTCATTGCGCCCGATCACTACGACGCCGACATCCATCGCGTTCACGCTCCGCGCCCGGCCGCAGTCTCAGGGACCTACGCCGCGCCCGCAACCGCGGGCGCGCGCTAGAGCTCGACGGTGGCGCGCTTCGCGTACTGGTTCGCCGCGGCTGCAGTCACACTTTACGTGGCGCTGGCCACCGGCTACCGCGACGAGCTGTTGGGCTCCGACGCGTGGGAGCACCATCGCGCCGTTCGCGTCCTCGCGGAAGTCGGACTCGACGCCGGCAACCCGACGCAGGACGTGCCCGAGCCGTCGATCCGCTACTCGCCGTACTCCATCGTGCTGGCGCTCGCGACTCGTGCGACCGGCTGGGACAGCTACGACGTGCTGAGCGGAGCGGGTGTCGCGAACACGGCGCTCTTGTTCATCGGGTTGTACGCGTTCCTCTCGGCGTACGGCCGCGCCGCAGTGGCTCCGTTCGCGCTCGCGCCGCTCTTGTTTCTGTACGGCGCCCCGCCCGGCTACGCGAACACGCTGGCGCTCCAGGATCTGCCCGTCCATCAGGTGAACCCGTCCGCGTTCGCTCTCTGGCTGGACGTGTTCGCGTGGGCAGCGTGGCGCGTGGCTCGTGCACGAGCGCGATTTCGCCTCGGCGCGGCCGCCTGCGCCGTGCTCATCGCGTGCGCGCTCCTCTCCCATGGAATGACCGGCGTCCTGGGCGCGCTCGGTCTCGCGGCGGTCGCATGCACGAGCGAGCCGAGCCTGCGCCGCAAGGCCACGGCGTGGACCGTCGCCTCCCTCGCGAGCGCAGGCGTGCTGTGCACGCTCTGGCCCTGGTACAGCTTCCTGGGAGCGCTGCGCTCGAATCCGGACTCTTGGTTCTGGTTCAACCCCGCCATCCTCCGAGAGATGCTCTTCGTGTGGTGTCTTCCCGCTTCGCTCGCGGCCGCTTGCGCGCTGCCGTACCGGAGCGACGAGGTGGTGCGCACGTGCGGCCTGGCACTCGCCGCATCGCTGGGGCTCGGCGTCACCGCCATCGCACTCCACTCGGCGACGCTGGCGCGCCTGCCCCTCGCAGGGCTCTTCTTTGCACAGGTGCTCGCGGGCTACGTCCTGTGGCGCTGGTACGCGGACGGCGCGAGCGCATGGAGCGGAGTCGGGCGTGCGCTCGCTTCTCGCGACGCCGGCGCGTTCGCAGCCGGCGCGCTCCATGCGCTACTGCCGGCGGCGCTGGTCTACTTCGCGGTGCCGCAGCTCTGGTCGGTGCTGCGCGAGCCGCAGCTCCTGCGGCCGAGAATCGCGAAGCTCGCCGGCTTCGACGACAAGCTCGAGCGACCGCTCGAGCGCTATCGACGCGTCCTCGGTCCCGTCGCGGAGCACGACGTCGTGCTCGCCGATCCGCTCATCGCCTGGCCCGTGCCGTCGGTGCGAGGGCGCATCGTGGCCGCGCATCACCTGGAATTCTTCGCGCCAGGGCAGCGCGACCGCTGGGACGACACGGCGGCCTTCCTCGCCGCTCAAGCGCCCTCGGAGCGGCGACGAGAAATCCTCGAGCGCTATCACGTGCGCTGGCTGCTCCTCGACCGCGACTTGGAGTCCGCAGTGCTTCCGGAGCTCCTCGTGCCCGCCTGCGACGTGTCGGAACGGGATCGCCTCGTGCTCGTCGACGCCGCGTGCTGGGTGCGACAGTCGCTTACAGTTCCCGCAAAGCAGGAGAGTCCATGAAGCTCTCGATCGTCATGCCGATCTTCAACGAGGAGCGCACGCTCCAGACGACCGTCGAGCGCGTGCTCGGCGTCGACATGGGCGTCGAGAAAGAGCTCATCCTCGTGAACGACTGCTCGCGCGACGGCTCGGCCGCGATCATGGAGGAGCTGGCGACGAAGCACCCCGATGTGGTGCGCTGCCTCCATCATCCGGTGAACCGCGGCAAAGGCGCGGCGCTGCGCACGGGCTTCGCCGCGGCGACGGGCGACTGCGTGATCGTCCAGGATGCCGATCTCGAGTACAACCCGGCCGAGATCCCGAAACTCTTGAAGCCCATCCAGGAAGGCGTGGCCGACGCCGTGTTCGGCTCCCGCTTCGCGGGTGGCGAGTGCCACCGCGTGCTCTACTTCTGGCACTCCGTCGGCAACCGCTTCCTGACGCTGCTCTCGAACATGATGACGAACCTGAACCTCACCGACATGGAAGTGTGTTACAAGCTCTTCCGCCGCGACGTGCTCCAGAGCATCCAGCTTCGCGAGGACCGCTTCGGCTTCGAGCCCGAAGTCACCGCGAAGGTCGCGCGCATCCCGGGCGTCCGCATCTACGAGACCGGCATCTCGTACAGCGGCCGCACTTACGAGGAAGGCAAGAAGATCGGCTGGAAGGACGGCTTCCGCGCTATCTACTGCATCCTCAAGTACCGCTTCGCGGACTAGGCCTCGGCGAGTCCCAGCACCACGAGGCCGTCTTCGCGAAACGGCAGCGTCCCGGGCGGCAACGCCCGTGCGCACAGCTCCTCGCTCGTTTCGACGTAGCGCGCGTGGAAGCCCAGCTTGCGGTGGAACGCGTGCACGTCGTCGCGCGAGCGAGACAATCGGAACGGAGCCAGCGTGCGCTCGGACTTTCCGAATTGCTCGTCGACGCCCGCCACCTTGTAGTCGTATGCGAGCGTGCTCTGCGGGTGCAGCGTCGCCGCGAGCATCCGCAGGAACGCCTCGAACGAGCTCGAAGTCACATAGGGACTCACTCCCTCGAGCATCACGAGCGCCGGCCCGGCCCGGCGCTCGACGAGCCACTGTTCGAGCGCCGGCCAGCCCGGGACGTTCAGCTCGATCGGCTGGAAAGACACGTGATCGGCCCGCCACCGCCGCCGCACGATGCGCTCTTTGGCGCGGATCGCCTCGGCTTGGTCGCACTCGAGGACAGCGATCGACTGGCGCCGGAGGAGCTCCGCGAAGCGGTACGCCCGCGTGTCGCTGCCGGTGCCGACGTTCGCGATGGCGCGCACGGGCTCGGAGATCGCGTCGAGGAAGACCTGGTCGTAGTGCTTGGTCCTCGCGACCAGGTACGCGTAGAACGGGTCGCCGTGCAGGCGCGAGCGCAGGAAGAGCCCGCGGACGTGATAGCCGACGCGCGCCGGGAACGAGAGGAGCGGCGCCGCGAACGTATCGGGATTGCGGAGTGGCCCGCGCTCGTAGCGCGCCTGGATGCAGCGCAGCTGCCCGACGGTCGCGAGGAAGCTCAGGTTCGGGAGCTTCATGGGGTCGCCCTCGCGGCCCACGTTAGACGCCGCTCATGCAGAGTAACGGCGTGCGGACCGCGAGGCCAACGAAGGCGCGAGCGCCGGCGAACCCGGGAGCGCCTCTCAGTTGAGCGGGCTGGCCTGGATCAACGTCGGGGGCTGGAGTGCGGCCGGCGAGCCGGAGCCCACGTCGTAGGCGCCGATCGAACACGTCGACGGCCGGGCGTTCCCGGCGAAGTCCGTCGCCGGGCAGTACTTCGGATCGCCCTGGCCGAACACCTTGCTGGCGTTCGTGATCGTGAAGTTGAAGTTCGCGAGGTCGGTCACGCCCGGCGGCGTGTTCCAGCCGTCGCCGGTCGCCGTCGTGGTCGACCCCGACTTGGCGAACATGTCGCTCGCGCTGCAGCTCGGCAGGCGCGGCGCTTTGTTCGGCGAGTACACGAAGTTGTTGTGCACCTGCGCGCCGTTCGTTCCCCACGCGTTGCATCCCGCGGCTCCCACCTGCCACGGATAGGGATTTTGCGTGTCGTTCTCCATGTCCAGGTTGTTCACGACCGTGATGTCGCTCGGTTGGGTGCCGCCGTTCACGCAGCCGGCGTCGCTCGAGCCGAACGTGCCGTAGCCGCTCGTCGGATCGCTCGCGCTGCCGTTGCGGTAGACCGTGTTGTTGTAGACGGACACGTGAGCAACGTCGTTGTCCTGCGCGTTGATCGAGCCTTCCTGGCAGTTCATCGACACCAGGCCGCCCTGAGAGTTCCCCTTCGCAACGGAGACGACGTTGTTGTAGATGCGCACGTTGCTCGCATCGAGCAGCACGACCGGCGTCTGGCTCGAGCAGCTGCGCCCGTCGAACGTGTTCTGGTAGATGTCGACCTGGTCCCACCCGTACGTGTTGCCGTCGGGTCCGTGTCCCGTGAATCCGAGCAAGCGGTTACACCCCGTGAAGTTGTTGTTCCGGACCGTGAGGCGCTTGCCGGCCGAGAACTTCATGAAGTCCTCGCCGCCTTCGAGCGCGTTCGGTCCGAACTTGCTGCACTCGATCACGAGGTCCGTGGAGTTGTTGTTGTCGTCGTTGAAGTTGATCGAGCCCGTGTACGCGATGTCCAGGAAGTGGGACAAGAGGCCGTGCGGGCTGTAGTCGTGCAAGTTCAAGCGCCAGGCCGTGCTCTTGTACGAGCCGTACGTGCCCTGCTGGAACGGCTCGGAGCCACCGGAGGCCGCCGTGGTCATCTCGAGCGGCGCCGCGCACGTGCCGAACTCGATGTTCGTCGCCGGCGAGCCGCTGCCGCTATCCGACCACATCATGTGCCACCACGAGCTGACCTTGCCGCCCACGAAGCGCACGTCGTGCGAGCCGCGGTCGGGCTGGAGGCCGATGGTGTCCGAGCCCCCCGCGTCCGCCGGGCCCGCGAAATCGATGTTGCGGAGCTCGTAGCCGCCCGCGCCGTTGCGGAAACGGACGCCGAAGCCGCCGCCGTTCGTGACCGACACCTTCGCGTTCGCTGCACCCGAGTCCTGGCACTGGCTCGTGTCGCTGGAGCAGATGGTGACGCGGCTGGTCGCCGGGAAGCTGGCCGTCAGGTTGAGACCGGTCGAACCGGTCCACGTCTGGCCGCGTTGGAGACAGACCACCGCCCCTGCTTTGGCGCCGTTGATGGCGGAGATGACGGACGAGAGCGGCGTGCTAGAGGTGAACGGCCCGACGGTGCACGTTTGCGCAGCGGCGCTCGCTGCCCATCCAGACGACCATGCGAGCGCAATCAGAATCCCGGCGCGAGCCTTCGGCAACAACAGCTTCTTCACGGCGAGCCCCTTCCCCAAGGTAAGCAAGAACTTCTTTCGCGACTCTTCGGAATTCGCACGGCAGCCTCTGTGACGCCCGATACCGAAACGGGAGCCCGATGCCGAAAACGCCGTTTCGGCGCATCTTCCATGCAAGAGCAACCCCTAGGCCGTGGCCCGGAGCGGTAATGTGAAGCGCGATCCCAGCGGCCGCACCCCCGACGCGAATACCTGCACATGAACGAAGTGTTCGGCGCATACCCCACTGCGCCGGTCGCGCTGGTTCTGTCGGTGCCCATGGCCTTCGCGCTGTTCTCCGCACTGCCCCCGTACCGGGCAGCGTTTCTCACCCTTCTCGTATCTGCGCTCCTGTTGCCGGTCGGGTACGGCTTTCAGCTGCCCGGGGTCACCGAGCTCGACAAGAGTACGCTGCCGACCCTGGCAGCCATCTTGGCCTGTGTGGCCGTGCGCCCGCGCGAGTTCCGCTACCTGCGCCTGCGGGGATGGACGCTCACTCTCATCGCGGCTTTCGCAGCCGGCACCGCGATGACCGCGTCCACCAACTCGGACCCCTATGCCGTCGGCGGCTTGATCCTGCCCGCTCTGTCGCCCTGGGACGCGGTGGTGACCTTTCGGGGCTACGCGATCGCACTGATCCTGCCGTTTCTGCTGGGGCGGATGCTGGTGCGCGAAGTGGCCCAGCTGCATCGGCTGCTCTACTCGTTCGTGTTCGCCTTCTTGATCTACTCGCTCCCGATGCTCTGGGAAGTGCGCATGAGTCCCCAGCTACACCGAATGGTGTACGGCTACCTGCCGTCCTCCTTCGTCCAGCAGATCCGCGGCGGCGGCTTTCGTCCCATCGTCTTCGTCGGCCACGGCCTCGGGCTGGCGATCCTCACCTCCTTCGCAACCTTGGCGAGCACGATGCTGTGGCGCCGGGGTACGAAGGTCCGCGGGCTGCCGCCCGTGGTGACCACCGGCTATCTCGCCTTCATGGTCGCGTTGTGCAAGACGCTCTCCGCTGCGTTGTATGCCGGCCTCGGCGGGCTGCTCATGTTCCTCGCGTCGGCCAAGGCGCAGCTCCGCGCGGCGGTCGTGATCGCGTGCGTCGTGCTCACGTACCCGATGCTGCGGAGCTTCGACCTGTTCCCGACCAGCTTGCTGACCAACCTCTCGCTTTCGGCGAGCGAGGACCGCTCCGAGTCGCTGAGCTTTCGCTTCGAGAACGAGGACCAGCTGCTCGAGCACGCGCGCCAGCGGCTGCTCTTCGGCTGGGGCGGCTACGGCCGCAACCGGGTCTTCAGCGACGAGGGTCGAGACGTCTCGGTAACCGACGGGCTCTGGATCATCATGCTCGGAGACGTCGGCGCCGTCGGCTTCGCGAGCATGTTCGGGCTCATGCTCCTGCCGATCTTCCAGGCGGGGCGCGCGCTGCGGAACCTCCGCTCCCCTTCAGACCAGCGGCTCCTCGCATCGTGCGGCCTGCTCATCGCCCTGAACTGGGCCGACTCGCTGCCGAACGCCCTGAGCGGGGGCGTTCTCATGCTCTTCATGACGGGCGCCTTCGCCGGGGTCGTCGCGAACTACCAGAAGGCGGTCGTGCCGAAGCGCGAGCCGCGCAAGGCCGAGGTCCCTGCAGCGGCCCCCTATGGATCGCTCCAGCCGCTCCGATAAGCTCGTTTTGGTCTGGGCGGGACACTCATGGCTTTCGCTGGACCGGTGAGCGCGACAGAGCAGGCCGAGGCGGACGAGGTCGGGGCCGGGGCCCTCGGCGCGGCGCTCGCGCTCTACGCGGTCGGTGGCCTGGCCCGACTGGTGCCGCTCCTGGACATCGGGGGACGACTCTTCCGGCAGTTCCCGACCGAGGACGGCTACCTGATGCTCACGATCGCGAGGAACATCGCGCTCGGTCACGGCATGAGCGTCTCCGGCGGACTCCAGCCGACGAACGGGACTCAGCCTCTCGCCACGCTCCTGTGGGCCGGAGTGTTCGAGCTCGTCGGCGGCGATCGGCGGCTCGGCGTACTGGGCGTCCAGCTGCTCGAGGCGACTTGCGCGAGCATCGCGGCGTGGCTGCTGTGGCGCCTCGCACGCCGGATCTACGCGGGTCGGCCTCGGGGTGGAGCTGCCGCTCTGCTCGTCTCCGCCGCGTGGTTCGCGAGTCCGATCGTCGTCATGCACTCGATGAACTGCCTCGAGAGCGGGCTCTACGCGCTCCTCATCGTCTCCGTGTTGCTCGTGTTCGCCGACTCGGGGTTCCGCGAGCGGTGGAGCTGGACGCGCTGCACGGGAGCGGGCGCGCTCCTCGGCGCCGCGTTCTGGGCGCGCAACGACGCCGTGTTTCTCGTCCTCGGTGCGTGCATCGCGCACGCGAGCTCCGGATTCGGCTCAGGGGTGTTCCTGCGGCGGCGGTTCGCCGAGGCGACCGTGATCGGCTCGACGTCCGTCGCGGTCGCGGTGCCCTGGCTCGTGTTCAACCAGCTCCGCTTCGGCGCGATCGTTCCGATCAGCGGCCGCTCCGAAGCGATGGAGTCCCAGCTCGGCGAGAACCTCGCGAAGCTGCCGAGCGCCGTGTTCGAGTACGCCACGTTGTACCTGCCGATCCCCAGCGGGTACGAGGAGTCGCCCTGGGTCGTCGCGGGAGCATGCCTGTCGGTTCTCGCGCTCGCCGGCCTGGCCCATCACGCCCTGCGCTCTCGCGACCCGATCGTGCGCTCGCTCGCCACTCTCGGTTCGATCTTCGCCGTCTGCCTGCTCGCGTTCTACGGGATGAGCTTCGGCGCCGGCTACTTCATGTCGCGCTACATGTTCGCGCTCTCACCTCTTCTCGCTCTCCTCGTTGGTGCAGTGGCGCGCCGCGGGTGGGTCGGCCTCGCGTCCAGCGAGCTGCGCTGGGTTCCGGGGGCGTTTGCGGCTGGGCTCGTGCTCCTGGCTTCGGGGCTCGACGCGAGACTCTACGCGAAGGGCACCTCGCACATGCACTTCCAGGTCGTCGACTGGGTCCAGAAGAACGTCTCCGACGACACGTGGGTCGCGGCGCCCCAGTCGGGCACGCTCGGCTTCTTCCACGACCGCACCGTGAATCTGGACGGCAAAGTGAATCCGGTCGCGCTGGCGGCGCGCTCGCGAGGCGAGGTGGACCGCTACCTCGTGGAGAGCCGCGAAATCCAGTACCTCGCCGACTGGGAAGGCCTGGCCGCGTGGGCCAAGCAGCCGGTCATCTCCACGCAGTTCGAGCTCGTGGTGGACGATCCCGAGCACAACCTGGCCGTCCTCCGCCGTCGAGCCGTGGCGAGCGGCTCGTGACGCACCCACTCCTCCGAGACGTTGCCGCGGGCGTGCTCCATTGGAGCCGCTGGAGCGAGCCGCGCCGCCGGCTGCGGGGGAAGCTGTCCATCGCCACCTTCCATCGCGTGCTGCCGAGCTCCGCACGCGCGGAGTATCCGCTGGGCGAGCTCGCGGTGACTCCCGAGGAGCTGTCCGAGATACTCGAGTCACTCTGTACGAGCTTCACTTGTATGACGCTCGGCGAGGCTGCGGAGCGCTGGCGCAGAGGTGACGAGCCCGAGCGTCCACTGCTCGCGCTCACTTTCGACGACGGTCAGCTCGACAACGCCACGATTGCCGCTCCAGTGCTGGACGCGCGCGGACTTCGCGCCACCTTCTTCGTCGTCTCGGAGGCCGCCGCGAGCGGACGCAGCCTCTGGCACGACCGCGTCGCGTTCGCGCTTCCCCGCGCGCTGGAGAGGGAGCCCGAAGCGGCCCGCCGCCTCCTCGCCGAGCTGGGGGCGGCCGCCACCGCGCGTGAGCCTGCGGCCGTCGTCGGGGCCGCGAAGCAGATGGCCACGACCGCTCGTGAGCACTGGGTCTCCGGGCTCGAGGAAGCGGCCGGCGGTGCGTGGCGTCCCGTATGGGACGGGATGATGTGCTTCTCCGACCTGCGCGAGCTGCGCGCCCGCGGACACGAGATCGGCTCGCACAGCTTCTCGCATCCTCTCCTGCCGCAGTGCACCGACGCGGAGATCGAGCGCGAGGTAGTCGAGTCGAAGCGCCGGCTCGAGGCGGAAGTCGGAGGCGCGGTGACTTCGTTCTGCTACCCGAACGGCGACTGGGACGGACGCGCCCGCGACGCCGTCCGCCAAGCGGGTTACTCCAATGCCGTGACGACGCAACACGGCTGGAACGCGCGTGGCGGAGACGTCTTCACGCTGCGCCGGTGCGACCTCACCTACATGCACTGCGTCGACCGGCGCGGGCGCTTCTCGCGCGCTCGTCTCGAGCTCCGGCTCGCGCGCACGGGGGTGTAACGTTGATCGGCTACTTCTCGAGCGAGTACCCGACGATCTCGCACACGTTCATCCGCCGCGAGCTGAGCGCGCTGCGGCGGAAGGGCATCGAGGTGCGCACGTTCTCGATCCACCGCCCCCCGCGCGACGCCCCGCTCGGAGCGGCGGACCGCCAGGAAGAGGCGCAAACGTTCTACGTGCAGCCGCCGGGCTTCGCGTCGACGGTTCGGGCTCATCTGGGCGAGATCTTCCGGAGTCCGCTCCGCTACGGGCGGGCTCTCGGGATCGCCGTGAAGAATCGGCCGCCCGGCGCCCGTGCGGCGCTGTGGTCGCTGTTCTACTTCGCGGAAGGCGTGATCCTGGCGGGTGCGCTGCGCCACGCGCGGATCCGCCACCTGCACGTGCACTTCGCGCGCGCGGGGGGCGACGTCGCTCGTATCGCATGCTTCCTCGCGGGAATCTCGTGGAGCTTGATGCTCCATTCCTTTGGCGACTTCGAGTACCCGGCGGTGCTCACCATCGCTGACAAGATCGGAGCCGCGCGCTTCGCCGCATGCGCGTCGTACTTCGTGCGCGCTCAGGTCTCGCGCGTCATTCCGATCGAGCTCTGGGACCGTCTGTTGGTGGTGCGCTGCGGCGTGGAGCTGGGCGAACCTCCGGCGCAGCGAAGCGAGAACGACCCGCTCCGGATCGTGTGCGTGGGGCGTCTCTCGCCCGAGAAGGGCCAGTACCAACTCTTGCACGCGCTCGCGCAGATCCTTCCGGTGGCGCCACCGTTCCGTGTCACTTTCGTCGGCGACGGGCCGACGCGGTCCTTTCTCGAGGCGACGGCGCGAGAGCTCGGGGTCGCGGACGCAGTCGAGTTCATCGGCGCGCGGTCGGAGCCAGACACGCTGCGGATCCTCGCGGGCGCCGACATATTCGCCCTCGCGAGCCTGATGGAGGGCCTGCCGGTCGTCCTGCTGGAGGCCATGGCGCTCGGCGTGCCGGTCGTGGCGCCACACGTCGCGGGGATTCCCGAGCTCGTGACCGACGGAGCCAACGGTCTGCTCTTTCCTTCTTCGGATTGCGACGCGCTCGCGGCTCAGCTGCGTCGGCTCCTCGGCGATCGCGAGCTGCGCCGGCGCTTCGGTCAGGCAGGCCGCGCCCGCGTCGCGGAGGAGTTCGCGATCGACCGCGCGGTCGAGCCGCTTTTCAAGAGGCTGGGCGGCGATGGCAGCGGCTAGCGAGCGGCCCGCGCTCCGGACTCGGGTCGCCGCCATCGTGCTCAACTACCGCACGCCGGCGCTGTCGGCGAGCTGCGCCCGCTCGGCGCTCGCGGGCGTGGATCCCGAGCGCGACGCCGTGATCGTCGTCGACAACGCCAGCGGCGACGGAAGCGCGGAGATACTCGAGCGTGAGCTCTCGTCGGCGCCGCGGCCGGGAGTGCGCGTGCTGGCGACGGATCGCAACGGCGGCTTCGCCTTCGGCAACAACGCAGGCATCCACGCCGTCGACGCGGAGGCGTACCTGCTCCTGAACAGCGATACCATCGTGCGTCGCGACGCGGTCGACACGCTCTACCGCTTCCTGTCCGAGCATCCCAAAGCCGGCCTCGTGGGTCCACGACTGGAGTGGGACGACGGCGAGCCGCAGGTGAGTGGCTTCCGCTTCCACCGTCCCATCACCGAGCTCATCGCGGGCTCCGCGACGGGGCCGATCCAGCGCCTCCTCTCGCGCTGGGACGTGCCGTTGCCGATCGGCGAGAGCCCGCGGCGCGTCGAGTGGCTCAGCTTCGCGGCCGTGATGATCCGCGCTGACGTGATCCGCGCGATCGGCCCCCTCGACGAGGGCTACTTCATGTACTTCGAGGACGCCGACTACTGCCGCTGCGCGCAGCTCGCGGGGTTCGAGGTTTGGCAGGAGCCGGCGGCACGCGTGGTGCATCTGCGCGGCCAGAGCTCGCCGGTGAAACGCCTGCAGGCGGCCCGCCAGCGCTTGCCTCGCTACTACTACGCGTCGCGGTCGCGCTACTACCGCAAGCAGTTCGGCCGGGTCGGCTGGCTCGCCGCGAACGTCTTGTGGAGCGCGGGCCGTGCGGTGGCGTGGCTGCGCGAGACGGCGGGCGCGAAGGAGCGCCACACGGTCGAGCACCAGCTGTGGGACAACTGGCGAGGCTGACTCGGCGATGAGGCTTCCCGACTTCGCGATCATCGGCGCGATGAAGTGCGGCACGAGCACGCTGCACGAGCAGCTCGCGCTCCGCTCCGGCTTCTTCATGAGTCGGCCGAAGGAGCCGAACTTCTTCAGCGACGACGATCAGTACGCGCGCGGCGTGGGCTGGTACGCGGGTCTCTTCGCCGGCGCGGCGCCAGGACAGCTGTGCGGCGAGTCGAGCACGCACTACACGAAGCTCCCGACCTACCCGC
>DATJZN010000031.1:0-70394 GCA_035499075.1 Myxococcota bacterium | reverse complement strand
CGGCTGTTCGCCGATTAAAGTGGCACGCGAGCTGGGTTTAGAACGTCGTGAGACAGTTCGGTCCCTATCTGTCGTGGGCGTAGGAGATTTGAGAGGAGCTGTCCCTAGTACGAGAGGACCGGGATGGACGCAGCTCTGGTGCACCGGTTGTCGTGCCAACGGCACAGCCGGGTAGCCATCTGCGGACGGGATAACCGCTGAAGGCATCTAAGCGGGAAGCCCACCTCGAGACGAGATCTCCCTCGGACTTCGGTCCGCTAAAGACCCCTTCGAGACCAGGAGGTTGATAGGCTGGGTGTGGAAGCGCCGTAAGGCGTGGAGCTGACCAGTACTAATCGGTCGTGAGGCTTGACCTGAACCGTCAATTTTTGCTCATGCTTGGCTTCGGCTAGCACGGAACATCCAACGATTTTTCCCGCCGTCCATAGAGCGGGGGCCACACCCGATCCCATCCCGAACTCGGAAGTTAAGCCCCGCTTCGGCGATGGTACTGCCGAGCTTACTCGGTGGGAGAGTAGCGCGACGGTGGGTTCAACATGCACGGCCCCGCGAGCAGCAATGCTCCGGGGCCGTCGCATTTTCAGGGCGAGGCGCGGCGCACGGCGCATGGCCGCGAGCGGTCGAGCATGCCGCGGATGCTCGCGCGCCGGCGCCGCGCGCTGGTGCGCGTCAGGCCCGCCAGCAGCGCCAGCGTGGCGATTCCCCCCACGAAAAATGCAGTCCCCAAGTTCCCCTCCTGGGCGTTCCCGTCACCCGATATCTGGATCGGGCAACTCCGTCGCGACTTGAGCGGAAAACGGCGCGCTCCGGCGTGAGCGCTCGCCTCAAGTCCGCTGCACACGACTCCGAACACCCCCGAGAGAGCCCCGGGCACCTCTGCGGGGCAGGAGGTCCGTGTGCGCACCACGACGTCTGGCTTGGTCATCGGCGCCGCCGCTCTGGCGCTCGCGCTCGGCGCGCTCGGCTGCGCCGAAGCGACGTGGGAAGGCGCGCAGAGCGCGAACACCGTCGCCAGCTACAGCCGCTTCCTTCGCGACAACCCGAACTCGGAGCACGCGAAGGACGCGCAGGAGCACATCGCCGCTCTGCGCGTGCTGGGGCACCAGACGATCGAAGCGCACCAGAAGTTCCTCGAGACCTATCCGCAGAGCGCTCTCTTGCCCGAGCTCCACCGCGCGATGGAGCCGCTCTACTTCCAGCGCGCGCGCAGCGCGAACACGGCCGAGGCGTACAACCAGTTCCTGTCCGACTATCCGGACGGCGAGCTCTCGCGCCGCGCGAACGGCGACCTTGCGTACGTGCGCATGGTCGGCACCAACCCGAGCATCGCGACGCTGCGCGAGTTCATGCGCCAGTATCCCGAGAGCGATTTCGCGACCGACGCGCAGCGCAGCCTCGACCTCGTCGCGTTCAAGCGCGAGACGGCGATCAAGCACCTGGGCATCCGCGTCGAGGTGTCGCCGAACACGGCCCAGCCGCAGCGCGTGCGCCGCGGCTTCGTGGCCATCATGGCCAAGGAGTACCGCGAGCACGGCGTCGACGTGACGTTCATCCCGACGGGCGCCGAGCCCACCGCCGACATGGACGGCTGGCTGCGGCTCGACTACGAAGAGTCGTCGGCGTCGGGCACGTTCGGCGGCGCCACGGTGCTCGCGCGCTGCCGCGTGCGCCTCTACCACAAGTCGGCGCCGAAGGACCCGATCTGGGACCGCACCTTCGAGGCGCCCGCCGACCACATCGCGAAGGGCAGCTACGCGCGCGACAAGACGGTGTTCGGCAACTCGCGCTACCCGTTCTGGAACCAGTTCTTCGTGCCCGTCGCACTGTGGGCGAGCACCGAGTCGCGCGTGCAGCACCTCGACTACCTCGAGGACGTGCGCGCCATGGACCTGCGCGGGGACCGCGCCGCGCTGCTGTTCGCGCGCGGCGGCTTCGACTTCGTCGACGTCTCGTCGCCGCTCGACCCCCAGGTCGTCGACCGCTTCCGCCGCGAGGACGACCTGTCGAACTGGACGGGCATCCGCATCGTCGACGACAAGCGCGTGCTGATCTACGGCCCCGACGGCGCCGAGCTCATCGAGCGCACCGCCGAGAAGCCCATCCAACGCGGCCGCTGGGAGGTCGCGGAGGTGGGCTCCATCCAGGCTGCCGGCATGTGGGGCGACACCGCGCTCCTGGCCGGCTCCAAGGGCGTGTACGCGGTGCGGCTCAGCTCCGAACGCCTGCAGGCGCACCGGCTGCTCGAAGGCAGCTTCGTCGCGCTCGACGTGCGCCGGCCGTTCATCTACCTGGCGCGCCCCAACCGCGCCGAGGTCACCACGCCGCAGCATCTCCTGCGCCACCTGACGGGCGGCGCCGTGACGTTCCCCGAGAACTTCGTGGCCAAGGGCGGCCGCATCGCGGGCCACTCGTTCGTCGTGTTCGGCAAGGACTCGGCGTTCGAGATCTCGCTCGCGAATCCCGCACGGCCGCAGGCGCTGGGTCCGCTCGAGGCCGACAAGGTCGGCCACCTGTCCGACTTCGCGACGGACGGCGACCACGCGTACATGCTGGGCGATCGCGGCCTGCAGGTGGCCGACGCCCAGGGCAAGAGCGTCTACGACAGCATCCAGGTCCACGGCGACCACGCCATGGCGATGTCGGGCCGCTACGTGTTCGTGGCCGGCCAGCGCTCGCTCGAGGTGATCGATGTCGGACCATACCAGGTGAAGGACCTGGCGGCGCTCGACGCCGTGGCGAACCCGAACGCGCAGCCGCCTGCGGCGCCCGCGGCCGCCGAGGCCGCCCCGGCAGCCGAGCCGACGGCGCCCGCCGCGGCGAGCGACACCCTGCCCGGCGCCGCGCCCGGCGCAGCGCAGCCCGCCGCAGCGCAGCCCGCCGCAGCGCAGCCCGCGAGCGATGCGCCCGCGGCGCTGCCGCCGGCGGCGCCCGCGCCGGCCGCCGGCCACGACGAGGTCATGCCGCAGAACCCCGAGGACGCCACGCAGCCGAGCTTCGACGACGCGCCCGAGGCGCCGCCGGGCGCCATGGTGCCGAAGCCCGATCCCCAGGCTCCTGCGCCCGTGCCGGACTGACCCGCTAGGCCGACAGCCGCCGCAGCTCGTCGAAGAAGCCGGGGAACGTCTTCGCGACGCACTCCGGGTTCTGGATGGTGATCCCGTCCACGGCCAGCCCCGCGACGGCGAAGCTCATCGCCATGCGGTGGTCGTCGTACGTCGCGATCGACGCCGGCGTGAGCTGCGCCGGCGGCTCGATCACGAGATCGTTGGCCGAGGTCTGCACGCGCGCGCCGAGCTTGCGCAGCTCGGTCTCGAGCGCGGCCATGCGGTCGGTCTCCTTGAGCCGGAGGTTCGGCACGTTCCGGATCGCCGTGCGCCCGCGCGCGAAGAGCGCCACCACCGCGAGCGTGAGCGCGCTGTCGGGCAGCGCGTTCAAATCGACGTCGACGCCGTGCAGGTAGCGCGGCCCGCGCACGGCGATCCAGCGCGGCCCGCGCTCGACGGTGCAGCCCATGCGCTCGAGCACCTCGACGAAGCGCACGTCGGGCTGCAGCGACGCCGCGGAGATGCCCTCGACGCGCACGCGCCCACCCGTGACCGCCGCCGCGGCGAAGAAGTACGTGGCCGCCGACGCGTCGGGCTCGACGAGGTAGGCGCGCGCCCGGTACGACTGCCCGCCGGGAATGCGGAACGTCTCGCCGCGCGCGTCGACGGAGATCCCGAACGAGCTCATGGTCTCGAGCGTCAGGTCGACGTAGGGCCGCGAGGTGATCTGCGAAGCGGTGATCTCGACCTCGCCCTGCGCGAGCGGCGCCACCATGAGCAGCGCCGACAGGAATTGGCTCGACTTCGACGCCTCGACCGCGACGCGCCCGCCCGTGAGCCGGCCGCCCTGCACGGTCACCGGCGGGCAGCCCGCGACCGTGCGCACCTGCACGCCCAGGGCGGCCAGCGCATCGGCCAGGTCCTGGATCGGCCGCTCGCGCATGCGCGGCACGCCGTCGAGCACCACGCGCCCCTGCACGAGCGCCGCGCACGCGGTGAGGAAGCGCATCGTCGTGCCCGAGGCGCGGCAATCGATCGGGTGGAGCGGGATCGCGAAGTTGCCGCCCGTGCCGTGCACCACCACGTCCGCACCCGCGCGCTCGACGCGCACGCCCAGCCGCGCCAGGCCGTCCGTCATCGCGGCCGTGTCGTCGCTCTCGAGCCAGCCGATGAGCCGGCTCGGGCCCTCGGCCAGGGCGGCGCACACGAACGCCCGGTTCGTCAGGCTCTTCGAGCCCGGAACGTGGACGGTTGCGTCGGGCGCGGCGATCCGCGCGACGGCCAGCTCCCCCATGGGCTGCGAACCGTAGCACAGGCGCTAACCCGCTGAAATGGAAGGAAAAAGAACTTCCCGCCCCGGCCCGGACCGCGTTGACCGCCCGGGATCGCCGGGATAATCTCGGCGCCGTTTGCGCGCCCCCCTTTGGGGCTCGTGTGCGCCGGGAGATCTCATGCCGAAGTACCGTCTGCTGACGCCGGGACCCGTGGCCGTTCCAGAGCGCGTGCTGCACGCCATGGCGCGCACGCTGCTCCACCACCGCGCCCCCGCGTTCATCCCCGTGTTCAAGGAAGTCCGCGCGAACTTGAAGAAGGTGTTCCAGACCGAGGAGGACGTGCTGATCCTCGCGTCGACGGGCACCGGGGCGATGGAAGCCGCGGTCGTGAACACGCTGTCGCCCGGCGACGTCGCCGTCGTGGTGCGCGGCGGGAAATTCGGCGAGCGCTGGACCGAGATCTGTCAGGCGAACGGCATCCGCTGCGAGAACGTCGACGTGGAGTGGGGCAAGGCCGTCGAGCCGTCCGCCGTGCGCGCCGCGTTCGCGCGGGCGCCGGAGGCAAAGGCGCTCTTCGTGCAGGCTTCCGAGACGTCGACCGCCGTGTACCACCCGATTCGCGAGCTCGCGGAAGTGACTCACGAGAAGCCCGAGCGACTCGTCGTCGTCGACGGCATCAGCGGCGTCGGCGTGCACGACCTGCCCATGGACAACTGGGGCCTCGACGTCGTGGTGTCGGGCAGCCAGAAGTCGTGGCTGCTCCCGCCGGGGCTCGCGTTCATCGCGCTGTCGAAGCAGGCGCAGGCGGCCGTGAAGAACGCGAAGGCGAGCCGCTACTACTTCGACCTGCGCAAGGAGCTGAAGGCGCAGAAGGACGACCAGACGGCGTGGACCGCGCCGGTGTCGCTCGTCGTGGGCCTGCAGGAAGCTCTGCGCATGATCCTCGACGAGGGCCTGCACGAGGTGTTCGCCCGCCACGAGGCGCTCGCGCGCGCGACGCGCGCCGCGATGACCGCGCTCGGGCTCAAGCTCGTCGCGCCCGACTCGCCGTCGTTCGCGTGCACGGCGGTGTACGTTCCCGACGGCGTCGACGGCGGCAAGTTCGTGAAGCACCTGCGCGACGCGTACAACGTCACGTTCATGGGCGGGCAGGGGCACCTCGAGGGCAAGATCTTCCGCATCGGCCACATGGGCGACGTCGACGGCTTCGACATGATCAGCGCCGTCGCCGCCGTCGAGATGACGCTCGCCGACATGGGCCACTCGGTCCGGCTCGGCGAGGGCACGCGCGTGGCGATGGAGCTGCTCCGCAAAGCCGGGCTGAAGAAGGCCTAGCCGTGGCGCGCATCCTCATCTCCGACAAGCTCTCCGACGAGGGCCTCGCCATTCTCGCGGCCGTGCCCGAGCTGCAGGTCGACCACAAGCCGGGCCTGCCGCCCGACGAGCTGAAGCGGATCCTGCCCGAGTACGACGGGCTCATCATCCGCAGCGGTACGAAGGTGACGGCCGATCTGCTCGAAGCGGCGAAAAAGCTGCGCGTGATCGGACGCGCGGGCATCGGCGTCGACAACGTCGACCTGCCCGCCGCGACGGCGCGCGGGATCATCGTGATGAACACGCCCGAGGGCAACACGATCACGACGGCCGAGCACGCCATCTCGCTCATGACGTCGCTCGCGCGCCAGATCCCGCAGGCCACCGCCAGCATGCGCGCCGGCAAGTGGGAGAAGAACCGCTTCAACGGCAAGGAGCTCTACGAGCAGACGCTCGGCGTGATCGGCCTCGGGAACATCGGCTCGATCGTCGCGGACCGCGCCCGCGGCCTGCGCATGCGCGTGATCGCGTTCGACCCGCTCGTCTCCGACGAGCGCGCGCAGCGGCTGGGCGTCGACCTGGTCTCGCTCGACGAGCTGTTCCGCCAGGCCGACGTCATCACCGTGCACGTGCCGCTGACCGAGGGCACGCGCGGCCTGTTGGGCCGCGAGGCCTTCGCGAAGATGAAGCGGGGCGTGCTGATCGTGAACGCCGCGCGCGGCGGCATCGTCGACGAGGCCGCGCTCGTCGAGGCCATCGAAGCGAAGCGGGTCGCCGGCGCGGCCCTCGACGTGTTCGCGCAGGAGCCGCCGCCGAAGGACCACCCGCTGCTCGCGCGCGAAGAGGTCATCTTCACCCCGCACCTCGGCGCAGCCACGGAGAAGGCGCAGCTGAACGTCGCCATCGCCGTCGCCGAGCAGGTGCGCGACTACCTGGTGTCCGGCATCGTCCGCAACGCGGTGAACCTGCCGTCGGTGTCGGCCGAAGACGTCGACGTGCTGCGGCCGTTCATCGTGCTGGGCGAGAAGCTCGGGCTGTTCCAGGGTCAGGTGGCACACGGCGGCATCGCCGAGATCGACGTCGAGTACGCCGGCGAGATCGCCGAGCGCAACGTCGCGGCGATCACCGTCGCCGTGCTGCGCGGCATCCTCGCGCCGTGGGTCGGCGACGAGGTGAACTTCGTGAACGCCCCCGTGGTCGCGCAGAAGCACGGCGTGCGCGTGATCGAGACGAAGTCGGCCGCGCCCGAGGACTACGTGTCGCTCTTGACCGTGCGCGTGCGCTCCCGCGCCGGCCACCAGCACCTGGTCGCAGGCACGATCTTCGGCCGCACGCAGCCGCGCATCGTGCGCGTCGACGACTTCCGCTTCGAGGCGATCCCCGAAGGCCCGACGTTCCTCATCCGCAACCAGGACCGGCCCGGCGTCGTGGGCCGCATGGGCACGCTGCTCGGCAGCGCGGGCATCAACATCAAGCGCATGCAGCTCGGCCTGCACCTGCAGACGAACGAGGCGCTGCAGCTCCTGTCGGTGGAGCCGATGCCGTCGCAGCAGCTCCTCGAGGCGGTGCGCAAGCTCGAGAACGTCGAGACGGCGGTGCTGCTCGACCTGGGCGCGCGAGTCACCTAGCCGCGATGCCGAACGTCGTCGTCGTCGGCGCCCAGTGGGGCGATGAGGGCAAGGGCAAGGTCGTCGACCAGCTGGCCTGCCGCGCCGATCTCGTGGTGCGTTTCCAGGGCGGCCCGAACGCGGGCCACACGATCGTCGTCGACGGCGAGACGACCATTCTGCATCTCGTGCCCTCGGGCATCCTGCAGCCGGCGACCCTGAACCTGATCGGGCCGGGCGTCGTGCTGGACTGCGACCTGCTCCTCACCGAGATCGCCGAGCTGAAGGCGCGCGGCGTGCCCGTCGGGCGCGAGCGCCTGCGCATCTCGGACCGCGCGCACGTGATCCTGCCCGTGCACTCCGCGCTCGACCGCGCGCGCGAGGAGTCGCGCCACCAGCTCACCCTCGGCACCACGGGGCGCGGCATCGGGCCCGCCTACGAGAGCCGCGTCGCGCGCACGGGCATCCGCGTGTCCGACCTGCTCGAGCCCGACGTGTTGCGCGAGCGCATCGAGCTCGCGCTGTACGAGCGCAACTTCCTGCTCGAGCACCTGTACAAGTGGCCGCGCGTCGAGCCCGACGAGCTGTTCGAGCGCGCCGTGGTGTGGGGCGAGAAGCTCGCGCCGTACGTCGACGACGTGGGCGTCGAGATCGACCGCGCCATGCGCGCAGGCCGCTCGATCCTGCTCGAGGGCGCGCAGGCGACCTTGCTCGACGTCGACCACGGCACGTACCCGTACGTCACGTCGTCGAGCACGATCGCGGGCGGCGCGTGCACGGGTGCGGGCCTCGGCCCGACGCGCATCGACGCCGTGATCGGCGTCAGCAAGGCGTACGCGACGCGCGTCGGCGGCGGGCCGTTCCCGACCGAGGACCAGGGCGACGCCGGCGAGCACATGGGCCGCGTGGGCCACGAGTTCGGCGCCACCACCGGCCGGAAGCGCCGCTGCGGCTGGCTCGACCTGGTCGTGACCCGCTACGCGGTGCGCGTGAACGGCATCACGGGCCTCGCGCTCGGCAAGCTCGACATCCTGACCGGGCTGCCCGAGGTGAAGGTCTGCGTCGCGTACAAGCTCGACGGCAAGGAAGTGCGCGACATCCCGGCGAGCATCCGCGCGCTCGAGCGGTGCGAGCCGGTCTACCGCACGTTCACCGGCTGGAGCGAGTCACTGGCGGCCGCGCGCTCGCTCGCCGACCTGCCGCAGGCCGCGCGCGACTACGTGCGCTGGATCGAGGACGGGCTCGAGATCCCCGTCGATCTCCTCGGCGTCGGGCCGGGCCGCGACGCCACGATCGAGCGCGCGAATCCGTTCGATCGGCCGCCTCGCCCGTGAGTCCGCGCGCGCGCTCCGCGGCCGCCTGCGCGCTCGCCGCCGCGCTCGCGCTCGCCGCCGGGGCGCGCGCCGACGAGCCGCCGTGCATCGCGCAGTGCCGCGACCTGGCCGCGAAGAAGCAGCTGCGCGACGGCCTCAACGAGCAGGGCTGCCAGGTCAACATCTGCCAGATGGACGGGCGCAACCTGTACAAGGAAGGCAAGTACAAGGAGGCGCTCGACACGTACGCGGTGATCGCCGACCGCCTGCAGACGAGCCCGTCGTTCCGCTTCGACCGCGGGCTCGTGTACTACTCGCTCGGCCGCTTCGACGAGGCGCTGCTGGACTTCAACGTCATCGTCACGGAGTCGCCCGACAGCTTCCCGGCGGGAGCGCAGCGCGCGCACACGCTCGTGCGGCTCGGCAAGCTGAAGGACGCGCGCGAGGAGTTCGACAAGCTGCTCGCCAGCCCTGCGGCGGAGCGCGAGTTCCGCGGCCTGCGCACGAAGTCGTACTTGACCGGGAACATCGGTGTGATCGACGTCGTGAACGGCGACGTGTCGAAGGGCAAGCAGGAGCTCGAGGACGCGCTGCAGCAGGACGGCCGCAACACCCTGGCGTCGACGTACATCTACCGGGTGCTGCCGCAGGTCGACAAGAAGACCATCGACGGGCCGGGCATCCTGCTCTTGCTCGGCGCGTCGGAGGACGTGGGCATCGCGAACCGCGACGCCGCGCGCGACGCGATCGAGAAGCTCGTGCAGAAGTACCCGAAGTTCCCCGAGACGTACTTCCTGGCCGCGGAGCTCTACCGCGGCACGGGCCACTTCGACGAGTGCGAGCGCCTTCTGCTCATCGGCGAGAAGGCGATCCCGGACGAGGTCGACCTGAAGGCCGAGCGCATCCGCTGCACGCTGCTCAAGGTCGGCCCGACGAGCCCGGAAGCCAAGGAGCCGATCACCGAGCTGAAGCAGCTCTCGTTCGACCACCCCGACGCGTCGCTGCCGAAGAAGATCCTGCGCGCACTCGACATCTATTGAATCTGGCGCGAGTCACTCGGGCCGTTCGCCCTCGACCATGTAGCGCCAGAAGCGGCGCGGCTCGCCCAGCTTGAAGTTGCCGCCGGCCTTGTGCTGCACCGACGCGTTGTCCCACACGAGCACGTCGTGCTCGCTCCAATCGTGCTGACAGCCGGGCGCGCGCGACTCGGCGAAATCCTGCAGCCGGCGCAAGAGCGTACGGCCCTCCGCGACGGGCATGCCGGCGACGTGCTTCGCGCGGTCCAGGTCGAGGAAGAGCGAACGCGTGCCGGCGAGCGCATGCGTGCGCACGAGCGGGTGGGTCACTTCGACCAGCGCGTCGTTCGGACCGCGCGCGGCGCGCCGGGGCGGGAACGCGTCCTCGTTGTTGTGCGCGTACACGGCGCGCAGCCCGTCGATCCGCGCGCGCGTCTCGGCGTCGAGCAGCTCGAGCGCGGCGCGCATGTCGAGGAAGCACGTCGGGCCGCCGCCGCTCGGCGGCAGCGCGCGCGCGTGCAGCACCGTCGCCGCGGCGGGCGCCTCGGTGTAGGTGTCGTCGACGTGGAAGGTCTCGAACAAGAAGGGACGTGCGTCGTCCAGCCCGCCGTGCGCCGCGCCGCCGAGCTTCGCGCGCAGCTCGTCGTCCATGAGCGCGCCCGAGTCGATGATCTGGCGCCGATTCGCATAGCGCAGCTCTTCGCCACTCTTGGTCCGGCCGATCGGATCCTTGATTGGCCCGAACAGACGCGCGACGTCCTGCAGCTCCTCGTCGGAGAGCGCGCGTTCCATCTCGAGCCGCACCACCGCTGCGCGCGCCAGCAGCGCGCGCAGGGAGCCCGGCTCGCCGTCGCCCGGCTTCACGCCGCGCAGCCGAGTCACCGCGAACTCAGATCTCATAGCCGACCTCCACGGCCGCGGTGTGCCCGCCGCGCGGACACACGCTGCACGTGTCCTTGCCGATGATCTCGTAGGCGCGCCGGATCGCCAAGGTCGTGCTCGTGAGCCGCACCGGGTGCTCGAGATACAGGCGATCGCCGAGCCGCGCGCTCATGCCCGTGCGCTCGAGCTTGTCGGCGAACTCCGCGCGCACGCCGCAGAGCAGCGTCGCGACGCCGCGCGCCGCCACGCGCTTCAGGAAGTCGTCCAGCAGGGTGAGTCCCACCGCGTCGGGGTTGCGCGCGCGCTTCAGCCGCAGCACGAGCACGCGCGCCTCGGCGCCGAGCCGGGCCTCCATGGCCGCGAAGTGCGCCTCGAGCGCCGCCGTGGCGCCGAAGAACATCTCGCCCTCGAGCCCGAACACGAGGATGCGCGCGCAGGGCGCATCGCCGGGCAGGCGCTCGTGCAGCGCGCCGCCGCCCGTCAGCGTGAACTCCGTCATCAGCATCTGGCCCGCGCGCGGCACCGTGAGCATGAACGACATGAACACGCCGATCAGCACGCAGAACTCGATCGAGACGCCGACGGCGGCGATCGCGGTCGCGGCCACGATCGCGGCGTCGAAGCGCGTCGTGCGCAGGTGGTAGAAGAGCGCGCGCCAGTCGACCATGTTCCAGGCCGTCAGCATCAGGATGCCCGCGAGCGCGGCGCGCGGGACGTAGCGCGCGTACGGCGCGAACACGAGCATGACGAGCGCCACGCTCACGGCCGAGATCACACCCGACCACTGCGTCTTCGCGCCGGCCTGCTGGTTGATCGCGGAGCGCGTGAGCGAGCCCGAGCCCGGCATGCACTGGAAGAAGCTGCCCGCCAGGTTCGCGAGCCCTTCGGAGAGACACTGCTGGTTCATGTCGAGCTTCTGTCCCGACACCGCAGCGAGCGCCTTCGACATGGAGATCGCCTCGAGCAGCCCCAGCACGGCGATCGCGAGCGCGCCCGTCGCGAACGACCGCGCTTCGTCGACGTCGAACGCCGGCGCGCCGAACGACGGCAGCCGGTTGGGGATCTCGCCGATCACCGCGACCCCGCGGGCGTCCAGCCCGAGCCACGCCGTCAGTCCGGCCGCCGCGATCACCACCGCCAGCAGGTCGGGCGCGAGCCGCCAGCCCAGCCGCCGCTTCCCCGCGCGCAGGAGCAAGACGAGCGCGATCGAGCCCAGCCCGACCGCCGCCGTCGGCCCGTGCGCGCCGCCGCTCTCCGTGAGCGAGCGCCAGAAGCGCACCAGGAAGTGCGCGTGCGCGTCGCCGACCGCCTTCAGCCCGACCAGGTTCTTCAGCTGGTCGAGCGCGAGCAGCGCGCTCGCGCCGGCCGTGAAGCCCACGATCACCGAGTGCGAGATGTAGCGCTCTAGATCGCCGAGCCGGAACAGCGTGATGCCGAGCTGGATCATGCCGACCAGCAGCGCGAGCAGGATCGCCGCCGACACGCGCGCGTCCATGTCGGTCACGTTCGCGAGCACCGACAGGACGGCGATCGAGATGGCGTTCGTCGGCCCGTTCACGAGCTGGCGCGACGCGTTGAAGAGCGCGCCCACGGTGGTCATCACGATCGCCGTGTACAGCCCGTACACGGGGGGCAGACCCGCGACCAGCGCGTACGCCATCGCCTGTGGCACGGCGACCGCGGCCACCGTCAGGCCCGCCACGAAGTCGGCGCGCGCGGCCTCCGCGCCGTAGCCGCGCAGCGACTCGAACGCAGGCAGGAGCCGGAGCGGCCCTCGGGGTGAGGCAGTTTGGGTCAGGCGGGGCACGATATCAGACCCGCCGCAGCCGCCCGCGCCTGGAATTCCGCCGCGGAATGTCGACCGGGCGGCAGTACGCTCGTCGTTCCGAGCAGGGAGGTCGACATGGAGCTCGTGCTTCTGTTCGTGGTGCAACCGGGACTGCTGCCGCTCGCGGCCCAGGACGCGGAAGAGCTGGCCAAGCTGGCGGACGAGCTGCGCGCGCGGGGCGCGCTGCGCCTGGCCGGGGCGCCGCTCCGGCCCGAAGCGGAGGCCGCGCGCGTGCGCGTGCGGGACGGCGCCGCTCGGGTCGTCGCGGGCCCGTTCGCGGAGGCGCCCGAGGTGCTCGCCGGCTGCCTCGCGCTCGACGTCGCGGACCGCGAGGCGGCGCTCGACGTCGCGGAGCGCTGTCCGTCGGCGCGCGCCGGCGCGGTCGAGGTGCGCCCGGGACGCGTGCGGTGCGGCCGCGCGCCGAGTGGCGCGAAGCGGTTCCTGCTGCTCTACCTGCTGGAGCGCGGCGCCCCTGTGCCCGACGAGGCGCGCATCCGCCAGGGCATGGCCGAGATGCGCGCGTTCACGAGCGAGCTCGAGCGGCAGGGCCGGTATCTCGGCGACGGCGCGCTGCCGCCGCAGCTCCCCGCGGTGCGCGTGTCGGTGCGCCGCGGCCGGCGCGCCGTGCTCGACGGCCCGTTCGCGGAGTCGAAGGAGGTCGTGGCCGGCTTCGCGCTCATCGAAGCCGCGAGCCGCGAGGACGCGATCGAGATCGCCAAGACCGTGCCGCACGCCGCGTGGGGCGCGATCGAGGTGCGCGAGCTGGCTCAGCCGCGCTGAACGCGCAAGTTGCGGAGCTCCCAGGCGCGGAGCGGCACGCGGACGCGGCTGCCATCGCTCTCGAGAGGCGCCCCCGGCTCGGGGCGCTCGGCCAGGTCCACGGCCTGCCACGTCCACCCGCCGGGCGCGTGCCAGGCGAGCGACGCGGTGCGCGCGCGGCCGGCCGCCTCGTACACGCGCACGATCGCGCTCCCGTCCGCGCGCGGCTCGATCGCGGACACGACGACCGCCGGATCGTCGACCTCGAGCAGCCGCGCGCCGTCGCGCAGCGGCGCGTCCGCCGGACCGGCTCCCGCGACCGCCACCGGCGGGTACACGAATCGGTGTAGCTTGGCCACCGCGTCGGCGTCGTCCGCGCCGTGCCAGCACAGCGCGAGCTCGGCGCGGTGCCGCCCGGGCACCTGCGCGGCCGGCGTCTCGAACGGCGGGCCCGCGTGGCCGCGCCGCAGCCCCAGGTCGCCGCGCGACAGCGCGCCCACGGCGCGCAGCAGGGTGATCGCGAGCGAGGTGCCGCCGCTGGCCTCGGGCACGGCCTCGACCTCCGCGTTGCCGCGGTTCGCGACCGAGAACGCGCGCGCGCCGTCGTCGAGCGTCGCGAACGCGCGCTGCGGGCAGGCGCCGACCGGCAGCTCGGCCGGGCGCCCGGGCCCGAAAGCGTCGGGCGCTGGCGCGATCGGCCGCTCGGCGGTCTCGAACGCCGACTCCACGCGGAAGCGCTTCGCCGCGAAGGGCGCGCGCGCGAACAGGCGCAGCCGGTGGTCGCGGGCCGTGTTGTCGAGCGAGACGGCGACGTCGAGCCGGTCGAGCCCCGCCGCCAGCCGCAGGCGCAGCGAGACGGGCAGGACGACCGTCTTCGCCGCCCGCGCCGCGCGGTCGGCCGCGAGCGACTCCGGCACGCGGTAGCTCGCGTTCACCACGAGCTCCGCGGCGGCCGCGCCCGCGCGCACGAGCCGTACACTCGCGCGTGCAGGCCGCTCGACCGCCGGCGAGCGCGGCACCGGGTCGAAGTTGTACTCGTCGCCGCGGTCGCCCTCGGACACGATGCGCAGCGCGTCTGCCACGACCGCGCCGCCGTCCGCACGCCGCACGATCCGCACGCGCCCCGCGCGGTCGGCCTCGACGCGGAAGAACTCGTTCTCCAGCCATGCACCGCCGTCCGCACTGCGCCCGCTCGACACCGGTGCCGCGCCGCGCGTCCCGCCGCGGAACACGCGGTAGCTGCGCAGCCCGTGGCCCGGCAGCGCGTCGGCGAAGCGCAGGCGTACGCGCGGCGGGCGCCACGCTTCGACCTCGACGGTCTGCACGGCCGGGTCGGCGAGCGCGCGCGCGAGCGCGAGCCGCGTCGCCTCCACGTCCAGATCGCCGCGCGGCGACGCGCCGAGCCGGGCGCGCACGCGCAGGCGTTCGCCTTCGCGCGACGCGACGACCTCGTTCACGTGGTAGCCGAGGAACTCGCGGCCGATGCCGGGAAGAATCGACTCGGCGAGCGCGCGCGGGAAGCTCGCGGCCCACGCGCTGCCGGCGCCCACCAGCGCGACGTCCGCGGGAATGCGCCGGCCCGCGGCATCGCGCACGTGCGCGGCCACGCGGCCGGCGCGCTTGTCCGCGGGCACGCCCGGCACGTCGAGCTCGAGCTCTGCGTCGACGAGCGCGGTGCCGCCCGCGTTCGGGTTCCACACCGCGAACGGATCGCCCGCCGCGCCGCCGCCGGGCACGGGCGCGATGCGCGCGACCCACTGCCGGCCCACGCGCTCGAGCGCCTCGCCGGCGATCTCCGCCACGCGGTCGAAGCGCGTCTCCATCTGCGCGTGCACGGCGTCGACCGAGCAGCCGCAGATCGAGTCGTGCGGGTGGTTCTCGAGCGCGACGCGCCACGCGAACTCGATCGTGCCGGGATCGGCGGTGCCGCCCAGCGCCGCCAGCCAAGCCGACAGCGGCTCGAGCGCGCGCACCAGCAGGCGGTCGTTCGCGAAGTCGCGCTGCTTCTGCGGCAACCGCGCCGACGCGCAGCCGGGCAGGAGCGGCGCGCGCAGGCCGGAGCGCAGCTCGCCGCGGTGCAGCGGCAGCTCGGCGCGCGCCTCGCCGCGCGCGCGCTGCACGTAGCCGAGGAGCGTGCCGATCTCGGCCGAGACTCCGTCCAGCTTGCCCAGCGCATCGGCGAGCGCGCGTGGCAGCCGCGGCTCGGGCGTCTGGTGGTCGCTGCCGTTCATGATGAGCAGCGTGGGGAGCTTCGCAAACGGCGCGAGCCGCTCGATCTCGCGCGCGAGCCGCTGCGCCAGCGCCTCGCCGTTCGCGGGCAGGAGCTGGCCGTTGAAGTAGCCGTTCGGCAGGTAGCCGGCGAGCACGCGCGTGCCGTCGGGTGACTCCCACGTGAACAGCGTCTCTGCGACGTCCGCACCGACGCCGCGCCACAGCACGGCCGCGTCGAAGCCGAAGCCGCGGAAGATCTGCGGCAGCTGTCCCACGTGGCCGAACTGGTCGGGCACGTAGCCGAGCCGCTGCGCGCCGCCGAGCGAGTCGCCGCGCGCGAGCCCGAGCCGCAGGTTGCGCACGAGCGCTTCGCCCGACACGAGCCACTCGTCCGGCAGCACCGTCCACGGCCCGATCGCCAGCCTGCCTTCCCGCACGAGCTTCTCGAGACGCGGCCGCGCGTCGGGACGCACGGCCAGGTAGTCGTCGATCACGATCGTCTGGCCGTCCAGGCTGAAGCAGCGGAACTCGGGATCGCGCTCGAGCAGGTCGAGCACGGAATCCAGCAGCGAGACCAGACGCGCGCGGAACTGCTCGTGCGTGCGGTACCACTCGCGGTCCCAGTGCGTGTGCGGAACGACGACGAGGTGCGGCATGCCGCTCAGAGGTCCTGGTTCAGGATCTTGTCCGCGCTCTGCGCCGCGAGCGCCGCGGCGATGGCCAGGTCCCAGCGCTGCTGGCCGTTGCGGTTGCGGCTGTGGTCGGTCTCCTTGTCGTACAGCGCGTCGACGGCCTGGGCGCGCGCGTCGTGCGTCGATTGCGCCGTGGCGACGAGCTGGCCGAGGTCCTGCACCGAGTCGGCCTCGAGTGACTCGTACTCGCGCGCGAGCGCGCGCGCGACCAGCACGAGCAGGTCGTAGTGACCCTGTTCGTGCTTCAAGAGCTCCGCCGTCTGGCGCGCCGTGCGGATCACCATGGTCTCCTGGCGATTCACCGTGACCGAGATCGTGAACGAGGGCAGCTTGAACTTGCCGCCGGGCGTGCGCTGCGGGTGCAGGTTCGGCACGGGCGAGATCTCGGGGTTGATCTGCGCCTCCTCGTCCGTGCCCTGGATCGAGCCGACGGGCCGGAACAGGTTCCACGCCAGCGGCCCCAGCGTCTGCACGCGTACGGCCATCTCAGTCCACCGACAGCGCGAGGACCTTCGACAGCTCGCACAGCGCGCGCCCGCTCTCGTCGCGCCACGCGTTGAAGGCCTCCTGCACGCGCGCCAGCGCCGCGCGCGAGGTCGGCGTCTTCCCTTCCACCACGCCTTCGAGGCGCAGCGCCTTCAGCACCGAGTCGGTGAGCATCGGAGTGTCCTTTCCCACGTGGCGCAGCACGAACTGGCCCGTGAAGCCGCCGAGCCGCGCGCCACGCGTGCGCAGCACCTCCCACAGCCCGACGATGTCGGACTCCGGCCAGTCCGCGATGAAACGCGACGCACTTCCGTGTTGCTCGGCGAGCTCGACCAGGAAGGCCGCGTTCGCGCGCGTGGCCGCGATCTTCTGCGGGTTGCGCACGATGCGGTCGTCTTGCTTCAGCTTCGCGAGCTTGTTCTCGGTGTAGCGCGCCACCTTCGCGGGCTCGAAGCCGTCGAACGCGGCCTCGAAGCCCGGCCACTTCGCCTCGATCACGCGCCACACGAAGCCGGCCTGGAACACGCCGCGCGTCATCTCGGCGAGCCAGCGCGAGTCGGGCACGCGCAAGAGCGCGGCCCGCGACTTCGCCTTCGGCAGCTCGCCGGCCAATGCCTTCGCGCCGCCGAGCCGCTTCTCGGCGCGCGCTTCGATGTCCTTCCAGGGCCGCACGGGCCCATCCTACGCGCTCGGCACGCCGGGCTACAATCGCCGCGTGAGCAGAATTCGAGCCGCGATCGTCGGCATCGGCGAGACCGACTACGTGCGCGGCTCCGAGCGCAGCGCGGTCGACTGGATGCTCGAAGCCGGCACCGCGGCGATCGCCGACGCGGGACTGGCGCGCAAGGACATCGACGGGCTGATCCCCCCGCCCGCGTACACCACGGCGGAGGAGCTCGCCGCGAACCTGGGCATCGAGGACCTGCGCTTCGCGTCCACGGTGCACATGGGCGGGGCGAGCCCCATCGCGGCGATCGGCCACGCGGCTCGCGCGATCGAAGCCGGCGCAGCACGACACATTTTGGTGACGGTCGGCTGGAACGGCTACTCGGCCATGCGCCCGAAGCCGGGCTCGCGCCGGCGCGACCGCCTCAGCCTGGCCGCGCTCGAGCGCACCGTGCGCGACTTCTACATGCCGTACGGCGTCATCAGCGCGGCGCAGATGTACGCCTGGATCATGACCCGCTACAAGCTGCTCTACGCCATCCCCGACGAAGCCGCGGGCGCCGTGGCGCTCGCCTGCCGCAAGCACGCGCAGCTGAACTCGCGCGCAGTCATGCGGGGCCGGGAGCTCACCATGGCGCAGTATCTCTCGGCGCGCTGGATCTCCGAGCCGTTCCGCCTGTTCGACTGCTGCCTCGAGACCGACGGCGCGTGCGCGGTCGTGGTGAGCTCGGCCGAGCGCGGGCGCGACCTGCGCCGGCCGACGGTGGCCGTGCTCGGCGCGGCCGAAGGCCACCCGTATCCGGCCGACGACGTGCCTTCGCGGCCCGATCTGTTGCGCATCGGCCTGCACTGGGCCGCGCCGCGCGCGCTCGCGCAGGCGGGCGTGCGCGCGGAAGACGCCGACTTCCTCGGCCTCTATGACTGCTTCACCTACACCGTGCTGTTGCAGATCGAGGCGCTCGGGCTGTGCGGACCCGGCGAGGCTGCAGGCTTCGTGAAGAACGGCCGCATCGAGCTCGGCGGCGACATGCCCGTGAACACGCACGGCGGCCTGCTCTCGCAGGCGCACGTCTGGGGCATGAACCACGTCGTCGAAGCAGTGCGGCAGCTGCGCGGCGAAGCCGGCGCCGCGCAGGTCGAAGGGGCGCGGCTGGGCATCGTCACGGGCTGGGGCGACCTGGGCGACGGCAGCGTCGCGGTGTTGGGGCGCACGTGAGCGACCGGCCGCTGCCGCAGCCCGACGACGATCTCGACGCCGCCTTCTGGCAGCACTGCGCGCGCGAAGAGCTGCGCTTCCAGCGCTGCGGCAATTGCGGCACGTGGCGGCATCTGCCCCGCCTGCGCTGCGCGAGCTGCGGCTCGGGCGAGTTCGCGTGGGAGCGCTCCAGCGGGCGCGGGCGCGTCTACTCGTGGACGGTCACGCACCAGTCGCCCATCCCGGCGTTCGCCCCGCGCCTGCCGTTCGCGGCGCTCGTCGTCGAGCTCGAGGAGGGCGTGCGCATGGTCGCGGGGCTGGCGGAGGCCGACGTGCGCGAGCTGCGGCTCGACCTGCCGGTCGAGGTGGTGTTCGAGCGCGTGGGCGCGGACGCGGCGCTGCCGAGCTTCCGGCCGAGGAGGGCGTCGTGAAGGGACTGGCCGGGCGCATCGCGCTCGTCACGGGCGGCGCGCGCGGGATCGGCCGCGCGATCTGCGAACGGCTCGCCGCGGAAGGCGCGAGCGTGGCGATCGCCGACATCGACGGCGACGGCGCGAAGCGCGCCGCGGCGGAGATCGGCGGCCGCGCGCGCGGCATCGCGCTCGACGTCACGGACTCCGCGTCGGTGCGGAACGGCGTCGGCGAGGCGATCGCGCACTTCGGGCGCATCGACGCGCTCGTCAACAACGCGGGCTGGGACAAGGTCGAGCCGTTCGTGAAGGCCAAGGAGGAGACCTGGGACAAGGTCCTCGCGATCAACCTGCGCGGGCCGATCGCAGTGACGCGCGCGGTGCTCGACGGCATGCTCGAGCGCCGCGCCGGCTGGATCGTCTCGATCAGCTCCGACGCCGGTCGCGTCGGCTCGAGCGGCGAGGTCGTCTACTCCGCCGCGAAGGCGGGCGTGATCGGCTTCTCGAAGGCGCTCGCGCGCGAGGTCGCGCGCTCGAACGTCCACGTGAACGTGGTCTGCCCGGGCCCGACGAACACGCCGCTCCTCGCAGAGGTCGGCGCCGACAACCCGAAGCTCGTCGACGCCCTCGCGCGAGCCGTGCCGTTCGGGCGCATCGGCGAGCCCGCCGATCTGGCGGGCGCCGTGGCGTTCCTGATCTCGGACGACGCCGCGTTCATCACCGGCCAGACGCTCTCGGTGAGCGGCGGGCTCTCGATGGTGTGACGGCTAGCCCGCCTGCTGGCGCGCGCGGTGCTCGCTCGCCTGGCAGCCCTTGTGGCCACAACTACAAGTCGAAGCGTCTCGACCGGCGGCTTTTTCACACTCGTTGGAGCAGAAGCGCGAATTCGCGCGCGCGTGGCAGGTACAGGGCCCGTGCGCGCAGCTCTTCATGTCGGCCATTCGGGAATCTCCTTCGTGCCCGAATCCCTGCAGTTGCCGTGCCCGAGCCGCTAAGCTTTCGCCCATGAGCGAGACGGAAGCGAACAGGGCGTTGGTACAGGCGGCCTTCGACCGCTGGCGCGCGGGCACGGGCACTCCCTTCGAGCTCCTCGCGCCCGACGCGAGCTGGACGATCGCGGGCTCGTCGTCGCCGCGCTCGAAGACGTACGGCTTGAAGGAGCTGCAGGACCAGGTGCTGTCGCCGCTCGCGGCGCGGCTCGAGCGACCGCTGGCGCCGAGCGTCCGCGGCATCTGGGCGGACGGCGACGCGGTGATCGTCCTGTTCGACGCCGAGGCGCCCGCGCGCGGCGGCGGCGCCTACCGCAACACGTACACGTGGCACTTCCGCATGAGCGGCGGCCGCGTGGCGAGCGCGCTCGCGTTCTTCGACGTCCACCACCTGGACGAGTTCCTGGCGCGGTAGTGAAGTACTTCACAACCAATTTCTGACTTCTCGCACCGAGTCACTCTGACTCGCATCTGCGTGCGAGCCCGCTTCGTAGTCAGGTCAAGACGAAGCCGCGAAGGCAAGCGGCATTCGACAGGAGACCCGATGAAGAAGCGACTTCTCACCGCAATCGCGCTCGGCCTCGCTCTGTGCGCGTCGGAGGCCCGCGCCGCCGAGCTCCAAGGCACCGGCCACGACGACGTCCTGATCGGCCTGGACGACGACAACCCGAACGACCCCGAGATCCAGCCCGCGGGCACCGCGGCGAACCAGAGTCTCAACAATACCGACGTGCTGCTCGGCCGCAGCGGCGACGACATCCTCATCGGCATGCTGGGCAACGACGTGCTGATCGGTGGCGACGGCAACGACGTGCTGATCGGCGGCATCGAGCGCGGCGCGCAGCCGAACAGCGACGTGCAGCTCGGCGGCTCCGGCGACGACGTGGCGATCTGGCAGGGCGGCGACGGCAGCGACATGTTCGACGGCGGCTCGGGCCGCGACGCGCTCGTGTTCGGCACGCTCGACCGCGACCCCGCCACCAACGTGCCCATCCTCTCGCCCGTGCGCGGCCGCCATCACCGGACCGGTCTGCCGAGCGCGAACGTGAGCGGGCAGGGCGGCTTCTGCACGTCGATCCCGTGCAAGAGCCCGAGCAGCGCGGCTACGAGTTCCTGCTGCGCTTCTTCTCGAAGGCGAACGGCAACCTGCTCGTGACGATTCGCACGCACGACGTCGAGCAGGTGTTCTGCACCGCGCCCGACTCGGCCGCGATCACGTTCGCCGACCTGACCGAGGCGAGCCCCGAGTTCCAGACGATCGAGCTCGACGACGTCGCGAAGCTGAACCACGACGTCGCGAAGATGATCCGCTAGCTCTCCCACCCCTCGAGCCGGCGGCATCACGGGCCGCGTCTCCGCCACCCCGGAGACGCGGCCCGTTCCGCCCGCTCGGCCCCAGATTAGCGAGCCGAGCTGGGAAAATTTCCGTCGGCGGCGTATTCACGTGCGCGTGAAGTCCGTGCGCTTGGCGGTGGGGATTGCCGCGCTCGCTCTGGCGCCCATCGCCGCGCGCGCGCAGAACCTCGAGCCGCGCGCGTACGCCAACACGCCCATCGGCATGAACTTCGCACTCGTGGGCTACGACTACATCCACGGCGACGTCTCCACCGACGCGTCGCTGCCGCTGCAGAACGGCAAGGTGCAGGTGAACGGCGCGTGGCTCGGCTACGCGCACACGTTCGACTTCCTGGGCCAGTCGGCCAAACTCGCGGCCGTCCTGCCCTACGGCTGGGCGTGGGGCTCCGCGAGCTTCGATGACCGGCCGTTCAGCCGCAACGTCAACGGCCTGGGCGACGCAACGGTCAAGTTCTCGACGAATCTGTATGGCGCGCCAGCCCTCTCGCTCGAGGATTTCCAGAACTACGAGCAGGACTTGATCGTCGGCGCGAGCGTGTCGGTCACCGCCCCGATCGGCCAGTACGACTCCGATTTCCTGCTCAACATCGGGAGCCACCGCTGGGCGTTCAGACCCGAGATCGGCGTCTCGAAGAGCTTCGACCCGCTCATTCTGGAAGTCTCGGCTGCGGGCAGCTTCTACACCGACAACCACGACTTCTTCCGCGAGCCGGCGGGGCTGCCGCACCCGGGCGCCCAGCACTCGCGCAGCCAGGACCCGATCGGCTCCGCGCAGGCGCACGCGATCTACAGCTTCCGCCGCACCGGCATCTGGGGCTCGCTCGATTTCACCTACTACACGGGCGGCGCGACGCGCATCGACGGCGGACCGGCCAAGAACCTGCAGAGCAACACGCGGCTCGGCGGCACGCTCGCCTTCCCCGTGAACCGCTACAACTCGATCAAGATCTACGGCAGCACCGGCGTGAGCCAGCGCACGGGCGGCCACTTCGACGCGATCGGCATCGCCTGGCAGGTGCGCTGGGGCGGCGGCTTGTGACTCAGCCGCGCGGCGTGAAGAACGGATTCCGCGGCGACGTGCGCGCGGCGAGGACTTCGTCGAGCTTCGGCTGGTTGGCGCGCCCGCTCTCGAGCGCGGCGCGTGTGGCCGCACGGTTGTTGCGGTAGACGGCTTCTGCGTCGCGCGCGGCGGGGTCGACCCAGACCGCGGCGACGAGCGCGAGCTCGTCGACGTCGGCGCGCGCGATCACGCCGTCGGCCACGGCGTCCGCCACGCCGCTCGCGACCCCCGCCTGCGCGGCACCCCAGGTGAGATTCGCATGCGCGTCGCCGGCGATCGCCGCTTTGTTCACGAACAAGGTGAGCGGCTTCGCCGGCAGGCCCGGGCGCACGACCGCGATGAACGGCACGTGGCCAGCGGACGGCGTCGCGAGCCCGGTGGCCCACGCGGTGCCGACGGGACCCGCACGCGGGCCGAGCACCGTGTTGACGTGCGCGGCCTCCGGTCCCGAGCCGACGAACGCCTCGCCGATCTCCATCGGCCTCATCGCCGTTCTCGAGGCCGAGCAAGGGCCGCAGGTCCGCGCAGCGAGCCAGAGGCGAGCGAAGTAACGTCGTCCAATCTCACTCTTCCCGAGCGAGACGATCGAAACGGCGAGGCCGAGCGAAGGCCGCCCTGAGCGAGGCCCGCAAGGGCCGCAGGCCCGCGCAGCGAGCCGCAGGCGAGCGAAGTCATGAGAGGTGCAGGCGCCCGTAGCGCACACGCTTCAACAGATCGGAGCTGTCGGTGCCGGGCTTCGTGTCGTAGGCGAGCAGCGCCACCCAGCGCGGGCGCGCGCCGCGAATGGGCGACACGCGGTGGAGCGAGCGGCGGCCCTCGAAGACCATGAGCGTGCCGGGGGTCATCGGGATGGTCGCGACCGCAGCGCCGCCGTTGCCGCGCAGCACCTCGCGCACCAGCTCGTAGCGCTCGTCGCCGGGGCTGCGCACGAGCGGCACGCACTCGAAGTCGCCGCCCGCCTCGCTCGACTGGATCGCGATCGACACCACGAAGTCGGTCTGGTCGTAGTGCCAGTGCAGCTCGTCGCCGTCGTCCATCGCCGCCAGGTTGAGCGCGCCCAAGGGGTCGGCGTAGCGGAACAGCTTCTCGCGCTCGAGCAGCACGCGCACGAAGTCCATCAGCACGTCCGACTCGTAGAGGGCGCGCAGCGCGCTGTCGGCGGGGAACAGGTCGTACGCGACCGCGGTCAGCGCCGTGCGCTGGAACGTGCGGCGCGGGTGGTCGTCGGGCAGGTCCGCGGGCGGCGCCTCGATGTAGGGCGTGCCGCGCACCTCCGAGAAGTGGCCGAGCTTCGCCAGCGACTCGCACTCGCGCCGCAGCGGCTCGAGCGCTTCGGCGCGCAGGAAGCCGGGCAGCACGGCCATGCCACGGGCCGCGCGCTCCTGGCGCGCGGCGCGCACCACCTCGCGCCCGCGGGGAGAGTCCAGCTCGAAGAGCGGATAGCGCGCCAGGTCGACCAGCTCCTCCGCGCGCATCAGCGGCGCTCCAGCCCGAGCTCCGCGAGCACCTCGCGCGTGTGCTCGCCGATGGCCGGCACCTTCGCGCGCGGCGCCACGTCGGCGCCGCTGAACAGCACGGGCGAGCCAACACTCGTGTGTGTACCACCGACGGCTTCCGGTACGTCGACGAACGCGCGCGCTGCGACGACCTGCGGGTCCAGCGGCACGTCGGCCGGCGCGTTCACGGGCGCCCACCACAGGTCGGCCGCGTCGAAGCGCGGCAGCCACTCCGCGAGCGGCCGCTTCGCGAACTGCTCGTCGAGGATGCCGATCAGCTCGCGGCAGTTCTGCGCGCGCGCGGTGGTGGTCGCGAAGCGCGGGTCGTTCGCGAGTCCGGGCAGGTCGAGCGCCTCGCACAGGCGCGGCCAGTGCCGCTCCGCTTCCACGCCCAGCATCCACACCCAGCGGCCGTCGCCCGACTTGAACGAGGTGATCGTGGGCGACGGCGCGTCCTCGCGCTTGCCCAGCGGCAGGACGCCGCCGAAACGCAGCTGTTGCGTGATGTCGAAGCCGATCGTGTAGATGCCGCTGCGCAGCAGGCATGCGTCGACGAGCTGGCCGTTGCCGGTGCGCTCGCGCGCGAACAGCGCCGCCAGCACGCCCGCGAGACAGTGACTCGCCGTGATGTGGTCGCCGAAGCCCGCGCGCGAGCCCGCCGGCTCGCCGCCGGCCGGCGCGAGGATCGCTGCGATGCCCGAGCGCGCCCAGAACGCGCCGATGTCGTACGCGGCGCGCCCCGCGTCGGGCCCGTCCTGGCCGTAGCCGGTGATGTGGCCGTACACGAGCCGCGGATTCGCCGCCGACAGCGACGGCCAATCGAGCCCGAGCCGCGCGAGCGCGTCGGTGCGGTAGTTCGTGATGAACACGTCCGCGGCCAGCACGAGCGCGCGCGCCGCCTCGCGGTCGGCGGGCTGCGTGAGGTCGAGCGCGACCGACCGCTTGCCGCGGTTGTCCAGGTCGAAGCCGGGGCACGACGGCACCTCGACGCCCGCGAGCGCGCGATAGAACTGGCGCATCGGATCGCCGCGCGGCGGCTCGATCTTCACCACGTCCGCGCCCCAGTCCGCGAGCAAGCCCGCCGCCGCGGGGCCTGCGACCCAGAAGCCCATCTCCACCACGCGCAGGCCGGAAAGCAGCACCGCCGTCTCCCTTCGCGCGTAGTCTGGCACGGGCCTCGAGGCGGCGTGTACCGCCCCGGCGGGCGCGGCGGGACGAACCGCCTCGAGCCTCTCGTGAAGCAGCGAGCGTCCAGCGAAAAGTCGAGCGCCGCGGGGCTACGATCTGCGCATGAGAACTACACTCGCGTTCGCCGTGGCCGTTTGCCTCGTCCTCTGGAGTGCTGCGGGCCGAGCCGGCGACGACTCACCGAGCGCCAGCTTGAAGCTGACCGCCAAGTCCGTTGCGGTCGGCGTCGGCTACTCGTGGGGGAAGGGCGAGCTCGTCTACCAGGGCCAGACGTATCCGGTCGAAGTCAGCGGGCTCGTCGCCATCGCGGTGGGCCTGAACTCCATCGAGGCGGACGGCGGCGTGTACCACCTGACCAAGCTCGAGGACTTCGACGGCAACTACGTGGCCGTGCGCGGCGGCTCGGGCATCGGCGAGGGCGGCGCGAGCGCCGTCATGCGCAACCAGCACGGCGTCGAGGTGCGGCTCGTCGCGAAGAACTCGGGGGTGACGCTCACGCTGGGCACCTCGGGCGTGAGCCTGAAGGCAGCGCCGCCCGCTTCGCAGTAGAGCCCGCGTACCGCCGCGGCGGAGTACTCTACGGGCGCTTCGGAGCAGGCAGCGCCGCTTTTGCGCGCGCCGCCGCGCGGGAAGGGGAATCGTGCCGTCTGGACTCGCGAAGGGTGCGAGGATCGCCCTGCTGCTCGCCGCGGCGGCCTGCGCTTCGAAGACGCCGCCGGCCGCCGAGACGCCGGTGGCGGGCGCGCAGCCGCTCGAGGTCTCCGACCACTGGCCGCGGCAGCTCGAGCTGCCCGACGCAGCCGCCACGGTGTTCCAGCCCCAGGTGGAGTCCTGGAACGGCAACGCGCTCTCGTTCCGCATCGCCGTCGGGCTGAAGACGCCCGCGGCGAGCGACGAGATCTTCGGCGTCGTCTGGGGCTCCGCGCGCACGGAAGTGGACCGAGTGACTCGCCATGTGACTCTCGAAGACATGGCGCTGACGCGCTCGAGCTTCCCGACGCTGCCCGACAACGGCGCAGGCTACCTCGCCGAGCTGGCGCTCGAGCTGCCGAGGACGCGCGGCATCTCGCTCGACCGGCTCGAGGCGTCGCTCGCCGCCACGCGCGCGGAGGGGGCCACGTCGACGGTCTCGGTCAAGAACGACGTGCCCCGCATCCTGGTCGCGACCTCGCCAGCGATCTTGCTCCCGATCGAAGGCGCGCCGGTGATTCGCGCCGTGGCGGGCACGGCGTTCGAGCGCGTGCTCAATACGCGCGCGTTCTTCGTGCGCGAGGTCGGCGGCTCCCTCTGGTACGTGCACGTCTACGACGGCTGGCTCGCCTCGCCCGCGCTCGCGGGGCCGTACGCGGCCGCGGCCACCGTGCCGGCGGCGCTCGACCCGCTCGCGCGCGATCTCGCCGAGCAGGGGCTCGTCGAGCTGCTCGACGGCGGCAACGCCGATCCCAAGCCCACGCTCGCGAGCGGTGCGCCCCAGCTCTGGGTCAGCGAGCAGCCGGCCGAGCTCGTGGTGTACCGCGGCGATGCGGCGTTCGAGCCCATCGCGGGCACGGGTCTGCGCGTCGCGAGCAACACGCTCTCCGACGTGATCCAGGTGGCGAAGAGCGGCGAGACGTATCTCTTGATCTCGGGCCGCTGGTACCGCGGCGACGACTGGCACAAGGGACCGTGGACGTTCGTGGCCAGCGACCAGCTGCCCGCCGACTTCGCGCGCATTCCGGCCGATTCGCGCGCGGGCGTCGTGCTCGCGTCGGTCGCGGGCACGCCGCAGGCGCGCGAGGCCGCGATCGAGAACTCGATCCCGCAGACCGCGACGATTCCGCTCGACGGCGGCCCGACCTACACCCCGGTGTACGACGGCGAGCCGCAGCTCGCGCCCATCGCCGGCACGCCGCTCCAGTACGTGCGCAACTGCGGCACGCCGATCATCCAGGTCGACGCGAACCGCTGGTACGCGCTGAGCTCGGGCATCTGGTTCTTCGCGGTGTCACCGGGCGGCCCGTGGGTCGTCGCCGCGTCGGTGCCCGAAGTCGTCTACACGATCCCGCCGTCGTCGCCGCTCCACTACGTGACCTACGCGCATGTCTACGGCGCGACGGAGAAGGAGGCGTACGTCGGCTACACGCCCGGTTACTTCGGCACGGTGGTCGAGCCCCACGGCACCGTCGTCTACGGCACCGGCTATCCCTACGACCCGTGGGTCGGCAACGTCTACTATGCGGCGCCGGCGACTTACGGGATGATGGCCCAGCCGGTCTACAACCCGGCGGTCGGCTGGGCGTACGGCTACGGGCTCGGCTTGACCACCGCGGCAGTGGTCGATTCGTGGGGCGCCTCGAACGCCTACTACTCGTCGGCGTACCACGGCTACCCGTGCTGCGGCACCGCCAGCGCGAACGTATACGGCCAGTACGGCAACACGCACACGACGGGGAAGACGGAGTACGCCTACACACCCAACGGAGTCAGTGAGTACTCGAGCGGGACTTACAAGAACGAGGCGACGGGAACTCACGGGAGCTACAGCGCGAGCCAGAGCTACGACCCCTCGACCGGCCAGCGCAATGCCACGGCCGACCGCAGCTTCGACACCACCGGCGGCGCCACGGGCCAGGCGCAGCACAGCGGCGGCTACAACTACGACACGGGCCGCTACTCCGGCACGTCGAACGTGTCGGCGACGGGGGCGGGCGGCAGCACCGTCAGCTCGAGCGGCCGTTCGCAAGGGGGCGTCGGCGAAGCCAATGTGTCGGAGCACCAGACCTCGTACACGAACGCGAACACCGGGAAGAGCGGCAGCTTCGACACCGCGAGCGTCGGGAACAACCACTACGCGGGCGCGGACGGCAACGTGTACAAGAACACGGGCGACGGCTGGCAGAAGGCGGGCCCGCAGGGCTGGCAGAAGACGGGCAGCGAGCCCTCGTGGGCCAGCAGCGAGCAGCACGCGCGAGAGGAAGGCGAGAGCCGCTCGCAGCAGTTCGAGCGCGGGCAGGGCGGCGGCGGCGAGCGCGGCGGCGGCGGCGACTACGGCAACCACTTCGGCGGCGGCGGGTTCGGCGACCGCTACGGCGAATCGCGCGGCGGCGGCGGCTTCGGCGGCAGGGGCGGCGGCGGGCGCCGCCGCTGAGCTCGCCTCGGTCCCGCTGTCGGAGCCGCGCGCCTGCGTTCGTCCTCCGGGAAAGGAGATCTCCATGCGCTACCTGAGCTTCTTCACACCGGATCCGAGCGCCGGGCCGCCGACGGCCGCCCACCGCCTCGAGATGCGAACGTTCGCCGAAGAGATGCTGAAGAGCGGCGTGCTCGTCGCGACGGGGGGCTTCCTGCCTGGCGCCCTGGGCGCGCGCGTCCTCCAGCGCAACGGCAGCATTCGTGTGCAAGACGGCGCGAACGAGCCCGCACCGTCTCACGAGGGCTTCGCGCTGCTCGAGGTCGCGTCGAAAGAAGCGGCCATCGAAGTGACACGCCGCTTCCTGAAGCTCGCGGGCGACGGCGAGTGCGCGCTCTTCGCGCTGGTCGATGGTGCGCCGCCGGGAAATTGATCTGCGGCTGTGATCCACCTCACGCCGCGCGCGCGCCTCTGCGCGCAGCGTTGGGGGGATGCCGCCGCCCGTGCGCTTCGAGATCGAAGGGCCCGTCGACGCGACGAGCTGCGCCCCGACGCCGCCGGGGAAGGGCGGCTAGCGGGACGCGCTACTCGAACTCGCCGGAGCGCGGCGTACCGCCGGGCCCGCTGTACGACGCGGTGTAGCCCGGCGGGCGCTGCCACTTCGGGTGACTCGCGCGGAGTGATTCGAGCGCGGCGCGCCACTGCGCGGCGAGGGCGTCCTCGGCCGCGTAGTCGAACGGGTCCTGCAGGATCTTCTCCTCGGTCCCGCCGCGCTCGAGCGGGTGCGCGGCCAGCCAGCGCGCCGTGCGCGCGAGCGCCTCGCGCGCGGGCACCGCGTCGCGGTAGCCGAGCTCGCTGCGCAGCTTCGCCAGGTCGAACACGCGGTGCGTCGGCCACGGCTGCATGAGCAGCGGCCGCGCCGGTGTGGCGAGCTCGTGCGGCAGCGACAGGATCTCGAGCGCCGCGCCCAGTGCGTCGCGCGCGAGCTCCACGACCTGCCGCAAGGTGAGCGTCTCCTCGTCGGCGCAGTTGTAGATCTGCCCCGCGGATTCGCGCGGGTGGTCGAGCGAGAGGAGCACGGCGTGCGCCAGGTTCTCCGCGTAGCCGTACGAGCACAGGGTGAGCCCGCCGTCGGGCAGCACGATGAACGGCCGGCGGTCGAGGACGCGCCGCACGATGCACCACTCGCGCGGCACCAGCTGGTGCGGCCCGTACACGTAGGGGTAGCGGAAGTGACTCGCGCTCGGGTGCAGCTCGAACACGCGCGCCTCGGTGCGCGCGATGCGGTAGCCCTTCGCGTCGTCGGCCTCGCGCGCCACGAGCTCCGCGTCCTCGCGCGTGGGCACGGGCAGGCCCGCGGGCGCGCGCGTCTCGGCGTTCATGTAGCCCAGGTACGCGGGTCCGCCGCCGACCGACACGAACTTCGCACAGCGGCCCGCCAGCACCTTCGCGGTGGCGCGCAGCCGCCCGTACGTGGCGACGCACGCGTCGAAGCTGCGGCCGGCGAGCGCGGTCTCGAGCGCGCGCTCGTCGAACGGATCCGTGTGCACGTGCTCGACCTCGGGCCCGATCTCGTCGCGCTCGTGGCGACCCGAGTGCAGCATCGCCACGGCGAAGCCGCGCGCCCGCAGGCCGTTCACGATGAAGGGACCCGTGGGCCCGGTGCCGCCGATCACGAGTGCCTTCGCCGCCATCCCGACAAGCCTACGCCAGCGCGCGGCGCGCTGCGCAGGCGTGCGTTCCGCTCCAGTTCCGCGCTTCATCCGACGCAACATCAGAGCGATGGGAAGGCGGAGTCGGTGCGGATCGCCGGCGCGGGTGGCGCTCGTGACGAGCGCGTGTCTCGCGGCGCTGTTGGCGGCGCGCGTGGCCGCGGCGGCGGCCACCATCACGGGCACGGTCTTCGACGACCGCAACTACGGCGGCGGGGCCGGGCGCTCGCTCGCGGCGTCCGGCGGCGTCGGCATCAACAACGTCCGGGTCGAGTTCTACACCTCGGCGGGCGCCTGGGTGAACAGCGCGAACACCAACGCGGCGGGCGTGTACTCACGAGGCGGCCTCGCCGCGGGCACGTACGTCGTGCGCGTGGTGAACGGAACCATCGCTTCGGCGCGCGGCGGCGGTTGCGCGGCCGGGACGTGCCTGCCCGTGCAGACGTACCGCACCAACGCGTCGCCGCTGCCCGTCACGGACGTGACGGACCACGTGGGTGGCGAGGTGCCCGCGAAGGTCGACGCCGGCAGCAACACCACCGGCGCCACGCTGGCGTCGCTCACCACGGCGGCGGCCACGCCGCAGTCGATCACGAGCGTCGTGGTCGCCACCAACGCCACGGTGTCCGGCGTCGACTTCGGCTTCAACTTCGACACGATCGTGAACGTGAACGACACCGGGCAGGGCTCGCTGCGGCAGTTCCTGACCAACGCGAACACGATCACGGGCGAGGCTGGGCTCGCGCAGTCGGGTCTGCTCGCGGGCTTCGAGACCTCCGTCTTCATGATCCCGAACGGCGTCGCAAACCCCGGGCAGAACGCGGGCTACGCCAACCAGCTCAGCGGCGCAGGCGCGAACGCGGGCTCGGCGGTGATCACGCTCGCGAGCGCGCTGCCGACGATCACGGGCACGAACACGATCCTGGACGGGCGGATCCAGACCGCGAACGTGCGCAGCACGCCGGGCGGCGGCGAGACGAACCCGTTCTCGGTCGGCACGGGCGGCACGGTCGGCGTCTCCGGCACGTCGCTGCCGCTCTTCGGCCGGCCCGAGGTCGTGATCGCGGCGGGCGGCACGCAGATCGTCGCCACTGCTGCGCCGGCGTACGTCGCCGGGATCGCGGTGGACAACGGCAGCATCAGCGTCGCCGGCAACAACTCGCTCGTGCAGGACTGTCTCGTGGGCATGCGCGCCGACGGCACCGTCGGCACGGTCTACGGCGCGGCGTACGGAATCACCATCGGCGCGGGCTCGGGCATCTCGATCACGCACAACTACGTGAAGGTGAACGACAGCGGCATCCGCGGCGACGCGACCGGCGCGAGCGCGCTCATCCAGTACAACGAAGTCGACTCGCTCACCGGCGCGCCGGGCGGCGGTCAGACGAACACCTTCGACGGCATCCTCATCATCAACTCCGCGTCGAACATCACCGTCCGCTACAACCTGTCCAAGAACCAGCGCGGCGGCGGGCTCGAGTTCGGCTTCGGCGCCGGCGCGGTCACGGGCACCGTCACCGAGAACACGATCACCTCGAACGGCTACGACAGCGGTGGCGTCGCGTCGAGCGAGCCGGTGGACGTGGCGTTCTACAGCCTGGCCGCGGGCACGGCGATGACGTTCTCGAACAACGTCGTGTCGGCCTCGGGCGGACCGGGCGTCGTCGTCGAGACCGCGACCGGCATCACGATCACGCAGAACAGCATCTTCGGGAACGGCGGCATCGGGATCGACCTCGATCCGCGCGGCGTCGACCCGAACCTGCTGGCGCCGCCGAACGGCGTGACCTTGAACGACGCGGGCGACGCGGACGCCGGCCCGAACAACCTGCAGAACTACCCGGTCATCCAGTCCGCGCTGATCAACGGCGGCAATCTCACGGTGACGGGCTGGGCGCGGCCGGGCTCGATCATCGAGTTCTTCCTCGCCGCCGCGGATCCCACGGGCTTCGGGGAGGGCGCAACCTATCTCTTCACCGCGACCGAGGGCTCGGGCAGCGACACCGACGGGACGTCGAGCAGCTACGGCCCGGCCGCGATCAACGGCATCGCGCAGGGCACGGACACCACCAACCGCTTCTCGTTCACCGTCGCGACACCCGGCGGTGTCAGCGCGGGCGTGCGACTCACCTCGACCGCGCGCATTGCCGGCAGCACGTCGGAGTTCTCGGGGAACGTCGTCGTCGCGGCCGCGCCGAAGTACACGGTGACCGAGACCTCTTTGGTGATCAGCGACCCCGTGAACTGCACGACGCCCGGGAACTCGGCTTCCTGCAGCCCCGCGAACTCGCAGAAGCGCATTCCCGCGTCGATCGTCGAGTACCAGGACGTGGTGAGCAACAGCGGCGGCGTGAACGATCCGAACTCCGTGGTCATCAGCAACCCGGTGCCCGCGAACACGTCGCTGCGCGTCGTCGACATCGGCGGCGCCGGCTCGGGCCCGGTCGCCTTCGTCGACGGCACGACCACCAGCGCGCTCACCTACACGTTCACCTCGCTCGCCTCGACGACCGACGACCTGGACTTCTCGAACGACGGCGGCACGACGTGGACCTACACGCCCGTGGCGAACGGGGCGGGCTGCGACCTGGCGGTGACCAACCTCCGCGTCCGCCCGCGCGGCACGTTCGCCGCCGACTCGGGCACACCCGACCCCAGCTTCACGCTGCGCTTCCGCGTCTGCGTGAAGTAGCTCAGCGCCGCAAGAGCTCGTGCGCCGCGGCGACCACGCGCTCCGGCTCGAAGCCGTACCGCACCAGCAGCTCCTTCAGCGGCGCCGACTTCCCGAACGTCTCCATGCCGATGATGCGCCCTTCCGAGCCGACCCAACGCTCCCAGCCGAGCGTCGACGCCTGCTCGATCGCGATGCGCGCGCGCACCGCGCGCGGCAGCACGCTCTCGCGGTACTCCGCGCTCTGGCGGTCGAAGAGCTCCCACGACGGCATCGACACCACGCGCGAGCGCACGCCTTCGGTCGCGAGCTTCTCGTGCGCCTGCAGCGCCAGCGCGACTTCGCTGCCGCTCGCGATCAGGATGAGCTGCGGCGCGCCGCCTTCGCAGTCGGCCAGCACGTACGCGCCGCGCGCGACGCCCGACGCCGGCCCGTAGCGCTTGCGGTCGAACGTGGGCAGCGGCTGGCGCGACAGCGCGAACGCCACCGGGCCGCGTTGGAACGCGAGCGCGGCACGATAGGCCTCGACCACCTCGTTCGCGTCGGCGGGGCGGACCGTCACCAGCCCCGGAATCGCGCGCAGCGAGGCGAGCTGCTCCACGGGCTGGTGCGTCGGCCCGTCCTCGCCGTCGCCCATCGCGTCGTGCGAGAACACCCACATCACGGGCAGCTCCATCAGCGCCGACAGCCGCAGCGCGGGGCGCAGATAGTCGCTGAAGATCAGGAACGTCGAGCCGAACGGGCGCAGCTTCGAGAGCGCGAGCCCGTTCAGGATCGCGCCCATCGCGTGCTCGCGGATGCCGAAGTGCAAGTTGCGCCCGCCCGGCGAGTGGCGCTCCTGGTCACCGGCGCCGTCGAACTTGAGCGCCGTCCGCGTCGACGGCGCGAGATCCGCCGAGCCGCCGAGCAGCCACGGCACGTTGCGCGCCAGCGCGTTCAGTGCCTGGCCCGACGCGTCGCGGCCCGCGATTCCCTTCGCGTCGGCGGGGAAGACGGGCAGGTCGCGGTCCCAGCCCGCGGGCAGCTCGCGGCGCTGCATCTGCTCGATCTCGAGCGCGAGCGCCGGGTGCTCGCCGCGGTAGCGTGCGAGCTGCTCGTCCCACGCCTGGCGGGCCGCAGCGCCGCGCGCGCCGATGCCCGCGGCGAAGCGCTCGCGCACGCCGTCGGGCACGAGGAACTTCGCGTCCTCGGGCCAGCCGTACGCGCGCTTGGTGAGCCGCACCTCTTCTTCGCCGAGCGGCTCGCCGTGCGCGTCCGCGGTGTCGTGCTTGTGGGGCGAGCCCCAGCCGATGTGGCTGTCCAGGATGATCAGGCTCGGTCGGCCCTGTGTCTCGCGGAACTGCGCGAGTGACTCCTGGATTGCGACCGCGTCGTTCGCGTCGGACACGCGCTGCACGCACCAGCCGTAGCCCATGAAGCGCTCGGCCACGTCCTCGCTGAACGCGAGCGAGGTCTTGCCCTCGATCGTGATGTGGTTGTTGTCGTAGATCCAGCACAGCCGCTCGAGGCCCAGGTGGCCCGCGAGCGACGCGGCCTCGCCGGAGACGCCTTCCATCAGGCAGCCGTCGCCGCAGATCGCGTACACGCGGTAGTCGAAGAGCTCGAAGCCCGGGCGGTCGTACTGCGCGGCGAGCCAGCGCTGCGCGATCGCCATGCCCACGCTCGTCGCCACTCCCTGGCCGAGCGGGCCCGTCGTCGCCTCCACGCCCGACACCAGGCGGTACTCGGGATGGCCCGGCGCGTGACTGTCGAGCTGCCGGAAGCGGCGGATGTCGTCGAGCGTCACCGCCAGCTGGCCCAGCCGCTCGTACTCGGCGTTCACCGCGCGCGTGCCGGACAAGTGCAGCACCGACCAGAGCAGCATCGACGCGTGGCCGTTCGACAGCACGAAGCGGTCGCGCGCGGGCCAGATCGGATCGGCCGGATCGAAGCGCAGCACGCGGTTCCACAAGGTGTAGACGAGCGGCGCCAGCGCCATGGGCGTGCCGGGATGGCCCGACTTCGCCTGCTGCACGGCGTCGATCGAGAGCGTGCGGATGGTGTTGATGGCGAGCTGGTCGAGGGCGTCGAACGGGGGGACTTCGCTCATGGCTTCTCCAGTGCGGCGACCTTGGCCAGCCGGCGCAGGTGGCGCTCGGCCGAGCTGTACTCGGCGGCGAGGAACGCCTCGACCAGCTCCCACGCCGCAGCAGCGCCGATCGTGCGGCCACCGAGACAGAGCACGTTCATGTGGTCGTCCTCGACGCCCTGGTGCGCCGAGAAATGGTCCGCGACCAGCGCCGCGCGCACGCCGCGCACCTTGTTCGCGCAGATCGATGCGCCGACGCCGCTGCCGCAGCACACGACGCCGCGCTCCACTTCGCCCGCGGCGACCGCGCGCGCGAGCGGGATCACGAAGTCGGGGTAGTCGTCCTGCTCGTCGAGTGACTCGGCGCCGAAGTCGACGACCCTGTGGCCCGCGGCGCGGAGCTTCTCGACGAGCGCCTGCTTGAGCGCGAAGCCGCCGTGGTCGGTCGCGACGCCGAGCTTCATCGCCGTTCCAGGGCGCCGAGCGCGGCGCGGTCCACGAGTGCCACCGCGGCGTCGCTGCGCACGCGTCCGGCGGGGATCGCCGCGTCGCCGTCGACCAGGCGCTGGAGCATCGCCGCCTTGTCGGGTCCGGTGACGAGCCACAGGATCTCGCGCGCGCGGTTCAGGGCGGGGTAGGTGAGGGTCATGCGCCGCCTGCCTTGATACGGTGAAGTGACGGCCACGTCGCGGTCGGTGACGCCGAGCGCCGCGTCGCCCGGCACGAGCGACGCCGTGTGCCCGTCGGGTCCGAGGCCCAGGTGCACCAGGTCGAGCACGGCCGGCGCGCCGGCGAGCCGCGCGAGCGAGCGCGCGTAGTCCGCGGCCGCCGCGTCCAGGTCGGCCGACTCGACCGGCATCGCGTGCACGCGCGCGCGCGCGGGCAGGCACGCGCGCATGTGCACGAAGTTCCGCTCGGGGTCGCCCGCCGGCGCGACGCGCTCGTCGACCTGCAGCCAGTCGCTCGCCTCCCACGGCACGTCGAGCTCCGCGAGCGCGCGCAGCATGTCCCACGGCGTGCGGCCGCCGGACAGCGCGGCGGTGAAGCGGCCGCGTGCGGCGACGGCGGCGCGGCTGGCGGCGGCCACTCGCTCGGCCGCGCGGCGAGCGACGGCGCCCGCATCGGGGAAGACCTCGAGCTTCACGGCGCGCGCCGGCTCATTTCCCCCGCTTCTCCACGTGTCCCCCGAATTGCAGCCGCAGCGCCGACAAGAGCTTGTTCGAGAAATCCGCCTGGCCGCGCGAGCCGAAGCGCTGGTACAGCGCCGCCGACAGCACGGGCACGGGCACGGCTTCGTCGATCGCGGCCTCGATCGTCCAGCGACCCTCGCCCGAATCCGCGACGTTGCCGCCGAAGCCCGCGAGCTCGGGATCCGCGGCGAGCGCGGCAGCGCACAGGTCGAGCAGCCACGACGAGATCACGCTGCCGCGCCGCCACACTTCCGCGACGTCGCGCAGGTCGAAGTCGTATGCGTAGCGCTCGGGGTCGCGCAGCGGCGTGGTCTCGGCGTCGACCGCGCGGCCGCGCTTGCCCGCGTTCGCGTGGCGCAGCACGCCGAGCCCCTCCGCGTACGCCTGCATGATCCCGTACTCGATGCCGTTGTGGACCATCTTCACGAAGTGGCCGGCGCCGTTGCCGCCGCAATGCAGGTAGCCGAGCTCGGCGGTGCTCCGAAGTGACTCGCGGCCCGGCGTGCGCGGCGCGTCGCCGAGCCCCGGCGCCAGCGTCTTGAAGATCGGGTCGAGACGCGAAACGGTGCCGGCGGGCCCGCCGATCATCATGCAGAAGCCGCGCTCGAGCCCGAAGATGCCGCCGCTCGTGCCCACGTCGACGTAGTCGATGCGCTTCGCCGCGAGCTCCTTCGCGCGGCGCAGGTCGTCGACGTACCAGGAGTTCCCGCCGTCGATCACGGTGTCGCCGGGCCCGAGGTGCGGCAGCAGGTCGGCGAGCGCCGCGTCGACGGCTGCGGCCGGCACCATCAGCCACACCGCGCGCGGCGGCTCGAGGAGCTTCACGAACTCGGCCAGCGACGCCGCGCCGCGCGCGCCGTCGCGCGCGAGCTCCGCCACCGCCTGCGGCGAGCGGTCGAACACCGCGCAGTCGTGGCCGCCCTGCTGCAGGCGGCGCACCATGTTCGCGCCCATCCGGCCCAGTCCGATCATGCCCAGCTGCATGGCTAGCCCGGCTTCCGCCCGCTGCGATAGCGGCGGATGAGCGCGTTGGTCGAGCTGTCGTGCGCGAGCGCGTGCTCGGCCGAGCTCTCGAGCTCGGCGGCGACGCGCTGCGCGAGCGCCTTGCCGAGCTCGACGCCCCACTGGTCGAACGAGTCGATGTTCCAGAGCGCGCCCTGCGTGAACACGCTGTGCTCGTACAGCGCCACGAGCGCGCCGAGCGTCTCGGGCGTGAGCCGCTGCGCGAAGATCAGGTTGGAGGGCCGGTTGCCCGGGAAGCTCCGGTGCGGCTCCGCCGATTCCTTGCCGAACGCGAGCGCCTCGGCTTGCGCGATCACGTTCGCCACGAGCAGGTCGTGGTGGCGGCCGAGCGGATTCAGTGACTCGCCGAACGCGATGAAGTCACACGGCACGAGCCGCGTGCCCTGATGGATCAGCTGGTAGAACGAGTGCTGGCCGTTCGTGCCCGGCTCGCCCCAGTAGATCGGCCCGGTGTCCACGTCGACGGGCGAGCCGTCGAGCTGCACGCTCTTGCCGTTCGACTCCATGGTGAGCTGCTGCAGGTACGCGGCGAAGCGCTTCAGGTACTGCGCGTAGGGCAGCACGGCGACGGTCTGCGCGCCGAAGAAGTCGTTGTACCAGAGCGCGAGCAGCCCCATCAGCACGGGCAGGTTGCGTTCGAAGGGCGCCGTCCTGAAGTGCGCGTCCATGGCCCGGAAACCGTCGAGCATGGCGCGGAACGCGTCGGGCCCGATCGCGAGCATGGTCGACAGCCCGATCGCGGAGTCCATCGAGTAGCGGCCGCCGACCCAGTCCCAGAAGCCGAACATGTTCGCCGGGTCGATGCCGAACTTCGCCACCTCGACCGCGTTCGTCGACACCGCGACGAAGTGCTTCGCCACCGCCGAGGCGTCGCCGCCCAGGCCTTCCAGCAGCCACGCGCGCGCGCTGTGCGCGTTGGTCATGGTCTCGAGCGTCGTGAAGGTCTTCGACGAGACGATGAAGAGCGTCTCGCCGGGGTCGAGGTCGCGCACGGCCTCGACCAGGTCCGTGGCGTCCACGTTCGACACGAAGCGAAACGACATGTCGCGCCGGCTGTAGTGGCGGAGCGCCTCGTAGGCCATGACGGGCCCGAGGTCCGAGCCGCCGATCCCGATGTTCACCACGTTGCGGAGGCGCTTCCCGCCGTGGCCCGTCCACACGCCGTCGCGCACGCGGCGCGAGAAGTCGGCCATCCTGTCCAGCACGGCCTGCACCTGCGGGACCACGTTCTCGCCGTCGACGCGGATCACGGCGTCGCGCGCCGCACGCAGCGCCACGTGCAGCACGGCGCGGTGCTCGGTGACGTTCACCTTCTCGCCGGCGAACATGGCGTCGATGCGCTGGCGCAGGCCGCACTCGTTCGCGAGCGCGACGAGCAGGCCGAGTGTCTCGTCGTTCACCCGGTTCTTCGAGTAGTCCAGGTACAGGCCCGCGGCTTCGACCGCGAGCCGCTCGCCCCGCCGGGGATCCGCACCGAACAGCTCGCGCAGGTGGACGCCCCGGACTTTCGCGTAGTGCGCTTCGAGCGCCTGCCAGGCCGCGCGAGATTTCAACGCCTTCACCTCGGACGCGATCGTAGCCAGCTGCTACTTTGCATACCACAATGCCCGCGCCACTCCCCCTCGTGGTCCTGGCTCGACACGGCGAGACGGCCTGGACGCTCACCGGCCAGCACACGGGGCGCACCGACCTGCCGCTCACGCCTCGGGGCGAGGATGCGGCGCGCCGGCTCGGCGCGCGGCTCCGCGAGCGGAGCTTCCGCCGGGTGCTCACCAGCCCGCTGCAGCGCGCGCTGCGCACGTGCGCGCTGGCGGGAGTCGGCGAGGCGGCGGAAGTCGATCCCGACCTGGTCGAGTGGGACTACGGCAAGTACGAGGGCAGGACGAGCGCGGAGATCCGCGCCGAGCAGCCGAACTGGGACCTGTTCCGCGACGGCTGCCCCGGGGGCGAGTCGGCCGAGCAGGTCGGCGCGCGCGCGGACCGCGTGGTCGCGCGGCTGCGCGCGGCGGACGGCGACGTCGCGCTCTTCTCGAGCGCGCACTTCCTGCGCGTGCTCACGGCGCGCTGGCTCGGGCTCGCGCCGGCGGCCGGGCGCTACTTCGTGCTCGGCACCGCGAGTCTCTCCACGCTGGGCTACGAGCACGACCGCCGCGAGCCGGTGGTCGCGCGCTGGAACCTCGAGCCGTGAGCGCAGCGCGCGAGGTGGCGTTCCTCGTCGACGTCGACAACACGTTGCTCGACAACGACCGCGTGCAGGACGACCTGCGGCGGCGGCTCGAGCGCGAGCTCGGCGCGGCGTCGCGCGACCGCTACTGGCAGATCCTGGACGAGCTCATGCTGGAGCTGGGCTACCGCGACTACCTGGGCGCGCTGCAGCGCTACCGCGTCGAGCACCCGCGCGACGTGCACTTGCTCGCGCTGTCGTCGTACCTGGTCGACTACCCGTTCGCGAACCGGCTCTACCCGGGCGCGCTCGACGCGCTCGAGAACCTGGCGCGTCTCGGCGACACCGTGGTGCTGTCGGACGGCGACGTCGTGTTCCAGCCGCGCAAGGTCGAGCGCTCGGGGATCGCCGAGGCGGTCGGCGGCCGCGTGCTCATCTACATCCACAAGGAAGAAGCGCTCGACGACGTGGAGGCGCGCTTCCCGGCGCGCCACTACGTGCTCGTCGACGACAAGCTGCGCATTCTCACGGCGGTGAAGAAGGCGTGGGGCCCGCGCGTGACCACGGTGTTCGTGCGCCAGGGCTCCTATGCGAACGACCCCGCGAACCTGGCCGCGCACCCGCCCGCGGACCGGAGCTTCGCGCGCATCGGCCAGCTCGCCGACTGCGCGCTCGCGGACCTCCTCCCCCCCGAGGTGACGACATGAACGCGACACGAAAACTTCACGAGCTGGGCCAGAGCCTCTGGCTCGACAACATCACCCGCGATCTGCTCGAGACGGGCGCGCTCGCCGCGCACGTGCGCGAGCGCTCGGTCACGGGCCTGACTTCGAATCCGACGATCTTCGACCACGCGATCTCCAAGAGCCGCCTGTACGACGGCGAGATCCGCAAACGGAAGGCGACCGGGCGGAGCGCGGAGGACCTGCTCGCCGAGCTGATGCTCGAGGACCTGACGCGCGCCGCCGACCTGTTCCGCCCCATCCACGAGCGCACGGGCGGCGTCGACGGCTGGGTGTCGCTCGAGGTCTCGCCGCTCCTCGCGTTCGACACCGAGCGCACGATCGCGGCCGCGAAGTCGCTGTGGGCGCGCGCCGCGCGGCCGAACCTGTACATCAAGATCCCGGGAACGCCGCAGGGCGTACCGGCCATCGAAGAGGCGATCTTCTCCGGCGTGCCCATCAACGTGACGCTGTTGTTCTCGAAGAAGCAGTACCTCGCCGCCGCCGACGCGTGGCTGCGCGGCGTCGAGCGGCGCATCGACGCGGGCTTGCCCGCGAACGTGGCGTCGGTCGGCTCGCTCTTCGTGAGCCGCTGGGACGTCGCCGTCGCGAGCCGGGTGCCCGCCGAGCTGCAGAACAAGCTCGGCATCGCCGTCGCGCAGGAGACCTACGCGGCGGCGCTCGAGCGCATGCGCTCGCCGCGCTGGCGGCGCGTGCAGAACTTCGGCGCGCGGGCGCAGCGGCCGCTGTGGGCGAGCACGGGTGTGAAGGACCCGAAGGCGTCCGACCTCCTGTACGTGCGCGCGCTCGCCGCCCCCTTCACGGTGAACACGATGCCCGAGGCCACCCTGCAGGCGCTCGCCGACCACGGCGAGCTGGGCCCGCCGATGCCGGACGACGGCGGCGACTCGGCGGCCGTGCTCGCGAAGTTCGCCGCGGCCGGAGTCGACCCGGACGCGCTCGCCGAGCAGCTGCAGCAGGAGGGCGCCGCGGCGTTCGTGAAGTCGTGGAACGAGCTCCTCGGCGTGCTGGCGACGAAGGCCGCCGAGCTGGGCGCCGCCGCCGGATGAAGCGACCGAAGCAGGTGCTCGTGATCGACGTCGGCGGCACACACGTGAAAGTGTTGGCGACCGGACACCGCAAGAAGCGCGAGTTCGAGTCCGGCCCGAAGCTCGGGCCGCGCGAGATGGTCGCGCACGTGCGCGAGCTGACGCGCGACTGGCGCTTCGACGCCGTGTCGATCGGCTATCCCGGCCCCGCGCACGGCGGTCGCCCCGTGGCGGACCCGCACAACCTGGGCCCGGGCTGGGTCCGCTTCGACTTCAGGCGCGCCTTCGCGAAGCCCGTGCACCTGATGAACGACGCGGCGATGCAGGCGCTGGGCAGCTACGAAGGGGGGCGCATGCTGTTTCTGGGTCTCGGCACGGGCATGGGCTCGGCGCTCGTCGTGGACGGCGTGGTCGAGCCGCTCGAGCTCGCGCACCTCCCCTACAAGAACGGCAAGACGTTCGAGGACTACGTGGGGGAGCGCGGCCTCGTGCGGCTGGGCTGGCACCACTGGCACCGCGCGGTGCACGACGTGGTCGACCGGCTCGCGGCGGCGATGCAGGTCGAGTACGTCGTGCTGGGCGGCGGCAACGCCCGGCTCGTGAAGCGCCTGCCCAAGCACACGCGGCGCGGCGACAACCACAACGCCTTTCGCGGCGGCTACCGGCTCTGGGAGACACGATGACGGACGCAGCGCGTTCCGATGCCCTGGTGTTCTTCGGCGCAACGGGCGATCTCGCCTACAAGAAGATCTTTCCTGCGCTGCAGGCGATGGTGCGGCGCGGCCACTTGAACGTGCCCGTGATCGGGATCGCGCGCGAAGGCTGGAGCCTCGAGCGGCTGCGCGAGCGCGCGCGCGCCAGCGTGGTCGAGCACGGCGGCGGCGTCGACGCGGCCGCCTTCGCGAAGCTCACGTCGCTCCTGCGCTACGTCGAGGGGGACTACACCGACCCGGCTACCTTCGATCGGCTGAAGCAGGCGCTCGGCGGCGCGCAGCGGCCGACTCACTATCTCGCGATCGCGCCGAGTCTCTTCGAGACGGTCGTCACGGGGCTGGCGCGGTCGAACTGCGCGAGCAGCGCGCGCGTCGTGCTCGAGAAGCCGTTCGGCCGCGACCTCGCCTCGGCGCGCGAGCTCAACCTCACGCTGCACCGCGTGTTCGACGAGAAGGCGATCTTCCGCATCGACCACTACCTGGGCAAGGAAGCGGTGCAGAACCTCTTGTTCTTCCGCTTCGGCAACACCTTCCTCGAGCCCATCTGGAACCGCAACTACGTGCGCAGCGTGCAGATCACCATGGCCGAGAAGTTCGGCGTCGCCGGGCGCGGCAAGTTCTACGAGGAGGCCGGCGCGATCCGCGACGTGGTGCAGAACCACCTCTTGCAGGTGGTCGGCTTCCTCGCCATGGAGGCGCCGGTCAACACCTACGCCGAGGCGGTGCGCGACGAGCAGGCGAAGGTGTTCCGCGCGATCCAGCCGCTCGAGCCGAGCGACCTAGTGCGCGGCCAGTTCGAGGGCTACCGCAAGGAAGCGGGCGTGGCGCCCGACTCGACCGTCGAGACGTTCGCCGCCGTGCGCCTCGACATCGACTCGTGGCGCTGGGAGGGCGTCCCGTTCTTCATCCGCGCCGGGAAGTGTCTCCCGGTGACGACGACCGAGGTGCGCGTCTCGCTGCGCCGCCCGCCGCTGCAGCGCCCCGAGCCGCACCACGGCAACTACTTCCGCTTCCGGCTCAGCCCCGACCTGCAGCTGGCGCTCGGCGCGCGCGTGAAGCAGCCGGGCGAAGGCATGAAGGGCACGTCGACGGAGCTCTCGTTCATGCACCGCGCCGACGGCGACGAGATGGACGCGTACGAGCGCCTGCTCGGCGACGCGATGGAAGGCGACCAGACGCTGTTCGCGCGCCAGGACGCCGTCGAGGCGGCGTGGTCGATCGTCGATCCCGTGCTCGGCAACGCCGTGCCGGTGCAGACGTACCCGCAGGGCACGTGGGGGCCCGCAGCGGCCAACGCGCTCACCGCGGGCGTGGGCGGCTGGCTCGACCCGCAGGCGTGAGTCAGTCGGGCCGCGCGACGCCGCGCCGCGACAGCAAGAGGCCGATCAAGGCCGTCCAGCCCGTCTGGTGCGAGGCGCCGAGGCCCTCGCCCGTGTCGCCGTGGAAGTACTCGTGGAAGAGCAGGGAGTCGCGCCACTCGGGCCGCATGAAGAGCGCGCTCTCGCCGTAGATCGGCCGCCGGCCCCGCTCGTCGACGAGGAACAGGCGCAGGAGCCGCCGCTCGAGCTCGTCCGCCACCTCGCCCAGGTGGGCTTCCTTGCCCGAGCCGGTCGGCAGCTCGAGCTTGAGGTCCTCGCCGAGCGCGGAGTGCAGGTTGCGCAGCGACTCGATCGCCAGGAAGTTCAGCGGGAACCACACGGGCCCGCGCCAGTTCGAGTTCCCGCCGAACAAGCCCGTCTGCGACTCGGCGGGCTCGTAGCCGAGCCGGGCATCTACACCATCGAGTGTCACCACGAGCGGATGCTCCAGGTGGTAGCGCGACAGCGAGCGCACGCCGAAGCGCGACAGGAACTCGCTCTCGTCCAGCATGCACTCGAGGATCCGGCGCAGCCGGACCAGGTCGACGGGCGCGATCACGTGCGGCAGGCCGTCCCGGGTGTAGCAGTGCAAGAGGCGCTCGAGGTGCGGGCGATGGTACAGGAACCAGCGCGCGCGCTTGCTGAAGTCGGGCAGCTTGCGCCACAGGTCCGTTTCGACCCGCACCGCGGCGAAGATCGGCAGCAGGCCGACCATCGAGCGCGCGCGCAGCGGCACGACCGAGCCGTCGTTGCGGCGCAGCCGGTCGTAGAAGAAGCCGTCGCGGTCGTCCCACAGTCCCTCGAGCGCTTCGGCGATCACGGCGAAGTGCTCGAAGAATTTCACCGCCACGCCCTGGTACGACGGATCGCGATTCGCCAGCCGCAGCGCCATCTCCAGCATGTTCAGGCAGAACTTCGCCATCCACGCGGTGCCGTCCGTCTGCTCGAGCAGCTCGCCGCGCGGCAGCATGTTGCGGTCGATCGGTCCCACGTTGTCGAGCCCGAGGAAGCCGCCCTCGAACACGTTGTCGCCGAGCGCGTCCTTCCGGTTCACCCACCAGGTGAAGTTGATGAGCAGCTTGTGGAACACCGTCGCGAGGAACTGGAAGTCGCGCGCGCCGTCGATGCGGAACACCGCGAGCGCCGCCCACGCGAACACCGGCGGGTTCACGTCGCTGAAGTTCCACTCGTACGCGGGCAGCTGCCCGCTCACGTGCATGTACCACTCGCGCAGCTGCAGGTGCAGCTGGTGCTTCGCGGCCGCGGGGTCGACGTGCGCGAGGATCACGCAGTGGAAGGCGAGATCCCACGACGCGTACCAGGGGAACTCCCACTTGTCGGGCACGGCGAACACGTCGCGGTTGTTCAGGTGCCGCCAGCCGGCGTTGCGCCCGCTCTTGCGCGACTCGGGCGGCGGCGGCTGGCCGGGATCGCCGTCGAGCCAGCGCCCGACGTTCAGGTGGTAGAACTGCTGGCTCCACAGGATCCCGGCGAACGCGCGGCGCATCACGAGCGATTCTTCGGCGGTGGCGCGTGCGGGCGCGATCTCGGCGTAGAACTCGTCGGCCTCGGCCTCGCGCTGGGCGAGCGTGCGCGCGAAGCCGTCGCCCAGGTCGAGCCGCTCTGCGCTGCCCGAGTCGCGCGCGAGCCGCAGCCGCAGCTCCGCCGTCGCGCCGGGCTGGACGCGCAGGCGGTACCAGTACGACAGCTTGGTGCCATGGCCGTCGGGGTTCACCGTGGCGGCGCCGGTGATCACGTGGTCGTGGATGCCGTCCTTGGGGTAGGGCACGACGAGGTCCGAGCCGAACACCCTACGTAGATTGGTGTCGTTCTCGCAGAAGAGCAGCTCGGGCATGCCGCCCGCCGGGTCGGGCCCGGCGGCGAGCTTCCAGCGGCCGAGCTTCTCCTCGTCGGCGATCGCCGTGCACGGCTGCGCGCCGGCGCGCAGCCGCGGCCGCGGCACGCGCTCCCACGACCAGCGGTTCCGGAACCACAAGGTGGGCAGCGCGTGCAGCTCGGCGGCGTCGGGCCCGGCGTTGCGAATCCGCAGGCGCACGCACACGTCGTCGGGCGCGGCCTTGGCGTAGTCGGCCTCGATCTGCCAGTAGCGGTCGCCGTCGAACACGCCGGTGTCGGCCAGCTCGAACTCGCGGTCGCTGCGGCCGCGCCGGCGGTTCTCTTCGAGCAGACGCGCGTAGGGGAACTCGGCCTGCGGGTAGTGGTAGCGCCAGCGCAGCCACGACGCGGTCGGCGTCGCGTCCACGTACCACCAGTACTCCTTCGCGTCCTCACCGTGGTTTCCCTCGGGTCCGGTGAGTCCGAAGATGCGCTCCTTCAGGATCGGGTCGCGCCCGTTCCAGAACGCCAGCGCGAAACACATGCGCTGCTCGATGTCGCAGATCCCCGCGAGCCCGTCCTCGCTCCAGCGGTAGGCGCGCGAGCGCGCCTGGTCGTGGCTGAAGTAGTCCCAGGCGCGTCCGTCCGGGCTGTAGTCCTCGCGCACGGTGCCCCAGGCGCGCTCGGCCAGGTACGGCCCGAGCTGCTTCCACTCGCCGGGCCCGAGCAGCGACGAGGTCGCCATCCGCGCGTGCTCGGCGGTGCTCACCGCGGAATCATCGCACGAAGCAGAGCTAAGATCCGGAGCGAAGGAGACCCCCCGATGGCCACGATGAGAGCGATGCAGGTGCCGAGAGCGGGTGCAGACTTCCAGCTCGTGGAGCGCGAGATCCCGCAGCCGGGCCGCAGGCAGGTGCGGATCCGCGTGCAGGCGTGCGGCGTCTGCCACAGCGACGTGATCACGAAAGACGGCGTGCTGCCGATCCAGTATCCGCGCGTGCCCGGGCACGAGGTGATCGGCACGATCGACGCGCTGGGCGCCGACGTCCCCTCGTGGCAAGTGGGCGCGCGCGTCGGCGTCGGCTGGCACGGCGGCCAGGACGGCACGTGCCCGGCGTGTCGGCGCGGCGACTTCGCGAACTGTGCGAGCACCATCGTGTGCGGCATCAGCTACGACGGTGGCTACGCCGAGTACATGGTCGCGCCGCTCGAAGCGCTCGCCCGCGTGCCCGAGTCGCTCGACTCCGCCGAAGCAGCGCCGCTCATGTGTGCGGGCATCACCACCTTCAACGCGCTCCGGCGTGCGGGCGCCTTGCCGAGCGACCTCGTCGCCGTGCAGGGCGTCGGCGGGCTGGGCCATCTGGGGATCCAGTTCGCGAAGAAGTTCGGCTACCGCGTCGCGGCGGTGGGACGCGGGCCCGAGAACGCGGTGCTCGCGAAGACGCTGGGCGCGGACGTGTACGTCGACAGCGCGGCGACGGACCCGGGCGCGGAGCTGCAGAGGCTCGGCGGCGCGCGCGTCGTGCTGTCGACTGCGCCGAGCGGCAAGGCGATGTCGCCGCTCATCAACGGCCTCGGCCCGAACGGCGTGCTCGTCGTCGTGGGGGCGGGCCCCGATCCGATCGAGGTCGCGCCGGCGCAGCTCATCTTCGGCCGCAAGCGCATCCACGGCTGGTCGGCCGGGATCCCGACGGACTCGGAGGACACGCTCCGCTTCGCCGAGATGACCGGCGTGCGCGCCATGATCGAGAAGTTCCCGCTCGCACGCGCTGCGGAGGGCTACGCGCGCATGATGAGCGGGAAGGCCCAGTTTCGCGTCGTGCTCACGATGTGAGCGCCGCCGCGCAGTCCACAGGCAACCCACCGGCAAGAACTTCAACGGCGCAGTTCGTACCGGCCCCGTGTAGGCTGGCGTGAAACGCGGCGTGGCTCGTGCACATCGGGTGTGTGGCCAAGCCGCAGGAACCCTGACCCCCCATGTGGATCGTACGACTCGCGCTCCGGCGCCCCTACACATTCGTGGTGATGGCGGTCCTCATCGCCATCGGCGGGGTGCTCGCGATCGCGCGCACGCCGGTCGACATCTTTCCCGAGATCAACATCCCCGTGATCTCGGTGATCTGGAGCTACACCGGCCTGTCTCCCAACGAGATGGAAGGCCGGATGATCACGATCTCCGAGCGCGCGATGACGACGACGGTGAACTCGATCGAGCACCTGGAGTCGCAGTCGCTCGCGGGCGTCGGGCTCATCCGCGTGTTCTTCCAGCCCGACACGAACATCGGCTCGGCGAACGCCGAGGTCACGGCGATCAACCAGACGCTGCTCCGCATCATGCCGCCGGGCACGACGCCGCCGCTGATCATCCGCTACTCGGCGTCGAACGTGCCCATCCTGCAGCTCGCGCTGGAGTCGCAGACGCTCACCGAGCAGCAGCTCTACGACTACGGCTTGAACTTCATTCGCACCCAGCTCGCCACGGTCCAGGGCGCGCAGGTGCCGCTGCCGTGGGGCGGCAAGGTGCGCGCGATGATGGTCGATCTGGACCCGCAGGCGCTCTACGCGAAGGGGCTCTCCGCCGCCGACGTGTCCGCGGCGCTCGGCACCCAGAACGTCATCCTGCCCGCGGGCACCGCGAAGATCGGCTCCGTCGAGTACAACGTGCGCACCAACGCGTCGCCCGCGATCGTCGACGCGCTGAACGACGTGCCGGTGAAGCAGATCGGCGGCGCCACGGTGTACCTGCGCGACGTCGCGCAGGTGCGCGACGGGTTCCAGGTGCAGACGAACCAGGTGCACGTGGACGGCCGGCGCTCGGCGATGCTCACCGTGCTGAAGACGCCGACGGCCTCCACGCTCGACATCGTCCGGCGCGTGAAGGATGCGCTGCCGCGGATCCAGGCGACGCTGCCGCCCGAGCTCGAGATCAAGCCGCTGTTCGACCAATCCGTGTTCGTGCGCGCGGCGATCGCCGACGTGCTGCGGGAAGGCGTGATCGCCTCGGCGCTGACGGGCATGATGATCCTGTTGTTCCTCGGCTCGTGGCGCTCGACCGTCGTGATCGTGGTGTCGATCCCGCTCGCGATCCTGTGCTCGATCATCACGTTCTCGCTGCTCGGCCAGACGCTGAACGTGATGACGCTCGGCGGGCTCGCGCTGGCGGTCGGCATCCTCGTCGACGACGCCACGGTCGAGATCGAGAACACCAACCGCAACCTGTCGATGGGCAAGCCGGTGCTGCGCGCCATCCTCGACGGCGCGCAGCAGATCGCCATGCCCGCGTTCGTCGCCACGCTGTGCATCTGCATCGTGTTCGTGCCGGTCGTGTTCATCAGCGGCGTGGCGAAGTACTTGTTCGTGCCGCTCGCCGAGGCCGTCGTGTTCGCCATGCTGGCGAGCTACCTCTTGTCGCGCACCGTGGTGCCGACGATGGTGCGGTATCTCCTGCCGCAAGAGGCGCATCTGCACGCGCCCGACGCAGAGGAGAGAGTGACCGACGCGGGGCCCATCTGGGCGGTGCACCGCGCGTTCAACCGCCGCTTCGAGCGCTTCCGCAGTGGCTACGGCGAGCTGCTCTCGTGGTCGCTCGACCACCGCCGCGTAGTGATCCTCGGCTTCGCGGGCTTCGTGGGCGCTACGCTGCTGTTGTTTCCGCTGATCGGCCGCGACTTCTTCCCGAACGTCGACGCGGGGCAGCTGCGCCTGCACGTGCGCGCGGCCGTGGGCACGCGCATCGAGGAGAGCGAGCGCCGCTTCGCGCAGGTCGAGGACGTGATCCGCGGCATCATTCCCGCGCACGAGATCGAATCGATCATCAACAACATCGGCCTGCCCGCGGGCGGCATCAACCTGGCGTTCAGCGACGCGTCGCTCGTCACCAGCGCCGACGGCGAGATCCTGATCTCGCTGAAGCACGAGCACGGCTCGACCCCCGGCTACGCCGCGAAGATCCGTGCCGCGCTGGCCCAGCGCTTCCCCGACGTGACGTTCTTCTTCGCGCCGGCCGACATCGTGTCGCAGATCCTGAACTTCGGGCTGCCCGCGCCGATCGACGTGCAGCTCGTCGGACGCGACCCGAGGAACCTGGGCATCGCCGAAGACCTGGTGCACCGCATCGCGGCCGTGCCCGGCGCCGCCGACGTGCGCCTGCAGCAGGTGCCGCGCTATCCCGAGCTCGACGTCGACGTCGACCGCTGGCTCGCCGCGCAGGTCGGCTTCAGCGAGACGAACGTGGCGCAGAGCCTGCTCGTGTCGCTGTCGGGCACCGCGCAGGCGCAGCCCAACTACTGGCTCAATCCGCAGACGGGCGTGAACTACCAGGTGGTCGTGCAGACGCCGCAGCGGCTGGTCAACTCGATCGAAGCGCTGAACCAGACGCCCATCGCGCTGCCCAACCAGCCGCGCCCGCAGCTGTTGGCGAATCTGGCCACGATCCGGCGCAGCAATTCGGCGCCCGGCGTGGTGAGTCACTACAACGTACAGCCGGTGCTCGACGTGCTGGCGGCGGCCGACCGCCTCGACCTGTGGTCGCTGCTGAACCGAGTCACTCGCATCGTCGACGAAGTCCGCCCGAATCTGCCGCGCGGCACCTTCATCACCATCCGCGGCCAGGCGCAGACCATGCGCTCGAGCTTCACGGCGCTCGCCGGCGGCATGGTGCTCGCCGTGGTCCTCGTCTACCTGCTCATGGCGGTCAACTTCCAGTCGTGGCTCGACCCGCTCATCATCCTGTCCGCGCTGCCCGGCGCGCTCGCGGGCGTGTTGTGGATGTTGTTCGTCACGCAGACGAACGTGTCGATCCCCGCGCTCATGGGCGCGATCATGTGCATCGGCGTCGCCACCAGCAACGCGATCCTCGTGGTGCAGTTCGCGAACGAGCTGCGCGCCGAGGGCAATCTCGACGCGCGCACGGCCGCGCTGCAAGCGGGCACCACGCGCCTGCGCCCGGTGCTGATGACCGCGCTCGCGATGATCCTCGGCATGCTGCCCATGTCGCTCGGGCTCGGCGAAGGCGGCGAGCAGAACGCGCCGCTCGGGCGCGTGGTGATCGGCGGGCTGGCGCTGGCGACGCTCGCCACGCTGGTGTTCGTGCCCGTCGTGTACAGCCGCATGCGGCGCCGAGCGGTCTCGACCGAGGTGCCGGCGGAGCTGCGCGAATGAAGCTGCCCGCGTCGCTCGAAGCGCGCTTGCCCACGTCGAGGTCCGGCCGCATCGCGGTCGGCATCGGCGCCGCCTTCTTCCTGCTGTTCCTGATCGGCCTGGTGCCGCGCATCGAGCTCGCGCGCGCGCTGCGCTCGCAAGCCGACGTCACCCGCGAGCAGCTGCCCATCGTGTCGACGGCCACGCCGCGCCGCGCGCCCGAGGTGCTCGAGCTGCCGCTGCCCGGCAGCACGCAGCCGCTGCTCGAGACCGAGATCTGGGCGCGCACGAACGGCTACCTGCAGGAGCGCTACGTCGACATCGGCGACCGCGTGAAGAAGGGCCAGCTGCTCGCGCTGATCGACACACCCGAGATCGACCAGCAGCTGCAGCAGGCGATCGCCACCATGAACCAGGACCAGGCGAACGTGGCGAAGGCCGAGGCCGACCTCGAGCTCGCGCGCACCACCTTGGCGCGGTATCTCGCCGCGGGCCCGGGCACGGTGTCGAAGCAGCAGATCGACGAGCGCCAGTCCGGCGTGACCGACGCCGCGCGCCTGGTCGACGCGGGCCGCGCCACCGTGAACGCCGACCGCGCGAACGTGCGGCGGCTCACCGAGCTGCAGAGCTTCCAGAAGGTGTACGCGCCGTTCGACGGCGTGATCACGGTGCGCAACGTGGACCCGGGCTCGCTCATCTCGGCGGGCTCGACGAGCGGCACGACCGAGCTGTTCCGCCTGTCGCAGGTCGACGTGCTGCGCATCTTCGTGTTCGTGCCGCAGTCGTACGCGCCCGACATCCAGGTGGGCGAGAACGCACAAGTCACCGTGCGCGAGCGCCCCGACCGCGTGTTCACCGGCACCGTCACGCGCAGCGCGGGCGCGATCGACCCGACCTCGCGCACGCTGCTCACCGAAGTACAGGTGCCGAACCCCGACGGCGCGCTCCTCGCCGGCAGCTACGCGACGGTGAAGTTCAGCCTCACGCGCTCGAATCCGCCCCTGCTCGTGCCGTCGAACGCGCTGCTCATCGACGCGAAGGGCACGCGCGTCGCGCTGGTCGAGGAAGACGGCACCTTGCGCTACCGGCAAGTACAGCTCGGCCGCGACTACGGCAGCGAAGTCGAGGTGCTCGCCGGACTCGAGGGCAACGACACGGTCGCCACCGGCCTCTCGCCGAACATCGCGGAGGGCACGCGCGTCGGCCGCCAGCCGCCGCCGCAGACGCCCCAGACGCCGCCGGTCGGGGCGGGGAAGAAGTGAGCGCGCGCGCTCTCGCCGCGGCGGCAACGACGTTCGCGTTCGCGGGCTGCGCCGTCGGCCCCGACTACGTGAAGCCCACCGTCGAGATACCCGCGACCTACGGCGAGCTCGCGCCGCCCGACGCGAACACGCCCGCGAGCGCGACCGCGAACGCCCCCGCGCGGAGCGAAGCCGTTGCCGAAGGCACCCCTGCGGCGTGGTGGATCTCGTTCGGCGATCCCGAGCTGTCGTCGATCGTGTCGCGCACGGTCGCGTCGAACCTGACGCTCGCGCAAGCCGAGGCGCGCGTGCTCGAGGCGCGCTCGTCGGAGCGCATCAGCGCCGCCGACCTGTATCCGATGATCGGCTCGTCCGCGTCGTTCACGCGCGCGCGCGCGAGCCGGAACGGCGCGGGCGTGCTGGAGCAGGGCCACTGGTACGATTTGTACTTCGCGGGCTTCGACGCGAACTGGGAGCTCGACTTCTTCGGCGGCAACCGCCGCGCGGTCGAGTCGGCCGACGCGTCCGTCGAAGCGAGCGAGCACGACCGCGACGCCGTGCTCGTGTCGCTGCTCGGCGAAGTCGGCCTCGAGTACGTCACCTACCGCAGCCTGCAGCAGCGCGTCATGCTCACCGAGCAGAACCTCGACGCGCAGCAGAAGACGCTCGACCTGACCCAGCGCCTGTTCGCGGCCGGCCTCGCGCCCGAGCTCGACGTGCAGCGCGCGGCGGCGCAAGTGGCCACCACGGCCGCGGCGATCCCGGCGCTGCGCGAGCAGCAGGCGCAGACGCTGCACGCACTGTCCGTGCTCGTCGGCGAGCTGCCGATGACGCTCGCACCGGAGCTCGCAGCGACGGGCCCGATCCCGACGCCACCCGCGCAAGTCGCCGTCGGCCTGCCTTCCGATCTGCTGCTGCGCCGGCCCGATGTCGCGCGCGCGGAGCGGCAGCTCGCCTCGCAGACGGCGCAGATCGGCGTGGCGACGCGTGACCTGTTCCCGCGCTTCTTCCTGAGTGGCGTCGGCGGCCTGGCGAGCGTGAAGTCGAAGGACTTCTTCGAGTGGGACAGCCTGGCCGCGAGCTTCGGCCCGAGCGTCACGTGGCCGATCTTCCAGGGCGGCCGCATCAAGGCGAACATCGCGTTCCAGGACGAAGCGCAGCAGGAGCTCCTCGCCGCCTACCGCCAGGCGGTGCTGCAAGCGTTCCAGGACGTCGAAGACGCCCTCGTCGCGTTCGCGGAGCAACAGGCCGCGCGCGACCGCCTGACCGACGCCGTGAAGGCCAACCAGCGCGCCACCGAGCTGGCGCGCAACCTCTACGCGCAGGGACTCACCGACTTCCTCACCGTGCTCGTCGCCGAAGAGAACCTGTTCACGAGCCAGGACTCACTCGCGCAGACCCAGCGCGACGTCGCTCTGCAGCTCATCGCGCTGTACAAGGCGCTGGGCGGGGGCTGGGAAGTCGCGAGCGCGACGCCGTAGGCGATCGGCGCGCCTTCTCGACGCCGGCGCGCGACGGCGCTGGCTCCCGACGAACCTGGAATCGTCGTCGGAACGTCATGCCTCGCTTTCCTCGCTCCCTCGGTTTCGTCATCGCGCTCGCGTAGATATTCGCCTCGCGTCCGCGATTGCGCGGAGCATGACCGCGCACAACTCACTGGAGGTCCCATGCCCAAGCTTTCCCTGGTCGCCCTGTTGGTGGTGGCGACGACGGCTCTCGCGGCCAGTCAGCCGGTCCACGCTGCGCAGCCCAACGTGGCGGACATCGACACCGTGGTGGTGATCTACCTCGAGAACTGGAGCTTCGACGCTCTGTTCGCCCGGTACCCGGGAGCGAACGGCATTTCCAGAGCCACTGCAGACCAGTTCACGCAGCTCGACCGGGATGGCTCGGTGCTGAGCGGCCTGCCGGCCGTGTGGGGCGGCATGAACTCTGGCGTGGCCGTCGGAGCACCGCAGGCGCCGGTGAACCTGACGCAGGCGCAGACGGGCGCCTACCTGAACACGTTCAACCATCCCTACACCTATCGCGCGCTGTTCCAGTCCAACGGCGATCTCACGAACAGCACGCCGCTGGACTACACCACGCGCGACCTGTACCACCGGTTCTACGAGAACCAGATGCAGATCAACGGCGGCGCGAACAACAAGTTCGCCGCGTGGGCCGATTCCGGCGGGCTGGTGATGGCGTACCACGAGCACACCGCGGATCAGCCGCTGTGGAACGTCGCGCAGAGGTTCACGCTCGCCGACAACTTCTTCATGTCGGCGTTCGGCGGCTCGTACCTCAACCACCAATTTCTGATCTGCTCGTGCGCGCCGATCTACCCGCAGGTGGGCGGTGTGCCGACGAACCCGAACCCGGGCGGTACCGCACAAGCGCCGTCGCAGGTGCAAGCGGACGGCGTCACGCTCGTGACGACCGCCGCTTCGCCGGCGTCGGCGCTCACGGGTCCGCCGGCGTTCGTCGCCAGCACGATCCTGACGCCCCAGGTCGATCCCACGACCTTCAAGCCGTCGTCCACGGGCGTGTTCTTCACCGTGAACACCTCGCAGCCGCCGTATCCTCCGAGCGGCAACGCCCAGGCGGGACCGAACGGGCCGCAGGATCACGTCAACCCGCTCTCCAGCACGACCATCCCGCCCCAGACGCAGACGACGATCGGTGACCTGCTCGATGGCGCCGGGGTCAGCTACGCGTGGTACGCGGGCGGCATGGGCGACTACAGCACGCCGGGAACGGCGCTGATGCTGGCGCCGTTCGCGGATCAGGCCGGAACGAACGTCCCGCACTTCCAGTATCACCACAACCCGTTCAACTTCTACGTCAAGTTCGATCCGCAGGGTCACTACAACCCAGTGACTGGCGCGCCGGATCCCAACGTGCCGGCCGGCGCCTACCGCGCGGCGCATCTCCGGGACGGCGGACTGTCGGGCGCAAATTTCCTGGCGGACATCGACGCGGGCAACCTGCCGCACGTCACGTTCTACAAGCCGCAGGGCAGCATGAACGAGCACCCGGGCTACACCAACGTGTCCAACGGCGACGTCCACGTCGCCGCGGTTCTGCAGCACCTGCAGGCCAGCCCGCAGTGGCAGCACATGCTGGTGGTCGTGACCTGGGACGAGAACGGCGGCCAGTGGGACCACGTCGCGCCGCCGAAGGGCGATTTCTTCGGCCCGGGCACCCGGATCCCGGCGATCATCGTGTCGCCGTACGCGAAGAAGGGCTTCGTCGACCACACCCAGTACGACACGACCTCGATCCTGCGCTTCATCACGCGGCGCTGGAGCCTGCCGGTGCTGGACGGCATTCAGCGGCGTGACAACGCGCTGCAGGCCAACGGCAACCCGGCGATGGGTGATCTGACCAACGCGCTCGTCCTCCCCTGACGGTTGCCGGTGAGCAGCATGGTGACATGGGCGGTCGCGGCCGCGACGTCCGCCGGTCTGGCGCTCTGCGCCGCCGACGGCGTCGTTGCAGGAGGCTCGCGCACGGTGACACCGAAAGGTGTTGAAGCGGAGGAGCCTCTGCCGTTCGATCCCGCGCCGCCGATCGGGCCTGCGCTCGCGCGTGTCGCGGCACTGACTGCGTTGGGCCGGAAGCTCTTCGACGATCCGGCGCTCTCGGCGTCCGGACGCATGGCCTGCGCGAGCTGCCACGACCCTGCGCACGGCTTCGGGCCGCCGGACGCGGCGCCGGTGCGCCTGGGCGGCCCGAATCTCGATCAGCCGGGCACGCGCGCAGTGCCGAGCCTGGCCTACTCGCAGTTCTCGCCGTTCTTCGACGAGCATCACTACGAAGAAGACGACGAGGCGGACGGCGGGCTCGACGCCGGTCCCACCGGCGGGCGCACCTGGGATGGGCGCGTGAACCGCGGCCGCGAGCAGGCGAGCCTCCCGCTGCTGTCGCCCCGCGAGATGGCCAATCCCGACGCCGCCAGCGTCGTCGCCAAGGTCGCCGCTGCGGAGTACGCCGGCGACTTCCGGAAGCTGTACGGGGAGGGGATCTTCGCGGATCCCGCGGCGGCGTTCGCCGCCATCGACGAGTCACTCGAGACCTACCAGGAGTACCCGCCGGAGTTCGCTCCGTTCAGCAGCAAGTACGACGCGTTTCTGCTCGGCCGCGCCCAGCTGACGGAGCAGGAACGGCGCGGCCTCGCGGCGTTCAACGATCCGGCTCGCGGCAACTGCGCCGTCTGCCACGTCAGCCGCCTGAGCGCCCGCGGTGCTCTGCCGCTGTTCACCGATTTCGGTTTCGTCGCGCTCGCAGTGCCGAGGAACAAGGCGATCCCGGCCAATGCGGATCCGGCCTACTTCGATCTCGGCCTGTGCGGACCCGAGCGCCGCGATTTCGCCAAGCGCAAGGAGTACTGCGGCAAGTTCAAGACGCCGAGTCTGCGCAACGTCGCGCTGCGCCCGGTGTTCTTCCACAACGGCGTCGTCACGAACCTCCGCGACGCCGTGGCGTTCTACGCCAAGACCGAGCGGCAGTACGACGACCTTCCCGCCGAGTACCGAAGCAACGTGAACCGCGAACCGCCGTTCGACCGCGGCCCAGGCGACGCGCCGGCGCTGACCGAGCAAGAGATCACCGACGTCACAGCGTTTTTGAAGACGCTGACCGATGGATTTTCAGAGACCCCCTCGCCAGTCACCGTGACTGGCGCCGGGGCAGACCACCTTGATTCCACGAGAAGAGGACTCCAATGAAACGTTACCTTGCGGTGTTGGGACTCGCAGTCGTCACGGGGACCGTCGCGGCGCCGGCTTTCGCGGCCGAGGTGTTCCAGACTGCGACGCTGGGCGCGTCGAGCTCGGGCAGCTACTCCATCGGCAGCGACGGCTCGGACCTCGGCAACATGGTCGGGGCCGCCTTCGTCGTGCCGAACGGCAACAGCCTCGACCTGACCGGGGTCGGCGCGACCTTCGACGGCAACTACAACCTGCTGCCCGGCTCGGGCGAGCAGAAGATCTTCATCGCCATCGTGGCCCTGGGCGACGGTGGGGCGCTGCCCTCGTTCGCGCCCAGCGACATCGGCGGGCACGCCCTCGCCAGCATCGTGTTCGCGCCGCCGACGGTTGCAGGCGACTTCGCCGTGCCGACCTCCCTCGTCCTCGGGCCGGGTGCCTACGCCGCGATCTTCGGCGGCGGCGGCCTGCTCGGCTCCGATGCCGCGGGCCAGGCCGGACTGGCGGACGGCAACGCGACGCTCGGCTCACCGAACGTCTTCAGCAGCTTCTACGATCCGGGCTCGTGGTCGAGCTACGGCTTCGACACCGGCATCCGCATCTTCGAGACCGGAACGCTGACGCCGGTCCCGGAGCCGGACGCGCTCGTCCTGCTGTCGCTGGGATTCGTCGTCCTGTGCGCCGCGTCGGCGCGGCTGCGCCGGCCCCAGCCTACGCGCCCATAGCGGGTCAGGCTCGACGCGGTCAGGGCAGCGCGGCCAGCGCGGTCGCGAACTTGTTCGCGACCGCCTCGAAGCCCTTCTCGGTGGGATGCAGCTCGTTTGCCCACCAGTCCTTGTACGTGGCACCGGTCGAGAGCGTGTTCCGGACGTCTACGTACTGCAGCGTCGGAAACGTCTGCTTGTCCTGCGCCAAGGTCGCGAGCATGACGTTCAGATTGTCGATGAGCCTCCGCATGAGCGCGGTGTTCGCCTGCAGATCGTCGAAAGCCTTCTCGCGAAAGCCCGGCTGGAGCCACGGCCCCGGCAGGATCCAGCCGCCGCCGAGAAACCCGCGCCCGTCCGGCACGGGGTAGTCGTAGCCGTGCACCAGGATGGGAAGCTGCTTTCCGTTCAACAGCGACTGGCAGATCCTGTTGATCCCGCCGAGCAGAGCCCGATAAGCGATGCGAATCCGCTCGAGCGCGCCGGCGACGACGTCGTCGTTCCAGCCGGCGATCGGAGAGAGGCTGCTGTTCAGCAGCATGCCGAACTCCTGCCCGGCAATGTCGTTGCCACCGCCCGACACGAGCACCGCCTTCGGCGCAATGCCGTGCGCCAGCACCTTCTCGACGCACCGCGCGAAGCCGTCGATCTGTCCGCCGTGGTACGCCATGGCCTCCACGGGATCGCCGTAGTGCGCCGTCGACTGGACGGTGTAGCCATGGTCGTCGTCGAGCCGCTTCAGCACGTCCCAGAGCGGGTAGTCGAACCACGAGTCACCGATGGCCACGAGATATCCGGCGGACTCGATGACCGCCGCCGCCGCCGCCGCAGGCGCCCCCTGCAGCTGCACGCTGAGCCGGAGCTTCTTCGGATTCTTCGCGAGCGCAGCGGCTCGCTTCCGGTGAGCCACCTGGCGCCGTGCGAGCACCTCGCTTGCGAGCTTCTGCGCCGTGGCCTCTGCGGCGGCTTGCGGGTCTTCAGTGGGCATGACGCGTCACCCCAGCAAGGCCAGCGCGACGAGCGCCAGCATCACTCCGAAGCGTGCTCCTCGATCCAGCGCGCCAGCGTGCGCGCCGCGGCCGGCAAGCTCGACTCGCTCCACGTCGCCTCGCGCACGGCGCGCCCGTCGTCGATGTGCAGCCGCACGTAGGTCGCGTCGGGCGTCGGCTGCGCGCGTGTGCTCGTGTTCGCCGCCGCGAACGACGGCGCTGCGGCGGAGAGGAGCTCTTCGAACTCGCGCCGGTCCGCGGCGCCGAGCGCGTCCACGTTCACGGCGCGCGTGCGCCGCTGCGCGGGCGCGGCGAAGCCACCGCTGCGGTCGACGCGAGCCGTCGTGGGCATCGGAGCCGAGCATAGCGCGGCGCCTAGCAGCTCTTCGAACGGAGGTCCCGCATCAGCGCCTGCAGGTCGTCGATGAGGCGCTGCAGGTGTGCCTCGAGCTGGCCGCTCGAGCTCGGCACCGCCGCACCGTTCGAAGCGCGCGCGAAGGCCGGTCCGTTCGCCGGCCGGACACCCACCGAGCGCCACGCGCTCGTGACCGCGTCGACGGCTGCCGCGCCGAAGTGCGCCTTCGCGACCTGGATCGTGAGCGCCGCGCAGTCCGCGAACTGCGAGCTCGGCTGCAGCATGCCCAGCGTCTCGTACCAGATCGGGCCAGCGACGTCCCAGGCGTTCCCGCCCAGGCTCGTGGCGGCCAGGTAGAACGCGTGGTTCGGAATGCCCGAGTTGATGTGCACGCCGCCGAAGTCGTCCCACTCGTCGTCGGGCAGGTTGGCGTAGTGCGCCATGTCGGCCGGCTGCGGATCGCGGCCGCCCAGACGCGGGTCGTCGTACGCGGTGCCCGGCGCCTTCATCGAGCGCAGCGCCTTGCCGTGGATCGTCGGGCCCAGGATGCCCTCGCCGATCCACCAGTCCGCTTGCGCCGCGCTCTGGCCGAGCTCGTACTGCTTCACCATGGAGCCCATCACGTCGCTGAACGACTCGTTCAGCGCGCCGGGCTGCTTGTGATACTCGAGCCCCGAGAGCTCGGCAGTGACTCCGTGCGTGAGCTCGTGACCGATCACGTCGATCGCGCCGGTGAAGTCGCGGAACACCACGCCGTCGCCGTCGCCGAACACCATCTCGTGTCCGTCCCAGTACGCGTTCATGTACTTGCGGCTGTAGTGCACGCTCGCCTCGAGGCGCATGCCCTTGCCGTCGATCGAGCTGCGGTTGAACACCTTCTGGTAGAACTCGTAGGTGGCGCCGAGCCCGTCGTACGCGGCGTTCACGGCCGAGTCGTTCGCCGGCGCCTGGCCCTCGCTGCGCACCAGCTCGCCCGGCAGATCCTCGGAGTGGTGCGCGTCGTAGATCGCGCGGCGCAGCGTGCCGGTCGACGACTGCACGGGCAGGGCGCCGAGCAGCGCGCGCTTCTCGCGCAGCCGGCTCGAGCTCAGCAGCGTGCGCACCGCCGCGTCGCGGAGCTCGTCGTGCTGCAGCATCGCGCGCAGGATGTGCGGCGGGACGATGCAGTGGCGCGTGAGCGGGGAGTGACGGTGCGGCATGTCCGGTCTCCTCGGGGTGGTGCCTCCAGGCTACTCCGAGGCGCGCGCGCGCAACTTGAGGTTTTCGTGGGAAGAAGCGGACGCTGCGAAGGCAAGTGAGCTTGCGGGGAAGCGCGGGCCGGAGCTAGACGGCGTCGTCGAACACGTACTCCGACAGCGGGTGCTGCTCGATGCGCGCCAGGTCCAGGAACTCGCGGCAGCTCGCGATCATCTGGCCGAGCCGCTCTTTCAGGAGCTCTGGGGAGCCGCCGGCGCTGTACCAGAGCATGGGGTTGCCGACGGCTTCCGCGGGGAAGCCTTCTTCGACGATGCCGTCCCAAGCGGGCGCGTTCGCGGTCAGCGGCCGCACCACCACGTTGCGCACGTAGGCGTAGGTCGCCTGCAGCTCGAGCGCCACCGTGCGGTGTCGCTCCAGCCAGTGCTCCAGGAACTGCGCGCGCGACATGCCCGGAGCGGCCGCGATGCAGGCGATCACGTTGATGCCCGGGGTGCGTTCGCCCGGCGGCGCGCGCCGCGTGGTGTTCGCGAGCGCGACCGACTCGAGCACGGAGTAGCCGGCGAGCCGCTCGGCACGCGGCGCAAGCGCGTCCTCGAACGGTGCGCGCCGGTCGACGTCGTCGACCCAGAACGACGCGACCGCGCCCAGCGGCGGCTCGACGCGCGCGATCCGCGACGCCTGCTTGCCCGCCACGTGCGCGTCGGCGAGGTTCAGCCGGATTCCCCGCGCGCCCGCCCGGGCGAGCTCGTGCGCCAGCTCGGCCGCGTCGAGCCGCCGCGCCCCGAGCAACACGTAGACCAGCTTCTCGATGTCCGCCTCCCTGGGCCGCGGATCGAAGCATCCGCCGCGACCCACCATCGTAGAGCCGATGCGCGTAATCTTTCGGGGCATGCGACCCACCCCCCTGGCTCTGGCCGTCGCGGCCCTGTCCGCGTGTCTCGGCCTCGCACCGGGCGCGCTCGCCCAGCAGACCTATACCAGCGTGGCCGGGCCGTGGTGGTTCACGATCGGGGGGAAGGACCGGGGCTCGATCCTGCTGCAGCTCACCAGCCCGAGCGGCGGCACGTTCGCGGTCGAGGACCTCACGCTCACCGATCCGCAGCAGCCGAGCCCGAGCTTCGGGTTCTCGCGCTCCCTCGCGTCGTTCTTCCTCATCGAGTCGGGCCAGGGGCTCGGCTTCGACGCGGACGGAAACGTCGTGGGCGAGCTCGCTCTCACCGACCCGAACGACACCAGCTCGGTGGTGGGCACGCTCAGCTTGCTGAGCGGAAGGCCGAACCGCGTGTTCACCACGCTGCGCTTGCGCGCGAGCATCGACGGCGTCGTGGTGAAGCTGGTCGGGGTTCGCCCGCCGAGCACGTTTCCCGTCCTGGCGGGGGCCACCACCACGGGCATCCTGCGCGGCAAGAAGCTCAAGAGCAACGCCATGGACCTCGAGGTCGCCGACTTCGAGGATCTCGGTCCGCCGAGCTACGCCTGGTCGGCCGCCGGTCCAGTCAGCGGCGAGCCGAGCTCGGTGGCGCTCGCGGGCCACCTCATGCTGGCCCCGGGCTTCAGAGCGTGGGGGCTCCTCGAGGATTCGGACACGTTCAGCCTCGGTACGGCGGGCGGCGGCCTCGCGCTCCTGGACCCGAACAGCACCGTGCCGACCCTGGCCCTCACCGTCCAGACCGTCCCCACGCTGAAGCTGAAGGGGCTGCTCATCGAGGCGACCGAGCCCGTGCTCTCGGTGACCCCCTCGAGCTTCGATTTCGGCAGCGTGGCGCTGGGCACGACGAGCGAGCACACCTTCGCGGTCTCGAACGCGGGTGCGGGTCTGCTGTCGGGCTCGGCGCAGCTGCTGACCACCAGCAGCATCGACTTCTCGCTGTCGGGCAACACGGACTACACCGATCTCGCACCGGGCGACGCGCCGTCCCAGGTCCAGGTCAGCTTCGCACCCGAGACCGCCGGCACGGAGACGGCGCAGCTCCGCTTCGGCGTCAGCTCGGGCGTAGGGGCTCAGGTGATCACGGTGACCGGCTGCGGCGGGGTCGCCGCGATCTCGGTGAGTCCTTCCAGCACGATCACTTTCCCGGACACCCAGGTCGGGACGTCGGCCACCCCAGTCACCGTGACCGTGACGAACCCTGGCGACTGCACGCTCACGGGCCAGGCCTCGCTGACGACCGGGACCGTGTTCACGCTCGTTCCGCTCGACAGTCTCGTGGCCCAGAGCTCGATCTCGTACACGGTCGCAGCCGGCGCGAGCACGCAGTTCAGGATCCTGTTCACCCCGACCGACTCGAGCGCCGCCGCAGACGACACGCTGGTCCTGACGGGGGGCGGAGGCGCGACGGTCGACGTGACCGGAGCGGGAACTCCGTAGCACGCCGCCGGCGCTTGACACGCGACCGCGCAGCCCGGATCGTGGCGAGGTTGAGGCAGAGGCTTCTCCTCGCGATTGCAGTCACTCTGCTCGGCGTGGCCGCCGTGCCGGCCGTCGCGAACGCGCTGGCGCTGGCGCAGACGTCGACTTTCTGCCAGCTCTCCGACGGCTCGTCGGTGTCGGGCGCGCTGCAGTGCGCCCAGGGCGACCTGGAGAGCGTGGTGCTCACGCTCGCGCCCCAGGCGACGCTCTTGGCGAGCTTCTCCTCGGCGCCCGGCTTCGACACCGTCGGCTCCGTAAAATACTCGTTCCAGGTGATCGGCGGGCACGCCGGCGACGCGGTGCCGGTGCTCGTCGACGCGGAGCTCCGCACGACGGCGGCCGGCAGCTCGTTCGGCTCGGCGGGAATCGTCGTCTCGGTCGGGTCGCTCTTCGTCCAGCAGATCGCCTGCACGAATCCGTCTCAGTGCACGGCGTCAAGCTTCGACGGAACGCTCGCGCTCCCCATGCAGTCGGGGCAGACGGGCACGATCGACCTGACGGTGCAGGCGGCGAGCGGCTTCCCGGTCGCGGGCGCGGCGACGGCCTTCGCCGACCCGTTCGTCCGCGTCGACCCCGCGTTCGCGAACGCGGGCCTGTACAGCGTGGTCGTCTCGGACGGCGTGGGGAACGCGCCGTTGCCCGAGCCGGCGGAAGCGCTGCTCGTGCTGGTCGCACTGGCGTCGCTGGCAGGCTCGACGACTTCATGCCGTCTCTCCGGCTGACGCCCACAAACGGAGGTTCCCGGTCATGGCAGGCGGCATCCAAGGCTTCAACAAGAAGATCATCGACGAGTTTCGAGCCAACCAGGGAAAGGTCGGCGGCCAGTTCGACGGCATGCCGCTCTTGCTGCTCACGACGAAGGGCGCGAAGTCCGGTGCCACGCGCACCAATCCTCTGGCCTATCTCCGTGACGGTGATCGCTACGTGATCATCGCCTCGTACGCCGGCGCGCCGAAGAACCCGCCCTGGTACCACAACCTCGTCGCCGACCCGAACGTGCGCGTCGAGCTCGGAGGCCAGAGCTTCGACGCCCGCGCCGAGGTCGTGAAGGAACCGGAGCGATCTGCGCTGTACCAGAAGGTGGAGGCGGCCATGCCGGTGTTCTCGGAGTACAAGCGCAAGACTCAGCGGGTGATTCCGGTGATCGCATTGCGGCGAACCGGGGCCTAGTGACTCTCCCCTACATCTTCGCCTTCAGCTTCCTCCTCTCTGAGTCTGATCGCACCCACGAGCGACGGATACCGGCCTGTCTTGTCGGAGTAGAACTTGCGGATCTCGTCCATGTCCGCGGCGACGTCGCCCGATAGAGTCAGTGCGGGTCCGAAGCCCGCGTGCCGCCTTCCGTAGTCGAGATACCCGAGGACGACCGGGACTTCCGCCCGACGCGCGAGGTGGTAGAAGCCCGACTTCCAATACTCGGACCCGGCGCGCGTGCCCTCCGGTGCGATGACGAGAACGAGTCGAGCCTGCGTCTGGAACTGCGCTGCGAGGTCGTGCACGAGGTTCTCGCGCAGATGACGGCGCACCGCGATTCCTCCGACTCGTCGCAGCCACCAACCGACTGGGCCGACGAACATCGTGTGCTTCATCAGAAAGGAGATACGGAGCTCGTACACGAAGGTGAGCAAGTAGACCAGGGCGAAGTCCCAGTAAGACGTGTGGGGCGCTGCGAGCAGGACATACTTCGCCAGGGGCGGCGGATCGCCGTGCGCCTCCCAACCCAGCGCTCGCAAGACGAGCCGCGCGACGCGGGCGCGCCCGCTCAAGCGCGACCCAGGAAGTGCTTCTCGACGAGGGCCTTTGCGGATCGGACGATCACTTCCACCAGCTCGAAGTTCGTCGCTCCGCCGACCCAATACGTGTTCCGGTAGCCTTGCATCTGGTCGAGGTCCCTGAAGAACCCCTTCGCCATCTCGGCGGCACTGACGTGACCGAAGTACGGCCATTGCTCGTAGTGCTCCCACAGCACTTCCTCGGGGTCGGTCGAGCCGGCTCGTTTGCCGCCGAGGCGAGAGACCAGGTTCTCTGCGCCCGTCCTCACGCTCAGCATGAGGTCCTGGTGGAAGCCTTCGCCAGCCATCGCGTCGGGCAGTTTCGTGTAGCACTGCAGCATCGGCGTCTGCTCGGGCCAGAGCTGTACGACCGCCCATGGTCGCGGGGGGCGCGAGTCCGGGTTCCCTTCGAAGGTGAAAGGGACCACGCACACCACGGGCTGCGGAAGCTTGAAACCTCCCTCGGGATGGAAGGTCGTCATGCAGTAGGCGAATGTCGTCACCGCCTTCAGGCGCTGGTGCTCGTAACTGTCGATGTCCATGCGATCGCCGAGTGAGTGAACTCGCGCCGAGGCGACGACCAGATAGTCGAACCAGAGGGTCACGGGGTTCGTCTCGTCCGTGTTGAAGATTCCCACGGGAAACTCCATGTCGATCTGGATCGGATGCTTGTGACTGTCCTGGGTCGGCGGCGCGCTTGCGGCATCTCTGACGATCCGCTCTACAGTGACGTCGTGGCGCACGTTGAGTCGCCAGGAGACTGCCTCCCACAAGCGCTGGAAGCCGTGAACGAAGGAGCGGGGCCAGGGGAAAAGCCAGCCCACCAGCGGCACCTGGCGCAGCACCACGGGAATGAAGGTGCCGAGGCTCATGAACTTCAGAGCATAGGGCGCGGCAATGTCGTTGATTTCGCCGTAGCCCATGAGCGTGATGCAGATCTCGAACAGCGAGCGCAAGGCGTTCAGTCCGTTGCTGTCGAGCCACTGACCGAAGGTCACACAGAGATCCGGGTGTTCATGGATCCGATCGAACCAAGGTGAATCGATGGCCCGTCTCACGCGGAAGCGACACACGATGTAACGCAGGATGGCGAGGACGAGAGTCGGCCACGGAATGTGATCGATGCGGCCCTGGGCATCCCGTTCGGGGTTTCCCTGGGGATCGTGGATCTCGCGGACCAGATCGGTCATCTCGGTGTATTTGAGCGGTCCGTAGCCGGGGTCGATCTCGGGGACACGCGCCGCAATGTACTGCCGCGAGCGATAGGTCCGGGCGCCCACCGACCGCGCGAGCTTCAGTGTCTCGCGGTAGGCTGGGGTCACGTAGTTGGCGCCGAGGTCGAAGGACTTGTAGCCCTCGCTCAGCGTGAAGCAGAGTCCACCGACTCGGCCGTGGCGTTCGAACACCGTGACGTTCTGAAAGCCGTGCTCCCTCAGGAACCACGCTGTGGCGAGGCCCGCAGGCCCGGCGCCGATGATCGCGATGCGAGCCTTCTTGTCCTTCGGCCGCAGGGCGGTGGTCGTAAATCACCTCGGTGTCGAGGGAAGATCGCGAAACCCCGCAGATGGTGAATCAGAGTAGCATGTGATGCAGAGGGAAGGGCATCGAAGGGAGGCTTGCATGAAGCTTCGCGCCTTGGGGGCACGGCGGCTGTTCCTGGAGCTCTGCTCGAAGATCGAGGTCGGCTCCCTCCGAATCGTGCTGCCCGACGGGAGTGAGCGCACGTTCAGCGGCCGGGCGGGACGCGGTCTTTCCACTCATGGCGAGCTTCACGTTCGGGACGACTCTTTCTTCTGGGAGGTGCTGACCCAGGGTGACTGGGGGCTCGGCTGGAGCTTCGTCCACGGCAAGTGGGACTCCAAGAGTCCCTACCACGCATGTCTCGTCTTCATGCTGAACGAGCACGTGTTCAGGCCGTACGTGCGGTTCGCCAAGTGGTTCTCGCCGTACATGCGCAACGTCGAACGGCGCACCGAGGCCGATCAGAGTCCCGAGGAAGCGGTGCGTCGCCGCACCATCGCACAGTGCTACGACGTCGGGAACGATTTCTTTTCGTGGGTGCTCGGTCCGAGCATGGTCTATACGTGCGCGATCTGGCCGAGCGCCGACGCGACGCTCGAAGAAGCCCAGGAGAACAAGCTCCGGATCGTGACCGCGAAGGCGAGGATCGAGTCTCACCATCGCGTCCTGGACCTCGGCTGTGGGTGGGGGACACTGTGTGACTACATTCATCGTCACACGGGCGCGCGCGTGAAGGGCATTGCCCTCGCGCAGGAGCAGATCCGCTGGGCGAAAGAACACCACCCGGAGTGCGAGTTCGAGTACCTGAACTTCGATCGCGTGCAAGGTGAGTACGACCGCATCGTGTCGGTGGGAATGGCCGAGCACGTGGGGCGCGAGAACCTGAATGGGTTCTTCCAGCTCCTGAGTGACCGCTTGAAGCCCGGGGGCCGCGTGGTGCTCCACACGATGCAGAGTCACGACGGCATCCTCATGCAGTCGAAGACCGAGCGCTGGACGTCCTTTGCATCCGTAGCCATGCCCAATGGCGACGTGCCGTCCATGACGAACCTGGTGGAGAGCGCGCTCCGCAGCGGCGACCTTCGCCTCGTCCACACGGAGACCTTCGGGCTGCACTACGCCCGGACCGGCCAGGCTTGGCTGCGGAACGTGATCCGGCACCGCGAACAGATCGTGAGAGCGTACTCGGAAGAGCTCTATCGCACTTACGTGTACTCTTGGTCGATGGGCAGTGCGGCCTTCGAGACGGGCATGACGCTCGCCCACCTGGTCTTCGAGAAGATGCCCTTCGGAGCGCCGCTCGAGAATTCCATGCTGTGAGCCGGGCCTAGGCCAGACGGGCCAGCAGGTCGCGACCGCGATCGAGGTCCGGTGAGTCGACGGACACGGCGAAGCGCGCGAGGACGGGAGCCAGGAGATCCTGCGCTCCCGCGATGTCGCCTCGGGCGAACAGCCCCTCGGCGCTGGCGGTAGCGACGCGCAGCTCGAGCCCCAGCGCGTGCTGCGACCGCGCCACATCGAGTGCACGCTGGAGACACTCCGTTGCCTGCGGCTCCGACTCCGGCCCTTGTGCCAGAAGCGACTCGCCGCGCAGACGAAGAAGCTCCGCGTCCCAGAAGTGCGTACCCTTCTGTTCCGCGATCGCGAGTGCGGAAGTGGCGGTGTCGAGCGCCGCCTTGGCGTTGCCTGCGGCAAGCTGAGCGTCGGCGAGCGCACCGAGCGCGCGCGGCGCTTCGATGCGTGTGCCCGTCGCAGCCGCCTTGGCGAGACCGAGCCGCATTTGCGCGATGCCGCGGTCTCCGTCTCCGAGCTTCGCGGTCGCCCATCCCTGCAGCATCAGGCTGACGCCCAGATACACCGGGAGCTCGTGCTCCTCACAGATTCCGACGGCCTCCGCGGCGGTCTCTCGCACGTTCGGCGCGTCTCCACGGACGAAGTGAACGATCGTCGAGTAGCTCAGGGCGAAGCCGAGGTTGAACGGGCTCGCGAGAGCCCGCGCCGCGCGGATCGCCGCCGCGATCCAATCTCTGGCACGCAGCTCGTCGCCGAGGGTCCATGCGGTCATAGCGGCATAGCAGAGGGCAGATACTCGTGGATCGTGCTCGTGTACGTAGCCGGGCGCGATCGGCACACTGGGATCGTGCAAGCGCAGTGCGCGCTCGAGGTGATCCAGCGCCGCGGCGTATGAGCCGCGATAGTAGTCGGGCACGGCGGAGAAGAAGTGACCCCACGCGGTCACGAACGGGTCTGACGCGCGTTCGCCGAACGCGAGCAGCTCCCCCGCGTGGCGGGCCGCTTCGTCGATCTCGGCTCGCGCTTGATGGAACAGGAAGAGGCCCGAGAGAGCCTGGTGTAGCTCGGGTCCCTCTCCGACCTCGCGGCACAGCTCCCGTGCCCGACGATGCGAACGCTCGACTTCCGGGTTCCCGTAGCCCTTCGTCGCCACCAGCGGCGCACCCAGGGCCACCAGCAGCGCGAGCTCACGTCGCGCGCGCAGGTCGGGATCGTCGATCCGCGTCAGCAGCGAGATCGCTCGGGAGTAGTGCTCGATCGCCTCTGGCCGTGCAGAACGCCGCATGGCGAGATCCCCGGCGAGCCGGTAGAGCTCGATGGCGCGCTCGCCCGCGCTCGAGCCCTCCCAGTGTCTCGCGACGACCTCGGGCTGAGCGGAGACCTGTTCCGGGAACCTCTCCTCCAGGATCTGCGCCAGCTTCGCATGCACGCGCCGGCGCTCTCCTCGCAGCAGCGAGCCATAAGCCGTTTCCTGAACCAGTGCGTGCTTGAACACGTACGAGCGCTGGCTCTCTCGCTCGCGGATGAGATCCGCCTCAACCAGACGAGTCACCGCCGCTCGGAGGCCGCCTTCGTTCGACGGGGAAAGCGCAACGAGCACGTCCCAGGAGAACTCGCGACCGATCACGGACGCGAGCTGAGCCACCTGCTTCGCCGTCCCCAGACGATCGAGCCGGGCCATCAGCGAGTCTTGCAGCGTCGACGGGATGGGAAGACCGCCCTCGACGGACCCCGAGCCGACCGATGACGCTCCGCCGCGGGCGCCGGACTCGATCACGGCTTTCGTCAGCTCCTCCACGAAGAGCGGCACGCCGTCCGTCCGGCGCACGACCTCCTCGAGCACCACCGCGGGAAGCTCCTGTGCGCCTGCCACGTTGCGCGCGATCTGACGGGCATCCTCGTCACGAAGCGGGTGAAGGAGATGCCGCTCGATCCCGGACCCCGGCACATCGGTCACTCCGGTCCGCTGGGTGAGCAGCGTGAGGATCGGTGAGTCGACCGCGCGCTCCACGATCGCGAGGACGAGCTCTCGCGTCGAGGGATCGATCCAGTGGACATCCTCGACGACCAGCACCGCAGGGCGAGCGCGCGCCGAGCGGACCAGCCAGCCGACCAGCGCGTCGAGCGTCCGTCGTCGGCGTGCCTCGGGACTCGTGCTCGGATCGCCCTCGGCGGGCAGCGAGAGCAATGCCGCAAACAAGGGCAGCGCCGCGGCCCCCTCCGGATCCGCGCCGGCGAGTGACTGCTTGAGCTTCGCGAGCCGGTCCTCGACGGAATCCTCGGGTGCGATTCCGGCGCTGCGCTCGATCAGCTCGATCACGGGATGGAAGACGCTGCTCGTATGATACGGAGAACAGCGACACTCGACCCAAGCGGCGTCGGCGGCGAGACGTTCCCGAAGCGCAGCGACGAGACGTGACTTACCGATGCCTGCCTCGCCTTCGATGAGCACAGCCCGACCGCGTCCTTGGAGCGCCGCGGCCCAGCATGCGAGCAGCCGCTCGAGGTCTTCGCCTCGTCCCACCAGGGGAGTCGGTGCCGCCCGGAGACTGGGCTCGCGCGCCGATGCCCGCTCTCGCAAGACTCGAAACGCCTGCACCGGCTCCGTGACACCCTTCAGGCTCATCTCGCCGAGGTCTTCGAGGTCGAACCCCGAACCGAGCAGGAGCCGCGTTTCTTTGGTGACTACGATCGAGTCCGCGCCGGCGACCTGCTGGAGGCGGGCAGCCAGGTTGGGCGCGCCACCGAGCGCACTTCGCTCCCGCCGCTCGCCGGCTCCGATGTCGCCTACCACCACCGCGCCGGTGTGTACCGCAATGCGGACGGCGATGCGCCCGTCCGGACCCCGAGGTAGCGATCCGCGGAGTGCCTCGTTCAGCGCGGGCACCGCCGCACGGATCGCGAGCGCCGCCTTCACCGCCCGCCGCGCGTCGTCCTCGTGGGCGGTGGGCAGGCCGAAGTAGGCGAGCACGCCGTCCCCGAGGTACTGCGCGATGCGGCCGTCGAACTCGGCAACCGCCCGTGCGCAGACTGCCTGATAGGCTTGAACCACCCGGTGGAGGTCCTCGGGATCGACCAGCTCCGAAAGCCGGGTGTAGCCCGCGAGGTCGGCGAAGAGGATCGTGAGCTGGCGTCGCTCGGCGGTCTCGGCTTCCGACCCGAGCGTGGCACCGCAGCTCTCGCAGTAGCGGTGCTCCACCGGGTTGGCGTGGCCGCAGGCCGCACAGGTGTGCGCGAGGCGGGCACCGCACGCTCCGCAGAAGGCGACACCCTCACGGTGACTGCGGCCGCACGCCTGGCATTCCACGACGAGCTCCGATCCGAGGGCACCGGCCGACCCGGCCGCTGCCCCTGACCAGTCTCTCAGAGAACGAGCTCGATGGACAGTCTTCCGCGCCGGTGGGTGCATCCGGCTGCCGCGCGACCCCGCGAACTCCCGTCACTCCTCGGTGTCGGGCCCGGAGCGATCATCTCGCGAGCTGGCGCTCCCCCGCCACCGCGCGCAGCCACGGCACGAGCCGCTCGTTCACCTCCGCCGGCCGCTCCTGCTGGGTCCAGTGCCCGCAGCCCTCGAGCACGTGCGCCTCCTGAAGACGCGGCACGTGCTTCCGCATCACCGCGATCGGGTCGCCCGCCGCGCCGAGCATGTTGAAGGCGGGGTCGCGGGAGCCCGAGATGAAGAGCGCCGGCTGCTCGATCCGCCGGCCCTTCCACGTCTGGAGATACTCGAAGTCACGCGTGTGGTTGCGGTAGCGGCTGAGCGGGCCGAAGAAGCCCGAGCGCGTGAACTCGCCGACGTAGTAGTCGAGGTCCGCGTCCGTGAGCCACGTGGGAAAGACCGCCGGATCCTCGAGCCCCGCGAGCAGAGTGTCTCGCGACGTCTTGTTCCTCGGCCACGAGCCCGGCCGCGCGTCGCCCGAGAGCGCAAAGTAGAAGCGCCGCAGGAAGCCCCGCGGGTCGCGCTCGAACGCCGCCTCGGCCACGCCCGGCTCGCGGAAGTACGACTGGTAGAAGAAGCGGTCCTTGTCGTCGAAGAGCTCCTTGATCACCAGGTCGAAGCTCCGTTCCGGCGCGCCCGCGTACGCGACGCTCAGCCCCGCGACCGCCACGAACGCGTCCGGGTCGATCAGCGCCGCGCTGTATACGATTGGCGCGCCCCAATCGTGCCCGACCAGAGTCACTCCACCCCGCGGCGCCAGCGCGCGCGCCACCCCGCGCACGTCGGCCACGATGTTCTCCATCGAGAAATCCGCGACCGCGCCAAACTTCTGCGACCCCCCATACCCGCGCACGTCGATCGCGCACGCCGTGAACCCCGCCTCCGCGATCGGCACGAGCTGGTGCCGCCACGAGTACCAGCTCTCCGGAAAGCCGTGCACCAAGAGGACGAGCGGCCCGCTGCCCACAACCGCGGCCCGGATCTCGGAGTGACCGGTCGGGATCTGGTGAAAGATGGGGTGGGGGAGCTCGGGAAGGGCCATCTCGAAAGCGTAGCCTCACCGGAGGCCGGCACGCCGTGCTGCGGTGATCCCGTGCCGGTGCGTCTCCCGTCCGGGGCCTCGCCCATCTCAGTTGGGCCGCCCCACCGCGCGGGCTATCCTTCGGCCCACGGGCCCTTAGCTCAGCTGGCAGAGCAGTGGACTTTTAATCCATCGGTCCCCGGTTCGATCCCGGGAGGGCCCAC
>DATJZN010000030.1:0-77862 GCA_035499075.1 Myxococcota bacterium | reverse complement strand
GGGCCGGCTCGTGATCGGGCGCGTCGAGCGCGGCACGCTGCGCCGCGGAGTCACCGTGGCGCGCATCCCCGAGCAGGGCGAGCCGCAGACCTTCCGCATCACCAAGCTGTTCGCGCCGCACGGTCTCGAACGGGTCGAGCGTGACTCGGCCTCGGCCGGCGAGATCGCCATCATCGCCGGCGTGGACACGATCGAGATCGGCGACACGATCTGCCCGCCCGACGCGCTCGAGCCGCTGCCGCGGATCGCGATCGATCCGCCCACGGTGGCGGTGCGCTTCTCGGTCAACAACTCGCCGTTCGCGGGTCAGGAAGGCAAGTTCGTGACCAGCCGCCAGATCGGCGACCGGCTGCGCCGCGAGGTGCTCACGAACGTGTCGATCCGGCTCACCAGCGGCGAGACCACCGACACCTTCGAGGTCTCCGGCCGCGGCGAGCTGCAGATCGCCGTCCTGGTCGAGACCATGCGCCGCGAGGGCTACGAGTTCGCGGTGTCTCAGCCGCAGATCATCGAGCGCACCATCGACCACGTGCGCTGCGAGCCCGTGGAAGACGTGGTGGCCGAGGTGCCGCAGGAAGCCACCGGCGCGGTCATGGAGAAGCTCGGCGCGCGGCGCGGGCGACTCATCCAGATGGAGAACCGCGGCGCGCGCACCTTGCTCAACTTCATCGTGCCGAGCCGCGGGCTGTTCGGCTACCGCACCGAGTTCCTCACCGACACGCGCGGCGAGGGCACGCTGTACCGCACCGTGCGCGGCTACGAGCCGTTCGCGGGCGAGCTCGAAGGCCGCGGCGTCGGCGCCATCGTGGCGAGCGAGACCGGCCGCTCGACCGCGCACGCGCTGTTCTCGATCCAGGAGCGCGCGACCATGTTCATCGGCTCGGGCGAGAGCGTGTACGAAGGCCAGGTCGTGGGCGAGAACCGCCGCGCCAACGACATGAACGTGAACGTGGCCCGCGCGAAGAAGCTCACCAACGTGCGCAACACGGGCCACGACGAGGCCGAGATCCTCACGCCGCCGCGCCGCTTCACGATCGAGTCCGCGCTCGAGTGGATCGACTCCGACGAGCTCCTCGAAGTGACGCCGAAGAACCTGCGCCTGCGCAAGCGCGTGCTGCCGGCGAACCTGCGCAAGCGATGAGGGCGCGATCGCTCGCGGTGCTCGCCGTACCGCTCTTGTCGTGCGCGCAGCCGCGCACCGGCTCCGTCGAGGTTCCGAAGCGGCGCGAAGGGCCCGTGTTGTACGAGCGCGCCGCCATCGACAAGGCCGACGTCGCGCCGGCGTGCGCCGCGGCATCCGCCAGCGCGCTCGGCTCGTAACGACTGCCCGGGCCGCCGTGACACCAGAGCGCAGCAGCCGCGCCTGCGGGGCCGTAGTCAGGGAAGCTCGTGGTGCGGCCATCGGGATGTCGGAGCCGCCCTTGCGCCATCCCGCAAGCCTGCCCAGGTGTGCTAGGGGAGTGCGATGACGGAATCCGACCGCAGGGAATTGCTCCGCGCCGACACCGCCTTCTTCGCGGCGCTGCTCGCCGGGGACACGCCCGCGCTCGACGGCCTGCTCGGTGACGATTTCGCGATCGTGGACGTCGCGGCGGGCAACGTGACCGGCCGCGCGGCCTTTCGCGAGGCCGTCGCCTCGGCCGAGGTGCGCTTCGCGGCGATCGAGACGAATCCGGACGAGGCCCTCGTGCGTCTCTATGGAGACACCGGTGTGGTCGTCGGAAGGACCAAGATGAAGCTGCGCCTGCCCGACGGGGCCGAGCTCGAGGTCGGCAGCCGCTACACACATGTGTTTCACCGCGCCGCGGGCGCCGGCTGGCGGCTCGTGTCCGCACAGGGCACGCAGATCCCGGCATGAGGCGCGCGCTCGCCGCGCTCGCGGGTGTCTGGCTGGCGCTCGCCGCCGGGGCGGCCCGCGCGCAGCGGCCCGACGTCGCGCGCATCCCGTACGCCAGCGACGGCCCGCTGCAGTACGGCGAGCTGCGCCTGCCGCCGGGGCCGGGCCCGTTCCCGCTCGCGATCGTGATCCACGGCGGCTGCTGGCGCGCCGACACCGCGACGCTCGACTACGTGGCGCCGCTCGCCGACGCTCTGCGCCGCGAGGGCGTCGCCACCTGGAACGTCGAGTACCGCCGCGTGGGTGACGACGGCGGCGGCTGGCCGGGCACGTTCAAGGACGTGGCCGCCGCGACGGACTTCGCGCGCACGCTCGCGAAGGACCAGCCGATCGACCTCGCGCGCGTCGTCGTGATCGGTCACTCGGCGGGTGCGCACCTGGCGCTCTGGGACGCCGCGCGCGGGAAGCTCATGGCGAACAGCGAGCTGCACCGGGCGGCGCCGCTGCCGCTGCGCGGCGTCATCGCGCTCGGCGGGCCCGGCGACCTGCGCGGCCTGGCCAAGCGCGCCGACGAGTTCTGCGGCAACGGCGTTCTCGAGCACCTGCTCGGCGGCACCGAGGTCGAGGTGCCGCAGCACTATCTGGAGGCCTCGCCCGCCGCGTTCCTGCCGCTCGGTGTGCGCCAGGTGATCGTGGCAGGCGGCGACGACCGCATCATGCCGCCGCGCAACGCCGAGCCCTACGCGCGCGCGGCGCGCAAAGCGGGCGACACCGCGGAGCTCGTCGAGCTCTCCGGCGCGAATCACTTCGACCTCGTGTCTCCCACTTCGCGCGCCTGGCCCACCGTAAAGGCGAAGGTGATCGAGCTGCTCGGTGGTATGATCGCCAAGTGATCCACTCGCTCGACCACGCGATCATCGCGGTGCGCGATCTGCATGCGGCGACGCACGCGTATGCGCGACTGCTCGGCCGCGCGCCGTCGTGGCGCGGCGAGCACCCGGGCTGGGGCACCGCGAACGCGCTGTTCCGCGTCGCGAACATGTACCTCGAGCTGCTGGGCGTGGCGGGCGAGGGCTCGTTCGCGCGGCACCTCTCCGAACGCCTCGAGCGCGACGGCGAAGGCCTCGCCGGGCTCGCCTTCGGCACCGACGACGCGGACGACTGCGCGCGCACGCTGCGCGAGCGCGGGCTCGAGCCCGCCGAGCCGGTCGAACAGTCGGGCCACGAGCGCGACTCGGGCGCGAAGCGCGCTTGGCGCAACGTCTTCCTGCCGCAGAGCTGCACGCGCGGCGTGATGATGTTCGCGATCGAGCACCGGTCGCCGGCCGACGCGCTGCCGCTCGCGGGGCTCGAGTGCGCCCGCGGCAGCGCCGTCGAGGCGCTCGACCACGTGGTCGTGCGCAGCGCGCATCCCGAGGCCACGCGCGAGCTCTACGGCGAGAAGCTCGGCCTGCGCCTCGCGCTGGACCGCAGCTTCGAGCAACGCGGCGTGCGGCTGCTGTTCTTCCGAGTCGGCGGCGTGACGGTCGAGATCGCGAGCGCGCTCGATGCTACACCACACGGTGACGCACCCGACCGGCTGTGGGGCCTCGCCTGGCGCGTGCCGAGCGCCGATGCGGCGCGCACGCGCCTCGCCGACGCGGGCTTCCAGGTCAGCGAGGTCCGCCCGGGCAACAAGCCCGGCACGCGAGTGTGTACGGTCGAGGCCGGCACCTGCGGCGTGCCCACGCTCCTGATCTCTCCCGACTGACTCGCTAGATTCTCCGCGTGGGGTTGTTTCGCAAGGCGACCTACGACCGCAGCGAGTCCATGGCGCGCGCCGCCAAGGCGGAGGGCCGGGGCAAGCGCAAGAAGGCCATCGCCGAGTACCGCAAGATCCTGGCGCAGGAGCCCGACAACCCGGCCATCCTGGTCAAGCTCGCCGCGCTGCTCGCCCAGACCAAGCAGTTCGACGAGGCGCGTTCGCGCTTCCAGGCCGCCGCCGAGAGCTATGCGCGAGACGAGTTCGACGAGAAGTCGCTCGCCGTCTACCGCCAGGCGGTCATGTATCTGCCCAAGCACGTCGAGCTGTGGGAGCGGATCGCGCAGCTCGACGTGAAGCGCGAGCGCACGCCCGAGGCGATCCGCGACCTGCTCGACGGCAGCGCGAAGTTCAACCGGCGCTCGGAGCGACAGAAGGCGATCCGGCTGCTGCGCATGGCGGTGAAGGTCGAGCCGTGGCAGTTCGAGGCCACGATGCGCCTCGCGAAGCTGCTGGCGAAGGAGGGCGCTCGGCCGGAAGCGCGCCACCTGTACGATGGCCTGTGTCTGCGCAACCGCGGGCGTTACCTGCGCCGCGCGCGCGGCGCGCTGTTCCGGCTGTCGCCCACGCCCGCGGCGGCCTGGCGCTGGCTGCGCGCCGTGCTGCGCGGCCGCTAGCTCAGGGCAGGACGCGCCGGCCGCGCACCTGGATCACGTCGAGGCCGGCGGCCTCGTTCCGCTGCACCTCGGCGACCAGGTGCGCGCGGGCGCGCTGCCCGGCGTCGGCGACGCGCGGCGAGCGCGCGGCGTCGGCGTCGTCGTAGACGCGCACGTCGAGGAGCCGGGCGTCCTCGTTCTCGTCGCGCACGTCGCGCGCGAGCGCCTCGAGGCTGGCGTCGGACTGTGCGGGCGACACCAGCAGCACGAACGCGCGGCGCTCGCCCGGGGACGCGCTCGCGGCGTCCTCGTCCCACGCCGCCAGCACATCGTGCGGCTCGCGGCTGCGCGAGATCGCGACGAGCTTCTCCGCGCGCGGCAGGCCGGTCTGCGTGGCCGCGGGCTCGGCCGGGTCCGGCTGCGCCGCCCGAGCCGCGGCCTCGGGCGCGCCGAGCGCCGCCGCGGCTTCATCGGCGCGCGCGGCCTCGAACGTCGGCACCACGCGCACCTGCGGCGCCGCAGGCGCGGGCCCTCGCCCGCCCGCGCCTGCGAGCCACCCCGCCAGCGCCCCCGCGCAGAGCCCCGCCGCGAAGCCCACGCCGAATACACTCCGCGGTGTCGCTGCCATCGCTAGTGGAACAGCACCAGCCCGACGACGTCCTGGCCGTTGTCGATCTGCGCGGCCATCGACAGCGCGTCGAGCTGCGTGAACAGATCGTTGGACTGGATCTCCGTGATGATCTGCCCGATCGCCGCGCTGACGGTCGAGTCCGGCGTGCCGTCGTTGTCCTGGTCGAGCTGCGTGCCCAGGAACAGCCGGCACTTCGTATTCGCGGGGAAGAGCTCGCCTGCGGCGGCGTTCAGGAGCACCGCAGCGAGCTCGCGCTTCGCCTTCTTGCGCACGTCGAGGAGCCCTGGATAGAGCAGCGCGGCGACGAGGTCCGTCTTGCTCGTGAAGAACCCGCCCGACAGCGCGACCGCCTTGGTCTCGATCTGGTCGAGCTGCGTGCCGGGGAAGTCGTGCAGGAAGAACGGCCACAGCGTGATGCGCAGGTTCCAGTACGACGTCGTGCACGGGCACGCTTGCGGCAGCGCTGCGGGCACCAGCGCGGCGCCCGAGCCCGTGAACGCGGTCACCTGCAGGTTCACCACGCCGGCGCCCGGCTGGTAGGGCGACACCACGTAGATCGGCAGGCTGGTGTCGCCGACATTCAGGCTCCCGTCGGCGAACGACGCGGTCACGTTGTTCGCGGGCGTGATGTTCACGCTCACGCCTGCGGGCTGCACGCCGGGTCCGCCGGTCAGGTAGCCGGCGTCGACGACGGCGCTCGCGTTCGCGATCTCGACGCGCAGGTTCTGCAGGCTGAGCCCGGAGATCGGCCCCTCGTCCGCGAACGTCACCGTGTACACGTAGGTGAAGCTGCCGTTCACGGGGTCGGGGTTTGCGCAGTTGTTCGAGGCGAAGACCTGGTAGTCGACCTCGAACGACCAGAAGTTGCCGGTCACCGAGTCCTGGATGTTCACCGTGCCCGAGCCGACGCTGTCCGGGTCGCAGGCGGGGCTCTTGAGCCACCAGCCGCCGGCGAGCGCGGGCGCGGACACGAAGGCAACACAGAAGAGTGTCGCTGCGGAGGTGAGGAAGCGCCGCTTCATGGCGAGCTCAGGCGCTGCGCCGGCGCGCGAACGCCGCCGAGGCGAGTGCGAAGCCGAGGAGCGCCAGCGCCCCGGGCTCGGGCACGATCGAGTACGTCTTCGTGGTGACGTACCCGTTGTCGAAGTTCACCGAGCCGAAGTACCCGACCGGCACCGCGCTCGCGAACGTCACGATCAGCGAGCGCGACGCCGCGCCGACGCCGACCGCGCTCGAGTAGTCGAACTGCGCCTGCGTGCCGCCCGCAGCGACGCTCGCGGTGCCCCCGATCCCCGAGCCCGCGCCGAACGACGCGCCGGTCACGAAGTCGAACGCGGTCGGCGAGCCCAGGCTGTTCAGCAGCATGCCCACGTCGATCCCCGTGATGGAGCCGGCTGCGACGGACAGCTGGAACACGGCCTGATTGCCCGAGATCGACACCTCTTGCAGGCTCGCCGAGAGCGAGCCGCCCGGCGCGCCCGAGGTGCGCACCTCGGTCACCGGATCGGGCGCGATCGACATGGCCTGCGCCGAAACGCCGGCGCCCCACACCAGACCAAGACACAAGAGCCCCGCCACCGTCCGCATCGAGAATCCTCCCTCGAGATCCACCGACCCAAGACCCACGAACCCACCGCCGGAACGAATCCACTCACCAACGGAGGCGGATTCGAAACCCTGCGCGCGCAGCCTAAACCACCCAGCGGACGCATGGGAAGTATTTTGAAAGCGCGATTTCCAAAATTTACGGATGGTCAGATTCCCTGTCGGGGCGGGATCTTGCGTGCCAGATCCGCGAGAGCGCGAGCAAATCCGCGAAGTTCGGATACGGATTTGCATGTGCTAATGCGAGGGGCGGAGCAGCTCCCCGAACAGGTCGAGCACGCGCTCGATGGCGGCCTGTGCGCGCGACTGCGGCACGCCCCACTGCGGGAAGTGGCCGTCCACGAACATGCGCGCGAGCCCGTACGAGAGCGCCTTGGCGAAGAGCTCGACCAGGTCGGGGTCGGCCGCGCGGAAGTCGCCGCGCGCCTGGCCGTCGACGACGATCGACCGGACGAGCGCGCGCACCGCGTCGTTGTCGCGCCGCAGCGTGGGCGAGCCGTCGAAGTCGATCTGGCTGCGCGTCGCGATCACGCGGAACTGCTCGGGATGGCGCAGCGCCCAGCGCACGTACGAGCGGCCCAGCGCGGCCAGGCGCGCGGGCGGGTCGTCGCGCGAGACGCTCGCTTCGCCGCGCGCGATCTCGTTCCTGAAGCGCCGCATCGCGCGCTCGGCGACGCCGGTGAGCAGCGCCGTGCGGCTCGCGAAGTGGCGGAACGGCGCGCCGGGCGAGACGCCTGCCTGCCGCGCCGCTTCGCGCACGTTCACGGCTTCGGGGCCTTCTGCGTCGAGCATGCGCTCGGCGCTCTCGAGCAGCGCTTCGCGCAGCCGGCCGTGGTGGTAGGTCGAGCGCCGCTTGGGGCGCGCGCGGGCCGCGCGTTTCGCCATGCGCTCCTGGTAGCACGCGCCGGCGGGCGAATGCAATCAGTGATTATTTTCTTGACGGGGCCCGTCCGAGCCGTGTAATCAACGCTCTCATTCGGAGGTGCACATGCCTCGAACCGCGCTCGCCTCGGCCCTCCTCGCCTTGCTCCTCTCGGCCGCCGCTCCAGCGGGCGCTGCGCCGGACATCGCGGGCCGCTGGCTCACGGCGAGCGGCAACGTCGAGGTCGACATCCAGCCCTGCGGCGCCGCGCTGTGCGGCACGATCGTGCGCGTGCTCGCGAACCGCTCCATGGCGGACCCGAGCCAGGCCATGGCGGGCGCGCCGGCGCTCGGCCTGGTCGTGCTGTCGAACTTCCTGCCCGCGGGCGAGGCTGCCTACGAGGGCTTCATCTACGACCGCGAAGCCGTGCAGACGTACCGCTGCTCGCTGTCGCTCGACGGCGCAGGGCACCTGGTCGTGCGCGGCTACCTCGGCTGGCACGTGTTCGGCAAGACGCAGCTGTGGACGCGCGCCGCCGCCGACGCGCACTCGCGTGCCGCGGGCCCACCGGCCCCCGAGTTTGCGGGCATCGAGCGCTGGCTCAACTCGGAGCCGCTCACCTTGGCCGGCCTGCGCGGCAAGGTGGTGCTCGTCGACTTCTGGACGCTCGGCTGCGTGAACTGCATCCACGCGCTGCCGCACGTGGAGAAGTGGTGGGAGACGTACCGCGACCGCGGGCTCGTCGTCGTGGGCGTGCACACGCCCGAGACGCCCGAGGAGGCACAGCCCGCCAGGCTCGCCGAGGCGGTGCACCGCTTCGGGCTCCAGTATCCGATCGCGCACGACGCGAATTCGGCCACGTGGAAGGCCTGGGACAACCACTACTGGCCCGCGGCGTACCTGGTCGACGCGCAGGGCCGCATCGCGGGCTCGTGGACGGGCGAGGGGTCGTACGCGGAGATCGAGGCCTCGATAAAAAGGCTCCTCGCGGGCTCGCTGCCCCAAGCCTCAGCCGCGGCTCAGGGACCCTAGCGCGAGCCACAGCGCCGCCGCGACCAGCACCGCGCCGACCACGCGGTCGCTCCACAGACCCGCGCGCCCGGTGGGCACGACCTTCTCCAGCAGCACGAGCAGCGAGAGCGCCGCGATCACCGCCAGGCTCATCACGCCGCCTGCGAACAAGAGCAGCATCAGCGCCCAGCAGCAGCCGACGCAGTACACGCCGTGCGCGACGCCGAGCCGGAACGCGCCGAGCGCGCCCGGTCGCCAGCGCTCGACGATGAACGACACCGGCGTGCGGCAGCGCGCGAGGCACGCACGCTTCGCGGGGCTCCACTGGTAGGCGCCGGCGACCGCGAGGATCGCCGCGGCCATGTACGGGCTCGCGCTCTCCATCATGGGCGTCACGAGCGCGAGCCGGGCGAGCAGCGCCTGCACGGCGGTTGCCGCCGCGCTGAACGCGGTCCACACCGCGAGATAGCCCGCCGCGAACAGGTACGCGCGCAGCACCGGGCGCTCGGGCTGGGGCCCGCTGCGCGCGACGCGCGCGAAGATCAGCACCGCGGGCGTCGCCGAGGGCAGCATCATGCCCGCCATCATCACCGACCACATCGCGAACACGAGCGCGCAGTACCACGCGTCCCAGCTCGCGCGCATCATCCAGGCGGCGGGCCCGCTCATGTCGCCGTACATGTCGAGCGACGCGCGCACCAGGTACACCCACGCGGGCGCGAGCACGGCCGCGAGCCCGAGCCACACGAGCAGCCGGTCGCGGCGCAGCGCGCGCTCGAGCGCGGTCAGCGGACTAGGCCGTGCGTGCTCCAATGGATTCGCGCGATGTGCGCGTGCGTGTCGTCGAAGGTGAGCTCGATCGGTCCCTGCGAGCGGCAGCTGCCCGCCGCGAACTCGGCCTCGGTGAACTCCATGCCCTCGGGCAGCTGGATGCGTACGCGATGCGGCGCGCCGGTGACGGGGTTCTTGATGGGATGCGCTTCCGCGTCGATGACGCCCGGCACGCGCACGCGCGCGGTCGCCTGCGCGAGGTCGATCGACAGGTCGATCGGCTTCACCAGCGTCGGCAGTACGCGCGCGATCGTGGTGCTGAAGACTTGCGTGATGAGCACGCCCGGGTCGGTCTCGCGCCCCATGCCGATCGCCTCGAGCGCTGCGCGCTGCTTCGCGTTCGCGCGCTCGTCGACGACCAGTGCGAACGTGCCGTCGCCCAGGTGGATCGGGCCGGGCCACGCGCCGAGGAACCCGTACGCGAGCCCGTCGAGCGGCACGTCGCCGAAATGGCCGCGGTCGACCTTGAAGAAGCTGTGCGCGCGGCAGTTGCCGTGAGTCGGCAGCGAGTTGAACTGGCACGGGCAGCCGAAGGCGCAGTTGCAGTGCCCGTACTCGACGCCCTCGATCTCCCATTCGACGAATGCCATGGTGCGCTCCTGCGGAAGAAGACTAGCACGGGTACCCTTCCTGCCCGGCCGGAAGGGAAGGGGAGAGATGGCGCTCGACGCGTCGCTGGCGAAGGCTTGCGACTTCGCGGTGCTGGGCCGCTGGATGGACGCGCAGGGCCTGCCGCGCGGCGAGATCGAAGAGGTGTCGGCGATCCCCGGCGGCACGCAGAACGTGCTGCTGCGCTTCCGCCGCGGCGGCAGCGAGTACGTGCTGCGCCGGCCGCCGCTCCACCTGCGCGCGAAGAGCAACGACGCGCTGCGCCGCGAGGGGCGCGTGCTGGCCGCGCTCGCGGGCTCGCGCGTGCCGCACCCGCGCTTCATCGCCGGCTGCTTCGACGAAGCGGTGATGGGCGGCTTCGTGTTCTACCTGATGGAGCCCGTCGCCGGCTTCAATCCCGTCACCGGGCTGCCCGCGCTCCATTCGGGTGACGCAAAAGTGCGTCACGCGATGGGCATCGGCGCCGCGGAGGCGATCGCCGAGCTCGCGCTGCTCGACCACGTGGCGCTCGACCTCTCGGACCTCGGCCGGCCCGAGGGCTTCCTCGAGCGCCAAGTCGGCCGCTGGCTGGCAGAGCTCGAGTCGTACGCGCGCCACGAGGGCTATCCCGGGCCCGAGATCCCCGAGCTGGAGGAGGTCGCGAGCTGGCTCGAGCGCAACCGCCCGAGCCACTCGCGGACGGGCATCCTGCACGGCGACTACCACCTCGCGAACCTGTTGTTCGCGAACGACGGGCCGCGCGTCGCCGCCGTCGTCGACTGGGAGATGACCACGATCGGCGATCCGCTGCTCGACCTCGGCTGGCTCATCGCCACGTGGCCCGACGTCGAGGGCTTCGCGATCGGACCCATGATGGCGATCGCCGCGCTCGGCGGCTGGCCGCGCCCCGAGGAGCTCGCGGCGCGTTACGCCGAGACGACGAGCTTCGACCTGGCGGCGCTCGACTGGTACGTCGTGCTCGCGTCGTTCAAGCTCGGCATCATCCTCGAAGGCACGCACGCGCGCGCGTTCGCGAGGAAGGCGCCCAAGGCCACTGGCGACCTGCTCCACTCGATCACGCTCGCCCTGTTCAAACGCGCGCGTGCACGGATCTCCTAGCGCGCCCCACGCTTTCTGGTGTAGGGCGCGAGGTACGCGGGCAGCTCCACGTCGTCGCGCAGCTGTGGGTCGCGCACCGGCGCACCGAAGCGCGTCTCGATCGGCACCAGCCCCGCCCAGCAGCCGAGCGCCAGGTCTTCCGCGTCGTCGATCACGCCGTCGCAGCGGACCTTCGCCGAGCCCTCGGTGATGGGCACGCGCAGCGCGAGCGTCTTCTGGAACTCCTCGAGGCTCGGCTGGCGCACGTCCTTCCAGCGGCCCTGTGCGACGTGCTCGATCAAGACGCGCAGCGCTTCGTGCTTCTCGGCCGCGTCCGAGATCTCTTCGGCCTGGCCGTAGAGGATGACCGAGCGGTAGTTCACCGAGTGGTGGAACGCCGAGCGCGCGAGCACGAGCGCGTCGACGTGCGTGACCGAGACGCACGCGTCGTTCTGCGGCTCGAGCAGCGCGCGCAGCATGCGGTTCGCCTGTGCGCCGTGCAGCACGAGCCAGTCGCCCGCGCGGGCGTATACCGTCGGCACGACGCACGCCTTCCCGCCGTGCACGAAGCCGACGTGGCAGAGGAAGCCCTCGTCGAGGATGGCATCGATCGCCGCGCGGTCGAAACTGCCGCGCTGGGGTCGCCGTTTGAGTCTGGTCCGCGGGGTGACTGCGAGCTCGCTCATGATCCGTCTCCGTCCTCGCTCTTCTGCTCGAAAATCCTGCTTGCGAATTTTGTTACAGAACATTACCGTATTCGTGATGTCACATAATATCACAGGCGAGAACGCCGTCCAGATCGCGTCGAGCGTCGAGTCGGCGGTGCGCGAGGGCCGGCTCGCGCCGGGCGCGCAGCTGCCCACCGTGCGCGCGCTCGCGCAGCGCCTGCGCGTGAGCCCCACGACCGTCGCCGCGGCGTACCGGACCTTGCGGCAGCGCGGCCTCGTGGTCGCCGGCGGGCGCCGCGGCTCCTCGGTCAGCACGCACCCGCCGCTCGGCGCGCAGCCGGCGCCCTCCGTGCCGCGCCACGCGCGCGACCTGGCCTCGGGAAATCCCGACCCGGCGCTCCTGCCGCCGCTCGGGCCCGCGCTGCGCGCGATCGAGCCGGCGTCGGTGCTGTACGGCGGCGAGATCTGCGAGCCCGAGCTCCTGCGCGCGGCGAAGCGCGCGTTCGCGGCCGACGGCGTCCCCGCCGGCTCGGTCACGGTGGTGAGCGGCGCGCTCGACGGCATCGAGCGCGTGCTCGGCGCGTGGCTGCGTCCGGGCGACCGCGTCGCGGTCGAGGACCCGGGCTTCCCCGCGGTGTTCCACCTGTTGTCGGCGCTCGGCCTCGCGGCGGTGCCCGTGCGCGTCGACGACTCCGGCCCGCTGCCCGGCGACGTCGAGCGCGCGCTGCGCTCGGGCGTGCAGGCGCTCGTCGTGACCACGCGCGCGCAGAACCCGTTCGGCTCGGCGCTCGACGAGCGGCGCGCGCGCGAGCTGCGGGCGCTCTTGCGCGCGCGGCCCGAGGTGCTCGTGATCGAGGACGACCACGGCGGCGCCGTCGCGGGCGCGCCCGCATGCACCCTCTGCGCCGGGCTCGAGCGCTGGGCCGTCGCGCGCTCCGTGTCGAAGTCGCTCGGTCCCGACCTGCGCGTCGCGCTGCTCGCGGGCGACGCCGCGACCATTGCGCGCGTCGAGGGCCGCCTCTCGTGCGGCATCCGCTGGGTGAGCCACCTGTTGCAGCGCACCGTGGCGGAGCTGATCCGCGACCGCGAGGTCGCGCGGCGGCTGCGCGATGCGTCGCGGACCTACACCGAACGGCGTCAGGCGCTCATCGGCGAGCTCGCGGCGCACGGCGTGCGCGCGTTCGGCCGCTCGGGCATGAACGTATGGGTGCCCGTCGCCGACGAGGAAGCCGTCGCGGCGGCGCTGCTCGAGGCCGGCTTCGCGGTGTGGACGGGCGCGCGCTTCCGCATCCTGTCGCCGCCCGCCGTGCGGGTGACCACGGCGACCCTCGACCCGGGGGACGCGCCCGCCGTCGCCGGTGCACTCGCGGCGGCGCTGCGCCCGGCCGGCCGCAGCAGCGCGGCCTAGAGCAGCGCGCCGCGGTACACGGGGGTCGCCGGCCCGGTCATGCGCAGCGACCAGTCGCTGCCGATCTCGATGTGCAGCGAGCCGCCGGGCATGAGCACGTCGACCTTGCGGTCGACCAGGCCGAGCCGGTGCGCGGCAACGGCCACGGCGCAGCTCGAGCTGCCCGACGCGAGCGTCTCGCCCGCACCGCGCTCCCAGATCAGCGCGGCCACTTCGCTGCGCGAGCGCACGTGCGCGAGCTGCACGTTCGTGCGGTTCGGGAAGATCGGGTGGTTCTCGAGCTGGGGGCCGATGCTGCGCAGCACCTCCGGGTGGAGGTTGGGCACGAAGCGCACGCAGTGCGGATTGCCGACCGAGACACAAGTCACGCGCAGGTCGAGTGACCCGACCCGCAACGGCTCGTCGACGACCTCGCGCGGCGGACCGAGCATCGGGATGTCGCGGCTCTGGAACGATGCGCGGCCCATGTCGACGCGGATCGAGCGCACGTCGCCGTTCGCGACCGACAGCCCGGCGGCGACGACACCGCCCGGTGTCTCGATCTCGAGCTCCTTCGAGCGCACGTAGCGAAAGTCCCAGAGGAAGCGCGCGAAGATCCGCACGCCGTTCCCGCTCTTCTCGGCCTCCGAGCCGTCGGGGTTCCAGATCCGCAGCTGCAGCGCGCCTTTGCGCGGCCGGTGCAGCGCCAGGATACCATCGCTGCCGATGCCGGTGTGCCGGTTGCACAGCGCGCGCACACGCGTCGCGTCGAGCTTCGGCCGCACGAGGTCTCCGTCGACGACGACGTAGTCGTTGCCCAGCGCGTGGTACTTCGCGAATTCGTCGCGGCCCAGCGGCATTGCGCCGCTTAGGCTACACCAAATTGCAACGGAGCCGCGGGCTGTTGTTGAGTGAGACAGTGCACGGCGCCGAGGCCGCGCACCAGCGCTCGGGAAGGGATTCCCACCACGGTGCGGCCGGGGAAGAGCGGCCGGAGTGTCTCGAGTACGACGCCGTCGCTCGGCGCGCCGAACGTAGGCACGAGCACCGCGCGGTTCGCCACGTAGAAGTTCGCGTAGCTCGCGGGCAGCCGGTCCGGGCCCGCGCGCACGGCCGGCGGCATGGGCAGGTCGATCACCTCCAGCGAGCGACCTCGCGCATCGCGCGCGGCGCGCAGCCGGCGCGCGCAGTCCTCGAGCGGCTCGTGGTTCGGGTCCGAGCGGTCCGGCTCGCGGGCGCTCACCACGCGGCCGGGCGCCACGAAGCGCGCCAGGTCGTCGATGTGGCCGTCGGTATCGTCGCCCTCGATGCCCTCGCCGAGCCAGATCACCGCGCGCACGCCGAGCAGCTCGCCGAGCAGCTTCTCCACGTGGCCGCGCGAAATCCCCGGATTGCGCTTCGGGTCGAGCAACGTCCGCTCCGTGACCAGGAGCGTGCCGTCGCCGTCGACCTCGAGCGCGCCGCCCTCGACGACGAAGCCGGGGCGCTCGCAGGCTACACCTGAAAGTGTCGCTACCCGCGCTGCAACGGCGTCATCGCGCTGCCACGGCGCGTACTTCCCGCCCCAGGCGTTGAAGGTCCAGTCGAGCGCGACGAGCCCGGCCTCTCCGTCGCGCACGAACGTCGGGCCGATGTCGCGCATCCACACGTCGTCGGTGGGAATCACGTGCAGGCGCACGGCCCCCGAGTCGACGAGCGCGCCCAGCCGCACCGCGAGCGCCGCCGCGTGCGCCTCGCTCTGCGCGACGAGCTCGACCTGCTCCGACGCCGCGAGCGCCCGCACGAGCGTCTCGAACTCGCGCTCGGCGTCGGCCAGGCAGCCGGGCCAGGTCGTCTCGGCGTGCGGCCAAGCCACCCAGGTGGCCGCGTGCGGCTCCCACTCCGCCGGCATGCGCAGCGAGCGCACGCTAGCGCCGGAAGCGGGCGAGTAGCTCGCCGTAGGCGTCGACGCGGCGGTCGCGCAGGAACGGCCAGCCGCGCCGCTGCGTCTCGATGCGGCCGAGGTCGCACTCGACCACGAGCACCTCCTCGTCGCGGTCCGAGGCCTGCGCGAGCACGCGCCCCTGCGGATCCGCGACGAACGAGCTGCCCCAGAAACGCACGCCGCCCGCCTCGTCGCCCACGCGGTTCGCCGCGCACACGAACACGCCGTTCGCGATCGCGTGACCGCGCTGCACCGTGAGCCAGGAATCGCGCATCGCCGCGTTCTCGGCGTCGCTCTCGCCGTCGAGATAGCCGATCGCGGTCGGGTAGAAGAGCAGCTCCGCGCCGTCGAGCGCGAGCAGCCGCGCCGCTTCCGGGAACCACTGGTCCCAACAGATCAGCACGCCGATGCGGCCGGCGGACGTGTCGACGCAGTGGAAGCCGGTGTCGCCCGGCGCGAAGTAGAACTTCTCGTAGAACATCGGGTCGTCGGGCACGTGCATCTTGCGGTAGTGCGAGAGCAGCGTGCCGTCGCGCTCGAACACGACCGCCGAGTTGTGGTACAGCCCGGCGGCGCGCTTTTCGAACAGCGGCACCACGAGCGCGACGCCCGCGTCGGCCGCGAGCTTCGACATGCGCTCCGTCGTGGGGCCGGGCACGGTCTCGGCCAGCTCGAACAGCGACGCGTCTTCGACCGCCGGGAAGTATCTCGTGCGGAAGAGCTCCTGCAGACACACGAGCTCTGCGCCGCGCGCCGCCGCCTCCCGCACGGCGCTCTCGGCGCGCGCGAGATTCCTCTCGAGGTCGCTGCCGACCGCCTGTTGCACGAGCCCGATGCGACGCGTCGCGCTCACGTCTTGTTTCGGGCCGCCTTCCCCGCGGGCTTGTCGCCCGCCGCGGCCTTCCGCGCCCCAGGTGCGCGCCCGCCCTGCCTCGCCCCGCCCTTCGCCGCCTTCTTGCGCTTGCGCGGCGGGGTATCGTCCGGCGCGCCCTCGGCTGCCGGCGCCTCGGCGCCTTCCGCCGGCTCGGCCGCCGCCTTCGCGGCCTTGTCGGCCTTCTGGCGCGGCGGGAACTCGAAGCCGTGGCGGCCGTTCTCCTTGAGGAACAGGATCGCCGAGAACGGCCGGCCGAAGCGCGAGGTGAAGTCGGTGAGCAGCTCCGTCTTCTTGTTGGGGCCGATGAACGCGAGCGCCTCTTCGCGCGTGATCTCGCGCTTGCACACGGTGCGCGGCATGAGGAACGGACAGGGCTTGTCCTCGTCGGGCACCTTGTAGCGCTTGCGGCGCTTCGCGTCCTTGGGCTGCGCCGCTTCGAACGCGCGCGCCTTCTCGGCGTTCTCGAGCGCCTTCGCGATGCCGGCCTGACACTGGAAGTGAGTCGGTGTCTCGACCACGAGCGTGCCGCAGCCCATGGGACACGGACCCAGCGGATCGTCGTCGACCTCGTACTCGACCGCCTCGGTGACTCGCTCCCCCGCGCTGCCGGCCACGCCGTGGATCACGACCTCGCCGTCCTCCAACGTGAGCCGCGCGTTGTACGTGCGGCCGTCGCGCGCGGTGAAGCCCTCGAGCTCCTCCGTCTCGCCCTTGTCGAGCAGGATGCGCACCGTCTGGCGGTCCATGTAGCGGCCCGACTTGTCCTTCCAGATGCGGAACGGGCAGTCGCTCTCTTCGGTCGCGCCCGGCACTTCGAGGCAGCGGTAGAACCACGAGCGCTCGAACACGGGCCGGCTGCACAGGGGGCAGCGGCCGAGCGGCTCCTCGTCGGGATACAGGTCCTCGTACTGGAACGAGACCGCGATGTCGACGATCTGGCGCGTGTAGTCGACGATCTCGTCCATGAACTGCTGCGCGCGCAGCGAGCCGCGCTCGACGCGCCGCAGCTCGTACTCGAGCTCGCCCGTGAGCGCGGGCGACGCGAGGCGGTCGATCTTGATGCGCCGCAGCACGTCGACGAGCCGGATGCCCTTCACCGTGGGGCGCAGCGACTTGCCCGCGCGCACCAGGTAACCCTTCGCGATCAGGTTCTCGATGATGTCCGCGCGCGTGGCGGGCGTGCCGATGCCCTTCTCGGAGATGGCGGCGGCGATCTCCTCGTCCTCGATCTCCTCGCCCGCGGATTCCATGAGCGAGAGCAGGCGCGCCTCGGTGATCCGCGCGGCCGGCTTGGTGCGCTCCGCCGCGAGCTCGACGTCGCTCGTGCGCACGTCCACGCCCTCGACTTCGTCCCGGCCCGCCGCGAGCGGCGGCAGCGCCTGGTCTTCCTGCTCGGTCTGGCCGATCACGGCGCGCCAGCCGGGCTCGTCGAGCGTGCGCGCGCGCGAGCGGAACGACTCGCCCGCGACTTCAGTCACGCGCTCGACGCGCGTCCACACCGCGGGCGGGTGGAAGTTCGCCAGGAAGCGCCGCGCGACCAGGTCGAACAGGCGCTGGTCGTCGCCCGACAGCGACGCGTCCGGGAGCTTGCCCGTCGGGATGATGGCGAAGTGGTCCGAGACCTTGGCGTCGTCGAACGTCCGCTCGACGTTCTCGAGCCCGTGCTCGACGAGCGCGCTCGCCTCGGTCTGCAGCGGGCCGTCGTTCGAGAACGCGCGCAGCACCTCGTCGACGGTGGCGCGGTAGTCGTTGGGAAGGCAGCGCGAGTCCGTGCGCGGGTAGGTGAGCAGCTTGTGCGCCTCGTAGCAGCGCTGCGCCGCGTTCAGCGTGCGGCGCGCCGACCAGCCGAAGCGCCGGTTGCCCTCGCGCTGCAAGCTCGTCAGGTCGAAGAGCGGCGGCGCCGTCTCGCGGCTCGGCTTGCGCGACTCGCGCGCGGCGCCCGGCTTTCCGGTCACCGCCTCGAGGATCCGGTTCGCGCGCTCGTGGTCGAAGATGCGGTCGTCGCGCAGCTCGCGTTCCTCGCCCTCGGGCGCGCTGAACGACGGGTCGAACCAGGTGCCCGTGTACTCGGCGTCGCCCGTGCGGAACTTCGCGTGCAGCTGCCAATAGGGTTTGGGAACGTGCGCCAGCACCTCGAGCTCGCGGTCGACCACGATCGCCAGCGTCGGCGTCTGCACGCGACCCGCGGACCAGGCGGTCTTCTCCTTGCGGCCCTTGAGGCGGCGCGTGAGCGCGCGCGTGGCGTTCATGCCGATGAGCCAGTCCGACTTCGAGCGGCACGACGCGGCCGCGCCGAGGCCGTCGTACTGCGAGCCGTCGACCAGCGAGCGGAAGCCCGCGCGGATCGAGTCCGCCGTCATCGACTGCAGCCACAGTCGCTGCGTCGGCTTGTCGCTCTCGAGGAACTCGAGGATCTCGCGGAAGATCAGCTCGCCCTCGCGGCCGGCGTCGCACGCGTTCACGACGGACTCGACGTCCTTCCGCGCGAGCAGCTTCTTGATCGTGCGGATGCGCTCGGCCTGGCCCTGCTTCTGCTTCAGCTTGAACTCGTCGGGCAGGATGGGCAGCGTGTCGAGCGTCCAGCGCTTGTACTGCGGGTCGACGTCCTCGGGCGAGAGCAGCTCGACGATGTGGCCGACCGAGAACGTGACGACGTAGTCGTCCGACTCCCAGTAGCCGTCGTGCTCGGTGAATCCGCCCAGCGCCGCGACGATGTCGCGCGCGACGCTCGGCTTCTCCGTGATGACAAGCGATTTGGCCAATGAGTCTCCCGACGCCGAGGCGCCCCTAATAGCCCCCGCAGCTTCCGGAGGCAAGCGCACCGTCCTTCTTCGGGGATCGGCGGACCGACCCTGAGCGCGCTGCGTCACGCGTGACAACTGCGCGGCGCGACTGCGGTTTTACAAGCTCGCGGCTCTCGTGATACAGGGTCCGCGTGACGCGCGAGGAACAGCTCGAGGCCGTCCTCGGAATCTGCCGCGGCGAGAGTTTCGCCGTCTTCGCGTTCGCCGGGGCCGCCGCGGGCGACCCTCCGTACAGCGCAGTCATGTTCTTTGCGGAGACGCCCGAGCTGGGGCTGATCTTCGCGACGAGCCCGGGAAGCGCCAAGGGGCGACACCTCACGCCGGGAAACGGCGTCTGCGCCCAGATCGACACGCGTGGGGTCGGGCTCGAGAAGATGAGCGAGTTCTCGCGCGTGACCGTACAGGGCCGGCTGCGGCCCGTGCCGGCGGGGGCCGAGCGCGACGGGCTGCTCGAGCTGTACCGCGCGAAGCTCCCGCACGCGAAAGTCTTCCTCGCGATCCCGGGCATCGAGGTGTTCCTGGTCGAGCCCGTGCACGCGGTCTGCGCGCGCGGGCTCTTCGAGCGCTTCGAGCTCGAGCTCTAGGCTCATGTCGCGCGTGCGGGTCGACCGCTGGCTGTGCGCGGCGCGCGTGTTCAAGTCGCGCACGCAGGCGACACAGGCATGTGTCGGCGGGCGGGTGAAGGTGAACGACGAGAGCGTGAAGCCGCACTACGCGCTCGGCGCCGGCGACCGCGTGCGCGTGCAGCTGGAGCGTGGCCTGCGTCTCCTGGAAGTCGTCGCGCTGGCCGAGAAGCGGCTCTCGCCCGCGCTCGCGCGCGAGCTCTTCGTCGACCATTCGCCGCCGCCCGAGCCGCGTCCGGCGCGCATGCCACAGCGCGATCGCGGTGCCGGCCGGCCGACCAAGCGCGAGCGGCGCGATCTGGAACGCTTCCGGAAGGGCGACTAGTGCAGGCGCGGCGCCGTGCGCGCGAGCTCCACGAGCTGCGCCCGCACCGCGTCGGCCGCGGCGTCGTCGGGCGCCAGCTCGAGGAAGCGCCGCAGGTCGGCCTCGGCCGCGGCGAAGCACTCGAGGCGCGCGAAGAGCAGCCCGCGGTCGCGCAGCTCGACCGCCGCGTCGGGCGACAGGAGCAGGATGCGTTCGGCGCAGCCCAGCGCGCGCGGCCAGTCCTCGCGTGCGAGCCAGATCTGCTTCAGGTTGCGCAGCACGCGCGCCAGCACGTCGCGCGCGGGCGTGGGGTCGAGCAGGCGCGGGTCGAACGGCACGGCAGCGCCCGCCGACGCGCGCAGCCGCGCCTCGCACTCCGCGCGCGTCACGACCGTGCCCGCGAACGGGTCGACCAGGATCTCGCCGCGTTCGCCGCACGAGGCCAGAAAGTGGCCTGGGAAGCCGACGCCGCGCGCCGGCAGCCCCGCGCGCCGGGCCACGGCGACGAACACGATCGCGAGCGTGATCGGAATGCCCGTGCGCCGCGCGAGCACGTCGTTGAGGAAGCTGTTGCGCGGGTCGTAGTAGTCGTCCCGGTTCCCTGCGAAGCCGACCTCGACGTACAGGAAGTGGAGCAGCTTCTCGACGCGCCCCGCCGCGTCGGCTGCGCGGCGCAGGCGCAGGCGCGCGGACTCGCCGAGCCGCGCCAGCTCCGCCAGCGCGCGCGCCACGTCGAGCTCCGGGTACTCCTCGGCGGCGATCCAGAGCGCCGCCTCGGCCAGGTCGACGCGCTCGTCCGGCAGCCTCGCGATGCGCTCGAGCTCGAGGCGCGCCCGGGAGGCGGTCAACTCGCGGCGGGCGGGCGCGCTAGCGCTTGCCCGCCACCTCCGCTTCGAGATAGCGAATGATGTCGGCCGATTCGTGCATCCAACGCGCGCCGGAAGGTGCATCGATGCGGAGACACGGCACCATCTGCTTGCCCGTCGCCGTCACCAGCTCGTCGCGGTACTTCGACTGCTGGTGGATGTCGCGCAGCTCCAGCTCGAGCCCGAGCCGGCGCATGGCTTCGCGCACGCGCCCGCAGTAGGAACACCCCTCGAAGTGATAGAGAGAGAGCCCCGAAACCTTCATCGTCTCCTCGCCCGCCGCGTCCCTCGGCCGGGCCGCCCGGAGCTTACAAGAGGCCGAGCCGATAAGGTATCGGCCCCCATGCGCCGCTGGTTCGCTCTGCTCGCTCTGGTGCTTGCCGCGTGCGCGCAGGCGCCGCCGAAGCCGCCCGCGCCGACCGCTCCCGCGCCCGTGCAGCCGGCGGGCCCGGCCGAGGCGCCGCCGCCGCGGCTCCTCGGCGCGGACGAGCTCGCCGGTGCGCTGCCGGCGCGCCCGGATCTCGTCGTCCGCGAGGGCCACGTGTTCTGGCGCGCAGTGCCCGGGCGCGAGTACGCCGTGCTGCGCGCGCGCGAGCGCGACTGGCTCGAGCTCGAGACGCCGATCGGCGCGCTGCGCGCCAGCTGGGGGCTCTTGGCGGCCTGGAACCCGGAGCCGCTGCGCGACCTGCCGCGGCTGCTCGAGCTGGCGAAGGGCGAGGGGCTGCAGGCGGAAGACCTGGTGTTCTACGAGGAGGAGCTCTCGGGCGCCTACCTCGTGGGTCCCCATCTCTATGTCATCCGCGAAGGCGTGCTGCGCGAGGCCCGCCATTCGCCCGTGGCGAAGGAGTCGCGCGCGGCGCACGACCGCGCGCGCAAGCGAGTTGCGAATGCCGTCGACCGGCTGCGGGCGGCGCTGGCGCAGAGCAAGCTCTCCGCCGAGAGCCAGCAGGCGACGGCGGGCATCCTGGCGCAGATCCCGCTCGAGGACGCCGACAACAATCCCGACTTCACGCCGCCGAGCTTCGCGCGCCGGCTCGTGCGCTCCGGCTGGCTCGCCGCGCTGCGCGCGCCGCATGCGCCCTGCGACGAGCTGCGCACGGCGGTGCTCGAGGCCGAGCAGCTCCGGCCTGTGGCCGTCTACTCGGGCGCCAACTCGCGCTTCGCGCTGCTCGAGGACGCCTACGGTCTGCGCGTGTGGACCATGGCTACACCAGAACGTGTCGGCTACTCGGTCGCGGAGCCCGCGCCCGCGTACTTCCCCGAGGTGTCGGCGACGCGCCTGGTCGTGCGCTTGCCGCGCGGCAGCGATCCGCTGCGCGACGCCGCGCGCTGGCAGTCGGCCGAGCTGTACGCCGGCCCGCAGCGTGTGGCGAGCTTCGGCCCCGACGGCTTCCACGACGACAAGACCTGGCGCGCTGCCTTCCCGAGCTCGGGCCCCGGCGTCGAGTGGGCCGCGCTGCCGGACTCGCTGCCCCCGCACCTCGTGATCACCGCGCCGAACGGCGACGTGTTCGCGCTGGCCACCGCGTTCGGCGTGGTCCATCCCGCCAAGGGCGGAGCGCCCGCCGACGTGGAGAGGTTCATCGCCGAAGCCGTCCGCGCGCTGCCCGACGCCGCCCATCTGGACCTCGTCGGCGAGTACCTGCTCGAATATGCCTTCGACAGCCCCGACCCGCGCGATCCCACGCTGCTCGGCACGCGCACCGTCTCGGGCGACATCCACCAGACCGCCTCGGAGACGCTTGCCACCACGGCGGGCGGCATGATGCGCGGCGACTGCGACGACTTGTCGGAGCTCGACCAGGAGATCGCACAGCGCCAGGGCCGCAACGCGCAGATGATCGGGTTGCCCGCGCACGCCGCGCTCGTGTGGGCCGACCAGAAGCCCGACCGGACGTGGCTCACGTACCTGTTGCAGACGGGCCAGCCGCTCGTCTTCCCCGGCACCACGCTGCCCGACAGCCTCGAGCTCGCGTACAAGAGCTTCGGCTCCGGGGAGCTCTTCGACCGCACGAAGCTCGAGATCCTGCTGCGTTTCTCGGGCGAGAACACCCGCTCGAGCTGGTTCCTGTCGTGGCGCATCTTTGCCGACCCCGCGTACGCGCGCACCATGATCGACGTGCAGCGCGACTGGCACTTCCAGACGTACCAGCGCGCGATCGTGAAGATGCAGGCCCTGATTGCCGGCGGTGACGAGGACCCCGCGAACTACACGGAGCTCGCCGGGCTGTACCACTACACGGGCCAGTACGACCTCGCCGCCGCGACGCTCGGCGACGCGATCCAGCGCACCGACCCCGGCGAGACCCGCGTGTCGATGGGCATCGACCGCGTGGTGGCGCTCGCCAGCGCGGGCCGCGCCGACGAAGCGCGCGCTTTCGCGCACGAGATCCGCGACGACGAGATCCCGAAGCTCGAGAAGACCATGAGCGCGCGCATGGACGAGGCGCGGCTCTCGCTCGCCGACGCGCTCATGGTCGAGAAGTGCGACCCCGCGTTCGCGCTCGACGTGCTGGCGACCGAGCTCACCCCCGAGATGAACGAGGAGCTCGCGACGCTCGAGGACTCGCTGCGCGCGCCCAAGCTCGACATGGAGACGTGGCGCACGGCGACGGAGCCGATGCGCGACCGGCTGCGCTGGTACGTGTCGTCCAGCGCGGGGCTCTTGTACGCCACGCGCTCGGGCGAGCTCGCCAGCTCGCCGCAGCGCGCGGTGCTGCTCCAGACGGTGCAGCGCTGGATCGATCACCTGGCGTTCCGCGAGCTCGATCCGTCGGAGAGCCCGCTCTCGCGCTACGCGGTGATCGGGCGGCTGCTCGAGGCGACGACCGACCGCGACTCCGCGCTCGCGCGCATCGAGGCCGCGCCGCTCCCGCCCGACCCGAACGTCGACCACGCCAAGCGCGAGCCCGGCCCCGCGCAGCTGGAGCGCGACCTGCCGTTCGTGCGGATCTCGACCACGTTCTGGTCCGCCGAGCTGTCGTCGCTCTTTGCCAAGGAGAACAAGACGCTCGACCCCGCGCGCGTGGCCGAGCTGTTGCACCGCGCCGAGCGCGCGCGCGAAGACGCGCGCAAGCTGGGCGTCGACCACCCGAGCTTCGAGCACGAGCTCCGCGAGATGCGCCTGGTCGCAGCGCTCGTGGCCGACGACGAGCCGCAGCTCCGCGCGGAGCTGCACGACATCAAGGTCGAGAACGACCGCCGCGTGCGCATGAACGCGGCGAGCTGGATCGCCGGCGTCGCGCGCTTCCAGAGCGTCGAGCGCTTCTCGCGCGTGGTCGCGATCTGGCGCGAAGAGGTCGACTACAAGCCGATGTGGTTCTGGATCGCGTGGAGCGCCGCGCTCGACGGCGCGCCCGACCAGGCGCTGCTCGTGGCGCGCATCGCCGCGCGCGAGTTCCGCGACGACCGCGCGTTCGTCGAGGAGTACCGCTTCATGCAGCGGCGCTACGCCCCGCGAGCTGGCGGTACGCGGCCGCCTGCAGCAGGACCGCGACCATCATCGCCGGAATCAGACCGATCACGAGCGCCGCGAAGCCCACCAACAAGATCAGCGCGAACAGCAGCCCCATGACCGCGCACGTGAGCTTCTGGTCCGCCGTGCGCGCCCAGGCCGTGCGCAGCGCGTCGACCGGCGCCATGCCGCGGTCGACGACGTAGTACGTCGCGAAGTTCACGCGCATCATCACGAAGAACTGCCAGACCAGGTTGACGACGCCGCCGAGGGCGAGGAGCAGCCCCGAGTGTGTCGCGCGCCCGAGCAGGTCGATCGACTGACCGGCGAGGCCGATCGCGACGATCAGGAGCGTTAGCACGAGCATCTGGCCCAGCACGCGGCCGTAGTCGGAGAAGCCCGAGAACAGGTCGGCGACCTCACCGCGCCCGTCGAGGACGTTCAGGGTGAAGCGGAAGCCGCCGTACGACAGCACCGGCAGGACGAACACGATGCCGACCACGGTGAACGCCGCGAGCAGGCCGACGGCGATGCCCACGACGGACGCCAGGAGCAGAACGCCGAAGTTCGCCCACGTGGCGCTCCAGGCCTGGCTGAACGCTTCGCCCAAGTCGATCCGCCCGCCGGCCCGCTCCGAGAGCGGCTCGACCAGCGGCGCACTTGGAGGCGCGTAGCGATCGTCGGACATCTTGACTCCCCCTGTTCCGATGATCGCGTGGGCACCCTACCCACGCTCTCCGATGATCGCGTAGGCACCCTACCCACGCTCCGCTCACTTCCTGCCGAGCTGCGGCGGGCGGCCGAGCTGGGCGTCGAAGAGCGCTTGGTTGCGCCCGTAGTTCTGCTGCCCACCCGCAACGTAGAGTACCTCACCAGTCACATAACTCGCAGCGCGCGACGACAGAAAAGTCACTGTGTGCGCGATCTCCTCGCGCGTGCCGAAGCGCACGAGCGGGATGCCCTCGAACACCTCGGCGATGGCCGGGTCGTACGCGCCCTTGAAGCCCTCGGTCTCGACCGGGCCGGGCGCCACGCAGTTGAGCCTGACCTTGGGGCCCCATTCGTAGGCGAGCGTGCGAGTGAGCTCCAGCACGCCCGCGCGCGCGGCGGCGGTATGCGCCAGCCCCGGAAAGCCGCGCCCCACCACCGCGATCACGTTCGTGATCGCACCGCCCGCGCCCTCGAGCATGCGCGCGCCGAACACCTGCATCATGTGCCAGGTGCCGGTGAGGTTCGTGTCGACCACCGCGTGCCAGCCCTTCGGCTTGAAGTCGCGCGCGGGCTGCGCGAACTGGCCGCCCGCGTTGTTCACCAGCACGTCGAGCTTCGGGAAGAGCTCGCGCGCGCGCGCTTCGAGCGCCTCGACGGCTTCGCGCTCGCGGATGTTCACGAACGCGGTCTCGACGCGGCGGCCGGTCGCCGCGCGCAGCTCGCGCGCGGCCTCTTCCAGGCGCTCCACGCGGCGCGCCGCGAGCAACAGGTCCGCGCCCGCGCGCGCCAGCGACTCGGCGATCGCCCGGCCCAGCCCGCTCCCGCCGCCGGTCACGAGCGCCGTCTGGCCGGCGAACAGGTCGGGCGCGAACGGGAAGGGCGTCTCCGACATGCCTCGAGTCTACCAGCGCGATTCGGGCGGCTGGCCGGGCTGGTTGACCCAGGGCCCGTTCGATGAGAGCTTTTCGTGCCATGGAAGGCGCGAAGAACGGGTTGCACGCGCTGGCCGAGCGAGAGGGCGTGATCCTCGAGCTCGAGCGCGCGCGCTCGGCGATTCCGCAGGCGATCGCCCAGGCCGAGGCGCGCGCGCAGGCGGCGCGCGATGCCGCGGTGCAGAGGCGCGCCGACCTCGACGCGATCGACAAGTCGCGGCGCACGCGCGAGGCCGAGGCGCAGGACGTCGCGGCGAAGCGCGACAAGCTCCACGGCCAGTCCGCCGTCGTGAAGACGAACAAGGAGTACACGACGCTGCTCCAGGAGATCGACGCGCACACCAAGCGCATCGCCGAGATCGAGGACGAGATCCTCGTCGCGATGGAGAGCGCCGAGGGCGCCGGCGAGGAGCTGCGGCGCGCCGACGCCGCGGCGCGCCAGGTGGGGCAGGAGGTCGGCAAGGAGACCGACGAGCTGCGCGCGCGCCTGGCCGAGGTCGAGCGCCGCCTCGCGGCCGCCGTCGCCGACCGCGCGCAGATCCTCGGCGAGCTCGGCCCCAAGGTGCAGGCCATGTACGAGAAGGCCACCAAGCTGCGCGGCAGCGGCATCGCGCGCATCGAGCGCGCCACGTGCTCCGGCTGCCACCGGACGATTCCGCCCGAGGTCGTCAACCGCGTGACGGCAGGCGAGGTGCACATCTGCGCGAGCTGTCAGCGCATCTTCGTGATGGCCGAAGCGCGCGCCTAGCCCCTTCCCGCGGGCCCGGCGGGGCGCTCGGAACGAGTGGATTTTTCTCTTGTATTCCGATGAGTTACGCGCGAGGCTCGTCGGTGAACCGCGCAGCAGGCCGACTTCGCGGTTTGCTAGTATGGCGGCGGTCCTGGGGGCAGACATGCTGGATCGAGATCGCTACTGGGATTGCCTGGACCAGGCGATGGAAGCGTCCTCCAACGGCCAGACCGACGAGGCGCTCGCCTGGCTCGACGAGGCGCTCCGCGCCAACCCGACGGGCGCCGAGGCGCACAACAGCCGGGGCGAGATCCTGTGGGACAACTCGCGCGCCGAGGAGGCGCTCGAGGAGTTCGAGCGCGCGATCGAGGCGGACGCCGAGTACCAGCCCGCGCAGCTGAACCGCATCGAGATCCTGATCGAGGAGTTCCAGGAGCACGAGGAGGCGCTCGACCTCGCCGACGACCTGCTGCAGGGCTCGCTCGAGAAGCCGATCGAGGCCGAGGTCTACTACCTGAAGGCCAAGGGCCTGTTCTATCTCGACGACCTCGAAGGCGCGCTGTTCTTGCTGCGCCGCGCGATCAAGATCCAGGGCGAGGTCGGCATCTACCGCGGCTTCGAAGGCCAGGTGCTGTTCGAGCTCGGGAACTTCGACGAGGCGCGCCGCTCGCTCGAGCGCGCGCTCGCGCTCGAGCCCGAGTGCGCGCACAGCACGTATCACATGGCGCTCGTCCACGAGCACACGGGCCAGCTCGACACGGCGGAGCGGGCCTTCGCGAAGGCCGCGCGCCTCGCGCCCGAGCTCTACCCGCTGCCCACGCGCATCGACGACGCGGAGTTCGACGCGGCCGCCGAGCAGGCGCTGAAGAGCCTGCCCGAGCCCATCCGGAAGTACACCGAGAACTGCCCCGTGATCGTCGAGGACCTGCCCAGCGAGGAGCTCGTGCGGCAGGAGTTCGTGTCGCCGCAGGTGCTCGGCCTGTTCTCGGGCGTGCCCGCGACCGAGCCGGGTGCGAGCCCGACGCTCGGCACGGTGCCGCGCACGGACACCGACCGCATCCTGCTCTTCAAGCGCAACCTCGAGAAGATCGCGATGACGCGCGCCGAGCTCGTCGAGCAGATCCAGATCACGGTGAAGCACGAGATCGGCCACTTCCTCGGCATGGACGAGGAAGAGGTCGAGCGACTCGGCCTTGCCTGACCTGTGGTCGCGTGGGCACCCTACCCACGCTCCAGACCTGTGATCGCGTGGGCATCCTAGCCACTCCGTCCGATGATCGCGTGGGCACCCTACCCACGCTCCTGATCGACCGGTTGCGCGGGATTCGCGACGTCGCCGAGGTGCTGGCGCGGCCCGCGGAGCTGTTCGCGTACGAGTCGGACGGGCTCACGATCCTGCGCGGCACGCCGTCGTGCGTCGCGTTCCCGACCACGACGGAGGCCGTGCGCGAGATCGTGCGCGCGTGCAACGACGCGGGCGTGCCGTTCGTGCCGCGCGGCGCGGGTACGGGGCTGTCGGGCGGCGCGACGCCGGTCGCGGGCAGCGTCGTGATCGAGTGCGCGCGCATGAACCGCATCCTCGAGATCGACGCGACGAACCGCACGGCGACCGTGCAGCCCGGGCTCGTGAACGAGCAGCTCTCCGCGGCCGTGAAGCCGCTCGGGCTCTTCTACGCGCCCGATCCGTCGAGTCAGTCGGCGTGCACGATCGGCGGGAACGTCGCCGAGAACAGCGGCGGTCCGCACACGTTGAAGTACGGCACCACGAGCCCGCACGTGTTGGCGCTCGAGATCGTGCTGCCGGACGGCGAAGTCACCTGGCTCGGCCGGCGCGACGGGCACGCGCACGGCTACGACTTGCGCGGCGTGTTCGTCGGCTCGGAAGGCACGCTCGGCATCACCACGGCGGTGACCGTGCGGCTCGTGCCGCTGCCCGAGTGCGTGCGCACCCTGCTCGCGAGCTTCTCGAGCTTGCGCGCCGCGTGCGAGGCGGTGTCGGCGATCATCGCGCGCGGCATCGTGCCGGCGGCGCTCGAGCTGATCGACGACCGCACGATCGCGGCGGTCGAGGCGTCGGTGTTCGCAGCGGGCTATCCGAGCGACGCGCGGGCGGTGCTGCTCGTCGAGCTCGACGGCGAGCGGGCGTCTGTCGAGCGCGAGCGCGCCGACATCGAGGCGAGCTGCCGCGCCTGCGGCGCGCTCGAGGTGCGAGTGGCGCGCGACGACGCCGAGCGCCTGGCGCTGTGGCGGGGGCGCAAGGGCGCGTTCGGCGCGATGGGCCGGCTCGCGCCCGACCTGTACGTGCACGACGCCGTCGTGCCGCGCACGAAGCTCCCGGAGGTGGTCGACGCCATCAACCGCATGGCCGAGTCGCGCGGCATCCGCATCGCGAACATCCTGCACGCGGGCGACGGCAACCTGCACCCGAACATCACGTTCGACCGGCGCGACCCGGCGCAGCTCGCGAACGTCAAGGAGGTCGGCGCGGAGATCCTGCGCATCTGCATCGCCGCGGGCGGGGTGCTGTCGGGCGAGCACGGCATCGGGCTGGAGAAGCGCGAGCACATGTGTCTGCTGTTCTCGGAAGCCGACCTCGAGCCCATGCGCTGGGTGCACGACGCGTTCGACCCGGCCGACCGCTGCAATCCCGGCAAGCAGATCCCCGCGCCGCGCGCCTGCGCGGAGAGCAATCCCCGACACCGCGGATACGCCCAGGTAAGCTTCTAGCCCATGGGCGATCCGTTCGAGGCGATCGTCGGCGCGGAGCACGTCGCACGCCCGGAGTCCGGCGAGCTGTGCGGCGCGCGCGTGCTCGCCGTGGTGCGGCCGGCGGACGCGGCCGAGGTCGCCGCGTGCCTGCGCGCCGCGACCGAGTCGCGTGTGCCGGTCGTGCCCGTGGGCGGCGGCACGAAGCTCGGCTTCGGCAACGACCTGGACGCGCGCGAGTGCGTGCGGCTGGAGCTGGGCCGCCTGTCGCGCGAGCTCGCGCTCGACCCGGACGAGGGCGTGGCCGACGTGGGCGCGGGCGTCGAGCTCGAGCCGCTCGCGCGCGCGGCGGCGGCGGTGGGGAAGACGACGAGCTTCGAGGCGCTGCGGCCGGGCGCCACGGTGGGCGGGGCGATCGCGGCCGACCCGGTCGGGCTCGACTTCTCGCCCGACGCGCGCACGCGCGACGACCTGCTCGGGCTCGAGGTCGCGCTCGCGAACGGCGAGCTCGCGCGCGCTGGCGGGCGCGTGGTCAAGAACGTCACCGGCTTCGATCTCGTGCGGCTGCACTGCGGCGCGTTCGGCACGCTCGGCGTCGTGACTCGCGCCACCGTGCGCCTGCGCGCGGCGCCCGAGGCGGCGGCCACCGCGCGCGCGCGCTTCGCCTCGTTCGACGCTGCGTTCGCGGCGCTGGCGCAGGCTCCGGCGGCGGACGGCACGGCGCTGCGCCCGAAGGACGGCGGCGTGGAGCTGTGGTGCCGCTTCCGCGGCGCCGAGGCCGACGTCGCCGGGCGCTGTGCGCGCGCGCCGGGCGAGCGCGTCCCGGCGGAGAGCTGGTCCGAGCTGCGCGCCGAGCTGGCCGCGCCGCCCGCGCCCGGCACCGCGCGGGTGCGCTTCGGTGGGCGACCCAGCGACGTCACGCTCCTGTGTCGGGCGCTCGACCGCGCGACGCGCCTGGTGCTGCCGCGCGCGGGCTTCGCGTTCGCCTGCGCGGAGGAAGCCGCGCTGCCCGAGCTCGCGGCGCTGGCGGAGCGGCTGGGCGCGACCTTCGCGCTCGAGCGCGCGCCGGGCGCGCGCGCCACGCCGCTCGACGCGTTCGGCTCGCCGCCGCCGGCGCTCGCGCTGATGCGCGCGCTGAAGGCGCGCTTCGACCCCGCGCGCGTGCTCGCGCCGGGCCGCTTCGTGGCGGGCATCTAGCATGAGCGAGGCGTCGCTTCTCGATTACCAGGCGACACTGGATTGTGTTCACTGCGGGCTCTGCCTGCCGCACTGCCCGACATACCAGGAGACGGGCCGCGAGACGAGCTCGCCGCGCGGGCGCATCTACCTGATGCGCGGCGTCGCAGAGGAGCGCATCCCGCTCGACGAGCTCGTCGTCGACGAGATGAGCTTCTGCCTCGCCTGCCGCGCGTGCGAGTCGGCGTGTCCCGCGGGCGTGCGCTACGGCCACCTGGTCGAAGGCATGCGCGCGGAGATCGCCGCGCGCGGCGTGCGCAAGGGTCTCGCGCCGTGGCTCGAGCGCGCGGCGCTGCGCGGCGTCGTCGCACAGCCGCGCCGGCTCGCGGCGCTCTTCCGCGTCCTGCGCGCGTACCAGAACAGCGGGCTGCAGCGCGCCGTGCGCGCCACGCGGCTGCTCGCGCTCGTGCCGCCGCTGCGGCGCATGGAGCGCATGCTGCCGCCGCTCGGCGAGCCGCACCGCCCACCCGTGCTCGTGCCCGCGTCGGGCGCGCGCCGCGGCCGCGTCGCGTTCTTCGCGGGCTGCGTGATGCCGGAGATGTTCGGCGCCGCGAACGCGGCCACGGTCGAGGTGCTGGCGCGGAACGGCTTCGAGGTGGAGGTGCCGCCCGCGCAGGTCTGCTGCGGCGCACTGCACCGGCATGCGGGCGACCCGGAAGCCGCGGACGCGCTCCATGCGCGGAACCGCGCCGCGTTCCGCATCGACGCCGTCGACGCGGTGATCGTGAACTCGGCGGGCTGCGGCGCCGCCATGCGCGACGCGGGAGACGCGTTCGCGCGCAAGGTGCGCGACGCCACCGAGTTCCTCGCCGACGCCGGCCTGCGCGCGCCCCTCGCGCCGCTGCGGCTGCGCGTCGCCTACGACGACCCGTGCCATCTCCTGCACGGCCAGCGGATCGCCGCGGCGCCGCGTGCGCTGCTGCGCGGGGTGCCGGGGCTCGAGCTCTTCGACCTGCCGGGCTGCCGCGACTGCTGCGGCGCCGCGGGCATCTACAACCTGACGCAGCCCGAGATGTCGGCGGCGCTGCTCGCGCGCAAGGTGCAGGCGCTGCGCGACACGCGGCCCGACGCGCTCGCCACCGGCAACCCCGGCTGCCTGTTGCAGATCGGCTCGGGCGTCGCCGCAGCGGGGCTCGACGTGCTCGTGCTGCACCCGCTCGAGCTGCTCGCACGCGCGCACCGCGCCGCGAGTCCTACGTGACTCACTCGTAGAGCAGCGCGTCGGGCGCGGGCTCCGGCAGGCGGATGCGCGGGAAAGCCGACAGGCCCAGGCTCTCGAGGTCGCCCTGCAGCACGATGTCGACGGGCAGGATCGGGTCGCGCGAGTGCACGAAGCCGTACTTCTCGTGCGTGCTCTCGTACACCGCGTCGGAGCGTGCCGAGCCGCGCGGGTCGGCCGAGTCCAGCATGCCGAGCTTCGTGTCGTCGAAGAACGCGTCGCGCGCGGCGTCGGGGTCGGCCTTCTCGCGGGCGTCGCGCGCGAGGTGCGAGCGGCTCGTCTCCTCGAGCAGCGCCACGAAGTGCGCGAAGTCGTCGGGCGGCACGCGCGTCGTCACGGGCTCGTGGCCCTCGAGCTCGAGCCGGATCACGTTCTTGCCGAGCAGCGTGACTCCGTCCTCGGCGATCTCGCCGTTCGCGCGCTTGCCGTCGAGGAGCTCGGGCGCGATGCCGAGCGCGCCCGGGCCCCACAGCGCGGGGTGCTCGACGAGGAAGTCGTGCGTCATGCGGATGCGCTGCGGCGAGGCGTCGGCGCGCTCCGCGATGAACTTCTTGCGCGCCTTGTCGGCTGCAGGCGTGTCGGGCAGGTCGCGCAGCACCATGGCCAGGTAGGCGAGCCGCACGTCGGTGCGCCTCTGCTTCTCGGCGGCGGCCACGAGCTGGTCGGCCAGCTTCGCGCGGTACTGCGCGATCTCCTTCGCGTTCGGCTCGGCGCGCGCCTCCGCGTGGCGCAGCGCGGCCGCGTACTCGTTGCGCTGCGCGTAGAGCTCCTCGAGCTCGGCGTGCACCTCCTCGCGGTGCGCGCCGTCGGGATGGCGCGCGGCGTAGCGCTCGCCCGCCACGATGACGCCGCCGCCGAACTGCGGGCGCGCCGCCGGGTACTGCACGATGCGGAAGGGAATGGTCGCGAGCGTCGTCGCGACGCCGGGCACGTCGAGCACGAGCTCGAGCGGCCGCCAGATCGTGCCGTGCGGGAAGCCGTTCGCGAAGTGGCCGAGCGCGAGCCACTTCCAGCGCGCCGTGTCGTCTGCGCTCTCGGCGGCGCGGAAGTGCGCGTACGCGTTGCGGCTCGGGTCGGCGAGCGCCGCCCCCGCCTGACGCGACGCGGTGTCGGGTGCGCCGTGGTGCTCGGGCACGCGCGCGAGCGCGCGGGCGGTCTCGTCCTCGTCGCCGCGCGCGAGCGGCTCGTAGCTCTCGAGCAGGCGCAGCGTGGGGGCGAGCTCCGGCGGCGCGCCCGCGTCGGCGAACGCGCGCGCCTGGCCCGCCACCTGCGCGAGCGGCGCGTTCGCGGCTGCGCGCGCGAGCGCGAGCCAGCGCGCTTCCTGTTCCGGCGCGAGCGAAGCCGGCGCGAGCGCGCGCACGCCGAGGCTGGCGCGGTCGCGCGCGCTCTCCTTGGCGCTCTCTTCGTGCGCCTTGGCCAGCAACGCCTTCGCGTCGGCGTCGTCGGGAAGCTGGCGCAGCGCTCGGCTCGCGAGGATGTCGACGACCTCCCAGTCGCGGCGGTCCGCGGCCGCCTGCGCGCCGCGCATGTCGCGAGTGGCCCGCTCGCGCGCGAGCTTCGCGCGCAGCTCGTCCGCGCGCGCGCGGATCTCGCGCTCGCCCGGCGCCTCGGGATGGCGCGCGAGCCACTCGTCGTACTCGTGCAGCGCCTCGCGCTCGCGCGGGCTCGCGCTCGGGAACGTCCACGCCGTGAGCAGGGTCGAGATCGCGCCGCGCGCGGCGGTGATCGGGTTCAGCGCGCCGGTCATCGCGAGCGTCGAAGCGGGCTCGATGATGCGGTTGAAGATCGCGCCGAGCTTGTAGCGCGTCTCCTCGGCGAGGCGCGTGTCGGCCACCGCGAGCGGGGCCGAGTCGCGCGCGTGCTCCACGCGGCGGCGCAGCGCGGGGTCGAGGTCGTCGCGGTCGAGCAGATCGTCGGCGTCCTCCGCGAACGCGTCGCTGCCGTCACACGCGGCGAGCAGCTCCGCAGCGTTGTCGGCGAGGCCCGACGGCTTCTCGCCGCGCGCCTCGCGCGCCGCGTCCTCGCGGTCGATCGACGCGGCCTCGGCCCGGGCGTCGCCGCGCCGGTCCGCGAGCACCGCCGCCGCGAGACGCGCGGCGCTGCGCTCCGCGTCGTCGGGCAGCGGATCGTGCGGAGCGCGCGCCGACTCGAGCGGGCTCCACTCGGCGGGCTTCGGCGCGCGGTGAGCCGCGCAGCCCGCGGCGCAGAGTGCGACGCTACACAGAAATGCGACGCCGAGCCGGCGCCTATTGCGGCACTTTTTCTTCATGGACCTGCAACATGTAGCCCAGATAGGCCTCGAGCTTGTGCGCGGCTTCGAGCTTCTCCACCGAGCCGTCCTGTTGCGCGACGATCTCGTAGATGCGCGTCGCGTCCTCGGCGTATTCGTCGAACGTCGCCGGGTCGAACGCGAGCGAGGTCGGCGGCGTGTTGCGGGCGTACCGCCGCGAGAGCTCCGCGTACAGGTCGGCCAGCGCGAGCATGTGGCGGTTCTTGTACTTGCTCTCGCGGTGGACCTCCACGACCTGCTGCGCGCGCTGCAGCGCCGTGGCTTCCAGCTTCGGCTCGATCGCGGCCTGCGAGGCGAAGTAGGCCGCTTCGGCGACGTCGCCGCGCTCGAGCTCCTCTTCGACGACGTAGCGCCAGTGCTCGCCGGCGACGTCGCTGCGCAGCTCCTCGAGCTGCTTGCGCCGCTCGGTCCAGCGGTCCGCCACCTGCTGCGGCGTGCGCTCGACGGGGAGCTTGTCGGGCGCGGTCGCGAGCGCGAGGCGCCGGCACACCGCGTAGCCGCGGCGCGCGGGCTCGGCGAGCTCGGAGTCGAGCTGCGACACGCGCTCGTAGTGCAAGGTCGCGAGCTCGTACTCGCCGAGCCGCTCGAGCGCGCGCGCCTTCGAGAACCACAAGACGTCGGTCGCGTAGCCGCTGCCGACCTTGTCGGGGTGCGCGGCCTCGAGCGTCTCGAGCCGCTCGAAGGCGGCGCGGTAGACGTTCAGCCCCGAGATGTCGCGCGCAGGCGGGAAGCGGTACGTGTCGTCGTCGACGTGCAAGCGCAGCACGGCGACCACCTCGAGCAGGTCCTGAGTCGGCAGGTCGGTGGGGTCGGACGGCGGCGCCGAGGCGCAGGCCGCGAGCAGGGCGCCCAGCAGCGCGACCGCGGCGCGTGCGCCGCGGGGAGTCACAGCCGCGCCGTGCGCCGGGCCGCGAGCAGGTTGAGCATCTTCTCGGTCGCCACGACGGCAGCGGCGATCTGGTCCGAGTCCACGCCGAGCGTGCTGAACGGCTGCGCGCGTGCGCTGGTCTGCCACGTGATCACGGTCTCGACGAGCGCGCCCGTCTTGCCGCCGGGCGGAATGCGCACGCTGAAGTCGACGAGCTCCGGCAGCTGCAGGCCGAAGCCGCGGGTCGCCTTCGCGAGCGCCTTCATGAACGCGTCGTAGCCGCCGTCGCCGTTTGCGCTCGCCGACTGCAGCTTCCCGCGATACCGCACCGCCACCGACGCCGACGGCAGGCCGTCCGAAGTCGAGTGCGTCTCGTAGCGCTCGATGCGCACGAGCGACTCGACCGGCGTCTTCAGCACGTCGGCGATGAGCAGCGGCAGGTCGGCGGCCGTGACGGAGTGCTTCTTGTCGCCCAGCTCGACGATGCGGCGCAGCACGAGGTCGCGCTGCTCCGGCGGCAGCTTGATGCCGAGCGTCCGGAGGTTCTGCTCGAGCGACGCCTTGCCGGCCATCTTGCCCAGCGCGTAGCGGCGCCGCCGGCCGAAGCGCGCCGGCAGCAGCCGGTTCGCGTACAGGTCCGCCTTGGCGTCGCCGTCGGCGTGGATGCCCGCGGTCTGCGTGAACACGTCGCGGCCCACGATCGGCGCGTTGTCGGCGACGCGCTTGCCCGACAGCCGCGCGACGAGCTCCGAGATCGCGATGAGCCGGCTCTCGTCGACGCCGGTGCGGAACGGCGTCAGGTCGTGCAGCGCAGCGACGACCTCGGCCAGCCGCGTGTTGCCCGCGCGCTCGCCCATGCCGTTCACGCTGGTGTGTACGCCGCGCGCACCCGCGCGCACCGCGGCGAGACAGTTCGCGGTGGCGAGCCCGTAGTCGCCGTGCGCGTGGAACTCGAAGTGCACCTCGGGCCACGTGCGCGTCATCAGCTCGACGTAGCGCGCGGTGTCGTCCGGCGTGAGCGTGCCGAGCGTGTCGGGGATGTAGACGCGGCGCACGCCGAGCCCGGCCAGGTTCTCGACGTGGCCGAACACGTAGTCGAAGCTGTCGCGGACGCCCTGCGACCAGTCCTCGAGATACACGTTCACGACGAGCTTGCGCCGGCGCGCGTAGCGCACGGTCTCGGCGATCTCCTTGAAGTGGATCTCGGGCGTCTTGCGCAGCTGCAGCTCGCAGTGCTTGCGCGAGCCCTTCGAAAGCAGGTTCATCGCGCCGCCGCCGTGCTCGCAGATCCAGTCGACGGAGCGCTTGCCGTCGACGAGCCCGAGGATCTCGATGCGCTCGCCGTGTCCGGCGCGCCGCGCCCACGCCGAGATGCGCCGCACGGCCTCGGCTTCGCCCTGCGACACGAACACCTGCGCGATCTCGAGCCGGTCGACGCGCACCTCTTCCAGGAGCAGGCGCGCGATCTGCAGCTTCTCCGACGGCGCGTACGCGACGTTCGGCGTCTGCTCGCCGTCGCGCAGCGTGGTGTCCATGACCTGCAGATGGGGGGCCCGCGGCATGGCGAGAAGGCTAGCTCTCTAGCTCCCGAATAGGTACGTGCCGCCGCGCTCGAGCGCGCGCTTGTACGCGGGGCGCGCGTGCATGCGCTCCAGGAAGCCGGCGAGGTTCGGGAACTTGTCCAGGCCGTGCAGCAGCCGCGCCGCCTGGATCGGGAACGACAGGTTCACGTCGGCGGCGCTGAGCTCCTTGCCGACGAAGAACTCGCCGTGCGCGAGCAGCCCGTCCAGCCAGCCGAAGTGGTTCTCGATCTCGCTCGTGACGCGCGGCGCGAGCGGCGCAGCCGCGTCGCCGAGACGCGACAGGTACAGCTTCAGCATCACCGGCAGCATCGCGGAGCCTTCCGCGTAGTGCATGAGCTGCAGGTAGCGCGGCCAGTCGGGCGACGACTCGGCGGGCGCGAGGCGACCCTTGCCGTACTTGCGCACGACGTACTCGAGGATGGCGCCCGACTCGATCAGCACGAGGTCGCCGTCCCGCACGACGGGCGACTTGCCGAGCGGGTGGATCTTCCGGAGCGACTCGGGCGCGAGGTTCGTGGTGGCGTCGCGCTGGTACTTCACCAGCTCGTAGGGCAGCGCGAGCTCTTCCAGCAGCCACAGCACCCGCTGCGAGCGCGAGTTGTTGAGGTGATGGACCTCGATCAAGACAGCGCCTCGGGCTCGGCTTCCTTCTTCGCACGCGCATCGGCGGCGCGCTTCGCGTCGAAGAGCGCCGGGATCACGCGGTCGAGGTCGTCCTGCGTCCACAGGTGGTCGCTCTTGAACGCGCGGATGAGCGCGGGCTGCTGCATGATCGCGACCTGGCCGCGGCTCACGTGGATGATCTGCGCCGTGAGCTCCTGGGCGGCCGGCGACGCCAGCCAGGTGACCACGGGCGCGATCTGCTGCGGGCCCACGAGCGGGTCCTCCAGGTTCGGCTTCACGCCGCGGCCTTCCATGAGCGGGATCGTCATGCGCGTGGCCGCGCCCGGCGAGATCGTGTTCACCGTGCAGCCGTACTTCGCGAGCTCGAGCGCGAGCACGCGCGCGAAGCCGGCGATGCCCGCCTTCGCGGCACCGTAGTTCGACTGCCCGAAGTTCCCGAACAGGCCCGACACCGACGAGAAGTTGATGATGCGGCAGCCCTGCCGGTGGGTCTCGCGGATGTAGCGCGCGAACGGCTGCGAGCAGCAGAAGTGGCCTTTCAGGTGCACCGCGATGACGGCGTCCCAGTCGGACTCTTCCATCGAGAAGATGGTCTTGTCGCGCAGGATGCCCGCGTTGTTCACCAGCACGTCGCAGCCGCCGAACGCGTCGAGCGCGGTCTGGAAGATCTTCTTGCCGCCGGCCATGGTCGCGACGGAGTCGTAGTTCGCGGCGGCCTTGCCGCCTGCGGCCTGGATCTCCTTCACGACGTCGTCGGCGACCTTCCCCGAGCCGGTTCCGTCGGCGTTCCCGCCGAGGTCGTTCACCACGACGCTCGCGCCGTTGCGCGCCATGTCGAGCGCGATCTCGCGCCCGATGCCGCGCCCCGCGCCCGTGACGATCGCGACCTTCCCCGCCAGCACTGCCATGGTCCGCCCTCCGCGTTTGGGGCGACCATTCTACTCTCGATCAGCGCCGGGGATGGCCCTGCACGCGGGAGCGCTCGCGGAGCTGCTGGCGCTGCTCGGGCGGCAGCTTCTGGAACTGCTGGTACTTCTGGCGCACCTGCTGCTTCTGGTCGGGCGTGAGCTGCTGCCAGCGCTGGAAGTTCTGGCGCACTTGCTGGCGCTGCTCGGGCGGCATCTGCCGGAGCTTGTCCATGCGGTCGCGGATCTCCTGCTGGCGCTGCGGCGGCAGCTTCTGGAACTGCTGCCAGCGCTGGTGCACGCGCTCGCGCTCTTCGGGCGTCAGCTTCTGGAAGTTGCCGGGCGCGGGCGGAGGCGGAGGCTTCGGGTCGTCCGCGCGGGCGGCGACCGGAGCAGCGATGAGGAGCAGCGCGAGCAAGCTCGCGCCGAAGCGCCTAGCTGGGCGGCTCATCGTCCCAGTTCTCGAGCACGTCGACTACGGAGATCGCGTCCATGTCCGGGTCCTGGACGAGCTCGTAGTCGTCTCCGTTCGCGACGATCGGCGCATCGGCCTCCGGCACGTGCGCGGCCGGGCTGCCGGGCGTGGAAGTGACGCGCGGCAGCACGAGGAGCAGCGCGACTGCGGCGGTCCCCACGGCGAGCGAGATCACGCGCCGCGAGAACACAGCGCGCAGCCAGACGGCGCGGCTCGGGGTCGCATCGCGCTCGCGCGCGATGCGACCCCAGAAGCGCGCCTCGAAGTCGCCCGGCGCCTCGACCGGCGGCAGCGCCGCGAAGAGCTCGCCCAGCCGGCGCTCGGCCGCGAGGCCGGCGCGGCAGGCCGCGCAGTCCGCGAGGTGGACCTCGACCTCGGCCCGCTCCGCGGGCGCGAGCTCGCCGTCGGCGAACGCCGCGAGAATCTCGGGATCCCGGCTGCACTCCATCACGCGTCTTCCCTGCCGAGCGCGGCGAGCAGCGCCTCGCGCGCCCGGTGCAACAGGCTCTTCACGCTCGACACCGAGGCGTCGAGCGCTCCTGCGATCTCCTCGTAATCCAAACCCTGCTCGCTCCGCAACAGCACGGCCGCACGCTGCCGCTCCGGCAGCTCGGCGATGGCGCGCTCCAGCCGCGCGCGCATGCGGTCGGCGTCGAGCTTCTCCTCCGCGCCGGGCGCGGGATCGGCCGCAGCCAGCTCGGACAGGTCGGCCCTCGCCTGCTCGTGTTTGCGATGCGCGCGCGCCAGCTCGTTCAGGGCCAGGTTGTGCGCGATCCCGAACACGTAGGTCGAGAACCGAGCGCGCGCCTCGTACCGGTCGGCTGCGTTGTAGATGCGAACGAACACGTCCTGAGTCAGCTCCTCGGCGCGAGCCTTGTCTCGCACCATGCGTGTGAGAAAGGTCAGAACCCGTGGCGTGTATCTGGAGAACAGCGTCTCGAAGGCCCGGCGATCACCACCCTGGAAGGCCAGCATGAGACGCGCGTCTTCATCCTGCGTCCGCGACGCCACCACCACGCGGTCTACCGGTCTTCAAACCGGTGAAACCGGCCCCGGTTGCGCCGCCCCGCCAGGGGTTCACGAGCCGGCAACTTGCACCTGCGCGCGGACGAACCGCTCCACCTCGCGCACGAACGCCTCGGGCTGGTCCAGGTTCAGCACGTGGCCGGCTCTCTTCAGCTCGACCCGCTCCGCCCGGGGCAGCTTGGCGACCATGACGTGCGAGGCGCGCTGGAAGTTCGGGTCCTGCTCGCCCAGGAGGATCAGCGCCGGCTGCGGGATCTCGGCCAGCCGGTCGACCAGGTTCGGTACCGGCCCCGCGACGCCGCGGGCGAACTTCTGCAGCCCGGCCACGGTCGAGGTGAGGACCCCCCGGCGCGCCTCGGCGGCGAGCTCCGCGCCGGGCGCGAGGCCGAGGATCTCGGCCTGGGCCCGCGGGCCTTCGAGGTACCGCTCGATGCCGACCTCGCCGAACTTCTGGGCGGAGCGCTCGAGCATGCTCTGCCACTGCGCGAGCGCCTCGGGGTTCTTGAAGCCCGGGCCCGTGTTGCACAAGACGAGCGCGCGGACGCGGCGCGGCTGCGCCAGCGCGTAGGCGAGCGACACGATCCCGCCCACCGAGAGCCCCGCCGCGATCGCCGGCGCGCCGCCGGCCGCGGCCTCGTGCACGCGCGCCAGGTCGTCGACGACCTGCGCCAGCGTGTAGCGCGCGGGCTCCTCGGGCGCGTCGGAGAGGCCGTGGCCGCGGTAGTCCCAGCTCACCACGCGTGCGAAGCGCGCGAGCGCGGCCTCCTGGCCGGCCCAGTGCCGGTGCGTCGAGAACGAGGCGCACGAGAGCAGCAGCGGCACGCCCTGGCCGCTCGCGCGCCAGAAGATCTTGGCGCCGTCGCTCGCAAGGACGGTCGGCACGGCTACGTGCGCTCGAGCCGGGCGCGCAGCGCGCGCGTCATCTGCTGGAGCTGATCCTTCATCGGGGCGCGAATGGTGAACTCGGGCACGAGCGCGCGCGTCGTACCCTCCAGCGAGATCGCGACGCGCGTGGTCGCGTCGCTCACGCGGGAGAGTGCGATCGCGCCCTCCAGCGAGCGCCACACGCGGCCGTCGCAGATCTTCTCGAAGCGCAGCCCGCCGTCCGGCGCGCCGCGGAACAAGAAGCGCACGATGCTCTCCGCGCCCAGCGCCGACACGCGCGTGCGCGTCTCCCGCACGCCGCCCTGGTTCGACACGATCTCGGTGTCGGGAAAGAGCTGGGTCACCGCAGCGTCGCTGCCGAGCAGCTCGGCGACCTCGGCCAGGGGCCGGCGCACCACGAACTCGTTGTCGAACTTCACGAATTGAGCATAGCCATTTCCGGGAGATCTCCGGGCTGTGAAGTGGCTCACTTGCTTCGCCGGTTCATCGGGCGGTAGCCTCGGCGCGTGGCATACGAGCCGGGATCTTTCTCCGATGCGCGGCCCTGGCTCGTGGAGCCCGAGCGGATGACGTGGCGGGCGGGCATCGACGCGCTGCGCGCCGAGACGCAGGCGCGCCTGCCCGAGCTGGTGCGCGCGCGCGGGCTGCCCCCGCTCGACCGCTTCGCAGGCGCGGGCTTCCGGCTGGGCGCGGCGCTCGCCGCCTGGGCGGCCCTGGAGCGTCGGCGCGCGCAGCCCGAGGCGCGGGCCGCGCTGTCCCGCCGGCTGCGGCGCGCCTTCGAGCAGCTCGGCCCGGCCTACATCAAGCTCGGCCAGATCGTCTCGTCGGGCCGCGGTCTCTTCCCCGACGAGGTCGTGGACGAGTTCGCGAGCCTGCGCGACCGCGTGCCCCCCGAGCCGTTCCCGGCGGTCCAGAGGGTCGTCGAAGAGGACCTCGGCCGGCCGCTGCGCGAGGTGTTCCTGTCGTTCGAGCCCGAGAGCATGGCGGCGGCCTCGATCGCGCAGGTGCACGCGGCGCGGCTCGTCACCGGCGAGCCCGTGGTCGTGAAGGTGCAGCGCCCGCAGGTGGAGCGGCTCGTGCGCAGCGACCTGCGCGCCATGGCCTGGATCGCGCCGTTCCTCGTCGGGCGCATTCCGGTCGCTGCGCTCGCGAATCCCCCCGCGCTCGTCGAGCTGTTCGCCGAGACGATCTCGGAAGAGCTCGACTTCCGGCTCGAGGCCGAGAACATGCTCGACATCGCGCGCCTGTTGCGCGACGCGGGCCAGACGGTCGTCGTCGTGCCGCGGCCGCATCCGAGTCTGGTGACTCGCCGCGTGCTCGTGATGGAGCGGCTTGAGGGCTACACGATCGCGCAGGCGGACGAGATGCGCGCCGCGGGCATCGACACCGCGGGCGTGCTGCGCGCGCTGCTCATCGCGTTCCTCGAGGGCGCCATGATCCACGGCGTGTTCCACGGCGATCTGCACGCCGGCAACCTGTTCGTCATGCCCGACGGGCGCGTGGCGCTGCTCGACTTCGGCATGACCGGGCGAATGACTCCGCGGCAGCGTACCGCGTTCATGCGCATGATGGTCACGGGCTTCACGAACGACCTGCCGGCGCACCTGGCCGCGTACCGCGACCTGGGCGCGCTGCCCGAGGACGCGGACCTCGAGGCGCTGATGCGCGACTTGAAGCTCGACAAGCCCCCCGTCGATCCGACGCAGCTCACGGGTCAGGAGCTCGTCGCCGAGATCCAGGGCGTGCTGAAGCACCTCCTGGCGCACGGCGCGCGCCTGCCGAAGCACCTGATGCTGTACGTGAAGGACCTGATGTTCATCGACGGCGCGATCGGCGACCTCGCGCCCGACGTCGACCTGTTCGGCGAGGTGGCGCGCATCTTCCAGTACTTCACGGCGACTCACGGCGAGCGCATCGCGCGAGAGCTGGGCGGGGACGCGCAGTTCGCGAGCATCGATTTGACGGCGTTCAAAGCGTCCATGGGGCTCTCGAACGAGGTCGAGACGATGACGCACCGCGAGCTCGTGAAGCGCCGCGAGATCGTGCGCAAGCGCCTCGAGGAAGTCGGCGGGCCTCGCCTCTAGCGCACGCTCGCGCGCGCGCGGCTGCGCTACGATTCGCGCGTGCTCGCGCGGCTCCTCCACGCGCTCTCGTACCCCCTGCTGCTGCTCCCGCTCGCGGCCGCGCCCGCGCGCGCCGAGACGCTCGAGGATCCGTTCGCGCTGATCCAGCTCAGGAGCGGCGGCGGGCGCACCGTGGCGGCCGAGATCGGCGACTTCGACGGCGACGGCCGCGCCGACCTCTTGCAGATCGTGTTCACGGGCATCCCGCCCGACGACAAGCGCGTGGTGCGGCTGTGGACGCAGACCGAGAACGGCGAGCTCGCACCGAAGCCCAAGTACGAGCTCGCGCTGCCGGAGGACAGCGCGGCGTACGACATCGGCGACGTGCTGCCCGACCTGCCGGGCCAGGAGCTCGTGCTGCTGCGGCCGTCGGGGCTTACGATCGTGTCGTTCTCGAACCCGGCGCTGCCCGAGCGCGAGATCCGCGTCGACGGCGGGACGATCGCCGCCGCCGAAGACGAGCGCGGCCTCGACCGGCTGAAGATCATCTGCAACGAGTTCGGCCCCGACCCGTGGCTGCTCGTGCCCATGCTCGCGCAGACCGCGTTCTACACGGCGCAGGGCGAGCTGCGCGCGAAGCTCGACGTGGGCGCGCGCGCCAACTACTTCCTGCCGCAGCGGCCCGGCCCGCTCTTCGTCGACTCGGACATCCAGCTCCTGCTCGACGTGCCGCGCATCTCGATCGGCGACGTCGACGGCGACGGGCGCGCCGACGTGGTGGGCTCGAGCCGCCACGACGTGCGCGTGTTCCTGCGCCGGCCCGACGGCAGCTTCCCGCACGCGCCCGACCGCCTGCTGAAGCTCGCGCTCACGACCGAGGAAGACCACATCCGCGGCTCGGGCGCAGTGCGCAGCGAGGCGCGCGACGTGTCGGGCGACGGGAAGCTCGACCTGCTGATCTCGCATCTGGCGGGCGGCATCACCGACGCGCGCTCCGACACGAGCATCTACCTGAACAAGAACGGCGTCTGGGATCTGTCGAAGCCCGACTTCACGCTGCCGCCCACGCCGGGCTGGGCGGCCGACCAGCTGATCGACGTGGACCACGACGGCAAGCCCGAGCTCATGCACGTGTCGGTGCCGTTCGGGGTCCTCGCCGTGATCCAAGCGCTGGTCACGCGCACGATCGACGCCGAGGTCGCGGTGTACCGCGCCGACGAGAAGGGCGTGTACGCGCCCGAACCGTGGTTCCGGCGCCAGCTCTCGGTGGCGTTCAGCTTCGACACCGCGCGACCGCTCGGCTTCGTGCCCACCGGCAGCTTCGACCTGAACGGCGACGGCTTCGACGACCTGCTCACGGCGGGAAAGGGCGACCGCATCGACGTATGGCTCGGCAGCGCGACGGGCATGGCGACTACGCCTGCGGCGCAGCAGAAGCTGCCGTCGAGCGGGCGCGTGCGCGGGGGTGACTGGGACGGCGACGGGCTCGCCGACCTGGTGCTCTACGACCCGCGGCAGACCGGCGCGCCCGTGCAGATCGCGCGCAACAAGGGCCTGCTGCCGGGCACGACGCCGCGCGTGGGCGCAGCCCCCCCGTGGCGCGAGCCCGCACAGTGACCGGCTTACTTCGCTCGCCTGCGGCTCGCTGCGCGGGCCTGCGGCCCTTGCGGCCTCGCTCAGGGCGGCCTCGTCCGATGACTTCGCTCGCCTGCGGCTCGCTGCGCGGGCCTGCGGCCCTTGCGGCCTCGCTCAGGGCGGCCTTCGCTCGGCCTCGCACTTTCGATCGGGTTGCTCGAGAGGATCTGATCGCGGATCAAGTGGCAGGTAGGCCAGGGGAGCTGGGGGAGCGCGCGCGCCAGGAGTTTTGGGCGAGGTCGAGGCGGCGGACTTCGCTCGGCCTCGTCCGATGACTTCGCTCGCCTGCGGCTCGCTGCGCGGGCCTGCGGCCCTTGCGGGCTCGCTCAGGGCGGCCTTCGCTCGGCCTCGTACTTTCGATCGGGCTGCTCGAGAAGATCGGATCGCGGATCCGTTAGCGGAGCTCGAGCCAGTAGGGCGGCAGGTAGGCCAGCGCGCCGTCGGGCGGCAGGGACGGAAGAGCCGGGAGCTCGGGGAGCTCGCGCGCCAGGAGCGTTTGGGCGAGGTCGAGGATCGAGTCGCCTCGCACGAGGGAGCGCAGCTGGTCGACGAGGCCGGGTGGCGCGGGCAGGATCACGCGCGCGGGGTCGGGGAGCTTGTCGAGCTTCGCCTCGCGGCGCGCGCGCTCGACGGCCCCGGCGAGGCCGCCGAGCTCGTCGACGAGGTTGCGGGCGAGCGCGTCGGAGCCGAGCCAGACGCGGCCGCGGCCGACCTTGTCGATCGCTTCCGGCTTCTGACCGCGGCCCTCGGACACGCGCGCCAGGAACTCGGCGTACGCCGCCTGCGTGATCGCGTCGGTGCGCTCCTGCTGGTGCGGAGTCATCGGCGAGTCACTGCCGGACACCGGCGCGTACGCGCCGCGGCTGATCATCTCGCGGCCGATGTCGAGCTTCTCGTAGACGCCCGCGAACACGGGCCGCAGCGCGAAGACGCCGATCGAGCCCGTCAGCGTGGCGGGCTCGGCCAGGATCGCGTTCGCCGCCGCCGACACGTAGTAGCCGCCCGACGCCGCGTAGTCGGCCATCGAGATCACGACCGGCTTCTTCTCGCGCACTCGCTTGATCGCGCGGTAGATGCGATCGGATGCGAGCACGTCGCCGCCCGGTGAGTTCACGCGCAGCACGACCGCCTTGATGTCGTCGTCCTTCGCCGCGTCGTCGAGGGCCTTCTCGGTCTCGTCGGCGGTGAAGCCCTTCGAGAGGCGCGCGCGCTCGCCGCTGATCACGCCGGTGCCGAACACGAGTGCGATCTCGGGGCCGCTGCGCAGGCCGAGCGCGTGCGGGTCCTGCCGCAGGTAGGCCTCGACCTCGACCTCCTTCCCGCCGGGGAAGCCGCCCTTCTCGAGCGCGTCGTGCCGGTCCGCGATCTCGTCGACCAGCCCGGCGTCGACGAGCTCCTGCGGCGTGCACGGCGTCTTCTCGAACAGCTCGCGCACGCGCTCGCCGGTCAGGTGTCGGCCGCTCGCCAGTCCGTCGACGATCTGCGCGAACGCACCGTCGATGAGATCGGTCGACATCTCCCGCGCCTTCGGGCTCATCTCCTTCGCGGCGAACTGCTCGACCGCCGACTTGTACTCGCCGACGCGCGACACTTCCACGTGTATACCCAGCTTCTCCAGGAAGCCCGCGAGGAACACGTACTGGCCCGTGACTCCGCCCAGCGGCGAAATGGCCGCGGGATCGATCAACACGCGGTTGGCGGCCGAGGCGAGGAACAGCTCGCGCGTGCCGTTCAGCCCCTCGCCTTCGATCAGCGCGACCACGCGCTTGCCACCGTCGCGGACACGCTGCAGCGCATCGCGCAGCTCCTGCAGCCGCGCGTAGCCGACCGAGGTCTCCTTGATGTGCACGAGCACGCCGTCGACGCGCGCGTCCGCCGTGGCCATGTCGAGCGCGAGCAACAGGGTGGGAAACGCCGGCCCGCGCGACGTCCACTGGCCCACGATGTCGGTCGGTGGCGCCTCGTCGACGTCGCCTTCGAGCTTCAGCACGACCACGGAGTGGTCGGGCAGGCGATGGCGGACGGCGAACAGCGCGATGCCGATGACCGCCAGGACCGCCAGCGTGAGCACGACCAGCACGGAACGCGACATATCGCCCCCGAAACAGTGCGCGCGTAAGCTAGCCGGCCGTCGCCGCGCGCACGAGCCGGTGCAGCGAGATCTCCCGCGTGCAGTTGAGCCGCACGGGCGGGCCGGCGACGCCGAGCCCGCGGTTCACGTACAGGAGCGCGCCCGTCGCCTCGTCGCGGAACAGCCCGCGCGTCCAGCGCGAGATGAGACGCGACACATTGTGGTGTTGGCCCGGCGGCGGCAGCGCGATCTGCCCGCCGTGCGTGTGGCCCGCGAGCGAGACCGGGAAGCCGAGCCGTGCGGCCTCGGCGAAGTAGCTGGGCCGGTGGATCAGGAGCAGGCGCGCCATCCCGTCGGGCAGCGCGGCGGCGAGCTCCGCCAGCGCCTGGTGCCGTCCGTCGCGCTCCGACCAGCCGCGCCCGTGGTCCTCGACGCCCACCACGGCGAGCCGCGCGCCGCCGACTTCGATCGCCTGCCACTCGTCGCGCAGGAGGCGGATCTTCGTGAAGCGCTCGAGCCCGCGGGCCACGGCGTCCGCGCCGGTGTAGACGTCGTGGTTGCCCAGCACGCAGAACACGCCCAGCGGCGCGTCCAGCGCGGCGAGCTCGCGGCAGCCCTCTTCGATGAACGCCGGGTCGAAGTCGAACAAGTCGCCCGTGATGACGATCGCGTCGGCCTCGAGCGCGTTCACGCGCGCCACGAGCTCGCGCAGGAACGGCGCGCGCAGCTGCAGGCCGATGTGCAGGTCGGAGATCTGCGCGATGCGCAGGCCGGCGAGCGCGTGGGGCAGGTCCGGCATGGGCAGCTCGACGCGGTCGACCTCGACGCGCCACTGGCCGACGAGCCAGCCCCACAGGATCGAGCCGAAGCCCAGCGCGACGGCCGCGCCGCCGGCGCCGACGAGCAGGTGCGGGCCCGCGCCGTCCGCGAGCGGCGGCAGCCAGGCGAGCGGTCCGAACACCGCGAACACCGCCGCGAGCAGCGGCCCCGTGACGAGCGCCGCCACGCTGGCGACGAGCCACACGCGCCCGAACACGTAGCCCGCGCGCGCGCCGCGCGCGATGCGCGGCAGCGTGGCGAGCGTGGCCGCGTTGGCGAGGCCGAGCGCCAGCGTCGCCGCCGCGAAGCCCGCCAGCCCGAGGCTCCGCCCCGCCGCCGCGCGGACCGCCCATTCCACGATGAGCGCCTCCGACGCGGCGGCGATGAAGAGCGCCGAGATGCGGGCGTTCTGGAGCGCCGCGCGTCCGCCGCGCGCGAGCGTCTCGCGGGCCGTCGTCATGGCCGACAGGTTCGCGCCAAACCGCGCCGCGCTCAAGCCGCCGTGGCCGCCGGCTCGCGGCAGAGCTCCGCCACCTCGGCGTCGCCCACCTCGCCGCGCTCGTCGGCGAGCTGCTGGAAGCGCGCGAACGCGCGGTCCAGCGCCGGTCCGTCCAGATCGATGCCCAGCGCGCGCGCGCGTGACACGAATCCGTGTCGGCCCGACAGCTTGCCCAGCACGATCTCCGTACCGGTCGGGTGGCCGATCTCCGCCGGGTCGATCGCCTCGTACGTGTCCCGCCGCTTCAGCACGCCGTCCTGGTGGATGCCCGAGGCATGGCGGAAGGCGTTCCTGCCGACGATCGCCTTGTTCGCGGGCACCGACACTCCGGAGTGTCGCGCCACTGCCTGCGACACGGCCCAGATGCCGCGCGTGTCGACGCCGGTGTCGACGCCCAGCTCCGCGCCGTGCACGCGCAGCGCCATGACCACCTCTTCGAACGCCGTGTTGCCCGCGCGCTCGCCGAGCCCGTTCACGGCCAGCTCGACCTGCCGCGCGCCCGCGGCCACTGCCGCCAGCGAGTTCGCCGTCGCCATGCCCAGGTCGTCCTGGCCGTGGAAGCTCGCGACCGCGCCCGCGAGCTCGGGCACGCGCGCGAACACGGCGCGGAACAGGTCGATCACCTGGTCCGGGCGCGCCCAGCCGACGGTGTCGGGCAGGTTGATCGTCGTCGCGCCCGCCGCGAGCGCGGCACGCACCACGCGCGCCACGAACTCGGGATCCGAGCGGGTGGCGTCCATGCAGCTGAACTCGACGTTCGACGTGTGCGACGCGGCGCGCGCGACGGCCGCGCGCGCCATCTCGACCACCTCGTCCGCGCCGCGCCGCAGCTGGTGCGCCAGGTGGATCTCGGAGCTCGACAGGAACACGTGGAGACGCGGCTCGCGCGCGTGTGCGATCGCGCTCCACGTGGCGTCGACCTCGTCGGGGAACGCTCGCGTGAGCGCGCACACGCACGCGTTCCGCACGTGCGTGGCGACGGCGGCCACCGACGCGCGCTCGCCCGCCGACGACGTCGGGAAGCCCGCTTCGATCACGTCGACCGACATCGCGTCGAGGAGCTCGGCGATCTCGACCTTGGCGCGCGTCGGGAAGAACACGCCCGCGGCCTGTTCGCCGTCGCGCAGGGTGGTGTCGAACACGGTGACTCGCTCTCGCATGGCAACCTCCGATGTGGACCTCCCGCCGAGGTCCGGAGAGGTCGCGCGGAGCGCCACCCGGCGGCGCGCGGGCAAAAGAAAACCTCTCCGGCCGTTGCGGCGGGAGAGGTCCGGTTTGTGGCTCGCGCTCGTCTAGAGCGCGGAGCGGACCCCGCCCGCCTCGCTAAGGAGGAGGCCGCGAAGGGCCAGGGCGAAGTGAGTCCGCGTCTTCACGATCCGCGCAGGCTAGACAGCCGCGCCCGCGGAGTCAAGCTCGGGCTCAGAAGCGGTCCGCCGGCCAGTACACGAGCTCGGGTGCGCCGACGAGCGGAGCGAGCAGTTGCTCGTCGCTGCTCGACTCGGGCAGCTCGGCGAGCTTCGCGATGGCCGCGCGGTCGAGCACGCGCCACATCGGGCCGGGATCGCGCGAGAGCTTGGTCGAGATGCCGCGCTTGTCGAGGGCCTTCGCGAGCTGCGGATCGCGCACGAACGGCACGTGCAGCGTGCCCGGCCCGTACGCATGTGCGGCGAGCAGCTCGGCCAGCGCGTCGGCGCCGCGCGAGCTGCGCGCGTACTCGAGCCCGCGCAGACGGCCGTTGAAGCTCGCCACGCGCGCGTAGGCGACGAGCTCGCCCTTCTTCTCGGCGACGCGGAAGTCCTCCTCCGGCGTGCCGGCGGTGCGCAGCTGACCGCGCCAGTATCGCTCGTCGCGCACCGTGGGGCCTGACAGCTCTTCTGTGTAGCTCTGGTAGAGCTCGGCGACCTGCGGCAGATCGGCGCTCTCGAACGCGCGGCCCGCGGCCTTCGGCGCCTCCTGCGACGGCTCCGCGGGCTGCAGGCGCAGGAGCGGCAGCGGAAAGCGCAGCCAGCCGAGCCGGTCGTAGAGCGGCGCGATCGGCGCGGCGAACAGGAGCGACAGCGGCATGCCGCGCTCGCGCATGCGAGCGATCGCGCGGTCCAACAGCTCCGAGGACACGCCCTTGCCGCGCTCCGCGGCGCGCGTCGCCACGCTGCCGATCCCGCCGAGCTCGACCTGCTCGCCGCGCAGGCGGATCGATTTCGCGAACACCTGCACGCAGCCGACGAGCCCGTCGGCCTCGCTGGCCAGGAGGATGTCCGAGTAGGAGAACGCGGGGTCGAAGTCCATGTAGCGGCAGAACAGCTCGCGCAGGCCGAACGCGTGCTCGAGAAGGTCGAGGACGGCCTCGCGGTCCTCTGCGCGCATCTCGCGGATCTGCATGGGCTACGCCAGCGCGTCCGCCAAGGCGTCCGTGACCACGGCCGTGAACGCGCGCGTGTCGAGCTTGCCGCCGACGTCGGCGGTGCTCTTGCCGTCGGCGATCGCGTCGAGCACGGCCTTCCGCAGCGCGTTGGCGAGCACCGCGCGGCCCGCGTGGTCGAGCGCGAGCACGAACGCGAGCAGCGCCGCCGTCGGATTTGCGATGCCCTTGCCCGCGATGTCGGGCGCCGTGCCGCCCGCGGGATCGAACATGGCCACGTCGATCGAGCCGTCGGGGCGGAACGCGTAGTTGCCGCTCGCGCCCGTGCCCAGGCTGCCCACCAGCCCGCAGGCCATGTCGGACAGGAAGTCGCCATACTCGTTCAGCACCAGCACGACCTGGTAGTCGTGCGGGCGCAGGATCACCTTCGCGAGCAGCGCGTCGAACAGCTCCACGCGGTGGCGCACGTCGGGGTACGAGCGCGCGACGTCGCGCACGATGGCCTCGAAGAAGCCGTCCGTCGCGCGCTGGATCGTGTGCTTCGACGACGACGTGACGGTGAGCTTGTTCTTGCGCGCGTACTCGAACGCGAAGCGCGCGGCCTCGGTGCACGGGCGCCGCTCCACGATGCGCAGCGACACGGCGACGTCCTCGCCGATGCGCTGGCCCGGGTCGTCGTACGTGCCGCCCGTCGCGACGCGCACGATCTCGAGCGCGACGTCCTCCTTGAAGTTCGACGAGATGCCGCGGATCGACAGCACGGGCCGGTGGATCACCGAGAACTTGAGCCGCTGGCGCAGGAGCGCGTTGGGGCTCTCGGCTTCCGTGACCGTGGGGTACTTCAGCGCGATGCGCGTCTCGCGGATGGACGCCTCGACCTCGTCGTAGGCCGCGGTCGAGCCGCGCCGCCGGCGTTCCAGCGACAGGTCGACGGGCAGGAATTCGACTTCGAGCGGCAGCGCGGCGGCGACCGCGTGCACGGACTCGCGCAGCTCGGGGCCGATGCCGTCGCCGAGCAGCTCGGTGATGCGCAGGCGTTCCATCTCCGGACTATCGGCTTGCTAGACTCGGCTCCGCAATGGCGGAGCTGCGCAGCCTGTATCAGCAAGCGTTCGACCTGTTCGTCGCGGGCAAGTACGACGAGTCGGTGGCGGCGTACCAGCGCGTGCTGGCCGCCGACGCGCGCTTCGCGCTCGCGTACCAAGGCCTCGCCGAGGTCTACAGTCGCCTGAACCAAATGGACGATGCGATCGCGACCATCCGCAAGGCGATCGAATGCGATCCCGACGAAGCCCTCTTCCACACCAGTCTCTCGCGCTTCCTGCAGCGCCAGGGGAAGATCCCCGAGGCGGAGGAAGCGGCCGCGGTCGCCGCGCGCAAGAACGCGCGCCGCTAGCCGAGCGCGCGTGAAGGCGGTCGTGCTCGCCGCGCTCGTGGGCGTCGTGCACGTCCACCATGCGCCGTCACACGACTCGAGCGCCCCGTTCGAGGCGGTGCTGGCGGGCGCGGACCAGGCGGGGCTGGACTTCGTGGTGCTGACCGAGCACGCCGACGTGGCGAGGGCGGCGCCGCTGCCGGGCGCGGAGCTCGCGGGCGTGCACGTCGCGCCCAGCGGCCGGCGCATCCTGGTGTTGGTCGGCGCCGAGTTCGCCACGCGCGACGGCCACCTGCTCGGGCTCGCCATCGAGCACGCGGTGCCGGCGGCGGGCCGCGCGGGCGCGGACGTGATCGCCGACGTGCACGCGCAGGGCGGCTTCGCGGTCGTGCCTCACCCGTTCTCGCACGGCGGCTGGCACGCCTGGGACGCCGGCTTCGACGGCCTCGAGGTGCAGAACACCGCCTCGGACTTCACGCGCCTGTGGGGGCCGCTGTTGCCGTTCCGGCTGGCGCGCTTCGCGTTCGATCCCGCGGACGAGCTCGCCGAGCTGTGGCGTCGGCCCGACGCCGAGCTCGCCAAGTGGGACGAGCTGCTCGCCGCGGGCCGGCGCGTGGCCGGCTTTGCCGGCGCCGATGCACACCAGAACGTGTCGGTCCTCGGCTGGCAGCTCGATCCGTACCTCCAGTCGTTCTCGGGCCCGCGCATGGTGTGCCCCGACGCGCCGCTGAAGCCGGCGGCGGTGTGGCGGCTCCTGCGCAGCGGCGCTTGTCTGATCCGCTGGCAGAACTTCGCTTCGCGCGCCGCCGAGGCCGCCGAGGTGCGCTTCCCGTCGGGCCGTCTCGAGCGGCAGCTCGACGGCGGTGCGCGCGTGTGGGAAGTGACGAATCCGCCGTTCGACGCGCCGCTATACTCCGCGCCGTGACGGCCGTCGACCTGCGCAGCGACACGGTGACGAAGCCCTCGCCCGCGATGCGCGAGGCGAGGGCGCGCGCCGACGTCGGCGACGACGTCTACGGTGAGGACCCGACGGTCAACCGCCTGCAGGAGGCCGTGGCGGCGCGGCTGGGCAAAGAGGCCGCGCTTTTCGTCCCGTCGGGCACGATGGCGAACCAGATCTCGCTGCGCGCGCTCACCGAGCCCGGCGACGCGGCGATCGCGCCGCGCGACGCGCACATCTTCCTGTACGAAGGCGGCGCGGGCGCCGCGCTGGCGGGCGTGTCGTTCACGCTCGTAGGCGAGCGCGGCGTCTTCGGGCCCGACGAGGTGCGCGCCGCGGTGAGTCCGAGCGACGACCACTTCGCGCGCACGCGCGTCGTGTGCGTCGAGAACACGCACAACCGCAGCGGCGGCCGCGTGTTCCCGTTCGAGACGCTGCGCGCGGTGGCGGAGACGGCGCGCGGGCGTGGGCTGCGCCTGCACCTGGACGGCGCACGGCTGTGGAACGCCGAGGCGGCGACGGGAATCGACGCGGCGCGCTGGGCGGAGCCGTTCGACACCATTTCGTGTTGCCTGTCGAAGGGCCTGGGCGCGCCCGTGGGGTCGCTCGTCGCCGGCTCGCGCGAGCTCATTGCGCGCGCGCACCGCTTCCGCAAGATGCTCGGCGGCGGCATGCGCCAGGCCGGCGTGCTCGCCGCCGCGGGGCTGTTCGCGCTGGAGCACAACACCAAGCGGCTCGCCGAGGACCACGCGAACGCGCGCGCGCTCGCCGCCGGCCTGGCGGCCCTGCGCGGCGTGGAGGTGCTCGGCGCTCCCGAGACCAACATGGTGCTCTTCCGGCGCGCGGACGCGCCCGGCTTCGCCGCGCGTCTGCGCGAGCGTGGCGTCCTGCTCGGCGCGGTCTCGCACGACACCGTGCGCGCGGTGACCCATCTGGACGTGTCCGCGGCCGACGTCGAGCACGCGCTCGCGGCGTTTGCCGAGGAGTGCGGATGACCCGCGCGCGCGGCCTGCGCTTCGAGTGCACCGGCTGCGGCGGCTGCTGCACGGCGCGCGGGGAGTACGCGCACGTGTACTTGAACCCGGACGAGGCCGAGGACCTGGCGGGCGAGCTCGCGGTGTCGCTGCGGGAGTTCCGCCGGCGCTACACGTTCGTGGACGAGTACGGCTACACGCAGCTGCGCTTCGACGACTCGTCCTGTGTCTTCCTCGAGCGCGACACCAATCGCTGTACGGTCTACGGCGCGCGGCCCACGCAGTGCCGCACGTTCCCGTTCTGGCGCGACCTCGTGGCGGACGGCAAGTGGACGCCCGAGGCGCGCGAGCTCTGCGAAGGCGTCGGCCGCGGGCCGAGCCACACGCGCGAGTACGCCGAAGCGCGGATGCGCGAGATGGAGCTCGCGGACGAGACCTGAGCCGCGGGCTATCCTGTGCGCATGAGCTCGCGAACCCCCACCTCCGGCCCGGGCTCCTGGGGCGCCGTCGCGCAGCATCTGCGCGAGACCGCGCGCCTGCGTGCCGAGCTGCCCCCCGAGCGCGTCGCGCTGCAGCGCGAGGTGCTGCGGCTGGCCGGCCGCGTGCACGGCCGCCGCGCGCTCGACGTCGGCTGCGGCACGGGCGCTCTGGCGCGCCAGCTCGCCGCGGCCGGCGCGGACGTGCTCGGCATCGACGCTTCGCCCGCCGCGGTGCACGCCGCCGACCACGACGCCAAGGAGTCGGGCGAGAAGCCGCTGCCCGAGTTCGCCGTCGCGGACCTGCTCGCGCCGGCCACGCTGCCGCGCGGTCCGTTCGAGCTGATCACCTGCGTGCTCGCGCTGGCCGACGGCGGCGAGCCCGCCCGCGCGCTCGCCGCGGTCGTGAAGCTGCTCCACCCGCGCGGCCGCTTCGTGTTCGCCATCGAGCACCCGTGGCGGCGCGACGGCGCGCACGGGCCGTTCGCCGGCTTGCCCGAGCTGCTCGGCGCGCTGCGCACGGCCGGTCTGCGGCTCGTCGACGCCGCCGAGCCGAAGCCGCCCGGCGCCGCGCCGGGCGAGCGGCCGCACCACCTGGTGCTCTCGGCCGAGCGCGTCGCCAAGCGCCCGCGCAACCGCGGGACGAGCGGCTAGTGGACGAGCCCGTCGTCACGCGCCGCGCGGTGCTGCGCGCCGGCGTCCTCGCGGTGGGCGTCGCCGCGCTCGCGCCGCGCCGTCTGTTCGCGCGCGATGAGGGCGTCTCGCTCGCGAAGCCGGTCGTCGACGCGCTCGTGAACGGCAAGCTGGTCTACGTCTCGCCGCTCAAGAAGGACGGCAGCGAGAGCTCCTGCCACGCCGAAGTCTGGTACTTCTGGGACACGAACGCGGTCGTGATCGCGACCGCGACGAGCGGCTGGAAGACCCGCGCGCTCAAAGCCGGGAACGGGCAGGCGCGGCTCTGGGTAGGCGACTTCGGCCCGTACGCGAAGGCGAAGGACAAGGTGAAGACGGCGCCGAGCTTCGTGGCGCGCGCCGAGATCGACGGCACCGCCGAGACGTTCCAGCGGCTGCTCGACAGCTACGGCGCGCGCTACCCCGACGAGTGGGGCAAGTGGAAGCCGCGCTTCGAGAAGCAGCGCGCGGACGGCTCGCGCACCGTGATCCGCTATACGCCAATCAGTGTATAGCTAGAGCCCGCGGTCGAGCGCGCGGTAGGACAACGCCTCGGCCAGATGCGCGCTCGAGAGCCGCTCCGCGGCGTCGAGATCGGCGAGCGTGCGCGCGACCCGCAAGGTGCGCACGAACGCGCGCATGGTGAGCCCGAGCCGGGCGACGGCTTTCCCCAGCAGCGCGTGGCCGGCGGGCTCGAGCGCGCAGTGCTCGGCCAATGCTGCGTTCGGCAGCTCGGCGTTGCGCGCGAAGCCCAGCCCGGCGTAGCGGCGCGCCTGCCGCCCGCGCGCAACGGCCACGCGCTCGCGCACCCGCGCGCTCGGCTCGCCGGGCTGGCGCGCAGCGAGCATGTCGCGCCAGGGCACGGGCGCGACCGGCACGTGCAGGTCCAGACGGTCGACGAGCGGCCCCGACAGCTTGGCGCGGTAGCGCGCGATCTCGGGCTCGAGGCAGCGGCACTCGCGCGCGGTCGCGCCGCGCCAGCCGCACGGGCACGGGTTCATCGCAGCCACGAGCTGGAAGCGCGCAGGCAGGCGTGCGCTGCCATGCGCGCGCGCGATGCGGATCTCGCCCTCCTCGAGCGGCTGGCGCAGCGCCTCGAGCACGGGCCGGCGGAACTCGGGCAGCTCGTCGAGGAACAGCACGCCGCGGTGCGCGAGCGAGATCTCGCCGGGCCGCAGCGGCCGGCCGCCGCCGGCCACCGCGACGTCGCTCGCGGTGTGGTGAGGCGCGCGGAAGGGCGGCTCGGCGAGCAGCGCGTCGCCGGCGAGCGCGCCCGCGGCGCTGTGGATGCGCGTCGCCTCCAGCGCCGCGTCGTGCTCGAGCGGCGGGAGGATCCCGGGCAGGCGGCGCGCGAGCAGCGTCTTGCCCGAGCCCGGCGGGCCGACGAAGAGCAGGTTGTGGCCGCCGGCAGCGGCGATCTCGAGCGCGCGCTTCGCGCCTTCCTGGCCGTGCACGTCGGCGAGATCGGGGTGTGCGACGGGCGCGCCCGGCGCCGGCGGCAGCGAATCCGCTCGCGCGAGCGCGGCTTCGCCGCGCAGCCAGCCGAGCACGGCGGCCAGGTCCGGTGCGCCGAGCGCGGCCAGGCCCGGGCAGAGCGCGGCCTCGCCCAGGTTTCCGTCGGCCACGACGACCTCGCCGATCGCTGCGCCGTCCGCGGCGCCGAGCATCGCGAGCACGCCGCGCACCGGCCGCAGCGCGCCGTCGAGTCCGAGCTCGCCGAGGAAGAGCGCGCGCGCGAGCTTCGCCGCGTCGAGCTCGACGCGCGTGCCGGCGATCGCCACCGCGATCGGCAGGTCGAGCGCCGAGCCGACCTTGGGCAGGCCCGTCGGCGCCAGGTTCACGGTCACGCGACCGGGTGGGAACTCGAGACCCGACTGGCGGAACGCGGCGCGGATGCGGTCGCGGCTCTCGTTCACCACGCGGTCGGCCTGCCCGACGATGTGGAAGGCGGGCAGCCCCGAGCCGGCTTCGACCTCGACGGCCACCCGCACGCCGAAGATCACGTCGAGCGTCGCGCCGAACACGCGCACGAGCATCGCCACACCGCGGGACCGGGCTCGCCCCGGGAGTCGCGCGCGCGGGCCACTTGGTGGCGAACCGCCGGTCCCCTGGCCTACTGAGAAGGGCGTGGCGCCGGCCGAGCCCATCGAGTTCTGGTTCGACTTCTCCTCGGGCTACGCGTACCTCGCCGCGCAGGAGATCGACGCGCTGGGCGCTCGCGTCGACCGCGCGATCCTCTGGCGGCCGTACATGCTCGGCACCGCGTTCAAGGTGACCGGCATGCGCGGGCTCTCCTCGACGCCGATGAAGGGCGACTACGCGCGGCACGACTGGGCGCGCGCGGCGCGCAAGCTCGGCGTGCCGTTTGCGCCGCCGGCCGGCCATCCGAAGATCGCGCTGCCGGCGACGCGTGCGTTCTACTGGCTCGAGGCGAACCACGCGAGCGCCGCGCCGGGCTTCGCGCGCGAGGTCTTCCGCGCGTACTACGCGGGGAAGCTCGACACGAGCGATCCCGACGCCGTCGCCGCGGTCGCGGGCGGGCTGGGCCTCGAAGCTGCGCTCGTGCGCGCCGGCCTCGAGGCCGCCGAGATCAAGGAGCGCGCGCGCGCCACGAGCGAGTCGGCGGTCCAGCGCGGGATCTTCGGCTCGCCGTTCTTCGTCGTCGACGGCGAGCCGTTCTGGGGCTGGGACCGCCTGCCCATGCTCGAAGAATGGCTGCGCACCGGAGGCTGGTGATCGCGCGCGGCGCTCTCCTCGCAGCGTGCTGCGCCGCGGCGCTCGCGCTCGCGTGCGGACAGACGCGCGGCGTCGCCGCCGAGCCGCCCGACTTCGACGCTGCGCGCGCGTTCCGCGACCTGGAGGCGCTCGTGCACATCGGGCCGCGCCCCGCCGGCTCGAACGGGGCCGAGCAGGCGCGCGCGCTGATCCGCGAGCGCCTGCGCCAGGCGGGCTGGCTCGTCGAGTCACAGAACGTGACCGTCGCGAAGCCCGGCGGCGGCACCGCTCTGCTGGTGAACCTGGTCGCGCGCCGTGCCGCCGCGCCCGCGCGCACGCTGCTCGTCACGCACTACGACACGAAGAACCTGGCCGGCATCGCCTTCGTGGGCGCGAACGACGGCGCCTCGGGCGCCGCGGTGTTGCTCGAGCTGGCGCGTGCCCTCGCGGCCGACTCGCCGCCTGCGCTCGAGCTCGCGTTCTGCGACGGCGAGGAGGCGTTCGGCGCCAACATCGACGCGCACGACGGCCTGTACGGCAGCAAGGCGCTGGCGCAGCGCATGGCCGCCGACGGCTCGCTCGCCAAGCTCGAGCGCGTGATCCTGGTCGACATGGTCGGCGACCGCGACTTGAACCTGGCCACCGACCTCGGCTCGGCCGAGCCGCTGCGCCGCCAGTTCGAGGCGGCGTCGGCGAAGCTGCACTTCCCGCCGCCCTTCGACCCCGAGCAGCAGATGGGCGTGATCGACGACCACTCGCCGTTCCAGGACGCCGGCGTGCGCGACGTGCTCGTGCTGCTCGACTTCCAATACGGTGCGCGCAGCTCGCCGGGACCGCGCTGGCACACGGACGGCGACGTGCTCGACGCGGTCTCGGCCGACAGCCTGGACCGGGTCGGGCGGCCGCTCCTGGCCATGCTGCGCGAGCTGGATGCGACCCCGCTGGCGCGCCCCTAAGCTCTCGGCGGGAAATCCGTGAAGCACCGAACGCTGCTCGCCGCCACGCTGGCCGCCCTGGGCGCCACCTCTGGTTGTGCATCCGGGCCGCCCGCCGCGGTCGCGCCGGCGCCGGCTGCAGTGGCAGAGACGCCCGCGAGCGGAGCGCCGGCGCCGGCGGGCTCGCCCGCGCTGGCCGGTGCGCTGAACGCCGCGGGAGGCTATCTCGACGGGCAGGCGCGGGAGCTCGAATTGGTGCCGGGGACCGAGGTCCAACGCAGGGCCGACGCGCTGCTGGTCACGCTGCCGGGCGAAGCCCTGTTCGACGGTATGGGGACCTCGCTCACGTCGGCCGGGGTCGAGCGCGTGCAAGCGCTCGCGCAGACGCTGCTGCGCTACCCCAAGCAGGCGATCATCGTGAAAGGCCACACCGACGCCCAGGCGCCCGAACGCGCCCAGAGCACGTCCGAGGACCGCGCCGACAGCGTGCGGAACGTGCTCGTGGCCGCAGGCCTCTTGCCGTCGCGCATCACGGCGATCGGGCTGGGCGCGAGCCTGCCGCTCGCCGGCAACGAGACGGAAGCGGGCCGGCAGCGCAACCGGCGGGTGGAGATCGAGCTGCGCCCGGACGACGACGTCCTGGCGGGCGGGGTAGGACAGTGAGCCGCGCTCCGCATGGTAAGGTCGCGCGCGCATGATTTCTCGCTGGAAGCCGGGCCTCGTGTTCGCGTGCAGCGCCGCGCTCGCGCTGGCCGCGCGCGCCGCGGACGACGACGCCGTGAAGATCCAGATCCAGACGCCGCGCCCCGGCGAGACGCTCAAGAACAAGACCGACATGGCGCCGCTCGCGGGGCTGGCCATCGCGGGCGAGCGGCCGACCAACTTCGACGTGATGCTCGTGCTCGACGTCTCCGGCTCGACCGAGTACCCGAGCGGCATCGACGTCGACAACGACGGCAAGCTCGGGGAGACGGTCCGCTCGCTCACGCCGGGCGAGCCCGACACGCCGAACTCGGACCCCGACGACTCGATCCTGTCGGCGGAGGTCATGGCCTCGAAGTCGCTGCTGGACGGCCTCGACCCGAAGCGCGTGCACGTGGGCGTGGCCTCGTTCTCGGGCGAGGTCGACGAGGTGACGGGCCGCGGGCTGAACCGCGGCCAGGACGCGCTGCTCGAGCTGCCGCTCTCGGCCGACTACAACGCAGTGCGCGGCGCACTCGAGGCCGTGCGCCTGCGCGGGCCGAACGGCGGCACGAACATGGAGGCGGGCGTGAAGCTCGCGCTGCGCGAGCTGGCCTCGCTGCCGGGCTGCCAATCCAAGCCGCGGCCCGACGCCAAGAAGGTGATCCTGTTCCTCACCGACGGGAAGCCGTCGCTGCCGTTCGGGCTCGCGAATGTCGAGGACAAGGAGGACATGCTCGCGGCCATCGACGCCGCGCAGCTCGCCAAGGTCGCCGGCGTCATGCTGAACGTGTACGGGCTCGGGCCCGAGGCGATCGACTACCCCGTGGCGGCGACGGAAATGGCCAAGGCCACGGGCGGGGTCTACACACCCGTGCGTACCCCGGGCGACATCGTGTCCATGCTCTCGGGCGTCTCGTTCGCGAACGTGGAAGACGTGGTCGCGGTCAACCTGACGCTCATGGAGTGGTCGGGGCCGAACGACATCCTGCTCGCGCCCGACGGCTCGTTCAAAGGCTTCGTGCCCGTGCGGCCGGGCCTGAACCGCATCCGCGTCTCGGCGCTCGCGAGCGACGGCTCGCGCGGCTCGATGGAGTTCGACCTGCAGTTCGCACAGCAGGGCATGACGAGCCTCGAGCTCGCGGCCGAGCAGGAGCGCATCCGCCAGCGCACCAAGGAGATCCAGCTCCGGCTCGAGCGCGACCGCCAGGAGGCGTTCCGCAAGCAGGAGCGCCAGCGCGCGCTCGAGATCTCGGCCGACAAGCCGGGCGCGGCGCCCGCGCCGCAGCCGAAGCCAGCGCCGCCGAACGGCACGCCCGCGCCGGCACCCGCGCCCTCGAACTGAGCGCGGCTACTGCACGAGGTTCGGGTCCGAGACTTCCTTGCGGACCAGCTTGCCCTTCTCGTAGTACGAGGTGACGTCGATGACGCCGTCGCCGTTCGTGTCTTCCTCGCGCTTCGTCAGCACGACCTTGTTCGGGTCGCTGGTGTCGAAGTACTCGAAGACGTCGGGCTTGCCGTCGTGGTTCTTGTCGCGCTCGACGCGCGCAGGCAGCCCCTTCTCGTCGAAGTAGGTGCGCGTGTCCATGAAGCCGCTGAACGTGGAGTCCTCGATCTCGACGGTGCGCTTGCCGTTCTTGTACTCGATGCGGCGGTCGACCTTGCCGTCGTAGTTGTTGTCGTACTCCTCGTACGCCAGCACGCCGTTCTGGTACTGCAGGAAGCCGTCGCGCTTCCCATCGAAGTTGCGGTCGACCTCCACGCGCTCGGCCGTCTCGCTGCCGTTGTAGGTGAGCCAGCGGTCCGGCTTGCCGTCGCCGTTCGTGTCCTCGGCGCGCTCTTTCAGGCGGCCGTCGGGCAGGTACGTGTTCACCGAGTCGAGCGTGCCGTCGAAGTCGGTGTCCTCTTCGCGCGTGAGGACCTGGCCCGTCTTCGCGTCGATCGTGATCTTGATCTCGGGCTTGCCGTCGCGGTCCGCGTCGAGCGTCTTCACGATGCGGTCCTGGCCGTTCACCTTGACCGTCTTCGTCTCGAAGATCTGATCGGGGATGTCGCGCTGGCACGGGCGCTTCGGCGCGGCCGTCGGATCGGGTGGCGCCTCGGCCGCCGCGCAGTCCTTGGCCTCCTGCTGCAGCGTCTTGTTCGACTCTTCCTGCTTGTTGATGGCGGCGAGGAGCTCTTCCTGGTGCTTCAGCTCGGCCTCGATCTCGGCCTCGAGGTCCTGCTGCTTCTTCAGCTCGTCGTCGACCTCGCTCTCCATCTGCTCGTCGGAGCTGCGCGGCCGGTCGCCGCCGCCACCGCCACCGTGGCCCGGGTCGCTGTGGCGGCCGCCGCCAAACGGCACGTCGCCGGTGATCACGCCCCACAGGCCGAACGCGCCCGCGCCAGCCGCGGCGCCGATCGGGCCGCCGATCTGCGCGCCGACGACAGCGCCGATGACCATGCCCTCGAGCGCGGCTTCGGTGCGCTGCGCGAGATCGCTCTGGCGGCGCCGCTGCGCCTGCGTCTGCGACTGCGCCGACGACTGGCCGTGCTTGCTCGAGCTCGCGCTCTTCTTCGGCGGCGGCGCGTTCGGATCGGCCGCGTTGGGATCGGGATCTACACTCTTTTGTGTCGCGGCGGGAGTGGCGGGAGTCGCGTTCGGATCCGCAGCTGCCGTCTTCACCGCAGGATCCGCAGGCGCGCTTGCGCTTGCCGGAGTCACTGCTGGATCGGACGAGCTCTGGGCCGGCGCCGGGTCGGCGGGCGCCGCCGGGTGGGGCGCCGTGCCGCGCGACGTCGAGCAGGCCAGCACGATGCAGAGCCAGCCGGCCAAGAGAGCATTCGGAGCACTGGAGGGCTTGCGCATTCGTCGCCGCCTAGGTTTGCAACTCTACTCCGACCGATCGGATTTTGCCCCACGGGAGAGATCGGCGCCCGAAAACTTTCGCTTGAGGACGCCGCTTTAATCTGAGGAGCTGCGCGCGTTTGGACACGTCGGCCGGCACGGGCTTTGAAGATCTCGTGGGCATTTGTTGACTTCTGTGACGCGCTGCGTAAGCTCGACCGCGCTGATGGGTGAGTGCGGCCGCGAAAAGCCGTCGATGCTCCCGTCGCTGCCCGGTGGGGCGCGACTCATGTCCGTCATTTCGGAGGCCGATGGCCTTCCCATGGGGGGAGCGTGGGCCTCACGCTGATTCAGCGGAGCTCGGGCATACGCCCGCCCAAGAACCCGAAGATCGCCCTGGTCCTGGCGGGAGGGGCGGTCAGCGGCGGTGCCTTCAAGGTCGGCGGCCTGAAGGCGCTCGACGAGTTCCTCGTGGGGCGGAAGGTCACCGAGCTCGACACCTACATCGGGCTCTCGGCCGGCGCGTTCCTGGCCACGTCGCTCGCTGCGGGCATCACCCCCGACGAGATGATCCAGGCGCTCGACGGCACCTCCGAGCGCCTCGACCAGCTGAGGCCGATCGATTTCTACAACCCGAACGTCGGCGAGCTGATCGGGCGCGGCGCCGTCTTCGGCGCGCGCATGGCCGCCTACCTGCCGGGACTCCTGCTCGACCTGTTGTCGATGCTGCCCGAGCTGCCGGCGCGACTCGGCCCGTCCGTCCGAAAGCTCGTCGACGAGCCGAGCTACACGCACTTCGAGAGCGTGCTCATGCAGCTCTACGAAGAGGTCTCGCCCAAGCGCGAGTTCCCGCCCCTGGGCGCGCTCCTGCCGTCGGGCCTGTTCGACAATGCGCCGCTCGAGCGCTGGCTCGCGACGAACATGGCGAAGCTCGGGGTGCCGAACTACTTCAGCGACTTCTATCGCGAGACGGGGCGCAAGCTCTACATCACCGCGACGAACCTCGACACCGCGGAGCGCGTGCTGTTCGGGCCCGAGAACGATCACGGGCTCACGATCTCGCAGGCGGTGCAGGCGTCGGCGGCGCTGCCGGGCTTCTTCAAGCCGGCGCGCATCAACGGCGTCGACTACGTCGATGGCGGCGTGCGGCGCACGGCGAACATCGACGTGGCCGTCGAGCAGGGCGCCGACCTGATCATCTGTTACAACCCGTTCCGCCCGTACCTGAACGACCCGCACGCGCCCGGCCGCGTGGGCAGCCGCTACCTGGCCGACCGCGGCCTGCAGACGGTGATGAACCAGGTGCTGCGGACGCTCTTGCACACGCGCCTGGCGATGGGCCTGCGCGCGTACATGTACGACGAGCATTTCCGCGGCGACATCGTGGTCATCGAGGCGCGCGAGAGCGACGAGAAGTTCTTCGACCTGAACCCGCTCGTGTTCTGGCGCCGCGCCGATGCCGTGGAGCACGGGCTCGAGTCGGTGCGCAGGACGCTCCTCGACTCCGTAGACGTGCTGCAGCCGATCTTCGCGCGCTACGGGCTCGACTTCCGCGCGCCCGCGTCCGCGGGGCGGCCCGCGCCCGCACCCGAGCGCGACGCGCGGCCGTCGCTCCGCGTGGTCTCGAGCAACGCGGCCGGCTGACCCTGCGGCCAGAAGCTGACCGGCACGCCTCCTGGGCTCCGGTTGAGGGTCCGGTCACATCGTGATAGCTTCGGCACTGGCAAAATTACACGGTCGTTCCGTGGATTTATGCCGCACGTGGAGCCATGTGCACGCTGATCCTATTGGACCGGATCGTGCCCGAGATCCCCGTGGTCGTTGCCGCAAACCGGGATGAGTTCCTCGCGCGGCCCGCGGCGCCGCCGACCTGGTTCCCCGGCGCCGGAGCGCGTCCTGCCTTCGTGGCGCCGCAGGATCTCGAGGCGGGTGGCACCTGGATGGGGATGAACGGCCATGGAGTGTTCGTGGGCCTGACCAACCGGCCGACTGCCGCGAAGCCTGCGGGCGCGCGTTCGCGCGGCCTGCTGGTGTTGGACGCGCTCGCCCAGCCCCGGGCCGGCGCCGTGCCCGCCGAGCTCGAGAGCCAGCAGGCGACCCGCTACGCGCCGTTCAATCTGCTCGCCGCGGACGGCCGCGAGACCTGGCTGGTGCAGCGCGGCGAGGACGGCGTGCAGACGACACGCGAGCTCCCTCCCGGCGTGCACGTCCTCTGCAACCGCGATCCCGAAGACCCGGGCTCCACGAAGGTGGCGCGCATCCAGGGGCTGCTTGCGGGCGTGGACCTGGGACTTACTCCTCTTGCGCTCGCGAAGGCGTTGTTCGGCGTGTTGGGCGCCCACCCCGCCGGCTCGAATCCTCTGGAAAATCCGTGCGTCCATACCGCCGAGTACGGCACGCGCTCCTCGTCCGTGCTGTTCCAGGGCGCCCGGGAGCGCGCCTACTGGTACGCGGACGGCGCGCCCTGCGAGACCAAGTACCGCGATTTCACTGCACTGCTGGACGACCTCCGTACGCCCGGCAGGTGTGAGGGCCAAGAACGGTGAAGAGAATCGGAAGCAATCTCCGGCCTGCGGACCAGAAGCCGCACCGCAACCTGCGCAGCATCATCCGCTACTCGACGAGCGAGAAGCCGTACAACGACTACCCACGGCGGATCCTCTCGCCGCCGCACCCGAAGGACTGCTGCACGGACGAGAACCGGGAGCTCGTGGGCAACACGCGCGAGATCGACGGCTTCAAGTTCTGCTACAAGATCTGCCGGACGTGCGGCCACGCCGTCCGCTACTTCTATCCCGCCGTCGAGAGCAATGACGAGGCCGTCACCAAGTACCGCGCGTGGAAGCGGTACATGGTCCAGTAACCAACCGAACGGGGGGTCGTTTGGCGAGCCGTCTCTGGACGAGAGTCCGGATCGCGCGCGAAGAGCTGCGCTTTCTATCGGCGCGCAAGCTGTACAACCTCGCGCTCGAAGCGGTCGCGCCGCGCTTGCGCTGGGTGAAGCTCCCGTACCGGCCGACGAAGATCACGGTCGAGTCGGGGAACGTGTGCAACCTGCGCTGCCCGCTGTGTCCGACGGGACAGGGTGACCGCTCGGCTCAGAAGGGCATGCTGCCCTACGACACGTTCGTCCGGATCCTCGACCAGCTGGGCAAGGACCTCATCACGCTGCGCCTCTACAACTGGGGCGAGCCGCTGCTCAACAAGCACATCGTCCGGATGTGCGAGCTCGCGTACGAGCGGCGCGTGTCGGTGAAGCTGTCGAGTCACTTGAACGACCTGACGCCCGAGCTCGCCGAGGGCCTGCTGCGCGCGAAGGTGAAGAAGATCTACATCTCCGCCGACGGCGCGACGCCGGAGAGCTACGCCATCTACCGGCGCGGCGGCGATTGGAAGCGCGTGATGGACAACATCCGCATGCTGGTGGCGAAGAAGCGCGAGCTGGACGCGCACTTCACGCGCGTGATCTGGCTCTTCCACGTGTTCCGCCACAACGAGCACGAGGTGCCGATCGCGCGCCGACTCGCGCAGGAGCTCGGCGTCGAGCTGCAGCTGAACGCCGCGCGCACGGACATGGGCAAGGAGATCTTCGAGACCGCCGAGCAGGCGCTGGCCCGCGACGGCCACTGGCTGCCCGAGGGCGACGAGTTCCTTGCGTACGACCGCGACGAGAAGTCGGCCCAGCGCGAGGCGATGTGCACGCTGCCGTGGAAGGACACGGCGATCAACTGGGACGGCAAGGTGCTCGCGTGCTGCAGCGTGTACAGCGAGAAGCACCACTACGGCTCGATCCACGAGCAGGACTTCGGCGAGATCTGGAACGGCGAGATGTACACCGAAGCGCGCCGTGAGATCGTGGGTCAGAGTCCGACCAAAGACACGATCTGCAAGACCTGCAAGCACAACGGGTACTTGTTCCTCTAGGTCTCGAGCTCGAACGCGTGCGGGTTGGCCAGCAGAGCCCCGTGCGCGGTGAAGCGCCATTGCGGCGTGGCGCGGAAGCGGCCGTACGGCGCCAGCGCGAGCAGCGCGCGGCCGATGAGCTGGTCGGCGGGCGCGCGCGGGTGGACGGCGCCTGGATCGAGGAGCTCGACGTGCGCGCCGTCGAGGCGCACCGGGCGCAGCGCGGGTAGACCGAGCCGCTCGAGCTGGTGCGCGCGCACCCAACACAGCTTTGCGTCGGACGGACCGAGCTCGAGCCGCAGCGTCTTCGCGCCCGCTCGCGCGCGCACCGCGAGCGCGCCGCCCTCGCGCACCAGGTTGCGGCCCTCGCGGAACGCGGCCGCTTCCGCATGGCGCGCGTCGCGGCGGCGGATGCGCCGGAACTCGGGCCAGAGCTTGCGCCAGGCTTCGCGCCGCTCGGCGCGCGCGCTCGCCGCGGGCGCGGCGAGGTACGCGCGCAGAAAGCGCAGCCGCTCGGTGCGCGACACGCCGAAGTCGCGCCGGTGCAGCTTCGCAAGCTGCGTCCAGCGCCGCTCGCCGAGCGCGCGCCAGCGCAGCCGCGCGCGCTCGAAGTCGATCAGCACGAACGCGCCGTCGTCGCGCACGAGGAAGTTGTTCGGCGAGAAATCGTCCTGGTCCACGCCGGCGTCGTGCAGCTGCCGCGCGAAGACGGCGAAGCGCTCGAGCAGCGCACGCCGCTCCGCGCCCTTCTCGCGCAGGCCCTCGAGCACGCGGCGCAGGTCGCGCGCGCCGAGGTCGCGGCTCACCGAGAGGCTGCGCACCAGCCGGCCGCCGCGCCGCTCCTCGCCGACCGCGACGGGCCGCGCGACCGCGAAGCCGCGCGCTTCGATCGCGCGCGCCACCGCGCGCTCGCGCCGTGCCTTCGACGGGCGCAGGAAGTAGCGCCAGCCGCTCGCGCCGGGCAGACCGAACGACTTCACGTACAGCGCCGGCTCGCCCGGCGACTCCACCCGGTAGAAGCGTTTGCGGCCCGCGCGCTCGCGAGCCAAACTCCCCGGACCCTCGAGCACGCGCTCCGGATCCGACAGCAGCGCGTCCAGCCGCGCCGTCCGCTCGCCGTCGACCCACCAGCGGATCACGAGGTCAAGCTAGCAGACATGAGCCTCGAAACGCTGAGCGACGCAGAGCGGTATCTCGACGGGCTGATCAACCGCGAGAAGAAGACGCAGTTCGACTACGAGCGGCTCGGTCTCGCGCCGGTCCGCGCGCTCTTCGCGGCGATCGGGCACCCGGAGCGCGCGCTGCCGTGCGTGCTCGTCGCGGGCTCGAAGGGCAAGGGCTCGACGACGCTCGCGGCGGAGGTGCTGCTGCGCGCCGCTGGCCTGCGCGTGGGCACGTTCACGAAGCCCCACCTCGAGAGCTGGCGCGAGCGCTTCCGGGTCGACGGCGAGCTCGTCGCCGGCGGCGCGCTGCTCGGCGCGCTGCGCGACATGCTGCCCGCGATCGAGCGCCTGCGCACCGACACGGAATTGTGTCCCAGCTTCTTCGACGTGACGGTCGCGCTCGCGCTCGAGCTGTTCCGGCGCGCGGGCGCCGACGTGGGCGCGATCGAGGTCGGCCTCGGCGGGCGGCTCGACTCCACGAACGCGGTCGACGCGCGGGTCACCGTGGTGACGGCGATCCAGCTCGAGCACACCGACAAGCTCGGCGACACGCTCGAGGCGATCGCGCGCGAGAAGGCGGGCATCTTCCGCGCGGGCGTGCCGGCGTTGCACGGCCCGCTGCACCCCGAAGCGTGGGGCGCGGTCGCCGCGCAGGCCGTCGCTGTGGACGCGCCGCTGGAGGAGGTCGCGGCGCGCGACGTCGAGAGCGACGCGCGCGGCGTGCGCTTCCGCCTGCCCGACGGTCGCGCGCTCGCGAGCGGCGTGCTCGGCGCGCATCAAGCCACGAACCTGGCGCTGGCCGTGCGCGCGAGCGAGGCGTTCCTGGGCCGCGCGCTCGCGCCGCGCGAGCTGGCGGCGCTGGGCGAGCTGCGGCTGCCCGCGCGCATCGAGCGCGTCGGCTCGGCGATCGTCGACGACTGCCACACGCCCGACTCGGCGCGCGCGCTGGTCGAGACGCTCGCGAAGCTCTGGCCCGACACGCGCTGGGTGTTCGTGCTGTCGGTGTCGCGCGACAAGGACGCCGCCGGAATCATGGAGGCACTCGCGCCGCTGACACGCGCGTGTGTCACGACGGCCGCCGAGGCGACGCGCTCGGTCGACCCCGAGACGCTCGCATCGTTCGCGTGGGCGGCGGGGATCGCCGAGGTCGACGCGCGGCCCGAGCCGCTCGCCGCGCTCGAACGCGCGCGCGCGCTGCTGCGGCCGGGCGACCGGCTCGCGATCGCGGGCTCGGTGTTCCTGGCGGGCGCGCTGCGGCGCCACTTGGTCGGCGGCGCGGGCGGCGTGTAGACTCGCGCGCTTCGAGGAGACCCCCTGTGGCGCTGATCCGCAAGAAGACCGGCAACTTTCTCGAGGACTTCCGACTCGGCCAGCTGTTCCGCCACAAGGGCGGCCGCACCGTCACCGAAGGCCTCACGGCGCACTTCACCGACTTCTCGTTCACGGCGAACCCGCTGCACCGCAACCTGCGCTACGCGCAGCGCTACGGCTACGAGGCCATGCCGATCCCGCCCGGCCTCGTGATGGCGGTCGCGTTCAGCCAGACCGTCGAGGACATCTCGGAGAACGCGCGCGCGAACCTCGAGTACATCGACATGCGCTTCGGCGCGACGGTCTACGTGGGCGACACCATCGAGACCGAGACCACCGTGCTCGGCGTGAAGAGCTCGTCGTCGCGGCCCGAGCTCGGCGTCGTGCACGTGCAGAGCATCGCGCGGAAGCAGACGGGCCAGATCGTGCTGGCGTACCAGCGCAAGGTGCAGGTGTTCCGGAACGACGCGAACGCGAAGCTGGACGAGGGAGAGGTGCCCGCAGCGCCCGTCGACGTGGCGCTCGAGCTGCCCGCGTACGATCCGAACGCGGGCTACGCCGAGCTCGCGCACCTGTCGAACGCCGACACCTACTTCGAGGACTTCCGGCCCGGCGACACGATCGAGCACTCGCGCGGCCGCGTCGTCACCGACGAGCACATCTTCCTCACCGGCATGCTCGACAACACGAGCCAGGTGCACTGCAACCAGACCATGATCGACCGCGACCCGAGCCGGTATCTCGGCGGGAAGCTCGTGGTGTACGGCGGCATCCCGTTCACCTTGTGTCTCGGCCTGTCGAGCCCCGACATCTCGGACAACAGCCTGGGCGACGTCGTGTACCGGACGGGCCGCCACACCGCGCCGATCTTCTCGGGCGACACCGTGTTTGCGTCGACGGAGATCCGCGGCAAGTCGGACCTGCCCGCGCGCCCCGACCTGGGCCGGCTCGAAGTCACCCTGCGGGGGCACAAGTTCGAGCGCAGTGGCGGCGGCGACGAGAAGCGCGTGGCGATCTTCGAGCTCGAGCGCGAGCTGACCGTGAAGCGCCGGAGTCACTACGCGAAGAGCTGACTCAGCCCGTCGCTTGTAGCTCCACGAAGCGGCGGTAGGCGCCGCCGGGAAGCGCCACGAGCTCGGCGTGCGTGCCGCGCTCCTCGATCCGGCCCTCGCGCAGGAACAGGATCTGATCGGCTTCCCGCACCGCCGAGAGCCGGTGCGAGACGAGCAGCACGATGCGGTCGCGCACGGCGTGGCGCAGCGCGCCGAGCACCCGCGACTCGGTGTCGGGGTCGAGCGCCGAAGTCGGCTCGTCGAGGATCAGGATCGCCGCGTCGCGCAAGAGAGCGCGCGCGATCGCGAGCCGCTGCTTCTGGCCCACGGACAGGCCTGCGCCGCCGCGGCCGAGCACGGTGCCCCAGCCGTCGGGCAGCGCGCGCACGAACTCGTCCACGCCCGCCAGCTGTGCGGCGCGCCGCAGCTCGAGCTCGGTCGCGTCGGGCTTCGCGAGGCGCAGGTTGTCTTCCAGCGTGCCGGCGAAGAGCGACGTCTCCTGGAACACGAACGCGATCTGCGCGCGGAGCGACGCGCGCGTCACGCACGCGACGTCGACGCCGTCGACGAGCACGCGCCCCGCGCTGGGCTGCAGGAAGCGCGGCACGTGCTGCACGAGCGTGGTCTTGCCGGCGCCGGCGGGTCCGACGATCGCGGTGAGCTCGCCGAGCTTGGCCTCGAAGCTGACACCGGAAAGTGTCGCCGCGCCGGCTGCGTGCTCGAAAGCGACGTCCTCGAAGCGCAGGCACTCGCGCACCGGCGCCAGCTCGCGCGCGCCCGGCGCGTCGCGCTCGGGCTCCTGGTCCATCAGGTGGAACACGCGGTCGAGGCCGGGAGCCGCCAGGTGCACCGCGAACCACAGCCCGCCCAGGTACACGCAGAACACGCAGACCTGCACGAAGTACGTCACGAGCAGCGAGAAGTCGCCGAGGCTGAGGCGGCCCGAAATCACGAGGTCGACGACCTCGAGGAACGCGGCGCGCACGAGGAACACGCTCGGCACGATCGCGCAGAAGATCGCCGCCATGGCGAGCGCGATCACGCCGCGGTGGCGGTCGAACGAGCCGCGGCTGTCGCGGTCGAAGCGCGCGCGCTCGCGCGACTCCGCGCCCAGGCTCTGCACGGCGAGCATGTTCGACACGCCCTCCTCGAGCGACGCCGTGGTGACCGAGCCCGCGCTGCGGCTGCGTGCGCCGCGCCTGCGCACGAGCTCCGCGAACGGCCAGGTCGCGGCGAGCACGAGCGCGCCGAGCCCGAGCGCGTAGTACGCGAGGCTCGGCACGCGCAGGCTGTCCCAGATCGCGAACGCGTACAGCGCTACACCGAGCGGTGCCACCGCCAGCACGAGCACGATCCGATAGCACGCACCCGTGATCGAGGGCGTGTCGTACATGAGCCGGTACAGCGCGTCGCCGATGCGCTCGTCGTCGAGCGTGCCGAGCGGCAAGCTCTGGATGCGCTCGAACAGCCGCGAGCGGAAGTGGTGGTTCAGATCCTGCGACAGGCGCAAGGTCCAGGCGAAGTCGCAGAAGCCGAACACGCCGCCCACGAAGCTGAAGCCTGCGTTCGCCGCGTTCTCGGTCTCGGTCGCGGTGTCGACGCCGGCCGACAGATAGCCCTCGGTGCGGTCGCGCTCGCCGCCGTCGGTGCCGATCTGGCCGATCGCCACCAGGAGCAGCGCCTGCGCGGCGACGGTCCACGCCAGGATCTCGCCGGGCGATGCGCCGACGAGCAGTCGCAGGAGCGGCCGCGCGAGGAACGGGAACGAATCGATGCGGTCGGCGAGCGGCAGGTCGCCGATCACGTGGTCGAGCAGCAGCTTGATCGGCACGGGCAGGACGAGCAGCGGCAGGATCGACAAGAACGTGAAGGCGATCTTCACGGCGAAGCGCCCCCGAACCGGCGCGACGTAGCGCAGCGTGCGGCGCAGCACGGAGAGGATCGACGAGGTGGACTCGCGAGTCACCGAGTCGCTCATGCGCGCGCTTCCTCCGCGAGCGCGAGCGCGCGGAACGCGCCGCCAGCCCGCGCGAGGAGCTCTTCCGGCGCGCCGGCTTCGACCACCTTGCCGCGCTCGAGGTACACCAGTTGGTCGGCGAGCCGCAGCGTGGAGAGTCTGTGCGTGACCAACAGCACGCAGCGGCCCTTGCCCCACTCGGCCAGGCTGCGCACGAGGCGCTGCTCGGTCTCCGCGTCGAGCGACGCGGTGGGCTCGTCGAGCAGGAGCACCTGCGGGTCCTTCAGGATCGCCCGCGCCAGCGTGATCCGCTGCCGCTGGCCGGTCGACAGCCCGGCGCCGCGCTCGCCGAGCGGCGTGTCGTAGCCGTCGGGCAGAGCGGCGATGAAGTCGTCGGCGCAAGCAACGCGCGCCGCGGCGCGCAGCTCGGCGTCGGACGCGCTCGGGTTCGCGTAGCGGATGTTCTCGCCGACGCTCGCCGCGAAGAGCACGTTCTCCTGCAGCGCGATCGCCACCGCGTGGCGCAGCTCTGCGACCTTGAAGCGGCGCAAGTCGACTCCGTCGAGCTCGATCTTGCCCGCGTCGGGGTCGAACAGCCGCAGCACCAGCGACATCACCGTGCTCTTCCCCGCGCCCGTCGGGCCCACGAGCGCGGTGATCGCGCCGAGCTCGGCTTCGAACGACGCGCCGACCAGCGCGGGCCGGTCGGGGCGGTACGCGAACGACACGTCGCGGAACGCCAGCCCGCGCGACAGCTCGGGCAGCGCGATCGCGTCGGGCGCGTCCGCGACCTCGGGCTCCTGCTCGAGCAGCTCGAACGCGCGGTCGAGTCCCACCGCGATGTCCTGCGCGTTCACCCATACGCGGAAGAGCTGCGTCCCCGTGTCGGCGCCGCCCGTGAAGAGGCCCTTCCACGCGTTGTACAGGCCGACCGTCCAGACCGCGAAGCTCGCGCTCGCGAGCAGCGCGCGCGCGTTCGGCCAGTCGAGGCGCTGCGCCAGCTCGGCGAGCCAGAGCGGCGCGCCCGCGCGCGTGTCGAGCGTCGCCACGTACGTGGCCGCGATGATCGCGGCGCCCACGGTCCAGAACACGGCGATCGACAGCCCCGCGACCCAGCTGCGCGCCGAGCGCGCCTCGGCGAATGCGGCGCGCGACGCGCGCTCGAAGCGCGCCTGCTCGCGCGCCTCCAGCCCGAACGCCTTGATCACGCGCACGGCAGACAGGCTCTCCTGGATCTGCGAGGTGAGCGCGCTGTTCGCCGCGCGCGCTCCGCGGAAGCGCCCGCGCAGCCGCGCGCCGATCGCACGTCCCAGCACGGCGAGCGGCAGCCACACCGCGGCGAGCAGGAGCGCGAGCCGCGGCGCGAAGGCGGCCACCGCGAGCAGCGTGACGGAATAGCGCAAGAGCGCCCACGCAGGCACCAGCACGAACGCCTGCACGACCTGCGTCACCATCGCGCTGTCCTGCACCGTGCGGTAGATGGCGTCGCCCACGCGGCTCTCGTCGTGGAAGCGCAGCGAGAGCGCCTGCAGCCGGTCGACGATCTCCATGCGCAGCGTCTGGTTCAGCCGCTGCAGGATCCAGACGCCGTAGTAGACGAGCGCCATCGACGCGGCCGACATGCCGATCGCGAAGCCGCCGAGGATCCACGTGAGCCGCCGCGCGGCCGTGCGCCGCAGCTCCGGTTCGAGCGCGGCGCCCGTCGCCGAGTCCACCGCCAGCCCCAGCATGCGCGCGGCGGCCGGCGAGAACGGCTTTCCCTGCAGCACTCCGTTCCAGAGCGCGGGGAGCAGCACCAGGAAGGTCGCGATCCCGACCAGCAACAAGAGTGCAGAGCCACCGGCCAACACCAAAAGGTGTCGGCGCAGACCGCGCAGCCAGGGGAGCACGCGCCGGACCAGGCGCGCCAGGCCGAGCAGGTCGAGGTCGGCGTCGCGCGATGGAGGGCGCTGGGGGGCGTTCCAGCTCATCCGCGCGCGATGTTACCCTGCTCGCGATGGTTCGACCGCTGACCTTGGCCGACACCGCGGAGGCGCGGAGCCTCCTGCGCGCGCGGCCGCTGCGAAACGTGTTCCTGGACTACGTGGTCTCTGCGGGCGCGCTCGGCCGCGTGCCCGGCTTCTTCGGCTTCGTGTCGAGCAAGCGCCTGCTCGGCATCCTGCTCGTGGGCCCGCTGGGCGGCACCGCGCTCGAGATCCAGGACCCGGAGGCGAACGGCCCGCTCGCGGTCGCCGCGGCCCACGCGCACCTGCGGCCCCGGCACATCGTGGGCAGCGAGGACGTGACCGAGCCGTTCTGGCGCGAGTACGTGCGCTACGCCTCGGACCTGCGCTGGTCGCGCCGCGAGCCCGTCTTCGCGATGCGGCTCGAGGACCTGACGCGGAGCTCGGACGGCACGCGGCCGGCGCGCGTCGAGCCGGCGCGCGAGGCCGACGCCGACGAGATCACGCAGAACAGCGCGCAGCAGCACCGCGAGGACCTGGGCGACGACCGCTTCGCGGCCGACCCGCGGGGCTTCCGCGAGCGCCATCACAAGGACGTGCGCGACGGCCGCTGGTGGGTGTCGCGCCAGCGCGGCGAGATCGTCTTCCAAGTGCACGTGGGCGCCGCGAGCGCGACGGCCGTGCAGCTCGGCGGCGTGTTCGTGCCGAGCTGGGCGCGCGGGTGCGGCCACGCCACGCGCGGCATGCGCGCCATCGCCGCGCGCATGCTCGAGCGACACGACATGGTGACGCTCTACTGCGACGAAGCGAACACGGCGGCGCGCCGCGTCTACGAGCGGCTCGGCTTCCGGCCCGTATTCGCGAACCGCAGCTATCTGCTGAACGAGCCGCTCGGGCGTGCGTAGGCTCGCCCTCGTCGCCCTGGCGCTCGCCGTCGCGCTCGGACTGAACGAGCTCGTGCTGCGCTTGCTCTGGACGAACCCGTTCGCGCACGAGCGCCCCGAGCTCGTGCTCGTGCTGCGCACGCAGCACGCCGGCTCGGACCGCGAGCTCGACCGCAGCGCGCTGCACCTCGAGCCCGCGAAGGTGCGCTTCCGCACGGATGCGCGCGGCTACATCGAGCCCGCCCAGCGCATCCCCGAGCCCGAGTTCAACGTCGCGTTCCAGGGCGGTTCGACGACCGAGTGTCTCGTCGTGCAGGAAGACCTGCGCTGGCCGAACCAGGTGGCCGTGCAGCTCGAGCCGCTGGGCTACCGCGTGAACGCCTGGAACGCCGGACTGTCGGGCAACACGGCGCACGACTCGCTCGTGAACCTGATCGAGGTCGTGTCGCGCGACCACCCGGACGTCGTGCTGCTCATGAACGCGATCAACGACGCCGGGCTGATCGCCGAGGGCGGCTACGCGCTGCGCGCACCGCAGCCGGACGGCTGGCGCGCCGGCGCGCGCTGGTGGCTGCAATCGCTGTCCGCGCATTCGTCGCTGGTCGGCCTGGTGCGGAAGGTCACCACGATCGGCAAGCCCGAGGTCCGCCGGGAGGCCGACAAGGTCGGCGCGCTGCCGAGCGAGCCCGACCCGGCGGCGTACGCCGCGCGCGTGCGCGCGTGGGTGCGCAGCGCGCGTGCGTTCGGCATCGAGCCCGTGCTCGTGACCGAGCCGCTCTCGACCCTGCGCAACGAGCTCACGCCGCCGTGGACCGATGCGGGCGCGCTCGCGCGCTTCAACGACGTGGTGCGCCGGATCGGCGCGGACGAGAACGCCGCCGTCGTCGACCTCGCGGGCATGCTCCAAGCGGAGCCCGACTTCGCCACGCCGGCGAAGCTCTACTACGACGGCATGCACGTGAACGACGTCGGCGCAGTGCTGTACGGCAAGCTCGTCGCGCAGGCGCTCGCGAAGGACGTGCTACCCAAGCTGCGCGCGGCGCGCGCGAGTCACTTGGCGCCGCAGATCGCCCGGTAGTCGCGCCACGAATCGGCGAGCCACTCGTTCACGCGTTTCTCCGCGGCGGCGACGTTCTCGGGCGGCACGTCGCTGCGCACGGCGAAGAGCGTCATCGGCACGCTGCCGGTGAGCGCGCGCCGCGGCGCGGAGCGCAGCTGCGCGAGCCAGCCGTTCGACACGGGCTCCCCCTCGTACACGATGAGCGAGCGGATCACCGTCCCCGTCAGGCGGTGATCGCCGTTCTCGAGCGACGAGCTCAGCACGGGCAGCTTCCCGCCCTCGGCGTCGATCCACAGCAGCTGATCGCCGCCCGGCTGAACGTCGCCCCAGATGCGCCGCGTGCCGCGGTAGTACAGGTCTTTCGCGTCGTAGGAGCGCACGATCGCGAAGCGCAGCTCGGGTCCGCCGTTCACGCTCGCCACGCGGCCCTCGCGCCACTGGTGCAGGTGCTCGTCGAAGTTGCGCTGCAGCTCGGCCTCGCGCTCGGGCGAGAACGAGCCCGCGGCCTGGTGCGGCACGAGCACCTCGGGATGCGCGCAGTCGTCGGGGCGAACGCGCAGGTACGAGTGGACGAGCACCGGCACGAGCGCCACGGTGCAGAGCGCCGCCAGCGCCACGCCGTAGCGGTCCGAGAGCGGCGGCCGCGCGCGGCCCGGGGTGGCGCGCAGCGCGTCGCGGCCCGCGATCCAGAGCAGCACGCCGATCACGAGCACGAACAGCACCATGCCCGAAGCGGGGTGGATCCACGTGTCGAGGATCTGGTCGCCGTACACGTACACGAGCAGCACGAGCGCGGTCACGCGCAGGAAGTTGCACACGAGCGCGAGCGGGATCGCCGCGGCGAGCACTCCGACCCGGCGGCGCGGCGAGCGCGCCAGGTGCGCGAGGATGATCGCGGTGAGGATCGCCGCGTACATCGTCGCGAAGCCCGCGCAGTTGTCGGCGACCTCGACGCGGTGGCCGGGAATCGCGAGCGACGTGCCGTCGCGCGAGATCGCCACCCCGAACAACGGCACGAGCCACGTCACGGCCTCCGCCGTGATGTGGCGCAGCACGAGATACAGCTTCGAGATCGCACCCGCGGGGATCGGCAGCATGAACAGCCCGATCGCGAGCGGCAGCGCGATGCCGCGCGTGCGCTCCGAGCCGAGCAAGAGCAGCGACAGCCCCGGCAGTGCGACCACGAACGCGAACGCGGCGAGCAGGTCGGTGTGTATCGCGCTGTCGAGCGCGAGCAGCGCGAAGGAGACGCCGAGGAACGCGAAGCCCGCCGCCGAAGCACGCGGCGTCGGGTCGCGGTCCTGCTTCAGGTAGTCGAGCGCGAGATACGCCATCAGAAACGGCACGAAGATCCCGTGACCGTTCCGGAAGATCCCGATCGTCCAGCGCTCGTAGAGCCACACGAACGTGGGCGCGAACGCGAGCGTGAACGGCGCGAGCCAGAGCCAGCGGCGCATCGCGAAGGCCGTTCTCAGACCCGCGGGAACTTCGGCGGCCGCCGTTCGAGGAACGACTGCACGCCTTCCTTGAAGTCGGGCCGCGAGAAGCTCTCGACCATGAGCGAGACGGCTTCGTCGAGCGACGGCCCGAGCTCGCGCGTGAGCTGCTGGTAGACCTGCCGCTTCATCACCTGCATCGACGCCGGCGACGAGTTGGCGGCGAGCTCGCGCACGTAGTCCTGGCAGTGACTCACGAGCTTGTCGTCGGGCAGCACCCGGTTCACGAGTCCGATGCGCTCGGCCTCCTGCGCGTCGATCTTCCGGCCCGAGAGCAGCAGGTCGAGCGCGTGCGCGGTGCCGACCAGCCGCGGCAGGGTCCACGCGAGGCCCCACTCGGCGATGAGCCCGCGCCGCACGAACGCCGTCGTGAACGTGGCGCTCTCGGCCGCGAAGCGCAGGTCGCAGAACAGCGCGATCGGCAGCGCCATGCCCGCGCACGGCCCGTTGATGGCCGCGACGATCGGCTTGCGGATCGACATCAGGTACGAGTACGCCTTGCGGAAGCCGTCGCCCATGGCCGCATCGCCGGGCTCGGCCGCGAGCTCCGAGGTCGAGCGCGCGCGGCGGTCGCCACCGCGCCGGTCGGTGTCTCGGTCCTCCTTGCTGATGGCCTGCAGGTTCTTCAGGTCCGCGCCCGCGCAGAAGCCGCGCCCCGCGCCCGTGAGCACGATGCCCACCACGCTCTTGTCCGCCTCCGCGGCGGCGAACGCGTGGCGCACCTCCTCGCCCATGCGATCGGTCCACGCGTTCAGCCGCTCGGGCCGGTTCAAGCGGATCGTCGCGACCGGATCGGCGACTTCGTAGAGGATCTCTTCGTACACGGCGGCAACCTCCCCTAGGGGCGCAGGCCCCGCCGCTTCGGGCCGACCTCGGCCGGAAGCAGGCGATAGGCCGTCTCGACCCACTCACACAGGAGCGGCCGCGTGTCGCGGGGGTCGATGATCTCTTCGACGCCGAAGCTCTCGGCGGTGCGGAACGGCGAGCGCATGGCGCCGAGCTTGGCTTCGAGCTCGCGGCGCAGCGCCTCGGGATCGGCGGCGGCCGCGAGGTCGCGCTTGTACGCGGCCTCGACGCCGCCCTCGATCGGCAGCGAGCCCCACTCGCCCGACGGCCAGGCGTAGCGCAGGTTCAGCTTCGCGTGGTGGCCGTGCGCCGCGCCCGCGACGCCGAACACGCGCCGCACGATGATGGAGCACCACGGCACCGTGGCCTGGTACACGGCGCTGATCGCGCGCGCGCCGCGGCGGATCGTGCCGCCGCGCTCGCCGGCGACTCCGATCAGGAAGCCCGGGTTGTCGACGAAGTTCACGACGGGCAGGTGGAACGCGTCGCACAGGTCGACGAAGCGGGTCAGCTTGTCCGACGCGTCGCCGTCGATCGCGCCGCCCAGCCACTTCGGGTCGTTCCCCATCACGCCGACGGGCCGGCCCGCGAGGCGCGCGAAGCCGATCACCAGCGAGCGGCCGAAGCGCGGCGACATCTCGAAGAAGCTGCCCGTGTCGCAGACCAGCGCGATGATGCGCCGCACGTCGTGCGGGCGGCGGCGGTTGCGCGGCACGAGCTCGAGCAGCTCCTCTTCGCGGCGCGAGACGGGGTCGCTGGCCGGCGCGACGGGCGGCAGCTCGTACACGGAGCCGGGCAGGTACGACAGGAAGCGGCGGATCTGTGCGAACGCCTCGGCCTCGCTCTCGACTTCGTTGTCAACGGCGCCGCTCTCGCGCGTGTGGATGGACGAGCCGCCGAGCGTCTCCTTGTCGACGTCCTGGCCGATGCCGCGCCGCACCACGGGCGGGCCCGCGACGAAGAGCTGCGCCGTGGCGCGCGGCATGACCGAGAAATGCGACAGCACCACGCGCGCCGCGCCCAGCCCCGCGACCGGTCCGAGCGCCGCCGCCACCACGGGCACCGTGGAGAGCAGCTCGGTCATGACCTCCATCGCGGGGTTCGCGGGCACGTAGCTGCGCCGCGTGGTCTCCAGCGACTTCACGCTGCCGCCGCCGCCCGTGCCGTCCACGAGCCGCACGATCGGCAGGCGCAGCTCCAGCGCCATGCGCTCGGCGTAGCCCGCCTTGTAGCCCACCGTGCCGTCCGCGGC
>DATJZN010000029.1:0-8318 GCA_035499075.1 Myxococcota bacterium | reverse complement strand
CTCGCGGCGGCGAGCCAGCGCACGCGGAACATCCGGCTCGGCCACGGGATCATCCAGACCTCGCCGCTCTACAACCACCCGGCGCGCACGGCCGAGCGCGTGGCGACGCTCGACCTGGTGTCGGGCGGCCGCGTCGAGTTCGGCTCGGGTGAGTCGGCGACGACGGGCGAGATGGGCGGCTTCAACGTCGACCCGTTCCTGAAGCGCGACCAGTGGCGCGAGGGGCTCGAAGTCGCCATTCGCTGCCTGACCGAGACGCCGTTCGGCGGCGTCGACGGCAAGTGGGTGAAGATGCCGCCGCGGAACGTCGTGCCGAAGCCGCTCCAGCGGCCGCACCCGCCGCTGTGGGTCGCGTGCTCGCGGCGCGACACGATCATGATGGCCGCGGAGCTGGGCCTCGGCTCGCTCACGTTCGCGTTCATCGACCCCGAGGAAGCGCGCGGCTGGACCGAAGCGCACGAGAAGCGCCTCGCGAAGTGCCAGCCGATCGGCGAGCTCGTGAACACCGACGTGGCGTGCGTGACTCCGATGATGGTGCACAGGGACGAGCGCGAGGCGATCCGCCGCGGGCTCGAGGGCGGCAACTTCTTCGGCTACTCGCTCGCGTTCTACGCGGCGTTCGGCAACCACGTGCCGGGCACCACCGATCTGTGGCAGGACTTCCAAGCGAAGCGGCGCGAGCGCGGCTACGACTCCGAGGTCGCGATCACGGAGCGCCAGGAGCTGGGCGCCAAGGTCGCGCAGGGCCAGACCACCGGGCTGCGCGGCGCCGTCGGCACGCCGGAGCAGCTGCGCGGCTACCTGCGCCGCTTCGAAGCGGCCGGCGTCGACCAGCTCATCTTCGTGCTGCAGGCGGGCAAGAACCGCCACGAGCACATCATGGAGGCGATCGAGCTGTTCGGTCGCGAGATCCTGCCGGAGTTCAAGGATCGCGACGAGAAGCAGCGCAAGGAGAAGGCCGCGCGGCTGGCGCCCGTCGTCGACGCCGCGCTGGAGCGCAAGGTGCGCAACGCACCGAAGATGCCGGCGGGCTACGACGTCCCCGCGGTCATGAAGCAGCTGTTCAAGCAGGCCGGCGGTGATGCGCTGCTCGAGAAGATCGCCGAGGAGTCCGCGGTCGGCGGCGAAGGGCTGCGCGACCTCGGGCCTCGCGAAGTGCCGCCGTCGGAGTAGAATGCCGCCGTCCCGTTCGGAGGGCCCGCCCGTGCGCTCGGAGCTCACTCGCCGCTGACCGCTGAAGCGCGCCCGCCCGCCTCTGCGGTCGAGCGCTGGTCCCCCTCTCTAGAGCGGAGGTGACTTCGATGGCTTTTCTGCGCAATCGCGCGGTCAACTGGCTCTATCTGCATTCGAGCATCCGGAACCTGGCCGAGGGCATGGGCAACGCGTTCGTGCTCGTGTTCCTGCTCCGCGCCGGCGTGTCCGTGCCCGCCAGCTTGTGCGCGATTGCGCTGATCGTCGCGACGCGGTTCACCGTGCGCCCCGCGGTGCTGGTCGCGGCGCGGCGTTTCGGCCTGCGCGCGCTCGTGATCGCTGGCACGGCTGGCATGGCGCTCCAGTACCCGGTCCTGGCGGACGTGCACGGCACCGACGCCGCCTTGCTCGCCTACTGTCTCGTCGCGGCGCTCGGCGGCACGTTCTACTGGACGTCGTATCACGCGTACTTCTCGCTGCTCGGCGACGCAGAGCACCGAGGGCACCAGATCGGCGCGAACGTGGCGCTCGGGGCCCTCGTCGGGATCGCGGCGCCGCTCGCCGGCGCGTGGGCGCTCCTCGAGCTGGGCGCGCGAGCGGCGTTCGGCGCAGTGGCGGCGATCCAGGTGCTCGCGGCGATCCCGCTGCTCGCCACGCCGGACGTCGGGATCTCGCCGAGCGCGCCGGGTGCGCTGCGCGCGGCGCTGCCCGGCGTCGGGCTGTTCATGGCCGACGGCTGGCTCGAAGCGAGCTACACACTCGTGTGGCAGATCGCGCTGTTCCTCTCGCTCGGCGAGAGCCTGTCGGCCTACGGCGGCGCGATGGCGCTCGCCGCGTTGGTGGGCGCGGTGGGCGGGCTCTGGCTCGGGCGCCACATCGACGCGGGCCACGGCCGGCGCGGCGTCGAGATCGCGTTCTCGGTGCTCACGCTCACGCTCGTGCTCCGCGCGCTCTCGGTCGGCACGCCGTGGCTCGCGGTCGCAGCCAACGCGGTCGGCGCGCTCACCGTCTGCCTGCTCGGCCCCGCGCAGATGGTGCCGGTCTACAACCTCGCGAAGGCGTCGCCCTGCGCGCTGCGCTTCCACGTGGCGGCCGAGGGCGGCTGGGACGTCGGCTGCGCCTCGGGCTGTCTCGTGGCCGCGTTCCTCGTCTCGCACGGAGCACCGCTCGGGAGCGTGATGCTCCTCGCGTTCGTCGGCGTGGCCGGTCAGGTGTTCCTGCTGCGGCGCACGTACGTCCGGATGGAGGCGTGGTGAGCGACTAGAAGTCGAACACCTTCGCGTCCGGTGACTCGCCGAGCAGCTCGACGGGGCTGTGCTTGTCGATGTGGCCGATGATGCCGCGGTAGAGGCCGTAACCGACCAGCTGCCGCAGCCGCGGCGAGAAACGGCGCGCGACGTCCGCCGGGATGCCGAGCTGCTGGTTCTCCTGCTGGCGCACCCAGCCGGCGCAGTAGTTCATGGCGATGCCCACGCGCACCGCGCCGCTCTGGTTCGCGCCGCCGCCGTGCCACAAGCTGCCGTGCCAGATCAGCACGCTGCCGCGTGGCATCTCGGCGGGGACGGAAGCGTGCTCCGAGCCGTACACCGGGCTCGTGTCACACTTGTGTGTAGCCGGGATGATGCGCGTGGCGCCGTTCTCCTCGGTGAAGTCGGTGAGCGCCCACATCGAGTTGCACACGGTGGCCACGTGCGGCTTCGGCAGCGGCAGGATCTGGTCGTCCGCGTGGATCGGCTGCGCCTGCTCGCCCGGGTGGATCGCGATCGACGACAGCGACGAGACCAGGCACTCGGCGTCCAGCACGCCTTCCACGATGGGCAGCACGGCCGGATGCACGGGAATCGCCTCGAAGAGCGGGCCGTGCACGAGCAGGTTGTACACGCGCTTCGTGCGGTGACCCTCGAAAGTGTTGGGGCCGAAGTCGATCGCGAGCTCGCGCTCGAGCCGCGCGACTTCGGCGAGCAGCCGGTCCGCGTGGTCCGCGGAGAAAGCGTTCTCGACGATCGTGTAGCCCTCGCGCTCGATCTGCGCGAGGTGGTCTTGCACCGAAGCCGTTCCCATGGCGGGATGATAGCCTGCCCGACGGGGGCGAGGAGCGAGGCGGTCGGGCGGCTCGTCTACTTCAGGAGAAGCCGAACGAGCGCGTCGACGTCGCGCGCGAGCTCGCGCACCAGCTCGCCCGCCGGCCGCACGCGGTCCACCGCGCCGACCGACTGACCCGCGAGGAGAGCCATCGAGTCCAGGTCTCCGCGCGCGTCGAGATTCGGCGGCACGCTCCAGAAGCGGCGCATCGGCATCTCGCGCCCGAAGAACACCGTCGTGCCCACGCTCTCCTCGTCGGCGCGCGACTCCTGGCCGCGCGCTTCCTTGCCCAGCCAAGCCTCGACGAAGCGCGTGCGCAGGGCGCGATGCGGGGCGTTCGGCCAGCCCCAGCCGAACAGGATCGTGTGCACGGTGTCTTCTTCGCTCGCCGCGACGAGCCGGCGCTTGTAGTCCGCGTGCGCGCGCGACTCTTCGCTCGCGAGGAAGCGCGTGCCGAGCACCGCCGCCTGCGCGCCGAGCGCGAGCACGGCCACCACCCCGCGCGCGTCCGCGATGCCGCCTGCCGCCGCCACGGGTGTGGGTGCCACGGCGTCGACCACGCGCGGCACGAGCGTGAGCGTCGACACCTTCCCCGCCACGTGGCCGCCCGCCTCGAAGCCCTGCGCGACGATCACGTCCGTGCCCGCCCGCGCGGAGCGCACGGCGTCGGCGACCGAGCCCACCTGATGGAACACCTTCACGCCCGCCGCATGCGCGCGCGGCACCCATGGAGTCACGTCGCCCCAGAAGAACGACACCGCGGGCACGCGCTCTTCCAGGCACACCGCGAAGTGTTCCTCGCACGGGAAGTGCAGGAGCAGGTTCACGCCGAACGGCTTCGACGTGAGCGAGCGCACGCGGCGGAGCTCCTCGCGGAAGAGCGGCGGCGGTGCGAACTGCGCCTGCAGGATGCCGAAGCCGCCCGCGTTCGAGACCGCGGCCACGAGCTCCGCGCCCGAGATGTCGGGGCCCATGGGCGCCGACACGATCGGGTGTTCGATGCCGAGTGACTCGCAGAGCGCGGTGCGCATCGCGCGCGCGTCAGCCGAGCTTCGGGAACCACTCGTTCGCGAAGCGCTCCAGCGCGTCGATCGGCGGCATGCCCAGCGCCATCACGGGCACGATCAGCCGCGACACGCCGAGGTCGCGGTACTGCTTCGCCGCGTCCGGGCCGGCCTGCGGCGCCCACATGACCGACACCTCGATCGTCTTCGGGTCGCGCCCGATCTTCGCGCACTCCTGTCCGAGCTCCTTCAGCCGCGGCGCGAGGTTCGCCGCGCTCGAGCTCGGCGCGAACCAGCCGTCGCCGTACTTCGCCACGCGCGCGAGCGCCTTGCCTTCGACGCCGCCCACGACGATCGGCACGCCGGGCTTCTGCACCGGCACCGGGTACTGCTTGAAGCCGTGCCAGTGCACGAACTCGCTCTCGTGCTCGACCACGTCGCCCCGCCACGCCTTGCGCATGGCGACGACGTAGTCGTCGAAGCGCGCGCCGCGCTTCTCGAACGGCACGCCGACGGCGTGGAACTCCTCCTTGAGCCAGCCGACCCCGAGCCCCAGCATGAAGCGCCCGTTCGACACGAAGTCGAGGCTCGCGGCCTGCTTCGCGAGGTACAGCGGGTTCCACTGCGAGAGGATGTTCACGCCCGTGCCGAGGCGGATCTTGTTCGTGCGCGCCGCGATCGCCGTCAGCGCGACGAGCGGGTCGACGAAGTTCGTCTCGGGCGTGACGGCCATCTTGCCGTCGGCGCTGTACGGGTACCGCGACTTGTAGTCGACGGGCACGATCACGTGCTCGAACGTCCAGACCGATTCGTAGCCGAGCGACTCCGCCTTCTCCGCGAGCGCGATCATGGGCTCGACGCGCGGCACGCCGATGTTCACGGGAACCAAGCCGACCTTCATGGCGATCCTCCTGCGCCGGGGAGTCTACTCCAGGGCCCGAGCTCGATTCCGATCGACCAGCTGCGGCGTGCACCGGCGGCGAGCCGGCCCGCCGTGCCGCGCGCCAGGGCTTCGGAGAGCGCGTCGGCGTCGCCGATCGACGGCTCGAGCGCCAGGTTGCGGTAGGGCGGGAGGTCCGGTCGCCCGGACCAGCGGCCGTGGTTGAGCCAGATGCCGAGGAACGGCGCGTCGAAGCGAATCCGGAGCGACTCGCGGCGATCCGCGTAGTGGAGCGCGGCCTCGCCGCGCGCGAACGGGCCGGCGAAGAGCTTCGCGGCGAAGGGCTTCGCGGCTGCGGGCGGGACGGCGAAGAGCTCGGCGCCCGCCGGCGCGCCGTGCGAGACGGCGACACGGATCGGTGTCGCTTCGGGCAGCTCGATCCTCATGCCGGGCTCGGTCGCGAAGAGCGCGTGCAGGCACCACACGAACGGCAGCTCGGCCTTGCTTCGGTTCTCGACTTCGTAGGAGAGCTCGAGGCGCGGCGCCTCGGCGTGCAGGCGCAGGCGCCGCGCGAAACGCCAGCCTTCGCCTTCGAAGGCGAGCGCCAGCTCGCGCTCGCCGTGCGCCGCGACGATCCAAGGCCGGCCGTACACTGTTCCGTGTACTTCCGGGAAGCAGTCGTCGATGCCGCCCGTGTCGTGCTTCTCGACGTACGAGTCGCCGGGCTCCGCACGCACGCGGGGCAGAGACGGATTCGTCCACAGCCACTCGCGGCCGGTGGCCCCGTTCACCAGGCTCGAAAGCTTCCCGCCGAGCTCCGGCAGCACGGCGCAGGCGAGCGCCCGGTTCTCGAGCTTCAGCGCTTGAAGCGCCACCGCGCAAGCGTCGCGCCGCCGAGCGCAAGGAGCTCGAGCGCCGCCAGTCCCGGCTCGGGCACGCGCTCGCCCTCGAAGAAGAGCGACGCACCAACGCTTACATTCGTGGTCGATCCGTCCTGTGCGAACGAGAGCTGGTCGAGCCGGAACCCAATACGATCGATTCGCATTCCCGCGAGGTCGAGCCCGCCCGTTCTAAGCGGGTCGTTCGCGAAGATCGTCGACTCAGCCTCTTCTGCGTCCGTATAGATCGTCGCTATAGCCGGCGGGAAGTACTGGTAAAAGACCGCGATTTGGGACGGGATCACCAGACCTATGCCGCCGCTCAGACCATCTGTCAGGCATCCCACGGCAGCCGAGAACTCGGGCTCACTCACAGCGTCCGCCCATCGAACGACGCCTTGGTCCGCCGGGGTCAGCTCGAGATCAGCAAACAGCAGCCCGCTGGCCTGGTGCGTCTCACCCACGAACGAAAACGTCACGAACGAGAGGCCTTTCGTGGCAACATCGTCGAGCGGTCCGACGTAGGGCCCGCTGACCTGAAGGGGCTCCGAGATCTCGAGCGCTCGCGCGCTCCCGGCGAGCAGCAACGAAACCGCACATAGCCACCGAGTCCCGTGCGACATGACTCAGCGTACCACGACTCACCCTGGCGTGGCGCGCGGCTCGAGCTTGAAGAACCAGACGGTGCCGCCGCGCGCGCTCGCGGCCTCGGGGTACTTGGCGAGCGCGACCTGGCCCAGGCTCTTGATCTGGTCGTCGTCCTTTACACGAGAAAGTGTCACGCCGTAGCGCTTGCCGTCCACGCGCACGATCGCCGCGCCGTCGGCGTCGGCCGCCTTGTACCAGCGCTTGCCGGGCGGGAAGCCGAGGTTGCACGGGATGTACGCGGTGCCTTTGTCGACCAGGATCCAGGTCGTGCGCGAGGTGTTCTCGTAGGCGAGCTGCATCTGCACTTCCTTCGCGCCCGCGGCGAAGCTCCAGTCGGACGGCAGCTGCGCGACGAGCTCGCCGGCGGCGAGCGGTCCGCCCGGGATCGGCCCGAGCGGCCCGTCGTGGAACCGGGCGGCGGCGAACAGCCCGCCGATGGCCACGGCGATGAGAGCGACGACGATCACCAGTCCGCGAACGATGCGTCCGATCATGGCCTCTCCTTGTGTGCGAGTGACTCTACGCGAGTGACTTGTACGCCTCGAAGACGATCATCGGCCCGCGCAGGTCGCCCATGACCTCCACCGCCATCTTGTTCATCGCGTACGCGATGGACATGCCCGCGTCCAGATCGATGACCGCGAGCGAGCCGCCCCAGCCGCCCCAGAACAGCGCGTTGGGGTTCGGGCTGATCGGCATGCTCGGGTGCGGCAGGCCGAAGCCCATGCCGAAGCGCGCGGGCACCTGCAGCACGCGGTCGATGCCGTTCGTCTGCTCCACCCCGATGCGCCGCACCATCGCCTCGGACAAGAGCCGCACGCCGTCGACCTCGCCGCCGCACGCCAGCGCGGAGTGGATGCGCGCGATCGAGCGCGCGTTGCCCACGCCGCCCGCGGCCGGGATCTCGGCGCGCCGCCACGCCGTGGTGCGCGGCTCCGTGCCGTCGATCGGCACGCTGCGCATGGCCCGCGCGCTCACCGAGTCCGGGTCGCCCTGCACGGCCGCGCCGAGCGCCTGCGGCGGCGGCACGAGCTCGGCCACGCGCGCGTCGTGCTCGGGCGGCAGGCCGATGTGGAAGTCGGCGCCGAGCGGGCGCGCGACCTCGTCGCGGAAGAACGCGCCGATCGTGCGCCCCGTGACGCGCCGCACGAGCTCGCCCTGCAAGTAGCCTTGCGTGAGCGCGTGATAGCCGGAGCCGTCGCCCGGCGTCCACCACGGCTTGTCGGCGGCGAGCCTGCGCACGATGCCGTCCCAATCGTAGAGCGCGGTCGGGCCGGCGAGCGGCGGATCGAAGGCCGGCAGCCCCGCGCTGTGGCTCATGACGTGGCGGACGAGCACGCCCCCCTTCCCGTTTTGCCCGAACTCGGGCCAGTAGTTCGCGACGGGGGCGTCCAGGTCCAGCAGGCCGCGGTCAGCGCACATCAGCACACAGAGCGACGCCATGGTCTTCGTGGTCGAGTACACGTTCACGATCGTGTCGCGCTGCCACGGCGCGCCGCCCTGCTTGGCCTGGCCGGCCCACAAGTCGACGACGGGAACACCGTTTCGTGTCACGGCGACGCTCGCGCCGACCTCCGCGCCGTCGCGAAAGTTGGCGAGGAACGCCTCGCGTACGGGCTCGAACCCAGCGGCGCA
>DATJZN010000028.1:0-54507 GCA_035499075.1 Myxococcota bacterium | reverse complement strand
GCTCGACCCCTCGAACATCGCCAACCGCCTGAACCTGGCGGACCTGTTCGCGCGCGAGAAGATGGAGGACGACGCGCGCCGCGAATACACGTCGTTGCTCGACGAGGTGCGCAAGCAGACCGGCGTCGACCTGGTGCTGCGCGTGGCCGAGCAGATGCGGCGCGCCTTCCCGGACAGCCGCGAGGCGCTGGACGCGCTGTCCTGGGCCAAGATCCAGACCGGCGAGCACGCCGAGGCCGCCAAGCTGTTGAAGGCGGCGCTCGCGAAGTATCCCGACGACCTCGCGCTGCGTGAGACACTCGTGAGTGCGCTCGAAGGCGCGGGCGACGACGCCGGCGCGCGCAAGCTGTGGCGCGAGATCGCGGAGCTGTACAAGACGCGCGGCGACGTCGAGAAGTCGCGCGAGATCATGCAGCGCCACGGCGGCCTCGCGTCGTTCGGCGGCAGCGAAGAGACGACGACGCCGAGCATCCTGCTCACCGAGTCGACGGGCCTCGGCGCGGGTGAGTCGGACGACCTGGACGACGACATCCGCCTCGACGACATCGAGCCGCCGGCCGCCGCGAAGCCCGTGGCTGCGAAGGCCGCACCGGCGCCGAAGGCGGCCGAGATCGTCGAGAAGACCGCGCCCGGCATGCAGCACCGCACCACGCCGGCGATCGCGAAGCCCGCGCCCGCGGCCGCGAAGCCGACCTCCTCGCCCGGCGAGCTCATCGCGGAAGCGCGCGTGTCGCTCGAGTTCGGCGATCCCGAAGAGGCGAGCCGACTCGCGAAGCTCGTGCTCGAAGCCGACCCGGACTCGCGCGACGCGCGGAAGATCCTCGCCGACGTGGAGCGCGCTGCGGGCGGCGGCGCCGTCGAGCTCGACGCGCCGAGCGACGACGACGCACCCGAGATCGAGCGCAGCTCGCTCGTCGAGCCCGAGCCCGCCAAGGGCGCGGGCGCGCGCCGCAAGGCCGAGGTCGCCGCGGTCGGCGGCGAAGAGTTCGACAGCCTGCCCGACATCGAGATCGTGCTCGAGGACGAGGAGGACCGCGACGCGAAGTTCGCCTCGGTCGAGCCGCCCTCGCAGGTAGACGAAGAGCCGCCCGAGCTCGAGGTCAAGAAGCCCGCCGCCAAGGCGGCCCCCAAGGTCGCCGCCAAGCCCGAGCCCGCGCCGGCCGCCGACGACGACTTCGACATCGAGGTGGAGATCGAGGGCGATTCGGAGGCCGCGCCCGAGCCCGAGCCCGTTTCCGCCGCGGGTCTCGACTTGGACGTGGGCGAGTCACTCGAGTTCTCGGAGCCGCTCGCCTCCGAGCGCGAGGACGTCGGCAGCTTCGGGCAGAGCTCGGTGCGCATCGAGGAGAACCTGTCCGAGGCGGACTTCTACCTCGAGCAGGGCCTCGTCGACGACGCGGAGCGCATGTACAAGGCGGTGCTCGAGAAGGTGCCGTCGCACCCGAAGGCGCAGCTGCGGCTCGGCGAGATCGAGGCCCGCCGCGCCAAGGGTGGCAAGGCGGCGCCTGCGCAGGGTGCGAAGCCCAAGCCGGTCGCGCAGCCGGCGAAGCTGGGCGACCCGCTCGGCGACACGATGGTGCAGGACCCCGACGGCGACGAGGCGCTGTCGATCCCCGATCTGCCCGACGAGCTCGTCGCGCCGCCGAAGAAGGCCGCGAAGCCGACGCCGGCCGCGGCGCGGCCGACGCCGGTCATCGCGAAGCCCGTGCCGAAGCCGCCCGCGAAGCCCGCCAAGCTCGAGAAGACGGTCATCGCGGAGGACACGCTCCCGCCGCTCGACCTCGACGCCGAGCCGCCGGACCTCGAGCCGCTCGAGGCGCCGGAGACCGCGCCCGAGTTCCACCCGTCGGAGCTGACGGCGGAGATGGACGAGGAAGAGGCCGCCGGGGCGGCGGCGCCCGAGGACGAGTTCGACCTGGCGGCGGAGCTGGACGACGACGACGACACGTCGGCCGGCACGATCGGTACACTCGTCGGTGTAGGGTCGCTCGGGAAGGGCTTCGCGGACGTCTTCTCGGCGTTCAAGAAGGGCATCCAGGAGCACGTCGACGCCGGCGACGCGGACACGCACTACGACCTCGCCATCGCCTACAAGGAGATGGGCCTCTCCGAGGACGCCGTGCGCGAGCTCGAGGCCGTGCTCAAGACGGGCGCGCGCGTGATCGAGGCGCTGTCGCTCATGGCCACGTGCAAGCTCGCGCTCGGCGACGCCGAGGCCGCCGCGGCCCACCTCGAGGACGCGCTGGCGCAGGTCGGCGACTCGGACGAGTCCAGCGTCTCGCTGCGCTACGACCTGGCCGAGGCCCTGCTCGCCGCGGGGCGCGACGCCGAGGCGCTCGAGGCCTTCCAGAAGGTCTCCGCGGCGGATCCGGATTTCCGCGACGTCGCGGAGCGCATCGCAAGGTTCAGCTGAATCGCGCGGGAGGCCGCGCGCGGGGGCACCGATGGAGCATCTCGAGTACTACGGACTGCCGGCGGATCCGTTCCAGAACGACGCCGATGCGCGCTTCTACTACGAGAGCGCGCCGCAGAAGCGCGCGCGCCTGCGGCTGCTGCGCGGCATCCACCAGCGGAAGGCGCTGGCCGTGCTGGTGGGCGGACCAGGGCTGGGCAAGACCACGCTCGCACAGGCCGTGCTCCGCGAGCTCGAGGCGAAGGACTACGCGGTTCACTACCTGTCGATTCCGCACGAGGCATGCGCCTCGAACTGGCTCCTGCCGAACGTGGCGCGCGGCTTCGGCGTGCCCGTGCCCGCGGCGGGCGTGCAGGCGCAGATCGACCAGATCCACACGCAGCTCACGGCGCTCAGCACCGCGAAGCGCTCGCCGGTGCTGCTCATCGACGAGGCGCAGCTCTTCCGCAACCGCGAGGCGATGGAGGAGTTCCGCGGGCTCCTGAACCTGACGCACGAGGGGAAGAAGCTGCTGTCGCTCGTGCTGTTCGGCCTGCCCGAGCTGAACGACTTGCTTAAGCTCGACCCGCCACTCGCGCAGCGCGTCGAGGTGCGCGTCGAGATGGAGCCGATGGACTGGCTCGAGTCCCAGGCCTACGTGTCTCATCGGCTGCGCCTCGCAGGCGCCGCTCACCCGGTGTTCTCGCCCGACGCGCTCGAGGTGCTGTTCCGCTGGTCGGGCGGCGTGCCGCGCGTGCTGAACACGCTGGCCGACAACTCGCTCTTCGAGGGCTTCCTGAACGAGAAGAAGCCCGTCGACTCGAACGTGGTGCAGACCGCGGCGAACGCGCTCGGCCTCGTGCGGCTGCCCTCGGACTCCGTGGTCTCGTTCCCCGTCGCACCGCCGGCGCCCGAGCTGCTCGGCGTGACCGAAGTGGACCTGCCGCCGCGGGCCGCGCGGAAGGAGACGATGCCCGTCTCGAAGCCGAGCCCCATGGCGGCGGAGAGCAAGTCCGAGGCGGCCGCGAGCCCCGACTGGCTCGAGCCGCTCGCCCCGATGCCCGCCGACACGGCGCTGGGCGAGCTCGAGGCGACCCTGGGGGGTGTCGGCGACGACACCGAGCCGGAGACCGAGCCCGAGCCGGTCGAAGCGGATGCCGAGTCGGACCCCGAGCTCGAGATCGCCACGCCGGCCGAGCTGGACCTGGACCTCGAGGAGGTCGTGGCCGAGGACACGCTGCCGCCGACGCCCGTGCGCGCACGGGCCGCGGAGGTCGAGCTCGAGCCCATGCTCGCCGAGCCGGAGCCCGCGGAAGAAGCCGAGGAAGGCGACGAGCCCGCGCTCGGCCTCGACTCCGACGACGAGGGCGACTTCAGCCTGCGCTCGCTCGTGAACGACGGCGACGAGGAGGAGGACGCGCTGGCCAGCCTGGGCGCCGAGCCGGAGCCCGAGGACCTGGCGCCCGTGCGCCGCACGCTGCCGCTCGCCCGGCCCTCGCCCATGGCCGCGAGGCCGGCCGCGCCGGCCACGCCCGCGCGAGCGACGCTCGCGAAGGTCACGCCGGCGAAGGCCGCACCGGCCAAGCCGGTCGCGAAGCCGGCCACGCCCGCGAAGGCGACTCCTGCGAGGGCTACACCCGCGAAGCCCGCGGCGAAGCCCGCAGCCGCCGCCGAGGACGGCTTCGACCTGCGCAGCCTGGTCGACGACGAGCCGGAGTCACCGCGCGCGGCGCTCGTCGCGCCGGCGAAGGACAGCGACGACGACGATCTCGACGCGCTCTTCGACGAGATTCAGATCGGCGACAAGTAGCGGCGCGCTACACGCGTCGGTGTCGCAGCACGAGCGCCCCTGCCGCGAGTGCCGCGAGCGACAGGGCCGCGGGCTCGGGGATCGTGCGGCCCGTCTCCTGCGCGTTGAACACGAGCGACGCCACCACGTCCACGCTGCCGATCGCGAAGGTCAGCCCGGTGATGTCGCCGTGGAGCGACCCGACCGTGAAGGTGGGCAGTGTCACGGACGCCGTGCCGTCGAAGTCCGTGGGCGTGCCCGGCGGCAGGTGGATCGTGGTGCAGATGACGCCGCTGCACGTGATCGTGCCGAACGCGTGGAACGAGCCGAGCGCGTTCCCGAACGAGAGCTGGTTGCCGGTGAGGCTGCCGTCGACCGGGTCGACCAGCTCCGCGTTCGCCGGTCCGGTGAGCCCGAGCGCCTGCCCGAACACCATCGTCGAGACGTTCAGGTTCGCCTGCAGGTTCAGCACGTCGAGGCGCGCCGGCCCGTCGATGATGTTGCCGAGCGGATCGCTCGAGTACGTCACCTGGATGTCGCCCGAGAGCGTTCCCTGGGGCGGGATCGAGACCGCTGCAGGGCTCGTGATGTTGAGCGTGGTGTTCGTGGAATCGAACGCGTAGTCGACCAGCACCATCGCGCCGGCGCGCCCGGCCACCGCAGCGAGGCCGAGTCCGAGGATCAGGATTCCGAGGCTCAGGGCAGGGAGGGAGTGCGGAGTTCGCATGCACCGAGTGTAGGAGCGGCCCGGTGCCACGGATCTGACTTTTCCCTGACATTTCTGACCGAATGAGCAACCTCGCTTGCGGCCACGCGGCTGCTATCCTCGCGTCGACGCGGGAATAGCTCAGTTGGTAGAGCATCAGCTTCCCAAGCTGAGGGTCGCGGGTTCGAGTCCCGTTTCCCGCTCGATCGAGGAAGTGCGCCGCATCCTCTACGAGCACGCCGGGAAGCACTGACCCGCGCCGCCCTGGCCTTGGCGCTTACCGCGAGCAGCGCGGACCCGTCACCCCTCGTTCTCGCGCCCGCGCACGACGCGCGTGCCGGCGCGGGGGCCCGCGTGCTCGGTGACCACGGTGCACTGGCCTTCGCGGCCGTCGCGCTCGAAGTAGATCACCACCCAGTCGCCGGTCGTGCCGAGCTGGTGGGCGCGCGCCGTGTTCGAGAACAGGGCCGTGAACGTCCAGGGCCCGCGCTGCGTGTGCAGCACCGGCAGCCATGACTTCGCTCCGGGGTTGAAGCGGCGCGGCGTGATCGTGCGCAGCTCGCCGGCGCCTGCCTTGCGCCGGTACTCGCGGTCTACATCGAGCAGTGTCGCGACGTCCGGCCGGCCCGGAATGCCCTCGCGCTGCAGCGTCCCGCTCTTGCCGCGCCGCGCCGATTCCCGGCCGAGGATCCCGGCGAGCGCCTGCTGAACCGCCCGCACGCGCCTCGCGCCGAAGCCCGGCACCTGCGCGAGCCGGCCGTCGTGCGCCGCGAGCTCGAGGTCTTCGAGTGACTCGATGCCGAGCTGCGCGTGCACGCGCCTGGCCAGCTCCTCGCCAATGCCCGCCACGGTGGTGAAGCGATCCTCGGGCGAGACCTGGCCCAGGAGCCTCTCCAGCAGCGACGAACGACCCGTGCGCACGAGCTCCGCGATCACGCTCGCCAGGCTCTTCCCGATCTCGGGCAGCGCGTCGAGCGCCGCGACGCCGCCGCGCGCGTACAGCGCCGCCACCGGCTCCGGCGTGGCGCGCAGGCGCTCCGCGCCGTGGCGGTACGCGCGCACGCGGAAGCCCTCCGCGTCCTGTGCCTCGAGAAGATCCGCGATGCGCTCCAGCGCATCGGCGATCTCCACGTTCGAGAGCCCTCTCGCCATCGCCGGCCGCGCTCAGGCGCGGACCTTGCGGGCTTCGGCGAGCACCTCCGCGGTGTGCTCCCCGAGAGCGGGCGCGGGCTCCAGGCGCGGGCGCTCGGCGTCGATCCGGATCGGGCAGCCGGGGACGAAGAGCTCGCCCCACTGCGGGTCGACGTGGCGCACGACCATCCCCGTCGCACGCAGCTGCTCGTTCGCGAGCACTTCGCGGGTGTCGAGCACTGCGCCGCACGGGACGCCGAAGCGCGACAGTCGCTCCATCACCTCGAGCTTGCCGCGCTCGCGCGTCCAGGCGGACACGATCTCGCGCAGCTCGGCCTCGCGCGCGTTGCGCTGCGACTGGCGCGCATAACGCGGATCCTCGAGCAAGTCCTCGCGCTCGATCGCCCGAAGCAGCGCGCGCCACTGCTCCTTCGACGAGAGCAGCAGGTAGACGTAGTCGTTGGGGCCGCCCGGCGCGCATGGGTGCAAGCCGCTGGGCGCCACGTCGGGGTAGGCGGCGCCGCGCCGCGGTACGACCTCGCCCGAGACGTACATGGGGACGAGCGCGGTACGGAGCGAGCTCACGACCACGTCCTGCAGCGACACCTCGACCCGGCCGCCGCGTCCGGTGCGCGCGCGGCGGTGCAGGGCGGCGAGGATGCCCAGCGCCAGGTGCACGCCCGAGGAGTGGTCCGCGTTGGTCGGGCCCATCCGCAGCGGAGGGCCGTCCGGCTCACCGGTGATGCTCATCGCGCCGCCGGTCGCCTGTGCGACGAAGTCGAGCGACTTGTAGCCCGACCACGGCCCGCCGCTCGCGTAGCCGCGCACCGAGGCGAGCACGAGGCGCGGGAACTCCTGGGCGAGCCGGTCGAGTGGCAGGCCGAAGCGCTCGAGCGTGGTCGGCGCGAAGTTCTCCGCGAGCACGTCGGCGGAGCGCAGCAGCTCGCGCAGCTCGGCGCGCCCCTCGGGCTGCGCGAGGTCGAGCACGGCGCTGCGCTTGCCCTGGTTGAAGAGCGCGAAGAAGACGCTGTCGCGTTCGGGCGTGGCACCGGCCAGGCGTCGCCCCGGCTCTCCCTTGGGGGGCTCGACCTTGATCACGTCCGCGCCCAGCCAGGCGAGCATCAGCGTCGCGGTCGGTCCGGCCTCGTACTGCGTGAGATCGACGATGCGTACGTCCGAGAGGGGGCGATCCATGTCCAGAGCCTACCCGAGCGGCCACGGGGTTTGCCTCTGGGCCGCGCGCGCTCACGCGCGCGACACCAATCGGTGTACGCGTGAGTGAGTGAGGCACGCCCAGCCGCAGCTACGGGCGGATCCGCACGGCCGTCAGCTTGTACTCCGGACACTGGGACGCCGGATCGTGCGCGGGGCCGGTCACGCGGTTCGCGTGGGTCTCCGGGAAGTGGAACGACAGGAAGAGCGTCCCGGGAGCCACCCGCTCGGAGAGCTCGGCGCGCGCGCGGCAGCGGCCCCAGCGGCTCTCGAGCTCGACCTCGGCGTCCTCCGAGACGCCCTCGCGGGCGGCGTCGGAGGGGTGGATCTCGAGCCGGTCGCAGGGTGCCAGCGCTCGACTCGGCGTGCGCCGAGTCATCGTCCCCACGTTGTAGTGATGCAGCACGCGGCCGGTGATCAGCTGATACGGGAAGCCCGGCACGCCGCTCTCGGGGCTCGCCTCGAACGCCGTGTGCGTGAGCCGCGCGCGGCCGCTCTCGAAGCCGTGCTCGTGCAGCCGGCGCGAGCCCGGGTGCTCCGCGCTGGGACACGGCCACTGCAGGCCGTCGTCGCCGAGCCGCGCGTAGGACACGCCGCCGAACATGCGCGGGGCGACGCGCGCGATCTCGTCCATGATGCGGTCGGGCGAGGCAGCGTCCCAGTCACAGCCGAGCGCGCGCGCGACGTCGCGAATCACCTGCCAATCGGCGCGCGCCTCACCCGGGGGAGTCGCTGCCGCGCGCACGCGCTGGATCCGGCGCTCCGCGTTCGTGAAGGTGCCGTCCTGCTCGAGCCAGCTGGCGGCCGGCAGCACCAGGTGCGCGAAGCGCTGCGTCTCCGAGGGAAACAGCTCCTGCACCACCAGGAACTCGAGCTTCGCCAGCGCCTCCGTGACTCGAGTCTGATCCGGGTCGCTCTGCGCAGGGTCCTCGCCCTGGATCCACAGCGCGCGGAGTGACCCGCCGCGCGCGGCCGCGAACAGCTCCGGGATCGTCTTGCCGCGCGTCGGCGGTGGCAGCGCGCCCCACAGCGCGCCGATGCGCGCCCGCGTCTCGACCGAGTCGAGCGGCTGGTAGCCAGGGAAGGAATCGGGCGCCCCGCCCATGTCGGCGTTGCCCTGGACGTTGTTCTGGCCGCGCAGCGGCAACAGGCCTGCGCCCGGACGGCCGACGCTTCCGGTGAGCAGGGCCAGGTTCGCGAGCGCGCGCACCGAGGCCGTGCCCTGCGTCAGCTCCGAGGTGCCGAGGCCCGAGACGAACAGGGTCGGCCCGCAGGCGGCGACGAGCTCCGCGGCGCGCCGCAGCACTTCGACCGACACGCCCGACACCTCGCTCGCCCGCTCGAGCGCCGGCCGCGCGAGCGCGGCAGCGAGTGACTCGAGCCCGATCGTGCGCTCGGCGACATACTCGTGGTCGATCGCGCCGCGCTCGATCAACAGCGCCGCGATCGCGTCGAGCACCGCCACGTTGGCGCCCGGGCGCAGCTGCACGAACACGTCGGCGCTGCCCGCCAGCTCGATGCGGCGTGGGTCGATCACCAAGAGCCGCGCCCCCCGTCGACGCGCCTGCTCGATCCGCGCGCCCAGCACCGGATGGGCCTCGCTCGGATTCGCGCCGACGAGCGCGATCAGCCGCGCCGCCTCGACGTCGTCGTAGCACGCGGTAGCGGCGCCGACGCCGAGCACCTCCGACAGCGCGCGCGCAGTGGACGCGTGACACAGGCGCGCACAGCAGTCGACGTTGTTGGTGCCAAAGCGGCTGCGGAACAGCTTCTGCAGCAGGTAGGCGGCCTCGTTGGTGGAGCGCGACGACGTGAGCGCGCCCAGCGCGTCGGGACCGTGGCGCGCGTGGATCTCCTCGAGGCGGCGGGCGGCCAGCGCGATCGCGTCGGGCCACGAGATCGGCACGAATCGGTCGCCCTCGCGCACGAGGGGTCGGGTCAGCCGCTCTGCGGACTCGCGCCAGCCGTGGGCGTAGCGGCCCTTCGCGCACAGGTGGCCGCGGTTCACCGCGGCGCGCGGTGCGCCGCGGATCGCGCGCACGGTCCGCGCATCGGCAAGGACCTCCACCTGGCAGCCGACGCCGCAGTAGCCGCACGTCGAGCGAGTCACTCGCGTTTCTTCCGCCGCCGGCACCTCGCGGTCGAGATCGGTCAGCGCTCCCGTCGGGCACACCTCGACGCAGGCGCCGCACGAGGTGCACGGGCTGGTCTCGAAGCGATCGTCGACGCCGAACGCGAGCCGCGTCTCCGGTCCGCGGCCCACGACCGCGTAGACGTTCGCGCCTTGAATGTCCTCGCACGTGTGGAGGCAGCGGCGGCAGGTGATGCAGAGGTCGCGCGTGAAGCGCAGATACGGGTGACTCGCGTTGCGCGGCGCGTGACCCGGGGGCGGCAGCGCGAGCGCGCGCACCGCGGCGCGCAGCCGCTCGAGCGCCGGGCTCGTGGTGCGCACGCGCATGCCGGCGGCGAGCGCCGTGTGGCAGGCCGCGACCGGGCGCGGCGAGCCCTCGAGCTCGACGAGGCACACGCGGCAGCCGCCGTCGGGCGGCTGACCCGGCAGCTTACACACGATCGGAATCTCGATGCCCAGCCGAGCCGCGCCGACGAGGATCGTCTCGTGAGGCCGCGGGGCCAGGGCGCGCCCGTCGATCTCGGCGGTCGAGTCACCGATCGAGCGCACCGAAGCTCTCGACCAAGCGGCGGATCGGCTTGGGCATGTCCTGACCGAAGCCGCACAGGCTCGCGGCGGAGATCACGTCGAGCAGCTCGAGCAACTCGCCCCGCGCTCCGGCGCGGGCCAGCTCGAGCGCGCGGCCCGAGCCGTTGCGGCAGGGCACGCACTTCCCGCACGACTCGCGCGCCATGAAGCCGAGCCAGCCCAACACGAGCGCGCGCAGGTCGGCGCTCTCCGGCACCGCAACGATGCCGCCGTGGCCGAGCGCGATCCCGCGCGCGCGCAGCGCCTCCCAGCAAATCGGCACGTCCCACTCACTCGGCGCGAGAATGGCGCCCATCGGCCCGCCGAGGAGCACCGCGCGCAGCCGCTGGGCGGGGGCGCTCGCGGCGGCGATGACCTCCGCGAGCGGCGTCCCGAACTCGACCTCGACGATGCCCGGCGACGCGAAGCCCGCGTTGAGGCACAGCGCCTTGGTGCCGTGCGACTCGCTCGTGCCCAGCGCGCGGTACGCGTCGGCGCCCATACGCACGATCCAGGCCGCGTTCACGAGCGTCTCGACGTTGTTCACGACCGTGGGTCGACCGAACAGCCCGCGCTCGCTGGGATAGGGCGGGCGCAGCCGCACCTCGCCGCGGCGGCCCTCGAGCGCCTCGAGCAGCGCCGTCTCCTCGCCGCACACGTAGCTGCCCTCGCCGCGCGCCACGCGCACGTCGAAGTCGAAGCCCGTGCCGAGGATGCCGCGGCCCAACAGGCCGGCGGCTCGCGCCTCGGCGATCGCGCGCTCGACGCGCGCGGCCGCGCGCGGATATTCGGAGCGGATGTACACAATTCCGTGTCGGGCGCCGAGCGCGAAGCCGCACAGCGCCAGCCCCTCCAGCACCGCGTGCGGGTCGGCCTCGAGCAGCGCCCGGTCGATGAAGGACCCCGGGTCGCCTTCGTCTCCGTTCGCGATCGCGTACTTGTCGGAGCCTGCGGACCGCGCCGCCGCGCGCCATTTCGCGCCGGTGGGGAACGCGCCGCCGCCGCGGCCGCGCTCGCCCGACGCCTCGAGCGCGCGCAGCACCGCTTCGGGCGCTCCGCGCAGCGCGCGCTCGAAGCCGTGCCAGACGCCCGCCTCGCGCGCGCGCGCGAGGTCGCAGAACTCGCCCCGGGCGATGCGCTCGGTGACGATCGCGACTCGCGAGCGAGTCCGGATCGCCGACAGCGGCTCCAGAGGTGCGCGCTCGATCGCGCCGTGGGCGCGGCGCAGGCCGACCGCCCGCCCGTCGGGCTCGAGCGCCACCGGCGAGCGATCGCAGAAGCCCGCGCAGTCGATGCGCCGGCACGGACCCTCCGCGCTCAGCTTCTGGCGCAGCTGCGCAGCGCCGGCCAGCGCGCACGAAGTCCCCTCGCAGACGCGCAGTGCGCGCGGATCCTCGTGGCGGTCCGCGAAGAAGGAGTCGCGAGCGCGCTCTTGTGCGGTTGTCACGGGCGGTCGGCTACCTCGCCGCACACTCTGCCGACGGGTGCGGCCGTTGTCAGCGCCGCCTCAGGGGAATGCCGGGGGTGGGATCGCCGCGAGCCTCACGGAATCGGGCCGCACGCCCCGGCGGTTCCCGCCGTGCACGTGAGCGGGCAGGTCGGGCACTTCGGGCCCGGGGCCTTGCCGTACGAATCAGCGGCGGCCGGCCCGTCTCACATCGCCGCGCCGGACCGGGTACATTGTGGGTCCGGTTCCGAACCACCACCGGGGATCCAACTGCACGGAGGAAGACATGCAAGAGCATCTGAACTTCTACATCGACGGGGCCTGGGTCCCGCCGGCGAAGCCCGGAAACACCCGCGACGTCATCAACCCTGCGACGGAGAAGCCGATCGCGCGGATCTCGATGGGCAGCGCGGAAGACGTCGACAAGGCCGTGAAGGCCGCGCGGCGCGCGTTCGAGAGCTTCTCGCGCACCACGCGCGAGGAGCGCATCGCCCTGCTGCAGAAGATCATGGGCGCCTACCAGGCGAAGTACGAGGAAATGGCGAAGACGATCTCCTCCGAGATGGGCGCGCCGATCTGGCTGTCCAAGGCCGCGCAGGCCGCCATGTTCATGGCGCACTTCGGCCAGGCGGTCGAAGTGCTGAAGAGCTTCGAGTTCGAGGAGAAGCGCGGCAAGACCGAGATCTTCCGCGAGCCCGTGGGCGTGTGCGGTCTCATCACGCCGTGGAACTGGCCCATCAACCAGATCGCGTGCAAGATCGCGCCGGCCCTCGCGGCGGGCTGCACGATCGTGCTGAAGCCGACCGAGGTCGCGCCGCTCAACGCCATCCTGCTCGCGCAGATCATGCACGACGCGGGCGTGCCGAAGGGCGTATTCAACCTGGTGAACGGCGACGGGCCGACCGTCGGCGCCGCGATGTCGTCGCACCCGGGGATCGACATGATGTCGTTCACCGGCTCGACGCGCGCGGGCATCCAGGTCGCGATCAACGCGGCCCCGACCGTGAAGCGCGTGACGCAGGAGCTCGGCGGGAAGTCGGCGAACATCCTGCTCGACGACGCCGACTTCAAGGCTGCGGTCGCGGGCGGCGTGCAGAATTGCTTCATGAACAGCGGCCAGTCGTGCAACGCGCCGACCCGCATGCTCGTGCCGCAGTCGCGCCACGCCGAAGCGCTCGCGATCGCGAAGGCGACCGCCGAGAGCATCAAGGTCGGCGACCCGTTCGAAGGCGGGAACGGCCTGAACCTGGGTCCGGTCGTCAGTAAGGTCCAGTTCGACAAGATCCAGGGCCTGATCCAGAAGGGCATCGACGAGGGCGCCACGCTCGTCACCGGCGGCGTCGGCCGGCCCGAGGGCCTGAAGGAGGGCTACTACGTCAAGCCCACCGTGTTCGGCAACGTGAAGAACACGATGACGATCGCGCGCGAGGAGATCTTCGGCCCCGTGCTGTCGATCCTGCCGTATCACGACGAGGAAGAGGCGGTCTCGATCGCGAACGACACGCCGTACGGGCTGTCGGGCTACGTGACCTCGGGCAGCCTCGACCATGCCAAGCAGGTCGCGAAGCGGCTGCGCACCGGGAACGTGCACCTGAACGGGGCGCAGCTCGCGTTCGATGCGCCGTTCGGCGGCTACAAGCAGTCGGGCAACGGCCGCGAGTGGGGCGTGAACGGCTTCGAGGAGTTCCTCGAGACGAAGGCCGTGTTCGGCTACTCGGCCGAGTGACTCGCGCTCACTGACTCACGGAGCGGCCGGTCGCGCTCGCGGCCGGCCGCTCTTCTCTTCGCGCTGAAATTGTTCCGTTTGCATTCGAACATGGCACCCGACTAGTGTGCGGACTCGGGAGTCCGACGGGAGGGTGTCATGGTCTCGAAGTGTCGGGGAACGTCCCTCTTCGGCGCGACTCTGCTCGCGTGTCTTTCCGTCTCGCCACGAGTCTTCGCCCAGCAGCAGGGGATCGGCACGCCCGGCTCGCCGAGCGCGACGACGACCATACCGGGCGATCAGCTCCCGCCGCCGCCGCCGAAGTTCGGCGGCGTGATCGGGAAGACGGCGGACCAGTCGAAGCCGTACTGGCCGCCGCGCGTGGTGCCGCCGAAGGGCGCGCCGAACGTGCTGCTCATCATGACGGACGACGCGGGCTTCGGCGTGTCGAGTACGTTCGGCGGCGTGATCCCCACGCCCGCGCTCGACCGGATCGCGAAGAGCGGCCTGCGCTACACGAACTTTCACTCCACGGCGCTCTGCTCGCCCACGCGCGCAGCGCTCATCACCGGCCGCAACCACCACTCCGCAGGCTTCGGCGTGGTGGCGGAGCAGGCGACGGGGTATCCGGGCTACGACAGCTTCATCTCGAAGGACAAGGCGACGATCGGTCGCATCCTGCGCGAGCACGGCTACCGCACGTCCTGGTTCGGCAAGAACCACAACACGCCCGAGTTCCAGGCCAGCCAGGCCGGGCCGTTCGATCAATGGCCCATCGGAATGGGCTTCGAGTACTTCTTCGGCTTCCTGGGCGGCGACACCAATCAGTGGGCGCCGAACCTGTTCCGGAACACGACGCAGATCTACCCGTTCGTGGGCCAGCCGGGCTGGAATCTGACCACGGCGATGGCCGACGACGCGATCGACTACATGAACCGGCTGAATGCGCTCGTGCCCGACCAGCCGTTCTTCGTCTACTACGTGCCCGGCGGCACGCACGCGCCGCACCAGCCGACGCCGGAGTGGGCGAAGAAGCTCGAGGACATGCACCTCTTCGACCAGGGCTGGAACAAGCTGCGCGAGCAGATCTTCGCGAACCAGAAGAAGCTCGGCGTGATTCCGCAGAACGCCGCGCTCACGCCCTGGCCCAAGGAGCTGATCAAGGAGTGGGACCAGCTCAGCGACGACGAGAAGAAGCTGTTCATCCGCCAGGCGGACGTCTTCGCAGCCTACGTCGCGTACACCGACCACGAGATCGGCCGCGTGATCCAGGCCGTCGAGGATTTGGGCAAGCTCGACAATACGCTCGTCATCTACATCGAGGGCGACAACGGCACGAGCGCCGAGGGCTCCTTCGAAGGCTCGCCGAACGAGATCGCGTTGTTCAACAACGCGAACCCGGGCGTGAAGGAGCAGCTCGAGCACTTCTACGACGCGTGGGGCACGGACAAGACCTACGCGCACATGTCGATCGGCTGGTCGTGGGCCTTCGACACGCCGTTCACGTGGACGAAGCAGATCTGCTCGCACTTCGGCGGCGTCCGCCAAGGCATGGCGATCTCGTGGCCGAAGGTCATCAAGGACGCGGGCGGGATCCGCAGCCAGTTCCACCACGTGATCGACGTCGCGCCGACGATCCTCGAAGCCGCGAACATCCGCGCGCCGAAGACCGTCGACGGCATCGCGCAGACGCCGATGGAAGGCGTCAGCATGGTGTACACGTTCGACGCGAAGAACGCGGCCGCGCCGTCGCGGCACAAGACGCAGTACTTCGAGATGATGGGCGACCGCGCGGTCTACAGCGACGGCTGGATCGCCAGCACCAAGGTGATGCGCCCGCCCTGGGTGAACTTTCCCGTGAAGACGCCCGTGCTCGACTTCCCCTGGGAGCTCTACGACCTGCACAGCGACTGGACGCAGTCGAACGACGTCGCGGCCAAGAACCCCGCGAAGCTGAAGCAGCTGCAGGCGCTGTTCTGGCAGGAGGCGAAGAAGTACCACGTGGAGCCGCTCGACGCCTCGGTGATCACGCGCATCATCACGCCGCGCCCCAGCATCACCGCGGGCCGCAGCGAGTTCACCTGGCTGCGCCCGCTCACGGGTACACCGAATGGTGACGCGCCGTCGATCCTGAACAGTTCGTACCGCTTCAAGGCCGAGATCGAAGTGCCGAGCGACGGCGCAGAGGGCATGCTGATCACCCAGGGTGGGCGCTTCGCGGGCTACGGCTTCTATCTGCTGAAGAGCAAGCCCGTGTTCCTGTGGAACCTCCTCGACCTGGCGCGCGTGCGCTGGGAGGGCCCGGCGCTGGCGCCCGGCAAACACACCGTCGAGTTCGACTTCAAGTACGACGGCCTCGGGCCGGGCACGATGGCCTTCGGCGACTACAGCGGCATCGGCCGCGGCGGCACCGGCGTGCTGCGCGTCGACGGCACCGACGTCGCGACGCAGAAGATGGAGAAGACGCTGCCGTTCATCCTGCAGTTCGACGAGTCGCTCGACGTCGGCTCCGACACGCTCACCGGCGTGAACGACGCCGACTACCAGCCGCCGTTCACCTTCACGGGCAAGCTCGACAAGCTCACGCTCACGATCGACCGGCCGCAGCTCGGCCCGGAAGACGTGAAGCGGCTGCAGGAGGCCGAGCAGAGCAAGAAGGCCAGCGAGTAGCAGCCAACGGCTGCCCGCCCGCGCAGCAGCACCGAGGTGCCCGTCCGGTTCGTGCTCGACTGACGCGGCGGGCGCTTGCGCCGCGCAGTTGCCGGAGCGTCGGCGCCGCCGCCCGGTCACGCCCAAAGCTCCCTTTTCTCCTGCGCACTTCGCTCGGGTATGATCCCCGTGCGCGCGGGGAGCGGCTGCGGTCGTTGGAGAAGCGGAGATGAGAGCTGCGTTCGCGGCGCGGATGGCCGTGTGTCTGGCTTCTGTTCTGGCTGCGGTCGTCGGCATCCGCTCGGCCGGTGCGCAGACGTGCACCGAGCCTCCGCGGGTTCCGTTCGCGGGCCACACCTTCCCGCTCGACACCCCGCCGGCGCAGCAGCCGATGTCGTCGGTGGACGCGTTCCCGAACCTGCCGAGCTTCAGCATCCCGGTGTTCATCACGTACGCACCGGACGGCACGAACCGCCTCTTCGTCGTCGAGAAGACCGGGGCGATCAAGGTGTTCGACAACGACCCGAACGCGTCGTCCACGCAGACGTTCATCGACCTGACGACGAGCATCGACTCGTCGGACAACGAGCTCGGCCTGCTGGGTCTGGCGTTCGACCCGAACTTCCCCACGAATCACTATTTCTACGTGGACTTCACGTCGAGCGGCACGCGCTGCGCGGCGGGCAGCGGCTACTGCACGAAGGTCATGCGCTACACGGTGCCGCCGGCGACGCCGAACGCCGCCGATCCGAACAGCGCCTACGAGCTGCTCGAGTTCGTGCAGCCCTTCACGAACCACAACGGCGGCATGCTGGCGTTCGGTCCGGACCACCTGCTGTGGATCGGCACGGGCGATGGGGGATCGGGCGGCGATCCCATGGGGAACGGCCAGAACCCCAACGTGCTGCTCGCGAAGCTGTTGCGCATCGATCCCTCGAGCGACGACTTCCCGAGCGACCCACGCCGCAACTACCACATCCCGCCCGGCAACCCGCACGCGAATGGCGTCGGCGGAGCGCCCGAATGGTGGGCGCTCGGCCTGCGCAACCCGTGGCGGTATTCGTTCGACCGCTTGACGGGCGACCTGATCATCGGTGACGTCGGGCAGGACCTCTACGAAGAGGTCGACTACGTGTCCGCGGCCGCGCGGGCGACGCCGCCCGCCGGCGGCTACGACTTCGGCTGGAACATCTGCGAAGGCTTCCACGACTACGCGGGCAACTGCGCGGCGTCTGGCACGACGCCGCCGGTGATCGAATACGCGCACAGCGACTCGCAGAACGGCGGCAGCTCGGTCACGGGCGGCTACGTGTACCGCGGCAACCAGCTGCCCGGTCTGTACGGCGCCTACGTCTATGGCGACTTCATCAGCGGCAACTTGTTCGTGTGGGACCTCACGCTTCCCGCGCACCCGACGACGGTCGCGATCCTGCCGAACGGCCCGACCTCGTTCGGTGAGGACCGCGACGGCGAGCTGTACTACACGACCTACCCGGGTCGCGTGATGAAGCTGCAGTTCAACTCCACGCCGCCGGCGCCGTTCCCCGCGAACCTGTCGCAGACGGGTCTCTTCGCGAACACGGCCACGCTCACGCCCGCGCCCGGGCTGGTCGAGTACGACGTGAACGCGCCGCTCTGGTCGGACGGCGCGGCGAAGCGCCGCTGGGTCGCGCTGCCCGCCGGCCAGACGGCGCATTTCGAGGCCGACGGCTCGTTCGACTTCCCCATCGGCACCGCGCTCGTGAAGCACTTCGAGATCGCGACCTCGCCGACCACCACGCGCCGCCTCGAGACGCGCGTGTTCCTGCACCAGGTCGACCGCTGGACCGGCTTCACGTATCGCTGGAACTCCGCGCAGACGGACGCGACGCTGCTCTCCGACGCCGCGAGCGACACGATCACGTTCCAGGGCGGCAGCCAGCAGACGTGGAACTACCCGAGCCCGGCGCAGTGCCTCGTGTGCCACAGCGCGCCCGAGAAGCGCGTGCTCGGCCCGCGCGTGCTGCAGCTGAACAAGACCTTCAACTACCCGAGCGGTGCCGACAACGAGCTCCACGCGTGGGAGTGCATGGGCATGTTCGACAAGAACCCGCCCAGCACCTTCAACGCGAGCTTCGGCAAGTACGCGTCGCTCGGCGACACGACGAGCTCCGTGCAGCAGCGCGCGCGGAGCTATCTGGCCTCGAATTGCTCCATCTGCCACCAGCCGGGCGGGCCGGCGCCGAGCAACATGGACTTCCGCTGGTCGAGGCTGCTCGGCGAGCTCAATGCCATCGGCGTGGCGCCGAGCGAAGGCGATCTCGGCATCGGCGCGGGCGCGCAGCGCATCCACGTGGGCGTGCCGGCGCAGAGCATCGTGTATGTGCGCCAGCAGTCGACGAACACCGCGATCCGCATGCCCGCCAACAGCCAGGTGCCCGACCCCAACGCGGTGCCCGTATTCGGCACCTGGATCACCAGCGGCCTCGCCACGCTGGACTCCGACGGCGACGGCGTGCCCGACGCGACCGACAACTGCCCGCGCACTTCGAACGCGAGCCAAGCCGACGGCGGCGGCTTCGGCACGTCAGCCGCGGACGGCGTCGGCAACGCCTGCCAGTGCGGCGACGTGAGCGGCGACGGCAAGGTCGACTCGTCCGACCTCTCCACGGTCCGCAAGATCCTGGCGCATACGCTCGCGACGTCGTACCTGCAAGCCCGCCGCTGCGAGTCGCCATCCGACACCGGGGAGTGTACGGTGGTCTCCTGGGCCCGCATCGCGAAGGGCCTCTCGGGCGCGAGCGCCGCACACGGGCAAACCTGCCCGGCCGCGAGCAGCTTGGGCCCGTAGGCGAAAAACGTCTCAGCGCTTGTTGAAATTCGCGAGTCGCTCGCGCAGGTCCGGTCCCGCGCCGGGACTGTTGGCGCGCTCGTAGGCGAGAGCGGCCTCGAGGCCCAGCGCCTCGCCTTCGCGCACCAGCGCCTTCTCGGTGCGCAGGGTGAACCACGAGTTCGCGGCGATCTCGCGCGCCCACTCGAGCGCCCGCGTCTCGAGCTCGGCGTCGGGGACGCAGCGGTTGGCCAGACCCAGCTCGACGGCTTCGGCGCCGGTCACGGGCTTCCCGCCGAACATGAGCGCTTTCGCGCGGAGCGGACCGATGCGGCGTGGCAGGCGCTGGCTCATGCCCCACGTGGGCGTCATGCCGAACTTGCCGTGCGTGTCGGCGAAGCGCGCGGACTCTGCGGCGATGCACAGGTCGCACGCGAGGACGAGCTCGAGCGCGCCCGTGTAGCAGTGACCCTGCACGGCGGCGATCACGGGCTGGGGCAGGCGCTCCAGCCGGTCGAGCGTCTCCGCCTGGAAGTGCGGCGAGACCGCGCGCTCGCCGGCCTGGATCGCGCGCAGGTCGTTGCCCGCCGAGAACGAGCGCCCCGCGGCGCGCAGCACCACGCAGCCCACGCGCTCGCTCTCACCCGCCAGGCGGTCGACGTGCGCGCGCAGCTCCTCGAAGAGCTTCGGCGAGAGCGCGTTCAGAACGTCGGGCCGGTTGAGACACAGAACTGCGACACCGTCCGAATCGGCGCGCTCGAGCAATCCCGCCATGGCTCTCTCCCCGGGGTCAGTAGTCGTAGTGCCAGATCAGGTCTGCGGACGAATCGCCGCGCGTCGACACGGTGGTCTCGACGCTCCAGTGCTTGTGGAAGCGCCAGTCTACGCGGACGTTGCTGTCGGTGTCGCCGCTGATCGAGTGGCCGTAGCCCACGTAGATGTCCTCCGTGACGTAGCCGCCGACGCCCACGGTCGTCTCGCCGGTCGACGACGTCGAGTTGTCGACGACCACGGTGTCGAGTGGCACGTCGAGCCCGAGCTGGTGGTTGAGCGAGTCGAGCACCGCAGCGCCCGCCGTGCCGGCGAGCGCGGAGTTGACGGCGCTGGCCTGCTGCTGATCGAGCTCGTCGCGCGTCTTGCCGAACAAGAGCAGCGCGAGCACGTCGTTCTGCGGGTAGGGTGGCTCGCTGGTCAGCTGGATCGTCGGCGACGACGCGCGGCCCCGCACCAGCGCGAACACGCGGATGTCGCGCACGCGGTGCATGGCGCGCACGTCGAGGTCGGGATCGAAGTCCGGCCGGCCCGTGAACTCCACGTGCGCTTTCTCGACGATGAAGGTCTTGCCGCGGATGCGATAGCTGCCGTGCGTGGTGTCGATCGCGCCGCGTAGCACGAGAGGACCGCCGGCGCTCTTCGCGGCGACGAGCTGGCCCGCGATCTCGAGGTTCGCGCCCTGGCCCTGCACGCGCCCGTCGTCCGCGACGTCGACCTTCACGTCGACGGCCGCGTTCGCGTAGAGCTTCGACGTCTCGAGCAGCGGGCGCGTCTCCTGCGGCGGGCGGCGCGAGTCGCGCACGGTGACTTCGCCGAGCAGCGGATCGGCACCGCCTGCGAGGGAGTAGTGCAGCCCCCGGAGCTTCACGAGGCCGGTGGCCGCGAGCGCACCGAGCGGTCCGCGCACCTCGATCGAGCCGCTCGCGAGCGTCTGCAGGTTCGTCTGCCAGCGCAGCGGGAACTGCACCAGCTCGAGGCGCAGCGCGGCGACGTCGGGCGCCAGGTGCGCGAGCCGGAGCTCGCCGCTGAGCTCTGCCTTCGCGTCCGGGCTCGCGCGCAACACGCAGTGGTCGATCCGCAGGGCGTCGGGCCGCAGCAGCACGCGCGCGTCGAGCGGGCCGAAGTGCTGGCCGAGCGCGGGCACGTCCCAGCCCGCACCGTCGACGCGCAGCTCGCCGTCGACGACCGGTGCGCTCGCGCTGCCGCGCACGTCGACGCGCACGTTCACGGTGCCGGCAACGCGCTCCACGGCGTCGGGCAGGAAGGCCTGGACCAGCGCGAGGTCGAGTGAATCGCCGCGCACCTGCAGCGTGGTGGCGGGATTCGCGAGCGGATTCCCGAGGTCGGCGCGAGCCGTCCACGGCAGCGCGAACCGCGCGGTGAGCAGCTCCCGGCCTCGCGCGGCGACGCGGCCGTTGCCGACCAGGAGGCCGGGCTGCGACGAGAGATCGACCGAGATCGCGTCCCCGGCGACTTCGCCGACCGCCGGCGAATCCCACTGCAGCCGGCCCTCGAGCGCGGGCCGGGGCCACGCGCCGTTCGCGCGCAGCGCGCCCGACACGCGTCCGCCGAGCCTCTGCTCCAGGCCGAGGAACGTGCCGGCGCGCGCCAGCGCCACGTGCGCGATCTGCACGCGCACGTCGCGCGCGCGCTCCGCCGAGACTGCGCCCGCGAGCTCGAGCGTCTCGTCCGGCGCGAAGCGCAGACGCGCGCGCTCGAGCGCGAAGAGCTCACCGCTGCGCCGCAACAGGATCGGGCCGTCGGCGGCGAGCTGCAGGCGCGGGCCGTCGACGACGAGCGGGTCGATTCGGTAGCGCGCCAGGTCGGTGCTGCGCGCGACGAGCGACACGCGCCCGAGAGCGACGTCGCCCAGCGCCAGGTCGCGCGTCTCGAGCTCGAGGCGCCCGCCCGGCGCGGCCCACGGCCCGCTCGCCCGGAGCTTCCCCTTGGCGCTGCCCCGTGCCGGGACGCCCGCGACCGCCGCGAGCGCGCCCAGATCGGAGACGTCGAGCACGCCGTCGAGCGAGCCGATGTGCTCCAGGTCGCCTTCGCCGCGCAGCTCGAGTCGTCCCGCAGTAGAGGTGAAGCGCGCGCGCGCGATGCGCCAGCGGCCCGCCTCGTACCGGCCCGACACCTCGCCCGCGCTCACCTCGAGGCGCCCGACCACCGAGGGCGCGAGCGAGAGCGCCAGCTCGGCGGTGCCGTCGCGCAGCGCCGTGCCGGCCGAGTGACTCGCGTCGACGCGCAGCGTGGCGCCGGCGCGGCCCGCGAGATCGGGGCGGCCCGTGAGCACCGCCAGGTCGAGTGCGTCGGCGCGCGCCTCCAGGTGCACGGCCGCGCTCTGCGCGGGGTCGAGCCAGCCCGCGAGGTCCGTGCGGCCCAGGACGTCGAGCTTGCCGAACGAGCTCTCGAGGTGCGAGGGCGCGATCGTGAGCTGCGAGCCGCGCAGCGAGACGTCGAGCTCCGCGCCGCGGAGCTCGCGGCCTGCGACCGTGCCCGGCTCGACCGACGCCGCCACGCGCGCCGACCCCGGCCACGCCGGCGGGCCGGTGCGGGGCAACTCGAGCTGCGCGGCGCGCCCGGAGACCACCGCCGCGACGCGGCTCGGCCGGCCGTCCTGCGTCCAGGTCGCTTCGACCTGCGCGGGCTCGAGCTCGACGTCGCGCACGAACAGGGAGACCGGCCGGGCCTCGTCGTCGCCGTGCTGCTGCGCGTGGCCCGGCTCGATCTCGAACGGCCAACGCTCTTCGGTGTCGGGCGCCAGCGAGAGCCGCGCCTCCGAGACGCGCAGGTGTTGCACGACGACCTCGCGGCGCGCCCACGCGCCGGTCAGGTCGAGACGCAGCTCCGCGTCGCCGACCCGCGCGACCGTCGCGCCGCGGCAGCTCCACACCACGTCGCGCAGGCCCACCTCGGGATAGAGCGCGCCGGTGACGGCGCCGATGCGCAGCTCGCCGCACAGGCCCGCGTCGGCCCAGGCTTCGTTCGCGAGGCGCTCGGCCTCGGCGCGCACGCGCTCGCGCTGCCAGCCGCGCGACAGCCCGAAGACGGCGACGCCGACGCCGACCACGCAGAGCGCTGCCGCCGCACAGAGGGCCGCGGCCGCCCAGCCCAGCACGCGCAGCGCGCGCACCTCAGAACGCCTCGCCGATCGCGAACCAGAATCTCACGCGGTCGACTCCGGGAGGGGGGTTGATGGGCGTGGCCACGTCCAGCCGAATGGGTCCGAGCGGCGTGGCATAGCGCAGGCCGACTCCGCCCGAGTATCGCAGCGCCTCGGGCTTCCAGTCGAACGGCTGTCGGGAGAGTTGCCCGGCGTCGACGAAGGTGTCGCCGTGCAGCTCGCGCCAGATCGGGAAGCGCCACTCTACCGAAGCCGCGATCAGGCTGTCGCCGCCGACCGGCGAGCCGGGCAGATCGCGCGGCCCCAGGTGCTGGAAGTCGTAGCCGCGCACGATCGCGCTGCCGCCGCCATAGAAGAGCTTCGTCACCGGCAGCTCGTCGGACTCGGTCGAGGCGTACGGCGTGATCGTGCCCAGCATGAGCCGCGCGGCGAGCACGGTCGGCCCGAGCGGCAGGTACCCGCGCGCGTCGGCGGTGCCGCGGACGTAGTTCCGCTGCGAGCCGAGCCAGGTGCCGGCCGTCTCGATCGAGAGCTCGAGCCACGTGCCGTGGCTGGGCGTGACCAGGCTGTCGGTGGTGATGCGCCGCACGCCGAGGTCGAGATACGAGAGCAGGAACGTGTCGGTCGGGTCCTTGAGCTCGGTGGCGGCCGCGCTCGGCACGCTGCGCACGTCGGTCCATTCGACGTCGTAGCCGAGGTGGCCGCTCCAGCCCAGCCGCAGCGCGCGCTGGATCGAGACACTCGACAGCAGGGTCAGGTCGTCGTAGGCGGGGAGGGTGTCGTCGCGGATCCGCGAGTCGAGATACAGCGTGGTGCGGGGGTCGGGGACGTGTGGCTCCCTCAGCGTGGCCTGGAACTCGTCGGTCAGCGACGAGTACTTCGCGCGGATGTCCAACGTGTCGGCGCGACCCGACACGTTCCGATGCAACCAGCCGACCTGCGCGCGTAGCTTGTCTTCGGTGCCGTAGCCGGCGCCGATCCGCACGCTGTGGAGCGGCCGCTCCTCGACGCGCACCACCACGTCGCGCGTCACGCGCGTTGGCGGCGGCTGGCCCGGGGCCTCTTCCTCGCTCGTCTGCAGCGCGATCTGCACGGTGCGGAACAAGCCCAGGTCGGAGACCTGGCGCTGGCTCTGCTCGAGCTCGCTCTCCTTGTAGAGGTCGCCGCTCTTGAACGCGAGCTCGCGGCGGATCACCTCCTCGCCGACCGTCTCCATGCCCTCGATGCGAATCACGCCCAAGGTGACGCGCGGGCCGGGACGCGCGGTCCAGGCGATCGTCGCCTCGTTCGTGGCCAGGTCGACGTCGCCGCCTCCGTCGAGCGCGACGTCGGGGAAGCCGAGGTTCTCGATGCCGCGCAGGAGCGCGCGCTTCGCGGCTCCGTACGTGTCGACCGAGAACACGGCGCCCTTCTTCAGCGGCAGCTTGTCGACGAGTTGCGCGCGCCAGCGCGCGTCGCCGCCCGGCAGCGCCGACAGGTCGATCGCCCAGCTGGCCAGCAGCACGGGCGGGCCCTCTTCGACGGCGATCGCGATCCGGACCTCGTCGCCCGCCGGGTTCGGCTCCACTTTGTAAGTCGCGTGCGTGGCGTAGTAGCCGCGCTCGCGGTAGACCGCGGCGATGCGCTGCATGTCGCCGTCGAGCGTCGGGAGATCGAACTCGGGGAGCTCGCCCCAGAAGTTCCACCAGGGCCGGGCCGACGTGAACAGGCGCGGCTCGAGGTCGGAGACGGGCATGGCCTGCACGCCGGTGAACGAGAGCGAACGAACGCGGACGGCGGGCTTCTCGGGCGCGGGGGCTTCGGCCGCATGCACGTCCGCCGGCCGGGCGGCGCCCGGCGCGCACAGCGCCGCGGCGAGCGCGAGCCAAAGCGGGATCGCAGTGCGCGCGCGCATGGCTCGCTCGCTCTCCTTGGGGACGGGTCCCCGTTATAGCAGCGCGCTCGGGGCGCCGAAAATTCTCGGGATGTTCGCGCGCGGGCGGCAGGCAGCGGCGGTGTTGGCGCGGGTGTCCGCGCTGGCGGCGGTAGTGGCCACGCTCGCCGCCTGCAGCTGGTTCGCGCCGCCGATCGAGCTGCCCGACGACAAGCCGGAAGCGGCGCGGCATCCCGAGATCGGCTCTCGCGCGCTCTTGCGCGCCAACCTGGCCGAGGTCGAGGTCGCGAGCTGGCAGCCGGCGGTCCAGGCGCTGGTCGACGGCCAGGACTCGGCGCTCGGCCCGGGAGTGGCCGACCCGCTGCGCGCAGCCGTGCGCCGCGCGTACGGCGCGCAGCGGTTGTTCGACCGCGCGGCGACGAGCCTGTCGGACGACTGGGACTCCGACGCGGCGCTGGCCCAGCTCGAGTTCCTCGCCACCCGCACGGGCCAGAAGGTGCTGCGCGCCCGCGCACGCCAGCGCGAGCCCGCGGCCCTCGAGCAGTTCCGCGATTTCTCGCGCGACTTCAAGGAAGAGAACTTCGCGCCCGTGCGCATCGAGCTCGTGCGGCGGCTGGACCGCGCGCTGCTGGTGTCGAAGGGCGCGGTGCTCGTGAACCGCGCGGTCGTCGACGGCGCGCTGAGCGCCCTCTCCGAAGCTCTGCCCGGCGCGGATGGCGCGCGCTTTCGCAGGCTGCGCGCGCAGGCCGCGAGCGAGGAGCCGCAGCTGTACCGCACCGCCGCCGACGACGTGCTGCGCTGGTACCTGTTCGCGTTCGAGCCGCTCTCCGACGAGGAGCTGGCGCGCTACGCGCAGTTCGCCGAGTCACCCGCGGGTCAGTGGTGGGTCATCGCAGAGTCGCGCGCGCTGCGCATGGCCGCGAACGGCGCGGGCGAGGATCTGTTCCAGGGCCTGCGCCCGCGGAGCACGCTCTAGTTCGCTTCCTCGACGGTGATCGCGACGGCCTGCGTGAGGTAGATCTCGGCCACGTCGCCGACCTTGATCTGATCCAGCCGCTCGGGGTGCAGCACCTTCACGGCCACGACGTCGCCGTTGTCGGCGCGCAGCGTGACCGAAGGCGTCTGCTTGTCGATCGACACGATCGTCGCGGTCAAGCGCACCACGTCGGCGGCGACGGCGCCGGGCTTGGAGCCGGGCGGCGCCGAGCCCACGCCGGAGGCCGATTCCGTGGCCGTGTTCATCACCTCGCCGGGCTTGTGGATCTCGTACGCGATCGATTCGTAGTAGGTCGCGTTCACTTTGTCGCCGACCTTGATCTGCGCGAAGTTCTTCACCTCGTCGCCGCACTTCACGTTCACCACCTTGCCCGACTCGTCGCCCTTCAAGGTGACCACGCGCTTCGCGGCGTCGATCTTCGTGACCGTCGCCGTCTTCGTGACCTGTTGCTCCTTGTAGATGCCCGAGACGGGCTCGCTCGGCCCCGAGCTCATGCTCGAGCAAGCGGCGACGAAAGCCGCGAATGCGGCGCAGGCGACGAGACGGCGAACCTTCATGTGCGAACCTCCCTGGGGGTAGCTTCTCACGTCACGCGCGCGAGAAGAAGAGACCGGCGGCGAGCAGCAGCCCGCCTGTGAAGTGGAGCCCGAACACGCTCGCGAAAGCCTGCGTCATCCTTCGCGGATCCGCCGGCGACGACAGCGCGATCCGCGAGGCCAGGAACGCGAACGGCAGCGACAGGAACGAGAGCCAGGCGGCGCGCGGCAGCAGCCCGGCGACGAGCGCCCACGCGAGCAGCGCGTAGGGCAGGGCGAGAAGCAGGGGCACGAGCCGCCCCGCGCCCGCGGGTCCGAGCCGCACCACCGGCGTGCGTTTGCCGTGCCGCTTGTCGGCATCGTGCTGCGGGAAGTGGTGCATGTACAGGATGTCCATCGCGAGGAGCCCGACCACCGTGGAGACGACGAGACACTCGGGCGTGACTCGGCCCGTCTGCGCCCAGTACGTCCCCGCGCCCGCGAGCGGGCCGAACAAGAGGAACGTCACGGGCTCGCCTGCGCCGTGGTAGGCAATTCGGAGCGGCGGCGCCGTGTAGAAGTAGCCGAGCGCGGCGCCGGCGAGGCAGATCCACAGCACGGTGTGACCCGGCGCGCGCGCGTCGAGCCACAGGCCGCACACCACCGCGAGCGCGCCGCACACCGCTGCGAACGCGGCCACGCCGCGCTTGCCGAGCTCGCCCGTCTGGATCACGCGGCTGCCGAGGGGGAACGGGTTCTTCGCGAACTCGGGGTCGGCGTCGAGGCCCGACGCGTCGTCGAAGAAGTCGTTCACCAGGTTGACCGCACCCTGCGCGGCGAGCATGCCGACGAGGGTGAGCGCGAACGTGACACCGCTGGGGGACACGCCGTCGTATGCGACGAGGGCCGTGATCGTCAGCACGGGCATCGCGCCGGCCGTGAGCGACGGCAGGCGCAGCGCGCGCAGCAGCGTGCCGAGCGAGGGCACGCTCAGGACGCCTCGGCCTTCACGCGGATGCCGCCCCAGGTGCCCACGGCGCCCTGGCCGTGGCACGAGACGCTGCCCTTGCCGGGCACGATGTCCTTCTCGGTCATCATGCCGAGCGCGAGCAGCGACGGGCCGAGGTCCGGCACCGCGACCTCGCGCTTCAACGGCTTGCCGTCCATGTGCCACTCGAGCGTCGCGGCGCCGCGGTCGTACACCAGCGCGTAGCGGTGCGACTGGCCGGGCTCCGACACGCCGCGAAATTCGTCGAAGAGCGAGAAGTAGCGCGGGCCGCTGTCGCCGCGCGGCGCGTTCGCGCCGGGGAAGGGCAGGCGCGCGTAGACGGTGGCGACGCTGCGGTTCGCGGCGAAGACGTCGATCGCCACGCCGGCCGCCAGGTCCATCAGGTGGAAGCTGACGAAGCCGTCGTACAGGTCGTCGTCGCGCCCGTTCACGATGAGCGCCGCCATGTCCCACTCGATCGTGAGCTTCCCACCCTGGGGCGCCTCGAAGCTCCTCGTCGAGAAGTACATGTGCTTCGCGTTGTCGAAGAACTGCACCTCGTCGTGGCCGCGCGTGAAGGGCACGGCGGCGACGCGCAGCCGGTCGTTCTGCACGATCACCACGGCGTCCGGCTCGCGGAACGACCAGAAGCCGCCGTTCGCCATGGGAAAGCCCGCCGCCATCCAGCCGCGCTCGGAGGGCTCCGCGGAGATCACGCAGCCGAAGCCGCCCACCTCGGTCCACTCGCTCGTCATCGACCACCACCCTCAGCGTTGTCGGGGGGCCGAGTGTACCGGCTCAGTAGTCGTCGTGCGCGAGGTCGACGCCCGCGAAGCCCGCGAAGAAGTCGGCGAGCTCGAAGAAGTCGAAGCCCACGTCGAAGCCCAGCATGTACACGTGGGCGACGGCGCCGAGCTCGCCGCGGCCGTACGCCGGCCCCTGGCCGCCGTCGAACGAGGTAGCGGGCCCGAGCGCGAAGCCGCTCTGCGTGGCGACGCCGAACGGCAGCGGCAGGGTCGGGCGGCCGCGGGGCCCGGGCAGCCCGACCCAGCTCGCCGTGTAGTCGCCCACGAAGAGCGGGGCCGAGCGCGTGATGCGCGCGCCCAGCGCCCAGCCCGGCCCCGCGCGCACCTGCATGCGCACGACGTCGAGCAGGTCGAACACGCGGTCGGGGAGGTAGAGGAGGACCTTGTGGAGCTTCCCGACCGGCGAGCTCGCCTGCGGCGCGGCAGGCGGCGGCTCTTCGAGCGGGATCTTCCCGGCGCGCGCCGGCGGCGCCGCGAGGCACGCGGCGCACAGCAACGAGGCAAGCCAGCGCGAGAAGTTCGCGATCGGCAGTCCCCCCGACACACAAAGGTGTGCCTTCGAGCCGCGCCGCGCCAGTCGCGGCTAAGATGCCGGGCGATGGCGTTCGCAGGCGTGCTCTTCGATCTCGGCGGCGTCGTGCTCGGCTCGCCGCTGCACGCGATCGCGCGGTTCGAGCGCGCGCGCGGCATCCCGCCCGGCTTCATCAACCGCGTCGTCGTCGACACGGGACCGGGCGGCGCGTGGTCGCGGCTCGAGCGCGGCGAGCTGCGCGTCGACCAGTTCGTGCCCGCGTTCGAAGCGGACTGCCTGGGCGCGGGCCAGCGGGTCCCGGCGGCGGAGATGATGGCGCGGATCCGCGAGGAGTCGCAGCCGCGTCCGGCGATGCTCGCCGCCATCCGCAAGCTGCGCGCGAGCGGCCTGCGCGTCGGCGCACTCACCAACAACTGGGTCTCGGACGAGCCTGCGGAGAGCCGCCTGGGCCTCGACCTGCGCGACCTGTTCCACGCGTTCGTCGAATCCGCGGTGGTGGGCCTGCGCAAGCCCGACCCGCGCATCTACACACATGCGTGTAAGGAGCTCGGAGTCGCGCCCGCGGAGGCCGTGTTCCTCGACGACATCGGCGCGAACCTCAAGCCCGCGCGCGCGCTCGGCATGCACACGATCAAGGTCGACTCGCCCGAGCAGGCGCTCGCAGACCTCGGCCGCGCGCTGGGCTTCGCGCTGGGCTAGCGCTCCTCGAGCTCGAGGAAGCGCCGCTTCACGCGCTCGGCCTCCGGGTGGGCGGCGATGCGCGCGAGCAGCACCTGCTTCTGCTGCGCGGCGGCGAGCGGTGGCTGCTCGATCGTGGCCCACTTCGCGATGCCTTCCCAGAGGGTGTCGACGATCTCACGCCCCGAGCGCCGGCCGTTCGCGGTGCGGAACGTCGCCTGGCGCAGCTCGCCCAGGTAGAGCCGCAGCGAGTGCACGTGGATCTCCTCGTCCGTGCGGATGCGCTCCACGATCTCGGCCGCGTGCTCGGCCTCGGCGCGCCGCTCGCGGAACAGCTCGGGGTCCCGCAGCAGCCGCTCGGTCGTCTGGAAGCCGCGCTCGGCGCGGAACTCGATCATCAAGAGGTTCAAGAGGAAGTAGACCAGCCGCTCGTACTGGATGGGCAGATCGGGGAAGTTGGGCACGTTCGCGTCGGGCCGCGCGATGTTCTCGGGCACGACGGGCATCGGGAAGTCGGTCTTGCCGAACGCCAGGTCGCGCAGCGCGAACCACATGACGTCGTGGCCCCCGATGCCGCGGTCGGGCTCGCCGCCTTCGTCGAGGCCGTGCGCGCGCAAGAGCCCCGTGTTCAGGTGGCCGATCGCGAGGTCCGAGACGTCTTCGACGATGGCGTCGGCGAACGAGGGGAACGCCATGTCGGCGAGCACGCGCCCGCGCGCCTCGATCATTCCGATGATGGTGAGCGAGTTCCAGAACGTCTGGCCGAGGCCTTCCTGGATCAACAGCTTCTGCTGTGCCTCGGACGGGTAGCGCACGCCCGCGAGCAGCGACGAATCGGCGGGCAGGAGATCGCCGCCACGCGCGCGCAGCGCGCCGGTCCACGCGTCGAGTGCGGGCTGGCGCACCAGGCAGCGCGGCGGGATGTAGCGGCCCGACGCGTCGAAGCCGCCGTGCAGCAGGTGGCCGGCCTCGAGCTGCGGCCGGGCGTAGTCGTGCGAGCGCATCAGCTCGTCGGCGGAGTAGCGGAGGCGGGTCATCGCGGCTCCTTTCGTGGCAGTGGCTGCGCCGGCGCGACGAGCGCGCGCGCGCAGAAGCGGACCAGGTTGTCGAGCAGCGCCTCGCGCGAGATGCGCGCGCGCGTGCCGAAGCGCAGGCCTTGCTGCATCAGGCCGACGATCGCGTGCGCGATCGCGGTGGCGTCGTAGTCGCGGCGCAGCTCGCGGCGGCGCATGCCCTCGCGCAGCCCCTCGGCGAGCGACTGCGCCAGCCGGTCGCGCAGCGACACGTCCGACGTCGACGCGGCGGCGAGCACCGCCTCGTCTGCGAACGCGGCGGCGAGCACGCCGGGGTTCTCGCTCGAGAACTCGAGGATGGCCTCGAGCGATGCGCGCAGCCGCGCTTCGAAGCCCGACGCGTCCGCGCTGCGCGCGCGGATGCGCTCCATCAGCTCGTGCGCCGCGGCTTCGGTGAAGGCGAGGAACGCTGCGCGCTTGTCCGAAAAGTGCACGTAGAAGGTGCCGATCGCGACGTCTGCCGCCCGCGCGATGTCCTGCGGCCGGGTCGCGTCGTAGCCGTCGGTCGCGAAGAGCGCGCGCGCTGCGCCGAGCAGCCGGTCGCGCGTCTCCGCCTTCCGCCGCTCGCGCCGCGAAGGCGCCAGAGCCCGAGCGTCCGCTGCACGCGTCATCATCGGTGATTTTTTATCAGTGATGATGAATTGTCAACGATACCAGGCTTCCCGCCTCCGGCTCTTCTCGAGCCAGATCGCCCCCCGAGAGGGGCGAGCGAGGGCCGCCCCGAGCGAGCCCGCAAGCGCCGTCAGGCGCGCGCAGCGAGCCGCAGGCGAGCGAAGCCCGTCAGCTACGGATCGAAATCCCTGACCTTCCGGGCGACCACGGCGACGTGGAAGATCGGCGTGCCGGTCGTCGAGAAGCGGTGGCGGTAGCGCTGCTGCGTCACCACGTTCATCGCGCCGCTCTGGATCATCTTGTGGACGAGCCGAGCGAAACGGGAATCGCGGCCGCCCTCGGCAGTCTCGGCGTTCAAGTGGAACGCCGCCCAGCCGTCCGGCGCGAGCAGGTTGAACGCCTCCGCGAACGCATTCGGCGCCGGCTCCTCGACGGCCAGCGGATCGACGCACGTGAGGCAGTTGAAGTCGTACGCCATCAGGTCGTCGCGCTGCGACTCCGAGAGCCGGCGCATGTCGACGACGAGGTAGCTGCGGTAGACGTCCGGATGGTCCCGCTCGACGGCGGCCGCCGCTGCAGCGCTCGCGTCGACACCTACGATCTCGAGTGCCCCGACGGTGGCGAGCTCCTCGCCCATCCAGCCGTTTCCGGCGAACAGGTCGATGACACGCAGATCCGTAGGTGAGAGCTTGGCGTTGCGGAGCTCGCGATGGAGCAAGTGGCAGAGCGCCCCCGGAGCGTTTCCCCGCAGCAGGTTCCGGACCAGATGCTCGAACACCCCCGGCCACTCCCACAGACGCGGATCCCCGCGGAAGCGGATCTGGCGCAGTACGCCGCCGTCTTCGACCAGGCAGTAGCCGGCTTCCTTCCCGTTCTGGGAAGCGGCTTCAGGCAGGCTCACTTCTCGCGTGGGCGCACTGCGGAGCGGAACCGCACGCAGGAGCGGCACGGCCGGAGCACTCATCGCGTCTCCTGTTCCAACTGCCAAGCGACGGCTCGGACGGGGGATCCGAGCCTCACTCGGGGCACGCGTATGGGGGACGCGTGCCGGGGATCCTGCATTCGTGGATATAAGAGAGATGTCACACGCCGTAAAGGGTTCCGCTGTGAAGCACCTAACAGCCGGGTCGCTTCCGCTACCCTACGGCCCATGGCGGTTCCGGATGCGGATCGGGTGGTGGTGATCAGCGGCGGTACGGGTGCGCTCGGCCGCGCGCTGGTGACGCGCTTTCTGGCGGGCGGCGACCGCGTCGTGCTGCCGTGGATCGTGAAGCGCGAGCTCGAGTCGCTGGAGAGCGGCGAGCCCGAGGCGCTGCGCGCCGGCCGCATCGTGGCGCTCGAGGCCGACGTCACCGAGGAAGCCGGCGCGCGCCGCGTGGCCGAGGCCGCGGCGCCGGTCGAGGTGCTGGTGAACGCCGTCGGTGGCTACGCAGGCGGCAAGTCGCTCGCCGAGACCGACCTCGAGGTCTGGGACCGCATGTACCGGATGAACCTGCGCAGCGCCGTGTCGCTCACGCGCGCGGTCCTGCCCGGCATGCTCGCGCGCAAGAAGGGCTCGATCGTGAACATCGCGTCGCGCGCGGCACTCGAGCTGCCGGCGGGTCTGGCCGCGTACGCGGCCGCGAAGGGCGCCGTGCTGGCGGCCTCGGAGATCCTGCAGAAGGAAGTCGCCGCCTCGGGCTTGCGCGTGAACACGATCGTGCCCACCACGATCGACACGCCGGCAAACCGCGCCGCGATGCCGAACGCCGATTTCTCGCAGTGGACGCCGCCGGCCGCGATCGCCGAGGTCATCCATTGGCTGTCGAGCGAAGCCGCGGCGACGGTGCGCGGCGCCGTCGTGCCCGTCTAGCGCGGCTTCTCGCGCTGGAAGGAGTTCGCGAGCGCGTCCACGTACTCGTTCCAGCGCGAGCCGTCGTGCGCGCGGATCCAGACGAGTGACACGTTGGGGTGTCGACCCGCGAGCTCCCACAGCGTCCGCACGAGCTCGAGGTTCGCGATCGGCCCGCTCTTGCGCCGCCAGCCGCGCCGCTCCCAGCCGGCAGCCCACTCGTTGATCGTCTTCACGCAGATCTCGCTGTCGGAGTGGACGGTCACGCGCGCGTCGTCCGGCAGCGCGCGGTAGGCCTCGATCAGCGCAGTGAGCTCCATTCGGTTGTTCGTCGTGGCCGGATCGGCGCCGTGCGCCTCGCGCACCACGCGGTCGCCTTCGACCCACACGAACCCCCAGCCGCCGGGCCCGGGGTTGCCCTCGCACGCGCCGTCGGTGAACACGCCCTCCTTGGGCCCGCGGGTGAACTTCGCGAGCACCTCTTCGGGGCGGAGCAGCGGTCCGGCGCGCTTCGAACTCATGCGGGCGTTTGGTTTACACTTCCCGAGCAGAGAGCGCACACGGGAGCTCGAGACATGGCGAAGGAATTCGAGATCACCGCGGAGATGCGGGCGCAGATCGGCCGCGAGTCTCCGCCCTGGACGTACGAGGTCACGACCACGAGCGTGCGCGCCTTCGCGCGCGGCGTGGGCTACACCGATCCGGTTTACTTCGACGTCGACGCCGCGAAGAAGGCCGGCTACCGCAATCTGCCCGCGCCGCCCACGTACCTGGGCACGCCGGTGTTCCTGCCGGGCCGCTCGAGCGACACGTTCAGCGGGCCGACCGAAGGCCAGCCCGCGGTGAAGCACGGGCTGCCGGGGCTGCTCGACGGCGGCACCGAGACCGAGTACTTCGACCAGATCTGCGCGGGCGACACGCTCGTCGTGGTGAGCAAGGTCGCGGGTCTCGACGTGCGCGAGTCGAAGTCCCTCGGGAAGATGCTCATCACCACGAGCGAGACCACGTACACGAACCGCGACACGGGCAAGCTCGTCGCGCGCCAGCGCGGCCAGGCGATCTTCTACTAGGAGCGCGCAGAGCGAGGAGTCGTTCATGGCAATCACTTGGGAAGCAGTTCGGGAAGGGCAGGAGCTGCCGGCGCTCGAGAAGAACCCGGGCGTGACGCAGCTCGTGAAGTACGCGGCGGGCTCGGGCGACTTCAACCCGCTGCACCACGACTACGCGTTTCCGCAGGCGAAGCAGATCGGCTCGATCATCGTGCACGGTCGCTTCAAGTACGCGTCGCTCGGCGAGCTGGTGTCGAACTGGCTCGGGCACAACGGGCGCATCCAGAAGCTGTCGTGCCAGTACCGCGGCATGGATACGCCGAACCAGCCCATCCGCTGCAGGGGCACCGTGAAGCGGAAGTGGGAAGAGGGCGGCAAGAAGCTCGCGCAGCTCGACATCTGGACCGAGAACGCGAAGGGCGACAAGACGACGCCGGGCGAAGCGGTCGTCGTGTTTCACTGACTCGCGGCGCGCCGGCGCAGCACTTCGTAGACCGCGAGCGCGACGCACGTCGACAGGTTCAGCGAGCGCAGCTCGGGATCGGCCATGGGGAAGCCGACCAGCCGCTCGCGGAAGCGCGCGCGCAGCTCCCGCGGCAGGCCGACGCTCTCGCGCCCGAACACCAGCACGGTGCGCGCCGCGAGCGGCGCCTCCCACACGGCGCGCTCGGCGTCCGCGGTGAAGAAGAGCGGCTCGCCGAGCTCCGGCAGCGCGCGTTCGAAGCTCGGCCAGTCGGGCCACGTGCGCGGCGCGACGCGAGGCCAATAGTCGAGCCCTGCGCGCCGCACCGGCCGCGCCGCGAGCGAGAAGCCGAGCGGCTCCACGAGGTGCAGCTGCGCGCCCGCGGCCAGACACGTGCGCCCCGCGTTGCCCGTGTTCCAGGGGATCTCGGGCGAGACGAGCGCGACGTGCAGGTCGGCGCGCGTGGCGAGGGCTCGGCCGCGCATGCGCGCGACGATCGCACGCGCGGCTACTCTCTCGCCAGGAGGCGCGGATGACTTCGAGCGCAGCGCGCGTGCGGATCGCCGAGCTCGCCGCCCAGCACGGCTTCGCGCGCATCGGCGTGTCGGCGATCGAGCGCTTCCCCGAGCTCGAGCGCACGCGCGAGTGGCTCGCGCGCGGCTACGACGGCGAGATGGCGTATGTCGGCAAGCGCCTCGCCGAGCGCGAGGACCTGACGCGCGTCCTGCCGGGCGCTCGCTGCGCGCTGGTCGTCGCGGTCCCGTACGACAACGGTGAGCCCGACTCGCGGGCGCCACGCGAAGCGGGCACCGGCTGGGTGTCGCGCTACGCGTGGAGCGCGGAGGACTATCATGCCGTCGTCCTCGCGCGACTCGAGCGGCTGGTGGCCGCGCTCGAGCGCGCGTTCCCCGGCTCCGCCTTCCTGGAGTACGTCGACACGGGTCCGCTGCCGGAGCGGCTGCTCGCGGCGCGCGCAGGCCTCGGCTGGATCGGCAAGAACGCATGCCTCATCGATCCCGAGCTCGGCTCGTACTTCTTCGTCGGCGTCGTGCTGAGCGACCTGGCGCTCGCCCAGGACGGGCCGATCGCGGACCACTGCGGCTCGTGCCGCGCGTGTCTCGACGCGTGTCCAACCGATGCCTTTCCCGAGGAGCGCGTGCTCGACGCGCGCCGCTGCATCTCGTATCTCACGATCGAGAAGCGCGGCGAGATTCCGTCCGAGCTGCGCGAGCGGATCGGCGCGCACGTGTTCGGCTGCGACTTGTGCCAGGAGGTCTGCCCGTGGAATCAGCGGCGCGGGCGGCCGCTCGCAGGCGACGCCGCGTTCGCGCCGGAGCAGTGGCGCGCGCCGAAGCTCGCCGAGCTGCTCGCGCTGGCCGACGCCGAGCTCGAGGCGCGGCTCGCCGGCACGGCGCTCGAGCGCGCGCGCGCGGCCGGCCTGCGCCGCAACGCCCTCGTCGCCGCGGGGAACTCCGGCGACGCCGCGCTCCTGCCCGCCGTCGAGCGCTGGCTCGACGCCGCCGACGCGACTACGGCCGACGCGGCCCGCTGGGCGCGCGAGCGGCTGCGCCCGCCGCCGCGACGAGGAGCGCCGGAAAGTCCGACATGACGCCGTCCGCGCCGAGCGCGAGCAGCCGCTTCGCCTCGTCCGCGTCGTTGATCGTCCACACGTGCACGGCCAGGCCGAGCGCGTGCGCCGCCGTGACGAACGCGCGCGTCACCAGCGGCCGGCCGAGCGCGTCGGGCGGCACTTGCAGCGCGTGGCCTCGCGGGCGGAACGCGTCGAGCCGGTCCTGCGCACCGGCGAGCACGAACTCGACCACGTCGGCCTGCGACGAGCCGAGCGCGGTGCCCGGCTCGAGCGCGCGCAGGTGCGCGAGGATCGCCTCGTCCTCGGCGGCGAGCAGCGTGCGGCGCTCTGCGCCCGCGCGCCGCAGGATTCGCACGACCTCTTCCGCGATCGGCGGGTCCGCCTGCTTCACCTCGAGGTTGATGCGCGCGTGCGGGAACGCCTCGAGCACCTCGACGAGCCGCGGCACGCGAACGCCGCGGCCGCGGAACGGGAAGGTGCGCCCGCCGTCGGCGCTGAAGCGGTGGCCCGCGTCGAGCTTCTCGAGCTCCACGAAGGAGAGCTTCGCGAGGGGACCGGACGCGTCCGTCGTGCGGTCGAGCGTGTCGTCGTGGTGGATCACGATCTCGCCGTCCGACGTCGCGTGGCAGTCCATCTCGAGGTACGGCACGCCCTGCGCCAGCGCGCGCTCGAACGCGGCGCGCGTGTTCTCGGGCGCCTCGCCGCTGGCGCCGCGGTGCCCGAAAAGATGCGGCCGCGGAATGTCGAAGTAGGGATGCACGCGCACACGCTAGAGGGCGGGCGCGCGAGTTGACAAGCGCGCCGGAGCCGCGAGCCTCCGCCGCGGAGCCCGAATGAGCGTTCTGACCCGAGAGGCGATTCTGAAGGAGCTGGCGAGCGGACGCCTGCGCCTGGAGCCGTTCAGCGAGGACCAGGTCGGCCCGGCGTCGATCGACCTGCACCTGGGCGGCGAGCTGCGCGTGCCCGTCGACGCGAAGAACGGCCCCATCGACGTCACCGACGACGCCACGCCCGAGGCGTTCACCAAGAGGATCGCGTTCGAGAAGCCCTACGTGCTCGCGCCGGGCCACACGATCCACGGCATCACGCGCGAAAAGCTGTTCCTGCCGCCGGATCTGTGCGCGTGGATCGAGGGGCGCAGCCGCATCGCGCGCCTGGGGCTCACCGTGCACGTGAGCTCCGGCTTCGTGCAGCCGGGCGTTTCGAACCACCAGGTGCTCGAGATGAGCAACGTGTCGGGCCGCCCGCTCGCGATCCACCCGGGCATCCGCATCTGCCAGATCGTGCTGCAGCGCACCGAGGGAAGCGCCGTCTACCGCGGCCGCTTCGCGAGCCAGGAATCGCCATGAGAGCCGTCGCGCAGCGCGTGCGGCGCGCGCGCGTCGTGGTGGGCGGCGAAGTCGTGGCGGAGATGGGCGAGGGGCTGCTCGCGCTGGTCGGCGTGGCGCGCGGCGACGCGGACGACGACGCGCGCGCGCTCGCGGAGAGGCTCGTGCACCTGCGCGTCTTCGACGATGAGAACGGTGTCATGAACCGCTCGCTCGCGGACGTCGCGGGCACGCTCGGCGTGGTCTCTCAGTTCACGCTGCTGGGCGATTGCCGCAAAGGCCGGCGTCCGAGCTGGAACGAGGCCGCGCCGCCGCCCGAAGCGGAGCCGCTGCTCGCCGCGCTCGTCGACCGCGCGCGCTCTCTGGGCGCGCCCGTCGTGACCGGAAGGTTCCGCGCAGAGATGGACGTGGAGCTCGTGAACGCGGGTCCCGTGACGCTCCTCCTCGACACGCGCCGCGTTTTTTAGTTTATTCCGCCGCCATGGAAGACCGGGGGGTATTCCGGAGACTGATCCATCGCTCTGTCCTGCTGGCGCTCGTGTCCCTGTGCGTGGCTGCCGTTCCGTTGCTGGCGCGTGCCGATGACTCGCCGGAGCGGAACATCTTCATGCACTACGGTCTCGGCGTCGGCGCTGCGCTCTGCACGCTCGTGTACGGCCCCGCCAAGATTCTCTACGCCACGCTCGGTTCCCTCACGGGTGGCCTCGCGTGGGCGCTGACGGGTGGGCGCACGGACGTGCCGCGCGAGATCATCGAGCCCGCCGTGCGCGGCGACTACGTCGTCACGCCCGAAAATCTCACCTTCAATCAGCCGCTCCTCTTCGTGGGCAAGGAGCACGCGCTGGATCGCACCGGAGACCAGAACTACGAGTGACTGGAGGGTGGCGGTGAGAAGGCTGGCACTCGCCGCCGCGCTCTTCGCGGCGCTGTCGTGCGGCGAGCGGGAGACTCCGCTCGTGAGCGACGTTGCGCCCGACTTCGAGCTGCCGCTGGTCGGCGGTGGCACGGTGACGCTCGCGTCGCTGCGGGGCAAAACCGTGCTCGTCGACTTCTGGGCGACGTGGTGTCCCCCCTGCGTGCTCGAGATTCCCGAGCTGAACGCCGTGTCTCACGAGCTGGACGGCACGAACACGAGGATCCTCGCGGTATCGGTCGACTCGCTCACGGCCGAGGCACTCGGCGACTGGCTGAAGGAGCGCGACGTCCGCTACCCGGTCGCGCTCGGCGACAGTGACCTCGCAGGCCGCTACGGCGCCGATGCCTTTCCGTTCCACGTCGTGCTCTCGCCGGACGGCAAGGTGCTCGAGCGCCTCGAGTCGGGCTTCCACGATCGCGAGCAGCTTCGCGCCGTACTGGCGCGCCACAAGCAGCCCTAGCTCAAGGAGGACGGCGCGCGCGTCGATTCCAAGGCCGAAAGCTTCCCCGTGCGCCGAGGCCTTCCTGGATGAAACCCGAGGACATCGAGCAGCGCTACACGAAGGGCCAGACCATCGTGGAGCGCGGCTCCCGCGAGCGCGTGCTGTACATCGTGCGCAGCGGGAACGTCCTCGTCCACGTGAACGAAGGTGAGGCGCCCTACCTGCTCGGCCCGGGTGACATGTTCGGCGAAGCGCCGGCCATCCTCGGGCGGGCGTCGCCCGTGCGCGCGGAAGCCGAAGGCGCGACCAGCGTGCTCGCGCTCGACGTGTCGCTGCTGAACGTGCTGGTGCGCGAGAACGCCGAGTTCTCGTTTCGCCTGATCGCCGCGCTGGCCGAGCGAGTCGGCAATGCGCGCGAAGAAGCGAGCGCCGAAGCCGTGCCGCTCGACAACGAGCCGCCGCGCAGCACCGTGCGCCAGGACGCTCGCTCGCTTGCGGCGCTCGCGCGCGCCGTGCTCGCGCGGCGGATCCCAGGGGAAGTGCCCACGCCGGTGCGCGGGCGGCTCATGGATCTGGCTGCGGCCTCGCATCTGCCCATCCGCCAGGCCTACTTGTGCCTGCAGGAGCTGCTCGACCGCCGCCTCGTCGGCCTGGTCGACGACCAGCTCACCGTGCTCGAGCCGGACGAGCTCGCATCCGTCGCGCAGAAGTCCGCCTGATCCGCGCGACGGCGCTTGCTCTTCCGCGCCACCGCGGGGTAGAAGTGCGCGATGCTTCGCCTCGGAGCGCTCATTGCCGCGAGCGCGCTGCTGCTCGCGGCGAGCGCGCTCGCGCAGGAGGCGCAGCCGACGAAGCCGCCGCCGCCCACCGAGCAGAAGCCCGTCGAGCCCGCGCCGGATTTCGTGCTGACCGCCGACGTCGTGCACTACGACAAGGAGCGCGACCTCTACGAGGCGACGGGCAACGTGAAGATCGTGCAAGCCGACGGTCGCACGCTCACGTCGGATTGGGCGCTCTTCAACGGCACCACGCGCACGGGGGTCGCGTCGGGCAACGTCGTCGTGGTGGACGCACAGAACACGGTGCGCGCGCAGTTCATGGCGATCGACATGAACTCGACCGTGTCCGTCGGCATGAACGGCACGCTCGACAACCCGCAGCCGGGCGTGGCGGTCCGCGGCGAGGTCATCCAGCGCACCGGAATCGACACGTACCGCATCGAGAACGGCACGTTCTCGAGCTGCCGCTGTCCGCCCGACTCGTCGCGCCGGCCGTGGGAGATCCAGGCGAAGGAGGCCGACGTCGAGCTGCCCGGCTATGCCACGGGCCACGACCTGTGGTTCAAGGCGTTCGGCATTCCGATCTTCTACACGCCCTGGGCGACGTTTCCGGTGAAGAGCGAGAAGCAGACCGGCTTCCTCCTGCCGTCGTACAAGCACACGAGGCGCAACGGCTCGGAGATCGATCTCCCGTTCTTCTGGAACGTCGCCGACAACATCAGCCTCATGCTGACGCCGCAGTGGGTCAGCCGGCGCGGCTTCCAGACGACTTCGACCGTCGAGTATCTGACGGAGACGTCGTCGGGCAAGGCCGGCGCGTCCGTGCTGCCGAACGATCGCGCCGTGCAGAACTCGACCGACGAGTTCTTCAGCCCGAATCGCTGGGCTTACTGGTGGCGCCATCAGCAGCTGCTCGAAGACGGCACCGACGTGGGCGTCGACCTGATGTCGCTCAGCGACAACGACATGGCGTTCGACTTCCCGCGCATGCTCGGCCGTGACCTGCAGCACCAGCGCACGCTGGAGTCGGCGGCGTGGATCGACACGAGCAAGCTCGGGATCTTCGCGTCCGGGATGCTGGCCGTGGACAACGATCTGCAGAGCCCGAACGACCTCGACCGCGACCAGTTCCTGCTGCAACAGCTGCCCGATCTGCGCGCCGCCGTGGTGCCGCGCCAGCTGTTCGGGCTGCCGATCGCCGCGTCGATCACGACGCGCTACACCGATTTCACCCAGAACGGGGGCCAGAAGAAGACGCTGTTCGGCTTCGCACCCGTGAAGGGGCAGTTCTTCGACACGGGTACCGACGGCCGATTCAACGCGGGCGAGCCGCAGGCCTCGGGCCAGTTCAGCTCGAAGGTCGACGCGAACCTCGACGACTTCAACAACCCGGCCGCCGAGACGCATACCGAGGGCGACGGCGTGTTCGAGGAAGGCGAGCTCCTCGCCGACGCGGGCAACCGACTCGACTTCTACCCGAAGGTCGAGCTGCCGATGCATCTCGGGATCGTGCAGGCCTTCGTCGAGAGCGGCCTGCGCGAGACCCTCTACTTCCCCGACGTGGAGTCCGACGCGTCGCGCACCATGTTCACGGTCCGCGGCGACGCGCGCGCCGACTTCGGGCGCAACTTCGTGCTCGGCACCTTGCCGCTGTCGCACGTGATCGAGCCGCGCATCGCCTTCGCGGGCGTGTTCGCGCCGAACCAGAGCGACAACCCGCTCTTCATCCCCGAGCCCGCGCGGATCGAGCCGGGGCTCATCGACGAAGACATCCGCCTCGTCACCGACGACCCGAGCGACCGCGTGCCCGACGCGCGGCTCCTGCAGCTGCAGGTGTCGAACCGCCTGTACGGCCCTGGCCGCGCGGAAGGCTCGCCGCCGCGGCTCTACGGCACGTTCAACTTCGGCACCGGCTACGACTGGGTCCAGCGCGCGTTCACGCGCGTGTTCGCGGAAGCGGACTTCCGGCCGTCGCAGAACATCGACATCAACTTCGACGGCGGCTACGACCCGGAGAAGAACCACCTGGAGGACCTGCGGATGGGCGTGGGGTGGGCGTCCGATTCGGGCAGCAACGTCCGCATCGGCTACCGCTACAACCGCGACCCCGTCCAGGTGTTCGAGGGCTTCCTCGCGCGCGGGCCCGAGTTCTCCGGCTCGCGCGAGCCCGCCAACAAGATCGACCAGGTGAACCTGCAGTCGTACGTCGTCGCGACGAGCTGGCTCGAGCTCTTCGCCGAGGGCTACAAATCCCTGGAGAGCGGCGGCGCCGACGGCGGGCGCGTCGGCACCGTCATCCGCTCGACGTGCAAGTGCTGGGATCTCCTGTTCGAGATCGAGAAGACGGCACGCACGAACGATACGAGCGTCAGCTTCCAGTTCCGGCTCACGGGCATGGGCGACCAGGCCCGGCTCTCCGACCTCGACCTGCGCGGGCGCGGTCCGATGGGCTACCCGTGACCGCGCGGCGTTGACGGCGGGGGAGCGCTGTGAGAAAGTCCCGCGCCATGAAAGCGGTGGCGCCATGGTCCGCCCGGACCTCGAGAGCTTCAAACAGCTGGCTGTCCGTGCGCGCGCCGTCCCGCTCGTCCGCGAGGTCGTAAGCGACCTCGACACCGCGCTCGCGGTCTTCCTGAAGGTCGACGACCACCGCCACGCGTTCCTGTTCGAGTCAAACGAGGGCGGCGAGCACTGGGGTCGCTACAGCTTCATCGGCCTGGGCGCGCGCGCCCTGTTCACGGCGCGCGACGGCGTCGTCGAGATCGAGCGCGGCGGACGGCGCGAGCTACACCGTCTCGCGTCGGATCGCAGCGAGGATCCGCTCGACCACCTCCGCCGCCTGCTCGCCGAGCTGCGGCCCGCGTCGGTGCCGGACCTGCCGCGCTTCTCGGGCGGCGCCGTCGGCTACGTGTCCTACGACTGGGTCCGCTACGTCGAGCGCCTGCCCGAGCGCAATCCCGATCCCCTCGGCGTGCCCGACTGCTGGTTCGTGTTCCCCGAGACGGTGCTCGTGCACGACCGGCTGCGCGAACGACTGGCGATCATCCACGACGTCGAGCTCGCGCCGGGCGAGGCCGCCGAGGCCGCGTACGAGCGCGGCGTGCGCGCGCTCGACCGCGTCGAAGCGGCGCTGGCGGCGCCGGCGCCGCGGCCCGCGCCGCCGGCGGCGAGCTCCGCTGCGCTCGAGCCGGTCTCGAACGTGTCGCGCGAGCGCTTCGTCGAGATGGTGAAGCGCTGCAAGGAGTACATCCACGCTGGCGACATCTTCCAGGTGGTGCCGTCGCAGCGGATGACGCTGCGCGCGGAGTGCGATCCGCTCGCGATCTATCGCGAGCTGCGGCTCCTGAACCCGTCGCCGTACTTGTTCTTCATGCGCTGCGGCGACCACGTGGTGCTCGGCTCGTCGCCGGAGATCCACGTGCGGCTCACCGATGGCGTGATCGAGCTGCGCCCGCTCGCGGGCACGGCGCCGCGTGGCGCGACGCCCGAAGAGGACAAGGCGATCGAGAAGCGCCTGCTCGCCGACCCGAAGGAGCTCGCGGAGCACGTGATGCTCGTCGACCTGGGCCGCAACGACGTCGGGCGCGTAGCGGAGATCGGCTCCGTCGTCGTCGACGAGTTCGAGACCGTCGAGCGCTACTCGCACGTGATGCACATCGTGTCGAACGTGCGCGGGCGCCTGCGCGCGGACAAGGACGCCGTCGACCTGCTGCGGGCCACGTTCCCGGCGGGCACGGTGTCGGGTGCGCCGAAGGTTCGCGCCATGGAGATCATCGAAGAGGTCGAGCCCGAGCGGCGCGGCCTGTACGCGGGCTGCGTGGGCTACTTCGACTACCACGGCAACATGGACACGTGCATCGCGCTGCGCACCATGCTGGCGAAGGACGGCAAGCTCTACGTGCAGGCGGGCGGCGGCATCGTGGCCGACTCCGTGCCCGAGACGGAGTACCAGGAGACGCTGCACAAGGCGGGCGCGCTCTTGCGCGCGATCGCGCTCGCGGGGGGCGCGCGGTGAAGCTGCTCGTGATCGACAACTACGACTCGTTCACCTACAACCTCGTGCAGTATCTCGGCGAGCTCGGCGCGGTGTCCGACGTGGTGCGCAACGACGAGATCCCGGTCGAGGAAGTCGGCCGCCGCGGCGCCGAAGCCGTGGTCATCTCGCCGGGTCCCTGCACGCCGAACGAGGCGGGCATCAGCGTCGACGCCATCTTGCGTTGGGGCGGCAAGCTGCCGATCCTGGGCGTCTGCCTGGGCCACCAGTCGATCGGCGCGGCGTACGGCGGGCGCGTGGTGCACGCGAAGACGCTCATGCACGGGAAGACCTCGCGCATCCGCCACGGCTCGACCGACGTCTTCGCGGGCCTCGAGAACCCGTTCGAGGCGACGCGCTACCACTCGCTGGCGGTGGCGCGCGAAGGCCTGCCGGACTCGCTCGTCGTGACGGCCGAGACCGACGACGGCGAGATCATGGGGCTGCGCCACCGCGAGCTGCCGGTGTACGGCGTGCAGTTCCATCCCGAGTCGATCCTGACCCTGCAGGGAAAGGCGCTGCTCGCGAACTTCCTGCGCCTGGCGCGCGGAGCGCGCGCGCGCGCGGCCTGATGCGCGCCGTGCTCGAACGCGCGCTCGCCGGCGAGCGCTTCTCGCGCGACGAGATGCGCGCGATCGTACACACGATCGTGTCGGGCGAGGTCGCCGACGCCGTGATCGCGGCGTTCCTCGCGGCGCTGCGCACGCGCGGCGAGACGCTCGACGAGGTGATCGGCGCGGCGCTCGCGATGCGGGAGCTCGCGCTGCCGCTGCCCGCGGCGCCCGCGAACGCGGTCGACACGTGCGGCACGGGCGGGGACGGCGCGGGCACGATCAACCTGTCGACGATCGCCGGGCTCGTGGTGGCCGGCGCGGGCGTGCCCGTCGCGAAACACGGCAACCGCGCCGCTTCGAGCCGCTGCGGCAGCGCCGAGCTGCTGGAAGCGCTCGGCGTCGGCATCGACGCGCCGCCCGAGCGGATGGCGCGCGCCGTGCACGAAGTCGGCTTCGGCTTCCTCTACGCACGCGCGTGTCACCCGGCCATGGCGCGCGTCGCGGCCGTGCGCGCCGCGCTCGGCGTCCGCACGCTGTTCAACGGCCTCGGGCCGCTCACGAACCCGGTGCGGCCGCGCCGGCAGCTGGTGGGCGTGGCGCACGCCGCCCAGCTCGAGCCCATGGCTCAGGCCCTCGCCGAGCTCGGCGCCGAGCACGCGTGGGTCGTCCACTCCGAAGACGGCCTCGACGAGCTCTCGCTCGGTGCGCGCGTCCACGTGGTGGCGCGGCGCGGGGCGCAGGTCGAGCGCTTCGCGCTCGAGCCGGGCGAGCTGTTCCCGCGCGCCGACGTCGCGGCGCTGGCCGGTGGCGACGCCGCGGAGAACGCGCGCATCGCGCGGCGCGTGCTCGCGAACGAGCCCGGACCGAAGCGCGACGCGGTGCTGCTCAACGCCGGCGCGGCGCTGTGCGCGGCCGAGCGGGCGCGCGAGCTGCGCGACGGCGTGAAGCTCGCGGCCGAGAGCCTGGAGAGTGGCCGCGCGCGCGTGGTGCTCGAGCGCCTGGTCGAGTTCTCGCGGGGCGACACATGACGGTGTTGGATCGCATCCTCGAACGGAAGCGCGAAGAGGTCGTCGCGCTCCGCGCGAAGCCCGGCAGGGCCGAGCTCGAGGCGCGCGCGGCGCAGGCCGAGCCGCCGCGCGGCTTCGCCCGCGCGGTGCGCACCGGCGCCGCGCCGCGCGTCGTCGCCGAGTTCAAGCGCGCGTCGCCTTCGCGCGGCGAGATCCGAGCGGGCGCCGAGCCCGGGGCGATCGCGCGCGCGTACGCGGCCGCAGGCGCGGCCGCGCTGTCCGTGCTGACCGACCGCGACTTCTTCCGTGGCGAGCTCGCCGACCTGCGCGCAGCGCGCGCGGCGTGCGCGCTGCCCGTGCTGCGCAAGGACTTCACGATCGACCCGTTGCAGCTGGTCGAAGCGCGCGCTGCGGGCGCGGACGCGGCGCTCCTCATCGTCGCGGCGCTCGACGACCGCCTGCTCGGCGAGCTGCTGGCGTGTGCGCGCGAGCTCGGGCTCGACGCGCTCGTCGAGGTGCACGACGAGCGCGAGCTCGAGCGCGCGCTCGCGGCAGGTGCGGACCTCTTGGGCGTGAACAACCGCGACCTGCGCGACTTCAAGACCGACGTCGGCGTGACCCGCGCGCTCCTGCCGCTTGCCGCCGGATGCACGGTGGTGTCGGAGAGCGGGCTCGATTCGCCCGAGGTCCTGCGCGCGCTGGCGCGCGACGGCGCGGCGGCGTTCCTGATCGGCGAGGCGCTCATGCGCGAGCCCGATCCCGGCGCGGCGCTGCGCCGGCTGCGAGGTGCGGCGTGACGCGCGTGAAGATCTGCGGGCTCACGAACCGCGGCGACGCCGAGGCGGCCCTCGATGCGGGCGCGGACGCGCTCGGCATGATCTTCGCGGCGCGCTCCCCGCGCCGGGTCGAGCTCGCGGCAGCGCGCGAGATCGCCGCGCTCGCGGCCGGCCGCGCGGTGCGCGTCGGCGTGTTCCAGGACGCGCCGCGGGAGGAGGTCGAGCGCATCGCCAACGAAGTGCCGCTCGACGTCGTGCAGCTCCACGGCGCCGAGCCGCCCGAGTACGGTGCCGCGCTCGGCTTCCCGGTGCTCCAGGTGCTGCGCGGCGACGCGAGTCTGGAGCGCGAGGCCGAGCGCCATCCCGGCGTCGAGCTCCTGGTCGACCACCCGAGCGGCGGCGGCAGCGGCCGCACGTGGGACTGGGCTCTGGCGCGCGCGCTCGTCGGGCGCGGCCGGCGCGTGTGGATCAGCGGGGGGCTCGGCCCCGACAACGTGGCCGAGGCGATCCGGCAGGCGTCACCGTACGGTGTCGATGCGTCCTCGAGCCTCGAGCTCGCACCCGGGCGGAAGGACCGCGCCAAGCTGGCCGCGTTCGTCGCGGCCGTGCGCGCCGCGGAGCCGCGGCGTACGCGCCCGGACGCCGCGGGCCGCTTCGGCCGCTTCGGCGGCCGGTACGTGCCGGAGACGCTCGTGCCCGCAGTCGAGGAGCTGGCCGCCGCTTGGGACGTGCTGCGCGACGACCCGGCGTTCTGGGCCGAGCTCGCGGCCGAGCGCGGCACGTACGCGGGCCGGCCGACGCCGCTCTACTTCGCGGCACGCGCCAGCGCCGAGCTCGGCGTGCGCGTGTACCTGAAGCGCGAAGATCTGGCGCATACGGGCTCGCACAAGATCAACAATGCCATCGGCCAGGCGCTCATCGCGCGGCGCATGGGCAAGCGGCGCGTCATCGCGGAGACGGGCGCCGGCCAGCACGGGGTCGCCACGGCCACTGCATGCGCTCGCTACGGCCTCGAGTGCGATGTCTACATGGGCGAGGAGGACACGCGGCGCCAGGCGCTGAACGTGTTCCGCATGGAGCTCCTCGGCGCGCGCGTTCACCCCGTGAAGTCGGGCAGCCGCACGCTCAAGGACGCCATGAACGAGGCGCTGCGCGATTGGGCCACCCACGTCCGCGGCACGTACTACCTGATCGGCTCGACCGCCGGCCCGCACCCGTACCCCGCGCTCGTGCGCGACCTGCAGGCCGTGATCGGCGAGGAGGTGCGCGCGCAGATCACCGCCGCGGAGGGCCGGCTGCCCGAGCTGCTCGTGGCGTGCGTCGGCGGCGGCAGCAACGCGCTCGGCCTGTTCGCGCCTTTCTACGCCGACACCGAAGTGCGTATGCTCGGCGCCGAGGCGGGCGGCGACGGCCCGGGCTCGGGGCGGCAGGGTGCGTCGCTCTCGGCGGGAAGTCCCGGCGCTCTGCACGGCAGCTTCTCGTACGTCCTGCAAGACGACGAGGGGCAGATCTTCGAAGCGCACTCGATCTCGGCCGGGCTCGATTACCCGGGAGTCGGCCCCGAGCACTCGTTCTTCAAGGACAGCGGCCGCGCCGAGTACGTGCCCGTCACCGACGCCGAGGCGCTCGACTCGTTCGTCTGGCTCGCGCGCACGGAAGGGATCATCCCTGCGTTCGAGTCCGCGCATGCGATCGGCGCACTGCGGAAGCGCGCGGCCGAGCTGCCGCGCGGCGCGCTCGTAGTGGTGAACCTGTCGGGCCGCGGCGACAAGGACGCGGCCGAGGCGAAGGCGCTGCTCGCGCGGAGCGGCGCGTGAACCGGCTCGACGCCGCGTTCGCGCGCGCGCGCGCGGAGCAGCGCGCCGCGCTCGTGGTGTTCGTCACCGGGGGCGATCCCGACCTCGAGACCACCGCGGAGCTCGTGCCCGAGCTCGCTGCCGCGGGCGCGGACGTGATCGAGCTCGGCTTTCCGCACAGCGATCCCATCGGCGAAGGGCCGACGATCCAGGCGGCGTCGCAGCGTTCGCTGCGCCACCACACGAGCCTGACGCAGGTCCTCGAGCTGGTGCGGCGCGTGCGCGGCGTGACCCAGGTGCCGCTCGTGCTCATGGGCTACCTGAACAACGTGCTCGCGCACGGCGAAGAGCGGCTCGCGAAGGACGCCGCGGCGTCGGGCGCCGACGGGCTGATCGTCGCCGACACCCCACACGAGGAGACCGGCGTGCTGTCGCGCGCGTGCGCCGAAGCAGGCGTGCACCGCGTGCTGATGGTGGCGCCGACCAGCACGCCCGAGCGCGTGGTCCGCATCGCGGCCGCCAGCCGCGGCTTCGTCTACTGCGTCTCGGTCACGGGCGTCACCGGCTCGCGCGCCGCACTGCCGCCGGACCTGGCGCACCTGGTGGGGCGCATCCGCCGCGTCACGTCCACACCGATCGGTGTCGGCTTCGGCGTGTCGACGCCCGAACAGGCCGCCGAGGTCGCACGGCTCGCCGACGGCGTGATCGTCGGCAGTGCGCTCGTGTCGAGGATCGGCGCGGCCCGCAGCCGGGACGAGGCCGTGCGCTCCGCGCGCGAGTTCGTGGCCGAGCTGGCGGCGGCGGTGCGTGCCGCGCGACGCTAGCCGCGCCGCGACCAGAGCGCGTAGAGCTCGCGCACCTGCTTCTCGGTCGCTTCCCACGCGCCGGTGTTGTCGATCACCACGTCCGCGAGCGCGCGCTTCTCGTCGATCGGCAGCTGCGCGGCGATGCGCGCGCGCGCGTCGTCGGCCGACAGCGCGTCGCGAACCGTGACGCGCTCGAGCTGCTGCTCGGGCGAGGAGTAGACCAGCGCGATCACGTCGAACGGCAGCACCGCGCCCGTGCCGACGCCCGCCTTCCGGCCCTCGAGCAGCAGCGGGATGTCGACCACGATGACCGCCGTGCCCTTCGCGCGGTGCGCGGCCACGCGGCGCTGCAGCTCGGCGGTGACGAGCGGGTGCACGAGCGCGTTGAGCCGCATGCGCGCCTGCGCGTCGGCGAACACCTTCTTGCCGAGCTTCGCGCGGTCGAGCTCGCCGTCCGGCGTCAGGTACTCGGGCCCGAACGCTTCGGCGATCGCACGCAGCACGGCGCCGCCGCCCGCCTGCAGCTCGCGTACGATCTTGTCCGAGCACTCGACCGCCGCGCCGAGCGACGCGAGCAGGTCGGCCACGCGCGTCTTGCCCGTGCCGATCCCGCCCGTGAGTCCCACGAGGAGCCCGTTCTGCGCCATCGCGCGCCAGTCTACGGCATCGGCGCGATGCGGTTGCCGGACGCGAGCTCGAAGAACACGCAGCCCGAGCACGGCTCGGGCCGCGGCTCGCCGGGCGCGAGCCCGACGAGATCGACGTCGCTGCGCCCCGACAGCTCGCGCGCCGCCTGTCGCGACACGAGCACGCCGCGGAAGCCGCTCACCTGGAACACCGAGTAGTTCGGCACGTCGAGCGGCGGGTCGACGAGCACCGCGGTGCCGTCGGGCGGGAGCGCGCGGAGCTCTTCCACGAGCTGGGGCATGAGCGCCGCCGCCTCCCGGCCGCTCTTCGCCATGCCGAGCGCGTCCTCGCGCGCCGCCCACGCGTTCGCCGCGAGCACGAACAGCGCGAAGGCGAGGGCGGCGGCGCGCTCCGCGCGCGAGCCGCGCTGCAAGAGCGCGCCGGAGCTCCAGCCGAACGCGAGCGCTGCGAGCGGCAGCGCGCCGTACGCGTAGAGCTCCGACACGTGTACCAGCGGCAGCACGGGCACGAACAGCACCAGTGCCGCCGCCGCAAACGCCCCGAGCAGCGCGAGCCGGCCCGCGCGCCGCATGCCCCACACCGCGAATGCGAGCCACGCGAACGCGGAGAGCGCTCCCGCGGCGGGCCAGAGCCAGCGGTGCGCCAGCGCGCCCAGGTAGACGCGCGTCGTCGACACCGGCACCACGGCCGCGAAGCCGAGCAGCGCCGCGTTGCCGAGCATGTGCGGGCCGAGGTGGACGAAGCGATTGTTCAGCAAGTCGGGTGCGGCGCCGCCGGCGCGGTGGCGGACGGCGAGATAGACCGCCGTGATGGCGCAGAACGCGCCGAGCCACGACACCAAACGGTGTAGATCGCGCGAGCCGCGCCCCCAGCGCCACCACGCCGCCGCGGCGAGGAGCGGCAGGAAGCCGACCGAGCTCTCCTTCGCGAAGAGCGCCACGGCGAACGAGAGCGCGGCGAGCGCGGGCCGCGCCTTCCGCTCGGGCTCGAACGGCCGCAGGCACGCGAGCGCGCCGAAGCCCGCCCACGTTCCCAGCGTGAGCGAGATCGTGTCGTTCCCGCCGACGGCGGACGCGGCGAGCTGCGACACCGCCGCGTACGTCCCGCCGAGCACGGCTCCCGCGAGCGGCGCGCCGAAGCCCGCGAGCGCGCGCGCGATCCCCACGCAGAGCGCGACGTGCAGCGCCAGGTTCAATACGTGCACGGGCACGGTCGTGCCGGGCCAGAGCGCTTGCGAGCCCGCGACCAACGCGAGCTGGATCGGCCGGTACGTGCCGAACGGCCGCACCTCGCCGAATGCGCTGGCGAGGTGCTGCGCCGGGTGCGCGAGCCACAGCTCCCAGTCGTCGGCGAAGAAGCCGCCGTCGAGCACGGGCCAGAGCAACAGGAGGCCGAGCGCCGCGAAGGCCGCCGCGCACGCGAGCTCGGCATCGCGCTTCACGCGCGGGAGTCTAAAGCATCGTTTCACAAAGGAAAACGCGGTATAGTCGCGCCCGCTTTGAGCGACCCCGACGACAGCGAGAAGGTGCTCGCGCGGCTGCGTGACGAGATCGACGCGATCGACTCGCGCCTGCTCGAGCTCCTGAACGAGCGCACCGCGCGCACGAACGAGATCGGCCGCCGCAAGGCGGCGGACGGCGCGACGCCGTTCGTGCCGGGGCGCGAGCTCGAGATCTTCGAGCGGCTCGAGCGCGCCGCCACGGGGCCGTTCCCGCGCAGCGCCGTGCGCAAGGTGTTCCGCGAGATCATCTCGGCGTCGATCGCCCTCCAGCGCGGTGTGTCGGTCGCGTTCCTCGGCCCGCAGGCGACGTACACGCACCAGGCCGCGATCCAGCAGTTCGGCCAGATGGCCGATCTCCGCCCCGCCGCGACCACCGACGCGATCTTCGAGCAGGTCGAGACCGGCGCCGCGGAGTTCGGCGTCGTGCCGATCGAGAACTCGAACGAGGGCGTGGTCTCGCACACGCTCGACCTCCTGGTCGACTCGCCGCTCACGATCGCGGCCGAGATCCACGTGCCGATCCACCACGACCTGTTGTCGAAGAGCGGCGAGCTGCGCGCGATTCGCGCCGTGCACTCGCACCCGCAGGCGCTCGCGCAGTGCCGCGCGTGGCTCGAGCTCAACCTGCCGAACACGCCGCAGCAGACCACGCACTCGACCGCGCAGGCGGCCGAGCTCGCCGCGCGCAACGAGGAGATCGCGGCCATCGCGAGCCCCGTCGCCGCCGGGCTGTACGGCCTGCGCGTGGTGCACTCCGGCATCGAGGACCGCGCGGACAACACGACGCGGTTCCTCGTCATCGCGCGCCAGGCGCCGCGGCGCAGCTCGCGCGACATCACGTCGATCCTGTTCTCGATCAGGCGCGACCAGGTCGGCGCCCTCTACAAGGCGCTCGAGCCCTTCCACGACCACGCCGTGAACCTGACGCGCATCGAGTCGCGGCCCACGCGCGTGCGCGCCTGGGAGTACGTGTTCTTCTGCGACTTCGAAGGCCACGTCGACGACGCGAAGGTCGCGAGCGCCATCGCCGAGCTGCGGCCGCGCTGCGACTTCGTGAAGGTGCTCGGCAGCTACCCCGAGGCCGAGGTGAAGCGGTGAAGCTGCGCGACCTGGTCAACCCGCACATCCGCGATCTCGCGCCGTACGTGCCGGGCAAGCCGGTCGAGGAGCTCGAGCGCGAGCTCGGCATCTCGAGCGCCGTGAAGCTCGCCTCGAACGAGAGCCCGCTGGGTCCGTCGCGCCGCGCCGTCGAGGCGATCTTCGCCGCGGTGGAGAGCCTGAACCGCTACCCGGACGACACGTGCTTCGTGCTGCGCGACCGGCTGGCGACACAGCTCGGTGTAGCCAAGGATCAGCTCTGTTTCGCGGGCGGCTCGGACGGCATCCTGGAGCTGCTCGCCAAGTGCTTCCTCGCGCCCGGCGACGAGGCGCTGTTCCCTTGGCCGAGCTTCGCGATGTATCCGATCATGACGCGCGGCGCGGGCGCGACGCCCGTGCAGGTGCAGCTCGATCGCGAGTTCCGCGCCGACGTCTCGGCCCTGCTCGCCGCGGTGACTCCGCGCACGCGACTGCTCCTGCTCGCGAACCCGAACAATCCCACGGGCACGTCGATCGGCGCCGCCGACTTCGCGCGGCTCGTGCGCGAGCTGCCCGAGCGCGTCGTGCTCGCCGCCGACGAGGCGTACGTCGAGTTCGTGCGCCGGTCCGACTACCCCGACAGCGTGCGCATGCTCCGCGAGCGCCAGACGCTCGTCGTGCTGCGCACGTTCTCGAAGTCGCACGCGCTCGCCGGGCTGCGGATCGGCTACGCGATCGCGGACCGCGAGCTGATCGAGTTCCTCGAGCGCGCTCGCCACCCGTTCATCGTGAACAGCCTGGCGCAGGTCGCCGCTGCGGCCGCACTCGCCGACACCGCGCACACGGATCGGATCCGCGAGCTGACCCACGCCGGCATCGCCCAGCTCGAGACCGGGCTGCGCCAGCTCGGGCTCTCGTTCGCGAACACCGACGCGAACTTCGTGCTCGTGGAGGTCGGCGCGAACGCGGACTCCCTGCAGGAGCAGCTCCTCCGCCACGGCGTGATCACCCGGCCGCTGGGCGGCTTCGGCATGAAGACCCACCTGCGGGTGTCGGTCGGCACGCGCGAGGAGAACGAGCGCTTCCTGAAGGCGCTGGCCGACGAGCTGGGGCGTTGACCCGACCTCGGCTCGAGCGCCTGGCCGTGATCGGCCTGGGCCTGATGGGCGGGTCCGTCGCCCTGGGCGCGCTGCGCCGCGGGATCGCCCGCGAGGTGCGGGGCGTCGACCCCGCCCTCGACCGCGCGGGACCCGTTCCGCTCGTCTCGTTGGCCGAAGCGGCCGCCTGGGCCGACCTGGTCGTGTTCGCCGTCCCCCTCGAGGCCATGGAGGAGGTCTTCCTCGCCGCCGCCCCGCACCTGGGTCCGGAGACGCTCCTGACCGACCTGGCCAGCGTGAAGGGGCCGGTGGCGGAGCTGGCGCGCCGGCACCTGCCGCGACCCGATCTGTGCGTCGGCGCCCACCCCATGACGGGCAGCCACGCGCCGGGCTTCGCGGCGGCCGATCCCGAGCTCTTCGCGGGCGCGCCCTGCATTCTGGCGCTCTCCGGCGGAGAGGCCCCTTATGTGGTGGACCGCATTGAGGATTTCTGGCAGTGTCTCGGGGCCTTCACGGTTCGGAAGTCGCCCGAGGAGCACGACGCCATCGCGGCCGCGCTCTCGCATCTGCCTCACGCCGTTGCGTTTGCCTACGCGCTGGGGCTCCCCGGGGACGAGAGACTCGAGCTGGCGGGTCCGGGCCTGCGAGATTTCATCCGCATCGCGCGCTCCAACCCCAAGCTCTGGTGCGAGATCTTGCTCATGAATCGCAAGCGCGTGGCCGAAGAGGCAGCGCGCTTTTCGAAGAATCTCGGGGGCATCCTGGAAGTATTGGAACGCGGGGATCGGACCGAGCTCGAGCGGGTGCTCGCGCAGGGGTTCGAGCGCGCGAGTGCACTCGACCGACGACAGCGAACGAACGCCACAGGAGAACGACGCAGGTAATGTCAGCCCAATCGCAAACCCCCACCCCCACCTCCGAAGAATCCTTTGCGGAGCTCTTCGAGAGCAGCCAGTCACTCGTCAAGGAAGGGCAGGTCGTCTCCGGCACCGTGCTCTCCGTCGACCCCGACCACGTGTTGGTCGACGTCGGGTGCAAATCCGAAGGAATGATCGCTACCTGGGAATTCGCCGACGAAGACGGCGTCGCGCGCATCCAGGTCGGCCAGAGAGTCGAAGTTCTCGTCGAGCAGTCCGAGAACGAAGACGGCGTGATCGTCCTCTCCAAGGAGAAGGCCGACCGACTGCGCGTCTGGGACCATCTGCAGAGCGCCTACGACAACTCGGAAGTGGTCGAGGGCATGATCAACGGCCGCGTGAAGGGCGGCCTGTCGGTGAACCTGAAGGGCGTGAAGGCATTCCTGCCCGGCTCGCAGGTCGACCTGCGGCCCGTGCGCAACCTGGACCGCATGATCGGCGAGCCTCACAAGTTCAAGATCATCAAGTTCAACAAGCGGCGCGGGAACATCGTGCTGTCGCGCCGCGCGCTGCTCGAGACCGAGCGCCAGTCCCTGCGCCAGAAGACGCTCGAGATTTTGAAGGAAGGCCTCGTCGTCGAGGGCATCGTCAAGAACATCACCGATTACGGCGCGTTCATCGATCTGGGCGGCATCGACGGCCTGCTCCACATCACGGACATGTCGTGGGGGCGCATCTCGCACCCGAGCGAGGTGTTCCAGGTCGGCGATCAGGTGCGCGTGCGCGTGTTGAAGTTCGACCCCGAGACGGAACGCGTCTCGCTGGGACTGAAACAGACGCAGCCCGACCCGTGGATCTCGATCGGCGACCGCTACCCGATCGGCCTGCGCATCCGCGGCAAGGTCGTATCGCTCGCAGACTACGGCGCGTTCGTCGAGCTCGAGCCCGGCATCGAGGGGCTCATCCACATCAGTGAGATGAGCTGGACCAAGCGCGTGAAGCACCCGTCGAAGGTGGTCGCGATCGGCGACGAGGTCGACGTGCTCGTGCTCGAGGTCGACCCGCAGAACCGGAAGATCTCGCTCGGCATGAAGCAGACCGAGCCCAACCCATGGAGCCTGCTCGAGGAGCGCTACCCGCCCGGCACGAAGGTGCGCGGCGTGGTGCGCAACGTGACGAACTTCGGCGTGTTCGTCGGGATCGAGGACGGGATCGATGGCTTGATCCACGTCTCCGACATCTCCTGGACGCAGAAGATCCGCGACCCCAAGGAGCTGTTCAAGAAGGGCGACGAGCTCGAGGCGGTGGTGCTGAAGGTCGACACCGAGAGCGAGAAGTTCTCGCTGGGCCTGAAGCAGCTGCAGCCGAACCCGTGGGACGAGGTGCCGCGCAAGTACCCCGTCGGCTCCAAGATCAAGGGCAAGGTCACGAGCATCGCCGACTTCG